>JBGCDG010000034.1:0-87116 GCA_045105195.1 Roseobacter sp. | reverse complement strand
CTGCGCTTTGCGGCAGGAAAGAAAAACCCCGACTTCCTTTCGGAGGCCGAGGCGCTAGACAACTTGCTATCGCAAGGATCGTTGGTTGCGGGAGTAGGATTTGAACCTACGACCTTCAGGTTATGAGCCTGACGAGCTACCGGGCTGCTCCATCCCGCGCCAATTCGTACGCCCTACTATGCCAGGCAAGCAGAAGGTTCAAGGCCATGATCCGATTTTTGTTTAGATTACTTCGGATCTTTAGATGAAGCTTGTTCAACCTCAAGGGCCCGCTCCCAAATTTCCTTAACCCATACTGCGGGTCGAACAAATTGCCGGATGGATTTGAGCTTTTTCTTTGATTTCAAAGCGCGTTGGATATGCGCGAGGGGCGGCAGATAGGGATTGCTCTTATTATATTGACCAACGATCGCATCAGGCGGGTTCATTGCGCCCGCAAAAATGACCACCCGGGTACCATTGGGCGGTCGCGGCGGTAAAAAATAATTCAATGGAAAGCTCGGAATACACTCGATTCGAAAGTGGCGCACCCAGCCGTTTGGCCAGAACTTGACCCCATTCGGCGCATTCTTCGTTACGTAGTGTTGTTCAAACCGATACTTGTCAGCAACGGCTTGCGGATCCGCAGCAAAAAGCGCTTGCAAAGGTGCCAATGCGCCCACCGGCATTCGATAGATAGACGTTTGCCCCAGCTTCTGGAACGGTTTCGCAGCATTCCGCGCAAGCACGACATCTTCTGGGGCACCATAGGTAAAAAACGGATCAAGCGACTCGGTGATAGTCACATCCAAATCCAGAAATAGAAACGGCCCTGCCAAATCTCCGAGTTCCAGTGCCCAGAGGCGCGACTTTGGCCATTGTCCTTTGGTATTCTCCGGCATGAAGCCGGGCATTTCTGGAAGATCAAAGCAGTCTATTTCAGGGTGCATCCCTGTCCGCGAATCTGTGAAAGCAACAAAACGGAAAGGCGGCGTGATGTTTGCGCGTACCATGGCATGGAGACGATTCACGTAAGGAGCTCCATATTTCTCGCCCCAGTTTATACAAACGACAACCTTTTCCATCACGGCTCCTATCCACACATTTCCACGTTGGCGGAGTATGATACATCCCCGCACGCGTGACCACCGAAAGCCTGCCTGCTTTCAGAAAATTACCAGTGCCGTCAAGAATATGTCCGAAATACGTGTCGGCAGGGTGCAGACGCCTTTCATATTTCAAAATGCCCCGTTTTATGGTCCGATAGCTAATGAAGAAACACAGGTAGCAGGAGCGCTGTTTTGCACGATCTTCAGAACGCAGGTCTCTTTGGATCAAATCGTAGCCTTGAACTGGCAATTTCCCCGGATGGGACTGCACAGACTGACTGCAGATATACGATCGAAGCGCGCTGCGGCATAGCCGTAAAGCTGCGCCGCGGCCAAACGCTGTGTGTCATCAACCCCAGCGGCCATCAAGTGTGCGACTTTTGGGCTTTTGCAGCGAAAGATCTGAACGAACATCTATCGATGGCCCATCTACACACCACATTGGGCTCCATTTTTCCGAAAACCGGAGACCCCCTTGTGACCAACCTGCGCAGGCCATTGATGACAATACTTCACGACACTTCGCCCGGCGTCCATGACACCATGGTGGCTAGTTGCGACCCCGCGCGGTACCGTGAATTGGGCTGCGTTACGTATCACGATAATTGCGCCGACAATCTGCGCATGGCGTTATTGGCAATTGGTCTGGAAGCACCGCGTGTGCCAGCTCCCTTCAATATCTGGATGAACGTGCCGGTCGCGGCTGATGGCACCACACATTTTGCACCGCCTGTCGCAAAACCAGGGGATCGTATTTCGCTGCGCGCAGAAGCCGATCTCATCGCGGTGATGTCAGCCTGCCCCCAGGACTTCACACCTGTAAACGGCGTAGGTGTCGCCCCTGACATTCTGCAGTTTGAGATCTTTGATTAGGACGGAAATGCCGACTCCGGCCGATAGTTTGCAAAGCTCGTCAAAGTCTGCGCATTGCATTCGGCCTGCCAGCGCGACCCTGGAACAACCGCAGAAGCACAGGGATAGGTCTCTCGGTACCCGTTAGTACGCGCGTTTTCCTCGAATGCGATGGCCACAAGGCCCGCGACCACACCGTTTTGACGCTCTACAAGACGGATCGCGCCATCCATGGTGCCACCGGTTTCAACCCACTGATCCGCAAGTAGAACCCGCGTTCCCGGCGCAAAGGCCGGCAGACGCATCTCCATGTCTTGCGTGCGCCCTGAATAGTTGCCAAACGCCACTTTATCCGTGTCCACGCAGAGCTTACCTGCCTTGCGGATCGGTAGGAAACCAACGCCACGCCGGGCCGCCAATGCGGCCCCTAATACAAAGCCCATCGCATCCAGACCCGCAACAACATCAAACTCCACGCCATCAAGATCAGCCATCAGATCATCGAGCAGATCATTGAAGGCCCGCGCATTGATATAGATGGACGTCGGGTCGAGCCAGGCAAATTTATCGCCTTTCGTGTTTGGCGCCATGATATTGAGATACCAACGATCGTCGCGTGGACCGTTTTGCTGTGGTGTCATGATGTCTCTCCCTGTCCAATCGAGCGTGTCACCTGCATCAGCGCGTCCAGCCGTGCGGGATCAATGTCATAGAAATTACCCATCTCGTTGATACCTGTGGCGACCATAAAACAGTCCACATCACTGTAGGTTTCCGCATTCTCAGCGCTGACCCCTGACGCCAGTGCAAGCGCGGTATCACCGATCGCCGCGCGGAAGGTATCGATTTTGCCAAGTTCGGCTTCATGCCCTGTAGCAACACCCGACGTCGTCACGACGTCCATGAAATCACAGGCCAAGCGCGCAGCATCACCATAATGCGCTGGATCGATCTCGCGCTGTTTTTTGAAACAGGTGCCGCCAAAGTAAAGCCCGTTCCAGCCGCTGTCTTCGTAGATTTGCGCGATTTCACGCGCCTCAGTGTTTTCGCCATGTTCATCGATGCGGGCATCATCCGCCCAGTAGGCATCCACAGCAGCGCCCTCTTGCGCAAGCTCTCCCAGCATCGGAAAAGCAACTTTTCCAGTGACCGCAAGAAAATTCACGCCCATCCAGAGCGACGGATACGCACTGCGCACCTCCCGGATGATGGGCAGAAACGGCTCAGGTGCGAAATCGTGGTTGATTAAAAAACACCCCGCAGCGCCTGCCCCGATCACTTCGCGCACGTTGCGCAGGGTGCGCGGCGTATCAAGCACGTGGATCACCGGCAGTACGACAGGCCCGTTAGATTTGAACATTTTGTGAAAAGCATCGCGTTGCATAAACATAGATTATGCGGTGCCTTCAAATTTATGAAATTTATTATTGCAATCCATCGATAAAGTTTTGAAATTGACGGACATGCGCACCGTAAATCTGCCGACCGACCTTCTGCGAACCTTCATCACTGTGATAGAGGTCAAAAGCCACACCCATGCCGCAGAGCTGTTGAACCGGTCACAACCCGCCGTGAGCCTCCAGATCAAGCGGCTGGAGAACCTGGTGGGCTACAAGCTCATCCGGCAAAAGGGGCGCACCATGCATGTCAGCGAAAAGGGCGAAGCACTGGCAATGCATGCGCGACAGATCCTGCGGTTGAATGACATGGCGATGGGGCTGTTCGAGCGCCCGGACAAGGATACGGATTTGCGCATCGGCCTGCCCTTGGACTACGGCGTGCGGCTGCTACAACATGAGGTTACGCGCCTCTTGCAGAAGAGTGATGCACTGCGGATTACAGTGAACTGCGATCTCTCGCACAATCTACATGATGCGCTTTTGCGCGATGAACTTGATATCATTGTAGCACTTTATCAATCCGGTGATCCGCAGTTTCTTGTCCAGAAATGGCGTGAACAACCTGTCTGGGTCGGCGCCAAGAGCATTCGCCCTGACCAGTTCGATGATTTACCACTTGTCGCACATCCCACCGGTTGCGTTTACCGGCAGCGCATGACCGACGCGTTGCAGTCGGTAGAGCGGAGCTGGAGGGTTATTTTCTCGAGCCCCAATATCGACGCGGTGCAAGAAGCTGTACGCGACGGGCTGGGCTTTACCAGCTTGACGACCCCCACGACACAAGACGGCATGCGCCAAGTCCCGGCCAGCGAAGGATTGCCACCGCTCGAGCCTTTGCGCATCGGCCTGTTCTATCGTCAGACCCGGCTTGGAAGTTGGGGCAATATGGTCGCTGAAAGACTGACACAAACGATCGAAAACGTCCTGCGCTCTGACGTAAAACAAGGCACATCGCATAATAGATCTTTATGACTCTATATGGGCCATAAATTTCCTATGGTGAAAGATTCTAGCTAACCTGACTACAATAGGTTCCAAACGCCCCTGCGGGTCGATAAACGGCGCTGAAAAAGAACATGACAATAGCGGAGTATGAATAATGCCGAACAACAATAAACTAAAGCCAAAACAGTTGTTTAGAAGAGACATCTTGCGGATCGGCGGAGGGGTCGCTTTGTCTGCTCCTTTCGTCGGTCGCGCCTGGGCAGAGACCACCGAAATCAACATGCTCGCATGGTACGGCCATGGCGAACCGGACATGGTGGGGGCCTTTGAAGAAGCCAACAATGTTAAATTTGTGCCTAAGTATTATGCAGGTGGGGACAATATGTTGGCATTGATCGCGCAATCGCCACCTGGCACGTATGACATCATCCTGTCAGATGGCGAGTTTGTTCAGCAATTGAACGCCGCTGGCTACATCGAAGAGCTCGACGCGAACGACTACCCGTTCGACGATATGTTGCACGAAGATTTCACCAAGTTTCCGGGGCATTGGGATGGCGACACGCTCTATTCGATGATCCTGCGCGGTGGGCATTTGGGCGTCTCCTACAACACCACGGCCATGACTGCAGAAGAAGCCGCAAGCTATCAGGGATTCTGGAAGCCAGAGCTTGAGGGCAAGGTTGGACATTTCGACTGGCACCTTCCAAGCCTCGGCATGATGAGCCTTAAAAACGGTAACGGTGCGGGCCTGTGGGATCTGACAGACGATCAGTGGCAAGCCGTGCAAGACACGACGATGAGCCTGCGCCCGCAAGTTGGCGGTTTCTTTGACTACGGCGGCACGTTCAATGGTCTGAAAAACGGCGAGATGCTGGCCATGTGCGGTATCGGCGACTGGATCACCGGTGTGTTGGAGCGCGACGGCGCGCCTGTAGCATCTGTCATTCCCGAAGAGGGTGGCATTCAGTTTACCGAAAGCTACTGCATCGGCAAAGACAGCGCGAAGGCGGATCTGGTCAAGACGTTCATCCAATACATGATGTCGCCCGAAGGTCAGGTGAAATCTGCGCAAATGCTTGCCTATCCAGGATTTTGCGTCACCAAAGCCGGACGCGCGCTCTTGCAAGAGGTTGATGCGGCCGAGGCCATGCGCAGCCACCAGATGGATGGTATGGCCAATGATCCAATCGCTTTGATCAATGAGGGTCGCATCCACTATCGCGACATCCCACAACAACAAAGCCTCGAAGACTGGAACGATTTCTGGTCCGAATACAAAAACGCCTGAGGGCGTGCTGGCCGGGCGGTCTTTCGAGGTCGCCCGCCATCTGGCAAGGAAATAACGGCGTGAGCCAAAATCGTAAAATCGACCTCTATGCGCTGACCTGGCGTCTGCCCATTATCCTATGGCAGTTAGTATTTTTCATAGGCCCCGTGCTCTTCATGGTCGCGATCTCGTTTTTCCTGGTGAAAAACTATCGCATGACCGAGGCCTTTGAGTTCGCGAACTGGCAGCGCATGCTGACACGCGGTTTTTTCTGGGACAGCTACTGGTACACGCTGTTCATCGCCTCGCTGAGTGCAAGCATCGCGATGCTGATTTCTTTTCCCGCCGCATGGGCGCTGGCTTTTCGCGCCTCTGACAACATGCGCCGCTGGGCGGTCTTCTTGCTGATCATCCCGTTTTTCACCTCTTATCTCGTACGTACGTTTTCTTGGTACGTGATCCTTGCGGAAAGCGGCGTTCTCAATGCGATGCTGGGATATGTGGGCCTCGGCCCCTTCAAGATGTTGAACACGCATTTCGGGACAATCATTGGCTATCTAACACTGACATTACCGCTGGCGGTCATCCTCCAAACCGTGACCATGGCCAACATCGACAAAACACTGGTGGAAGCCGCGCGCAATCTGGGCTGCAAACCACTGGCTACGATCTGGCGCGTGGTACTGCCCCTGTCCAAAACCGGCTTTATCGTGGCTGCACTCTTCTGCTTTATCCTCGCTTTCGGAGACTTTGTCGCCCCCTTTTACCTGGGCGGATCGCAGGAACCGACACTGCCGATCCTGATCCTAGACACCACCAAATCGGGCCAACAGTGGCCCCGTGCAGCCGTGGTCGCCATCATGATGATGCTGACATTGTTCACCGTGGCTTTTACGGCCATCGTGCTGGCCTATCGCAAATCAAAGGGGGCACGGTGATGCGCGGGCGTGGGCTGGATGTGGTTCTGGCAATGTATGTCGTCCTGATTTTCACATTTGTTTTCGCCCCCATCATGTTCAGCCTTGTCTTTTCCTTCAACTCCCAACGCTTTCCGACGATCCCGCTGGGCGAATTCTCGACCGAATGGTACGTCAAGATCTTGAACGATCCGGATGTCTGGCAGGCCGTGCGCAACTCTGTCATCGTATCGTCGAGCACCGCCGTTCTGGCGACACTCCTCGGGTTCTGCACCGCATACACGGATTTCCGCTACAACTTTCGCTTCAAAGGCCCCTATCTCGCGCTGATCCTGCTGCCGCCGACGATCCCCTTGATCATCATGGCGCTGGCGATGCTGGCGTGGCTGTCCCGACTAGGCCTGTCCGGTCAATTGTGGAGCATCATTCTGGCGCATTCTGTCCTGACCGCCCCCTTTGCAATGGCGATCATCCGGCTACGTTTGCATCAGATGGATCCGGATCTGGAGGCTGCCGCCTGGAACCTCGGTGGTACTGAATGGCAAGCCATGCGCCATGTCATCTTGCCGTTTTGCATGCCGGCCATCGTCTCTTCGCTATGCCTGACCGCTGCCGTGTCCTTTGATGAATTCGCAGTGGCCTGGTTCGTATCCGGGTTGAACAAAACCGTGCCCATCGTGATCCTTGAGATCGTTCAGGGCAACATTGACCCAACCGTCAACGCCATCGGAACTTTTGTGTTCCTGACTTCCATGACGCTGGTGATCGCGGCCCAAGTGATCTTTATCAGCCGCCAGATCAAGAGCCATTCCTGACATGACAGATCCGCTCGTTACCTTCCGCAATGTCGAAAAACGCTTCGATGATTTTGTCGCTGTACGTGACATGACGCTTGATATCCACGAAGGCGAATTCCTGGCCATCATGGGTTCCTCTGGATGTGGAAAGACCACAACTTTGCGCATGCTCGCCGGGTTGGAAGCGCCGACGGCGGGCGAAATTCACATCGGCGGTCGTCTGATGAATGATGTGAAACCCCATGATCGCGATACTCCTCTGGTCTGGCAATCACTGGCGCTCTTTCCGTTTCTGACCGCGCGTGAAAACGTGGAATTCGGGCTAAAGATGCGCGGCGTGAACGCGTCTGAACGCACACGTCGCGCGCTGGATTGGTTGGACCGGATGCAAATCGCCGACTTTGCCGAACGCAATGTGGCGACGCTCTCAGGCGGGCAAAAGCAACGTGTCGCGCTTGCACGATCATTGGTCATGGAGCCGCAAATGCTGCTTCTAGACGAACCACTTTCCGCATTAGACGCAAACCTGGTGATCCGCATGCAAGGTGTGCTGACCCGATTGCAAAAGGAACTCGGGATCACTTTTGTCTATGTCACGCATTCGCAATCTGAGGCCTTTGCCATGGCGGATCGCGTGGTGATCATGAGCCAGGGCGACATTGCGCAAATTGGTGCACCCAAGGACATCTACCGATCACCAGCAAACCGTTTTGTCGCCGAGTTTGTTGGTCGCAACAACATCCTGTCCGGCGAAGTCGCAAGCACAGGTGCGACCGGCACGCAGATCACAACACCGCAAGGCGCGTTCGTCGCGCAAACGCCTCAAGACCCTCCCGCGCAGGGTCAAGTGGTCAGTTTCACGGTGTCGGCGGATCTTGTCACGTTGTCCTCGACCGAACCTGACGCGGTCAACAAGGCGCAAGCTACGCTGATATCAGAAGAATTCATCGGATCGGTTGTGACCCTGTTTCTGGAGGGTGCTGACACGCTTGAGTTCAAAGTGCAAATGCAGGAACGCGCGCTGATGGCGCTCGACTTGGAACCAGGCAGCTCCCTTTGGCTCAGTTGGGACACACAGAACGCCAATATTTTAGGAGAGCGCTGACATGATCCGTAATCCAATCCCATGGCCGAATGGTGCCAAATGTGCTGTTTCGATAACTTTTGACATGGATGCAGACAGCCTGATCCACGTGGCGCGCCCCGACGACAGCCATCGCAGGCTCTATCCGATCTCCATGGGGCGGTACGGGCCGAACGTCGCCCTGCCCCGCATTCTGGACACCTATGCCCGGTTTGGTTTGCAGCAATCGTTCTTTATCCCCGGCTGGTGTCTTGAGCAGTACCCTGAAACCGTCGAAGAGATCCTCAAAGGTGGGCATGAAATAGGGCACCATGGATGGATTCACGAAGATCCGATCGCAACCTATGGCAATCAACGCGAACCTTTTGAAAGGGCCTTGGATGCACACAAACGGATCTGCGGGAGAACGCCAAATGGCTATCGCGCTCCAGTCTACAACATCACCGATGAGGTCGTCGATCTGATGCTGGAACATGGGATGCGCTATGACAGCTCTCTGATGGGCGACGACATCCCACATGTGTTGCAGGCCTCCAAGGGTCAGCTTTACGAAATGCCCGTGCACTGGGGCACAGACGATTGGCCACCCTTCGCACATTTCGATGAGATCGGTTACATGATGCCCGTGAGATCTCCCTCCGCCGGGTTGGCAGGCTTTTGGGAGGAATTTGACGCGCAATATGAGGCGGGTGGCTTTTTTATGTTGATCGTCCACCCGTTTTTGACCGGGCGCTTGGCACGCTGGCGTCTGGTCGAAAAGTGGATAGAGCAGACCCTGAACACAAAAGACGTATGGTTCACCAGTCTGGGCGGCATCATTGACCACCTAGATACTCTTTCGGAACAAGGCACATGGTCACCGTCGGTGGAGCCACTGCCATACTTCACAACGCCCCCGGCAAAACAATAAGGCCCCGAGATGATGACGGATGATGACAAGAAACTGCTTCGGACCGCTTATGAGGAAGCAAAAGCTGGATTTGACGAAGGCGGATGCCCCATCGGCTCAGTTCTCGCGCGCGCAGGTGAGGTTGTCTCGCGCGGGCGCAATCAACGGGTTCAGGGCGGCGACCCGATTGCCCATGGCGAAATGGACGCGCTGCGGAAGGCCGGGCGACAAAAGACCTATCGCGATACGGTACTTTATACGTCGCTTTCGCCCTGCATGATGTGCTCGGGAACGATCATTCAGTTCGGTATTCCCCGCGTCGTAATCGGCGACGCCGTGAATTTTGGAGGTAACGAAGAGTTCTTACGTTCTCGGGGCGTTGAGGTGGTGATTGCCGACGATCCCGATTGCTTAGCTCTGATGAAGCGTTTCATCAAAGAAAAGCCAGAGCTTTGGGCAGAAGACATCGCCGAATAAGCGTACCCATTGAGGACCCTTGGCCCTGCATTCCACCCTCTTTCGCATCGATTTCCCAATCGAACAAGTCACAAGCGACAGCACCGGCCAATCCTTTTCCATCATCACAGCGATGGTTTCGAACATTTTGGGACAGCGATCAGGAGTGTAGGACATCCTGTGTTTCCACAAGCGCAGACGGAATAAACCCTATTGTTCCATGATCATAAAGACGCTGGAGTTATCGTTTTCCAACAAGACGCGCCAATTGCAAAAAAATCGCACATTCCTTTGGTGTCATCTACATTTTAGGATGAACCAGCGCACACCTACAGCGCTTGACATGCGGTTCAGCACGCTGTGGCTAGGCCAATACTGACATTCAGGCGTGGACTGTACCGACTTGAATTCAGTGTGCCGCCATCAAAAGCGAGATGAAGCAAGTGCTAACCCGTCAGTGACAGCTGTGAATACCTCAGAAACGCTGTGCTGTGCGTCAGGAAACTGCGATCGCATTGTGTTTGATACCAGCGACATCAAGCTAGAGCCGCCCACATATATCACCCGCTGCACGCGTCGCGCATCCAGATCCGCTAAACGCAGCGTTTCTTGCACACCTTGACGGAGCGCATGCGCGTGGAGCTCGAGAATGGACGTCAAGATATCTGCGGGTAAAGGGACCGAAAGCCCCCGTTCAACCTGGCCCAATTCAATGCGAGACTGTTCGTCCCCGGAGTTCACAGCGATCTTTCCGCGCTCGACGGCAAACGCCAATTCATGCCCAAGTTCATGCTCCAGCACATCTGCCAGACGCTGCAACTTCGCAGGTTCTGTCCCCAACCGCGTCATGCCCTCGACCATGCGTCGGTTTTGAGCGGTGTAAAGAAACGGTATTTTTTCCCAGGTTGCCAGATCATTGAAAATAGCCACAGGAACCGGTGCCGTACCCGCACCCATGACCTTGTTCAACCGTGTATCTTTGCCCAGGTACGGCATCACCCGATCGATATTGATTGATCGGTCAAAATCCGTACCGCCGATCCTGACACCGTGGTTCGCGAGGATTTGCACGCCACCTTCAAGCGTCTCGAACAAAGAAAAGTCAGAGGTTCCGCCGCCAATATCAACGATCAATCCAACCCCACGGCTTTGCTCTAGGGCGCCACTGGCGATGGCGGCGGCCTCAGGTTCTGGCATAAAACTAACGTCTTTGAACCCTGCAGCCAGATAGCAGGCGCACAGATCCTTCTGCGCTTGCTCTTCTCGTGGATCATCCACGCCGTGGAACACGACCGGGCGGCCAGAAAGGGCGTTTTCGAACGCCAGACCAGTCTCGGTCTCCGCGCATGTTTTGATCTGTTTCAAAAAGCGTGCAATGACCTCAACAAAAGTCACACGCTCATTCAGGATCTGCCGTTTTTCGTGCATCAATGGTGTGCCCAGCACACGTTTCAAAGCCCGCATAAATCGGCCTTCTACTCCGTCCAGCAAGGCTCTATTGGCGGGGTCGCCCATTAACGTTTCCCGCGTCTCAAAATCGAAAAAGAAGGTCGTTGGCATTGTGAACTGCCCAGGAGCCAGCTGAATCAGCTGAGGCTTACCATCACGCAAGAATCCAGCCGCTGAATTAGAAGTGCCAAAATCTATGCCCAATGCATGACGATGCAATGCCATGACAGGTCCCCCTCACTGCTGAACAGAAAGGCGAGCGTGTAAGGGGGTGAAACCCGACCGTCAACTGCGGATAACTCCAAAGAACAACGATTTTGAATCGAAGTTTTGCCGCTTTGCCAGATGAAAAAGTGATGCGCCTTCAGCACGGGTAATCGCTTCGGCGCTAGAACGTGTGTGGACGTCATCATTCTGTGTGAACCTTCAAAGGCTGCCATTCTATTGCAGAAGTGCCACTTTCACTGACCAGAAATAGCCGCCCAGTACATCGAATGACCTAGAAGGCCTCGAAGCTCTTGCGAAAATTGAAGAATCACACTCTTCTAAGTTGAATTGGCTTTCATCTGGAACGACCTTCAAAATATGGAAACTTACGATCTCATCGTTGTTGGCAGCGGACCAGCAGGACGCCGTGCCGCAATTCAAGCTGCTAAATTTGGCGAAACCGTTTTAGTCGTGGAAAGGGGGCACAAGATTGGCGGGGTATCGGTACACACTGGGACAATCCCCTCCAAAACTCTTCGAGAGACCGCTTTGAACCTTTCCGGGTGGCGGGAGCGTGGCTTTTACGGACGGTCTTATCGAGTCAAACAAGATCTCAGCGCGGACGACTTACGCGCCCGGCTTGACATGACACTGGACCACGAAGTCGACGTGCTTGAGCACCAGTTCGCACGCAACCAGGTAACCACACTGCGCGGCGAAGCTCGTTTCGTTGATGCATCGAAAATCGAAGTAACTGGGGAGGAAGGCGAGCTTTTTGCGTTTGAAGCAAAGCGCTTCTTGTTGGCCGTCGGCACTGTTCCTTTCAGACCAGAAACGATCCCTTTTGACGGGAAAGCTATTTTTGACAGTGATGAAATCCTCGAGCTCAGCGATCTTCCAAAAAGTATCTGCGTGATAGGTGCCGGTGTGATTGGTATTGAATACGCGACAATTTTTAGCGCTTTGGACGTACATGTAACGTTAGTCGAGCCACGCGACACAATGTTGGATTTTATCGACCGGGAGTTGATTGACGATTTTACACATCAACTCCGGGATCGAGGCATGGTTTTACGATTTGGACGCAAAGTTGAAAAGGTATCGAAACAAGACGATGGCCGTTGTCAAATCGACATGGAAGATGGCCGCACAATTCGTGCTGACATCGTCTTGTTTGCAGCAGGCCGAATGGGTGCGACCGGCCCCTTGGACCTGAGCAAATGTGGCTTAGACGTCGATCATCGTGGGCGATTGGCTGTCGATCCTGAAACGTTCCAGACCAGCGTTCCACATATTTATGCCGCGGGAGACGTTATAGGTTTCCCCAGCCTGGCATCCACGTCAATGGAACAAGGCAGGATCGCCGTTTGTCATGCACTCGGGCGAGAAGCCCACAAGGCGCCGGAATTTTTTCCCTATGGCATCTACTCCGTCCCTGAAATGTCCACGATAGGCATGACAGAAGAAGAAATTCGCGAGCGCGGGATTGCGTATGAGAGCGGCATTGCTCGTTTCAGAGAAACGTCCCGCGGTCATATCATGGGCTTGGGAACAGGCATGCTGAAAATGATTTTCTCGTTAAAAACAAGACGTCTTCTCGGCTGCCATATCGTTGGGGAAGGAGCGACTGAGCTTGTCCATATCGGACAGGCCGTGATGAACTTACAAGGCACTTTGGAGTACTTCGTTGAAAACACATTCAATTATCCCACGCTTGCCGAAGCCTATAAAATAGCGGCTTTAGATGCATGGAACCGAATGCCAAACGACTGACACCTTGCACTTTTCTTAACCTTTTCAGGAAAGGAACTGCCTTGTGCAGAGCGTGTCTTTGCTTGCACCTCGCTACGTTAACACGCTGGTGAAAAACCTAGGTTGAAAGACAAAGCATTCAGCCCGTGGGGTGGTTCAACCAAATAGACCACAGCTGTATCGCCTCTCTTGCTGGCTTCTTAAGCAATACTCTCATTGAGAACGAAACTCTGGCTGGAGCGTTCCACACAGGGAAATCAAAATTCATCCCAACCTCCACCGCCAACAGATCCACTGCCAGAAGCGGCAATCTTCAATCCTATATCAGGCCGGATAGGCGCTCTATCTGCCCCCTCAGGGTCAACAATTTTGTTTCCTTGCCCTATGCGGAAACGCGCTGTCGATGTCGTCATACTGTCTGCCTCGCCTGCCAGCAGGGAACTTGCGGCCGTAACTTCCTCAAATGACGCTGCTTGTTTCTGCGTGTTTTGATCAATCTGGCCAACGGCCGTAGTGATTTCTCCTATACCGTTTGCCTGTTCTGCTATTGCCGAGGAAATTTCTTCAACGCCCTTGGAAATGCGAATCACGCTTTCAGCAATGTCTTCAAGCGAAGACTTAGCGCCCGATACTTTTTCAACGCCCTCAGATACAGCTGCGTCACTCTTTGTGATTACTGCACCGATTTCTTTTGATGCTTCGGCCGCTCTTTGCGCCAGTTGCCTAACTTCCGAGGCGACGACTGAGAAACCCCGGCCGGCTTCCCCGGCGCGTGCGGCTTCGACACCAGCATTCAAGGCAAGCAGATTAATCTGAAACGCAATATCATCGATTACACCAACTACTCTCGTAATTTCTTTGGAGGCTTCTGCGATGCTCGCCATGGAGGCAGCAGCTTCAGTTGCGACAACCTCGCTAGACTGCGCGGTTTCGCGTGCCGCCTGTGCATCCTGGCTTGCGCTCGCGACACTTCCCCCAACCTGTTTGATGCTAGCGGATAATTCTTCAAGAGCGGCGGACGTCTCCTCAAGAGACGCCGCGTTCTGCTCAGCCCGTTTTGACAAAACATCCGAAGTATCTCGTAGTTCTGCCGAAGATGATACCAACGTTGACCCACTGCCTGTGATTTCAACAACAAGTGATCTCAGCTCGTCTATCATAGCGTTAACAGTATTCTGCAAATGACCAAACGCGCCGCGAAACTCACCTTCCATGGGTTGAGTCAGATCGCCGCCCGCAACACGATCCAGTGCTTCAGTTGTTTTGGATAATCCCTGATCTACCCCACCGAGCAAGAGGTTAATGTTTTCGGCAAGTTCGTTGAGTGTTTGATCGGAGAAACGCGCGTCAACACGTCTGGAAAATTCTCCTTCGACGGCAGCTTCCACAACCGCGCCGAAAGACCGACTAAGGTCGTTCATCATTGCGTCGTGCGCTTCAGCCGCCTTACGATCCGCTTCCTCTTTTTCTTTGGCAATCTCGACTTCTCGCTGCGCTGCTTCCTGCGCTTCGATCTGGGCAAATTCAGCTTTCTTTTGGGACTTCTGTGCATGTTCCCGTGCCTGATCGGATCGTGTTAGACTTTCCTCAAGCTCTTCTGCTTTAATCCGCATTTGTTGATTGAGCCGATCCAATTGAGCAACTGTTGCAACAAGTGCAGCAGTTTCCAACACGACGATCATTGCGTGAAAAACGGTTCGACTTATATTTTCAAGAAAGTCACCAGCCGGGTAGATTAATGAAGGCATTAAAATCGAAAGCGACACGTGATGCACTGCAATGATGGCTGCGGCGAACAGGATTGCCGGAATGCTGCGCATGCACACAAGAACAGCCAGAAGCGCAAAAAACAACATATGGCTGTCAATCTGCCAGGGATGCCCTTGGAGTGCAGTGGTTAAGGCGATGGCCTGGCCGACCAGAGCAACAGCAGCTCCAGTGGTAATTAGGCTGGGTATGCTTCGCCCCATCATCCAGCCTATGCCTAAAAAACCAAGTGATACTAGTGTGGTTACCAAGACGCTTCCACCTGCTAGAAATGCGGCAGCCACCACGCAGGGAAGCAAAGCAATCGCGACGGCGAATACCATGCGAACTGGAGAATTAAGTAATGCTGCAAACATGACGACTATATCCTGGGGGTTTGATGTGCTTTGGTGAGCTCGATGCCGCAAAGCGCGGCCAACGCACTTGCGGGAATCATGACGTAACCGGCCTGCTTAAGTTGGGCATGTGGCGCCGTCGACGCTTGAATCATTCGTGACATCGGAGGACGCTTCGGCCCTATTTCCCATGCTCCAGCGGATGAAATTTCTTTGGTAAGGCGTGTTGATGAACCAATTTCGAAAACAATGTAGACGTCGCCATCATCTGCGCGGCCGGAGTGCGACGCCAGAAACGAAAGTGGCCCAATCGCCAGGGCAAGCAGAGTAACACAGGACATCCAGAGATTAGGTTTCAACATGACTTTAAATATCTAAAAACATCTTTCACTTCCGTTAAATCATGCAAATGAATCACGTCAGAAAGCTGCTAAAATGCAAAGCGCTTAATGCAAGCCAAAGGCAGGCCGCCTGATCCTCTGGAAGCCTGGGCGGTCACTTGGCGCATTTACTACGACTTAGTTTTGGTTAGTGTTATGGTGCTCTTTGCGCATCTCATTTTGAACCATTAGCCTCTGCAGAGAAGCCCCATGTCGCGGCTGTTCTAGAATCTTCGCCCGACGGATTGGAGTTCTAGAGCAGTCCATCGGCCACCTCGACTTCTCTAATCCAATCCAGCGCGTTTGCCCGCCTCGTTTTCAAAGTCGAAATCGTTGATCGCTCGTTCCTGTTTTATAAAGATGTCGGTCAGGCACATATCAATCGTTGCAGTGTGATGTATTACTTTCCAGACACCATGGCTTTGCTCGCCTGGAACATTCATGGAATAGAGCGCCACACACTCCATATCAACGCCGGTCTCTCTAAAATCCCAAAAGTCTGCCTCCTCTCAACAAATTGCACGGTTGTCGATCAGATGAGTGTTCGGAATAGTGATCGATTAGGTTGAAACAGTTGTGAGATTCGCCCCAATCGCAGCCTCTTCACGACTATCAGCTTATTGTGAGTTCAAACCCAAATTACTCTCCAACACATTGCCAAACTTGGCACTGCCTTTATCGCAATAAGAGTGCCCAGCAGTTTTAGAAATCGCGCTGTCTTCGATCCAGATGTTCTGGGTCGCATGGCTCGACACGCCCCTGTTGAAGGTATCATGAATCGAAGAATTGGTGGCAAATCGCCCGGACACATCACCACTTACATGCCAGCGTAGCGCGTGGCACCTGACAATACCTTCTTGACACATAAGTGTAAGTTCAGCGCCGTTCATTAGCGTGGTGTGGCCGCCATAGCCATCTAGAACTTCATCCATGTCGCCCGGAGCAATCACATTGTGCGACGATATTTCTGCCTCAAAGCACATGCTGGAAAAATATCCATAACTATATATTTATATTATATTTTTTTCGTTAAAATTCTCTTATACGGTGGTGTGGAAGGCTGTACTCTACAGCCACACCCAAGGTATGAGAAAAAAGCGATCATCCAATTTTCTAACCCAAGCGACACAAACAGGACACGCACACCGCGCACACAAAAGTTACTTCTTCAAACGTTCAAACCACTTACATCCGTTTCTCTGCGCTTCTGTGTCTTACTTGCAGGAAGCCAGATCCATAAACCCATGCCGAACGTTATCGCGACCTTCGTATCTCTGGATTGCCAGGCGCTTGCATCACCAGCTTAATGCCTAAATGATCCTGTTTGCCAACTGCAAAAAACTTCTGAAATTCTGAAATCATGCCGTGAATTATTCGCAGATTGCCTGACGCGCCTCGCACTACGAAAGAACATCCACTCTACCCGTGTTTGCAGCAGCAGCGTGACAAACACGAAAAACACGGGTTAACATAATCTATGCCGTCTCCATTTCATATCGGCGCGCCTCCCGCGAAAGGTCGTGTGACACCTCTGGTCGATGGTGATGCATACTTCCACGCGCTGGCCCGCGAGATGGAGCAACTTAAAGCAGGCGACATAGTTTGCCTGATGAAATGGCATATTGATCCTTGGGTCATGGTCCCAAACTACAGCGCCGCCCCTGATGCACCAACCGAAGTTCTGCTGAGCCGCAAGCTTGCTGAATTGCACATGGCAGGGGTCGAGGTTCGTGTGTTGTTGTGGATTAACACCAATATCTTACGCCCGGTGTATTCGCCCGCTATGACCGGCGCGATCCAAGACACCATAAATTTGCTTGCGCCTTTACCCAACATGCAGCGCAACGCCTTGACCGTCCCGTACTGGCGCAAAGTGTATCGCGAAGCAGGTTTAGGTGTTCTGGCGGACCGTTTGATGGTCAACACGCTCGACGCTTTTGCAGGTGGATGTCACGCAAAATTTGCGCTGGTGCTCCGGCAGGTGAGCGCCGGCATCTATGAAGGCACAGGTTTCACCGGTGGTCTCGATCTTGCGCCCGACCGGTTCAAGCGCGCACCTCATGGCAGCCTTGAAAACTACTGGCACGATGTTCAAGCCGAGGTGCGCGGCAACGAAGCAATCCGCCAGATGGCGCTGTATTTCGAGCAGATGTGGAACGAGAACATCTCGCGCCGCGCACATGGGTACAATCCACAGATTTTCCTGGGCAAGGATTTGGGTCCCGAACATGACTATGGGAAGTTCCCGGCGATACCCGCCAGTTCGGATATGGTCATGCTGGCAGAGATTAGATACGCCTCAACGCCAGGCGATGAAGCACATTTCGTGCAATCACTTCGCACCATACCCAAGATTACCCCTGGATTTGGCGAAGCGCCGATAAGCTTTGCCCCGGAGGGTGCGTTTGAAATCCGTCAAGCACTGGAACATGCGATCCGCACAGCGACGCGTTACATTTACATCGAAGATCAAGCGATGGAGTCGCTAGAGATTTTCGACATGCTGCGTGTAGCGCTCGAAGATCCTGCACGTCCTGACCTACAGGTCATTGTATTTACTGGCACCGCAGATCCCGCAGACGGCCCGCGCAAACGTCTTCCACGCACACTCTTGGCCTGGTATTTTTACGAAAGGCTGCTGCTGCCCGCTCGCAAGGCGCGCTTTCATTTCTATGAAGCAGCGGGCTACGTGGTGCATTCCAAGCTGTTCCTCTTTGACGATGCCTTTGCCATCATCGGGTCTGCGGGCATGTTCACGCGGTCGCTCACGCAGGAAGGGGAACATGCGGTGGCCGTGTCTGTCCGCGATGACATTCCTGCTGATCCAACAGACAATCCCGTGGTAGAACTGCGCAAAGCGCTTTGGGCAGAAATGCTGCAGGTGGAACAGGACGACTTCGAAACAGCCGTATCCACGCTCGATCAGGCGCTTGAAGTTCTGGGTGGCCCAGCGGTAGCACCACCACTCGCCGCGCCCGGGATCACGTTGCCTGTGTTTGCCACCCGCATCGAACAAGTGCGCGATACAGCCACCGCAGACCAAGTCTATCTACCGGTCATAGAAAACGGGCGACTCAAAACCGACACGGCGCTGCAAAGCGAAGTGACCGAAATCCTTGAAGCCTACAAACTTGATGCGGGTCACCCCGTAGAGGATGAGATACGCGTTTTCGTACGCACGCTGGATTGGCAGCCCAAGATTATTCCAGCCATTGGAGTAAAGGTGAAGGACCAAGGCTACCGTTTGCTCTATGGAAAAGCGGCTGGTCCGTTGACTGATGGCACTGAGGATTTCGCCGCAACCACCCCACCGACGCTGGCCGCCAACACCGTGAGCGATCCACGGCTGATTACGGAAGAAAGCAACCCAGCGCTGTTGTCAAACGGCAGACGCGTGGCCGAAGAAATGGGCCTGCTGCGCGTTTTTTACGACCATTCGATATTGCTGCACTGCACCAGCGGGGCTAACATCGGAGAAGTGCGGCGGGTGGAACAGAATACCTCAGGCACGCTGAGTGTCGCAGCTCTACCGCAGCCTGACGTCGCCAATTTTTCTTATGAATTGCTCTATCCCAAGGTCAGGAAGGTCGATCTGTTCCGTTACCGGCAGGCAGAGCTTTCCGCGCAGTACGTCTTTGAAGCGACGTGGCATCTCCTGTCTCACGAAGTGCTGTTCTCGTCCTTGTTGAACGAGGATAAGGAACTGCCACTGGCCGTACCTGTCCCTGTGGGTCGACCCGTCGCCATCAACGAAAAGTTGACACTAAAAACTCTGGCGAATGCGGGTGCAGCCGTGACATGGGCTACTGAAGCACCGGACGCGCGGCCTCAGACGGGCAGTGGAACCGCTTTCGAGATCCAGTTTTCCGGCCATGGCCGCAAGGTGGTCACAGCCACGCAGACGTTCCCTGACGGGATCGAAATGCCATTCACTTTCGAGGTCGATGTACTGCGCAACAGCAGCAGCGATTGGTGGGAAGAATTTCATCCCCCCATGGACATTGCCTGGCTCGAACCTGCATTTCAGCAAAACGTGAGCCGCTTCGTCTTGGCGCTTGCGGATCAGAGCATCATTCCAAATGTGATATCTGCCTACCGCCCGCCCGAACGCGCCTACCTGATGCACTATTCCTACAAGATCGCGACCGGGCTGGCTCCTGAAAAGATTGACGTGCGCCCCGATACAGTCGCCATCAGCTGGAAACACTATCGCACCGATGGCACCTATGATCCTGTAGCTTCTATCGCAGCAGCCAAACAATTGGCCGTGCGTTTTGGCATCTACGATCCCGATCCGGCCAGTCGTCGGAAAAATCCGTCACCGCCCGCCTATCCGTCAAATCACAGCACAGGCATCGCGCTTGATATGAAGTTTACATGGACAGGTGAAAAAACCGTTGCGCGGGGCGATGGACCCGGAACATTGACGATCCGGCCGCAAGACCTCTCTAAAGGGGTCAATGATCCCGCGCGCATTGACCTATCGATACTCGGCGAGACCTACGGGGTTATCCGGACGAACCACAAAAGCAATCACTGGTCCACGACGGGGCGGTAGGGGGAACGATGCCGGGGCATTTCATTTCTATCGAAGACATTCTGGCAACAAAATGGCCGGAGGAGTATTTGCAACGCCCGCTCGATGCATTTTTGCAAGCGGTGCAACTAAGCCCTTTTGATGTCGATGTGGATCCTGCGTTGGGGCTGTCGATTGAGACGCTCATCATCTTTGGTGAGCGCGCAACTCTGGGTGTGGTCGGGGTGGATCTTATTCGACTTGGGTTCGGCGGATCCGACACCCCCGTTTCCCTCTTTGCCCGCGCGTATCCCGAACAGCATGTGCGGGTCGGCCCGTTACCTCTTTCCATTTTGATCACGCATGACGCCCTGATACCAATGCGGCGCGTTCTATCACAAAATGGCACAAGCCGTTACGAGGACGACGCCACACGCGACCATGTCTCGGCAGAATTTGCGGGTGCCGAGGTCAGCATATCCTCGAACACTGGCCTTACCGTGCACAACACCATCATCGCCTCGGTCGATCCGTTCATGATAGAGGGCACCGGCCTTGTACTGGCGCTTGAGGGAGCATCTCTCATACTGCGCGACGCGGATTGGCATGCAGGTTTGGGTCAGATTGGCTTTGATGATAGCTTTCGCGGCGTCTATGCTGACAGCGCATCCCTGTACTGGTTGCCCCAGATGCGCATTCTGGGCGAAGAGATCCCCGGTCTGCGTATCGACCTAAACAATCTTGGCATCGGCAATCAGGGGCTCAGTTTTGATCTGCAACTCAGCTGGCAGGTTGTGTTCGACGATCAGGGTGTATTTGACCCGGACCGGACCGAAATCCTGGGCTCAATCTTTGATAAAGCTTGGCAGGTCGCGCTTCAGCATGCTTCAGGCACCGTCAGAACAAACGTTCCCGAAGCGTTTGAGGTGCATGGGTTCATCAAAATCCCGGCTTTTGCGACCGTTTTTGGCTGCACGTTCGGTTTGCGCTACAGCAGCGATCCAGAGACGCCTGATGATAGCTATGCCACCCATTTTCAGCTGCGAAAAGCCAGCGAGAGCGTTGTTACTCTCGCGATCCCTGGCGGTGCCCTCACGCTCAGCAGTTTCCAGGCTGGCGGGCTACTGAACCAGAGCGGTTTTACTTTATCCGGTCTGGCGAGTTTTGCCGTCAGTCTCAACGATTTGGCGCTGACGGTCAACGATGCTGGCTTTTCCTTTGTCCACGAAAACATGCACGACGCGTTTTCCTTTTCCCTGGGGGATATCCAACTCGGTAATTTTACGCAGTTGCGTGACGCCAAGGCCAAGATCTCAGGGCAGACCAGCGAGACTGGCGATTTCATGCTGGAAGAATTCATGATCGCGGGTGCGTGCCGTTGGAGCGACCTTTCCACGCTTATTCCCAGCGATTTGCAGGTGCTGTCGCTGGAGGGATCCGCCAGCCTGCGCGCGGAAGTACGCTGGGTGCGTGCTACCGATGATCCGGCGGGCCCCACAAAGGTCGTCATCGAACTGTTCTCAGGCGTGAGCCATCTGGATGGGCTTTGGGATTTCATCCCCCCCGATCTGCGCCCCACCGTGCTCTCCGCTGAAAGTTTTTTCCGTGTCACTTATGCGGATAGTAGCGCGTTGTCGGACGCAACACGCGACAGCACTAAAATCGACATTGCGCTTTCAGCCAAGCTTAAGCTGCGCTTGCCCGAGGCACTTACCACGCTGGATATTCCAGGCATGGACCTTATAGACTTGCAAGCCGGTGACGATGGCGTAGTTAGCGCAGAGTTCAAGATCGATATCGCAACCGGGGATACAGGCGATGCATCGGCCTCCGCTGGGCTCGTTCTCGAAGATCTGATTGCCATGGACCTAAGGCTGCCAGGTGGGCTTTCTGCCGATCCATTCATCGCAACGCGCTTTTTTCGGTTGGAAATCGCAGCCAACGTCGGAGATGAGACAAGCACCTTTGGCGGCACGCTGGCCCTCGCCGGGGATTTCATCTTTCGTCCAATGGTGCCATCCAACATACCTTTCGCACCGCGCATGGCAGGCCTACTCCGCAGTGTCGGCCTTGATGAAGTGTTGGGCATGGCATCCGCCCGTTTGACATTTCGGGATGATGATTTTGAACTCACTTTAAAGGGCACATTCGAAGAGGCCAGTCTCTCACTGGACATCTTCGACATGATCGCAGCGCTTGCACAGAGCGGGGCGCAAGGCGGTGACATTGACATCGACGCAGAATTCGAAGTTGGCTTCTCTCTCTCGGGTTTCACCATGTCATTGGTCCGCGACAGCACCGGAAACCCCGAAGATCCCTTTAGTTTCTCCTTTGATCTGGATCTAGCGATAGATATGACCGGATTGCCGACACTGAATGCCCGGATCAGACTGTCTGACGATGAATTCGCCCTTGGTCTGACCGACCTTTCCATCCCTCTGGCAATGCCGACCTACCCGATCTCCGTTTCCGATCTGGATCTACTTGAGGGGCCCGATGCGCTGTGGTCACACGCGCAACTCGATACGTTGATAGACAGCGAAATTGACCCACGTATTGCACAGCTGGAGGACATCCAGCACAGCGATGTCAATCCAGTGACACTGTCGGCAGCCGAGCGGGAAAAGGCAAGCGCGCAACTGCGCAAACTCATGTTGCAACTGTTGATGCAGGTACATGCGCGGGTCGGAACCCAAGGCGCACCGGTTTTTCAGTCACTGGTGCATGCGGACACGCTTATTCACGAGACTCTGTTGGGCGTTTTGCATTTTGACAGCCAACTGCAACTGACATTCCCAGATATCAAAATTTCGATCCCCTTCGACAATCCCGACGGCATTGCCATCAGCGGCGAGGGAAAGATCGAAGGTTTCGCAGATGATGATCCGTTCAAACCACTTGAGGACTACAGTCTGACACTGGGTCTGTCGACGCAGTACATCTTTGCCCGGCTGAGCGGTGGCACACCGGTGCCCATTCCGTCCTTTGGATCGCCCTATGACGATGGCAGCCTCACGATCGATGACATCAGTATTGCATATGGGTACTCCAAAAACTCTCTTGCTTTCGGCTTCAAAGGTGCGCTCGTCTGGCCTTCTCAATTGATCGAAGACGCGGATCTGTCCAAGACGCTGGGTGCTGGCATACGCCTGCCGCGCTACAACAAGATAGCGTTCCAGCTTGACACGATTGTCCTGACAGTTGGCAAGGTCACCCTTGTCATTCCTCTCCCGCAGTTTGACATCGACCTAAGCACCCCGGGCGCACCTGACTATATCTGGGATGGCAATCGCCGCCGTCCGCATTGGGATGGTTTGGAAGTTATCGCCAAAGACGCTCTGCACGTCGATTTTAAACGTCTGGCCCTTTCGCCGTTCTTTGGATTCCTACTGGCCCCAAATATCAAATTTGATGGTGACATTGAAGTCGGGAACGACAGCAATGGCGCGACACTAATCATCGACGACTTGCATTTGTTTTCGGGTATTGTGGCGGGATCCACCGCCATAATCCCAATCCCCTACATTCTTGATCCGACTGCCCCATTCTTTCGCACATTAACGGCCAATCTCAGGGTCGCCGGGTTTGAAGTAAACTTTACGCTCGAGCGCCCGTTTCCAAACCCATCGCCAGTGGCAGTTTTTGAAGCATTCGGTCTCATCAGCAATCCAGCAATGGAAATCGATGCCGATGGCGCATTGGCCAACACGTTTTTTATCCGGCTGGACAACGCTTACGTGCAGTTGCCCGAGTACGTGACCCAAATGTTTCCCGCAACGGCCAGTATGGTTGATAAACGCTATGGGTTCACGCTCAACCTGGGCACGTTGATCAATATGGCACAGCAGATCGCCGGGCCAGTTTCTTCGGTCCTGGAGGCGCTTGAAGAGCTGAATGCGCCCGATCTCGCCGTGACAACAGCTCTGTTACAAGAAGCTTCAGCGATGGTTGATCCCGCCACTCTAATCTCCTTGCTGCCACCTGAATTGCGTAAGTTCCGCGCGGGTGGTCACGTCGGCGGGTTTGAAGCAAGCGCCTGCATCGTGTTGGCCACAGAGGCCGAAGCCCGAGCCTCTTTTGACAGCATTTCAGGATTAACCCCGCCGTTGATCGAAGCACAGGTACCAAAACCGCCGACCGTACAGGCCGAGACACGCGCAGGCGCTGCTGCGGCGCTCCGCACAATGCTGGGCGAAGCAGTGCCTAACACGGCGATAAGTGGCCCAGTGGATACCTTGGCCGGGCAGCGTCTCGTCAACAACAATGAAGCGCTCGATTTATTCAAGGGGATCGAGTTTCGCCAGTTTACAGCGCAAGATCTTACACGAATCCCGGTGGAAGAAATGGGGGCAGGTACATCAACCTCGGGCGCTTACTTTGGCGCGCGCCTCCGTGTCGCGGGATCCCAAAGGATCCGGTTTTTCGGCAAGCTGCTGGAGAATGGCGCATTCGCGATGATCTCGACCGCGCAAATCAAACCGCTTGAGCTACGGATTTTTGGCCTGCCACTTGCCCTCCCCTTTGCCGGTGCGGGGCGCTTACTCTTAACCGGTGGGCAAAAGCGTACCGGCCCCTGGGGTCGGATCGAAGCGGAAGGTACCATTTTGTGGGAGCCCATCCGGGGCGTGCTTTCGGTTACAGCCGGAGGGGCCGCGCGCCCCGCGCGTTTGGCACTGTTCAGTGATGGACGGTTTGCGATTGATACGCCCGCCAAACTCGATCTGTTCAGCGGGGCGGCGACAATCACAGGACGAGGCCAGATTTCCCATGAACGGTTCGCCTTTTCGGGTGCTTTGAACTACACCCCCCAGGCTGACGGTGCCCCCCGCCTCATCGCAATGCAACTAACCGGCAGCGGCGTGGTAAACCCTGTCGCGCAAAGCCAAAGTGGCACAACGAAAAACCCTTCGTTCAGCTTTGACGGTGCGGGTGATCTGACGTTGATCGGGCGTCAAATCGCCAATCTGCGCGTCCACGTGAACGATCACCGTGCGACTTTTGACGTTAACTTTCACAAGCCCGCTGTGAGCACCCCCGATGATCCGATCCCCTTGCTTGGCGCTTGCGACATCACCCTGTCAGGCAAGGGCAGCATTAATCTGCGGCGCAAAGTGCGCCCGGAGTTCGACGTGACAGGAGAGACGCGCCTGAGTCTTTTTGGCGCGACCTTGACGGGCGCAGGCGGGGTGCGCGCACAGCCTCTGCCTGCTGGTACTGCTGCATCGGACCGCTTTGAAGCCTGGGCCAAAGGTGTTTTGCGCTGGCAGGGGCAAGACTGGCTTGGTGGGCATGTATCAGTCGGCTCAAAAGGCCTGCGAATGGGCGGGCAGTGTAATTTCGGGCTCAAGATCACACCCGACAACATCCCAGGCACCGGCATCAATCTTGCGCATCTGTTCGTCAACATCAGCCTGAATGGCGAGTTTGGGCTCGACCCGTCGATGAACAAACACTGGTTCCGCTTCACTGGCGATTGGAACTTAGGCGCAGGTCTGCCCGACACCGGAAACCTCGCCAACAGACAGATCGTGCCACTGGCAAGCAACACGTTCACTTTCGAAAGTACTGGCGGCGATTTTTTGGGCCTGTTTGATATCGCTGGTTTCCAGTTTTTGCCGTTTGACAGCTTGAGCTTCACCGCGCCCGACATCAAAATCAGGCCGACAGCCACAGCAAAAACACTTTTGCGCGCTGGTCGCCTAGACGATGGCAGCGGGGCTTCGGCGACTGAGCTCTGGACACCCGTGGGCTGGATCGGAATGCGCAGCGACAGCCTTTTTCCCACGCTTGGCGCTCAGCAGATGAAGGGCAACCCACATAAAGTCTTCAGCGCGTATCAGGCTGAGGTGGATTGGCAGACCGTCACGCTCAGCCCATCTGCCTGGGCGGACTTGTCGCTTGGTCTTTCATTAAGAAAAGATGCTGCGCGTGGTGAATACCCCATGCGCCTCGAACTCAGGTCTGGCGATTTACCACCCATTACGATACCATTGGCACCATGAAAACAGGCTGTCTGCCCTATTGTAATGGCCCAGTTCTGAAATCGGAGTAGGGGAAACGAGGACGCATCGACGGATGTAAGCGGGTCGTGCCGCACCTTCGGTCAAATCCGCAGGTTTCTGAGTGTCTCTGAAAGACAAAGGCGAAGGATCATACAATCCCGCATCTGTAGGGAAAAAAGCCTCGGCTCGCGCCGGGTCGGTTGAAAGCAGTCAAAGGGGCTGGCCGCATAGGTCAGCCCTTTCCGTTTATTGCTTGAAAACTTAACCTGTGGCTTGGAATCTCAATACGCGCCCCGAACCATGGATGCACACAGCGTTTTCGCTTTCCCCCGCGTGCGCCTGACGCAATTCGACTATCCTCTAGTCTTGTGCAAGCGCCTGCACCGTCGCGATAGATCCACGAAGTTCTGCAAGGCCTTTCAGGCGACCGATCAGCGGATACCCTGGCTGAACTTGACGCGTCAGATCATCCAATATGGCTTGACCATGATCCGGACGGAACGGAATATTCCAATCATTGCGCCCCGAAGCCTTGCGAAGTGCTTCCTGCTTTAAAATAGCGGCGATCAGCCTTGGCATGTTGGTGTCACCGTCCAGATGCGCGGCTTCATGAAAGGTGTGGCCATCCGGGGTGTCTTCACGCTTGACGTTGCGCAGATGTATAAAATGCACTCTGTCACCTAGCCGCGTCATCATACCGGGCAAGTCATTGTCGGCACGTGCGCCCAAAGAGCCTGAACACAGCGTGATTCCGTTGACGGGGCTGTCCACTGCCTCCCTCATTGCGGCGTAGTCGGCCTCCGTAGACATGACCCGTGGCAAACCCAAAAGCGAAAATGGTGGATCATCAGGATGACAACAAAGCCGCAACCCCAATCGTTCAGCCGCCGGAGTCACCTGTTCAAGAAAATCGACATAGTTTTGACGCAGGTGCGCGGCGCTGATTTTATCATATCGACTCAACTCATCCCGGAGATCCGCCAAGGAGTAACTGGAATCTGTGCCGGGCAAACCTGCTATGATGTTGCCTGCTAAAGCTTTTTGTGCTGCGTCGTCCAAAACATCGAAACGCGCTTTGGCTGCGTCCAAGACAGCATCTGAGTAATCGTTCCGGGCACCCGCCCGTTTCAGAACATAAACGTCGAAGGCCGCAAAATCGACATAGTCAAATCGCATGCAGTTCCCGCCGTGAGGCAAAGGGTGTTCAAGGGCAGTGCGTGTCCAGTCGATCAGGGGCATGAAATTGTAGCAAATCACCTCAATCCCAGCCCGCGCTATATTCTCCATGCTTTCCAGAAACGTGGAAATATGGACTTTATGATCACCTGTTTGCCGTTTGATGTCCTCTGATACCGGCAGGCTTTCCACAACGTCCCACGTGAGGCCGGTTGCGGTCCCGTCTGAACCACACATAATCTCCGTTTGCCTTTTCTCGATCTCAGTCGTGCTCCAGACGTCTCCGATCGGAATGTGGTGAAGCGCTGAGACAATGCCGCGTGCTTCGGTTTGCACCACCTCTTGGAGAGAGATCGCGTCAGCAGGTCCAAACCAGCGCCAGGTTTCTTTCATGAGTGTGTCTTTCTGTTTACTGCCGATACAGCAATTCAGGCAGGAACAAGGTCAATTGTGGGACAAAGGTCAAAAGCAGCAACACGGCAACCAACGGCACCAGAAATGGCATCGTGGCTTTGACACAGCGTTCAAAAGCGACGCCGGACACTTTGGAGAGCACAAAGAGCACCATGCCCACGGGGGGTGTGAGAAGGCCAATCATCAGGTTGAGAATAACGATGATCCCCAGATGGATCGGATCAACACCAATCTGCGTCGCGACCGGCAAAAGAACCGGGACCAGTATGGATATTGCCGCAATCGTTTCCATGAAAAGACCAATAATCAGAACAACCAGCATGATCATCAAGAGCACAAGCGTCTTGTTCTGCGTCAGGCCGAGAAGCGTTTCAGCGAACAATGCAGCCGCCTGGTTTGCCGTCAGGATCCAAGCAAAGATGGTTGCCGCACCGACGATCAACATAATGGAAGCTGTCGTCTCGATGGTCTCCATCGACACAGCAACAAGTTTTTTGATGTTAAGCGTGCGATAGACGAACACCCCCAGCACCATCGCATAAGCCGCCGCACAGACCGCTGCTTCGGTGGGTGTAAAGGCGCCAGAAACGATCCCGCCCACAATAATAACCGGCGTCATCAGAGGTAGGAAAGCTGCTTTGAAGCTACTCCAGACAGTGCGCATGCTAAACGCCGCATCCCGCGGGTAGTTGCGCTTTTTGGACATGTACCAGACCATCACCATCAGCGAGACAGCCATCAAAAGACCCGGGATAATCCCCGCAACAAAGAGTTCCCCAATTGAAACTGACGCCATGACACCAAAGATAACAAGGGGCAGAGACGGCGGAATAATCGGACCGATTGTCGAAGAAGCAGCCGTCACCCCGACGGAGAAATCGTCATCATACCCTGCTTCACGCATCGCTTTGATCTCGATCGCACCAAGACCGCCGGCATCTGCAACAGCGGCGCCCGACATACCGGCAAAGATGATGCTTGCGCCGATATTGACATGTGCAAGACCGCCATTCAGCCACCCGACAATAGAACGCGCAAAACCGAAAATGCGCGCCGTGATCCCAGCAGAATTCATCAACCCGCCTGCCATGATAAAGAACGGCACGGCCAAAAGCGGAAAGCTGTTCATGCCGTTGATGAAGTTATGGACCAGCAAAACGGGAGGCAGCCCTTCCAATAAAATGTATCCCAGCGATGAAACACCGAGAGCGACAGCAATGGGTACCCTCAACAACATGAGAGCAAAGAGCGCGGCAAAAAGAGCAAGGACCGTCATTGGCGTTTCGTCCAGATCAAGCGGTAGAGTTGATAGAGCTGCACCAAGACGAGGACAACCAACGCTGCCAGCACAAGAATATAAAGGTAATATTTCGGGAACGGCAGGGAGACCATTTTTTGAAAGGACGTCGTTTTCGCTAGGATCACGACCGCATAGGCCAGAAAGGCGAAAAAGCCCGTGGTCAAGGCCAGTGAGAACAATTTCATCGCGCGCACACTGCCCGGAAAGAGATTGTCGATGAATTCCAGCCGAATGTGGGAATCAAGCAATTGGCACTTTATGGCCCCGACAAACGCAAGGACGATCAGAAGATAGCGTGCCGCTTCTTCAGTCCATGACAATGAGTCGTTGAGCACATAGCGCGTGAAAAACTGCAAGAATACGGTGCAGAACAATAACCCAAATACGAACAAGACGGGAAAATCCCACTTGCCGTGGCTGCGGGCCTCCAGTTCGGCCATTTCCAAACGTTCCTGTTCACTCAGCAGCGCATCAATGGTTTGTGATGTGGTGTCGTCGGTCATGGACCTGTCCTGTAGATGTTCGCAGCAAAAAAAGGCGCACCGAGACATATCCCAGTGCGCCCGATGTTTTTGGTTTGCTTTATTCGATGGCCTGCAGGCGCTCGAAAGTTTCAGCTGACCAAGGCATATCCTCAGACTTTAACGCGGGCGCCACAGCATTGATGAAAGGCGTGCGATCCACTTCGTTGACCGTCACGCCTTGCTCACGGAACCAGCTCGCAAGTTCGTTTTCGGATTTAACGATCTCGCTGGATGCCCATTCGGCAGCTTCGGCAATCGCGATATCCAGTTTGGCTATATTTTCTTCACCCAGTTTGCCCACCGTGCTCGGAGAAATGAGCGTGACGAGAGAGTTGGTAATGTGTCCCGTCAAATTGATGTTGGTTTGCACTTCGTAGAATTTTTTGAATTGGATGGTCGGCAGCGGGTTTTCTTGTGCGTCCACAACACCCTGTTGCAAGGCGAGGTACACTTCGGCAAAAGCCATCGGTGTCGGGTTCGCGCCAGTGACTTCCGGGAAAAGTTGATAGGCTGGCGCATTTGGCGTGCGAATTTTCAACCCTTCCATGTCAGCAGGAGACATAATGGGTTTGTTCGACGTCACATGGCGTGCACCATAATAGGTCAGTGCGGACACATGATTTCCAGTAATATTGGAATACTCCGCCGCCATTTCACTGAACAAGTCAGACGTGCCATACGCTTTCCAATGGTCGAAATTCCGCATCGTAAAGGGGAAATCTGAAATGGCGATAGGTGGGTAGCTTTGCCCCATAAAGGCCACGCCAGTGTAGATCATATCGATCGTTCCAAGCGACAGCGCTTCGTTCAGCGCGGCCTCTTTACCAAGCTGCGACGCTGGAAAAACCTCAATCTTATAGGCCCCGCCGGTTGCCTCTTCAAAGGCCTGACTGACGCGCAACGCGGCTTCGTGATAGGGCGTTGCAGCCTCATATACGTGGCCGAATTTCAAAACTTCCTGTGCCTGAGCGACCGTGGTTCCTGCCAACATGGCGACGGTAGACGCTGCGACCAACAAGGCGCGGCGCGTGATTAACTGAAATAACATTTGGTTCCTCCTGAAGCATCGTTTTGGTTCGTTATTTGCGCTGCGCGCCTGTGGCAGGCCTCAGCGGTCCGGACATGTTGGGAAAACTTGCTCAAAGCGTCAAATGATTTTAATCTAAAAAAAACAGTATAAAGAACAGCGGGGAATTTTCGGTGGCGCGCTCAAACAGACTGTTCAAACGCTCTTACAATCTGGCTTTGGATCAATTGACCAACAACGCTGATGTCACGAGTTTGTCTGACTTTGCCCGCAGTTTGGGTGTCAGTCGAACCACGGCGCGCAAGATTGCAATACGCTTGGTCAAAAACGGTTTGCTGAGCCCCGATCTGAAAGCAGTCGCGCCGACAAGAGCGCCGTTGCCGAGGGATTACTTCTCCGATGACGAGGCGCGCCCCACCGAGCAGGAAATTGAAATCAAGTTCATGAACTGGATCTTGCATGATCGCGTGCTGCCGGGAACAAAGGTCAGCGAAGCCACGCTGGTGCGGCGGTTTGGTGTTTCAGCCTCTACCGTTCGGGAGTTCTTGATCCGTCTGAGCCGCTTTGGATTTATTCGCAAAGAGCCCTATCACCATTGGGTCCTGGATGGGTTTTCAGACGACTACGCACGTGAAGTCATGGAGTTTAGACGCATTTTTGAACTGCGCGCGGTCAAGCAGGTGCTGATCTTGGAAAAGGATCATGCGTTCTGGGACCATCTTGAGGATATCGCGCAACAACATCTACAGTTAAAAGCAAATCTAGACCGGGATTACCTGAAGATGCCGGCCTTGGATGCCCAGTTTCACGCCCTTTTCAGTCAAGCTTCCGGGGCACGACTTTTACCTGTCTTCGGAGAAGCTATATCACTGATTTTTCACTACCATTACCATCATTTCTGGGATGAAACCTCCCGATTTGAACGTGCACAATCCGCCATTGAAGACCACTTGGGGATTATCGACGCGTTCAGGAACCGAAATCTCGCTTTGGCGACAGAGCGCATGGAAACACATCTAAAAAACGCGCAAAGCGCGCTAGAAGATACGTTCTGATGCACACCGATCATGGACACAACAGCAGCCAACCGGATCATTTTTTTGCGCTCAGCGACAAAATAACCAAGTGAGCAATTAAGGGATAGGGACAACGCACCTCGTCCACGACGCTTGTCCAATGTCAGGGCTGGATTGATGGACTGGACCCTCCGTGACGTGCAACCGCCACATGGGTTTCATGCGGGCGGTAACCTAAAAAATCTGGGATCATCATTATGTCACGTGACAGAGTTGGTTACACTGATCCGGAGGCACTACACCACCACTTGCTGCGTTTTCTGTCTGCCGACACCGAAAACCTGTTTGTAGCGATCGATCTCCGTCTGTGGTCCCATGGCCTTGTTCGGGTTGTCTGACAGTTTGACGGTCGGGTACCCGTTAGCCTCAACCGCTTTGCAGACCAACGAAAACGGCGCAAGCGCATTGTCAGGCACGAGCTCGCGGAAATCATTAGTCAGAAGAGTGCCCCAGCCGAAAGAGACGTTGACCCGCCCAGAAAATTTTTGATGCAGGCTGCGAATCTTGTCTACGTCAAGGCCGTCACTGAAAATGACTCGCTTGGACTTGGGGTCTTCGCCGCGCGCATCCCACCAGGCGATGGCGTCTTCTGCCGCTTCGGCCGGATCCCCACTGTCGATCCGAATCCCGGTCCATCCCGCCAGCCAATCGGGGGCATTCTTCAGAAAACCACGGGTCCCGAAGGTATCTGGCAGAATGATGCGCAGGTTGCCTTCGTGTTCTTCATGCCAGTCGGACAGCACGTCATAGGGCGCTTGCGCAAGGGCCGTATCATCCGCGGCAAGCGCAGCGTAGACCATCGGCAGTTCGTGGGCGTTAGTGCCAATGGCTTCCAGTTCGCGCGTCATGGCTATCTTGCAATTGGATGTGCCCGTGAACGCGGAACCCAGCCCCTCTTGCATGGCTTGCACACACCAGTCCTGCCATAGGTAACTGTGTCGACGCCGCGTGCCGAAATCCGCAATTGAGAGATCCGGGATACCACGCAGCGCTTCAATTTTCTCCCAGACCCGGGTCATAGCACGGGCATAAAGGACCTGTAGTTCGAACTTGCCCATGAGGTCCAACACTGCCCGACCGCGCAATTCCATAAGCACCGCCAGCGCAGGGATTTCCCAAAGCATGACCTCGGGCCAGGTTCCCTCAAAGGTCAACTCGTATTGGTCGCCTTTGCGCTCAAGATGATAGGGCGGCAGGCGCAGTTGTTCGAACCACTCCATAAAATCAGGGCGAAACATCTGTCGCTTGCCATAAAATGTGTTGCCCCGCAGCCAAGTGCTTTCGCCCCGTGAAAGGGACAAGGACCGGATGTGATCCAGCTGCTCCCGCAGTTCACCTTCGTCGATCAGTTCCGCCAACGGTACATGCGTCGAGCGGTTGATCAGGCTGAAAGTTACACGGGTGTCCGGCTTGTTGCGAAACACCGATTGGCACATCAACAGCTTATAAAAATCCGTGTCGATGAGTGAGCGGACAATCGGGTCGATCTTCCACTTGTGGTTCCATACCCGGGTCGCGATATCAACCATCAAGGAGCTCCCTTTGTCTTTCCCATTTGTGCACCGTCGGGCGCGTACTCACAAGAGGGTCCGGTGCCCTGTCCGCCCATTGCGCGCACAGGGACTCATGCGAAGGATACACCAGCGGCCTGCATCGCATCCCGTGCCACTGCCAAAGAACCATCCAGATCAATGGCGCGGCACAGATCGTCCCGCACAGTGACCTCAAATCCCAGTCTGGCCGCATCCACCGCCGAAAAATTCACACAGAAATCCGTCGCCAGCCCCACCATCACAAGGCTGTTGATACCACGCGTATGCAGATAGCCTTCAAGGCCTGTGGGCGTCTTTTGATCGTTCTCAAAAAATGCCGAGTAGCTGTCGATCGCGGGATTGTAACCCTTGCGCACGATTAAATCGGCGCGATCGCAGTGCAAGTCAGGGTGAAATTTCGCGCCGATCGACCCCTGAATGCAATGATCCGGCCAGAGCACCTGCGGACCATAAGGCATGTGCATCAGATCAAAGGGATCTTTGTCGGAATGTGATGACGCAAAAGATGAGTGACCCGCCGGGTGCCAATCCTGCGTCAGAACAACTGCTGTGGCGTCTGCCATCAGCGTATTGATCCCCGCAACGATCTGGTCGCCTTCTGAAACCGCCAATGCTCCGCCGGGGCAAAAGTCGTTTTGCACGTCGATTACGATCAATGCCTGTGTCATCCGCATCTCCTTTGGCGCTATGGCTAAGGGCCTTGTGCGCACAGGTCAATGCCATCGGCGGGACAATGCAGAACCACTCTTGCCTGAGACGTCACAGGGGCGTATCTGAGCGCCCATGTACGTGATCGCTGCGCTATATCATTTTTCTCGCTTTGAGGATCCGGCGGCTTTGAAACCGCGGCTTCTCGCGCTTTGTGAGGAACAAGAAGTCATGGGCACGCTCTTGCTGGCCCCTGAGGGAATCAACGGCACGGTTGCTGGGCCTCGCGCAGGCATTGATCACCTACTGTCGCACATTCGTGCATTGCCAGGCTGTGACGATCTTGAATGGAAGGAAGCATTGAGCGCGCGCCGCCCGTTTGGCAAGATGAAGGTGCGGATCAAACGCGAGATCGTAACAATGGGCCAACCCGACGTCGATCCTCGCGCACGCGTCGGCCACTACATTGCCCCTGAAGATTGGAACGATTTGATAACGCGCGACGACGTTGCCGTTATTGACACCCGCAACGATTATGAGGTCGCCATCGGTACGTTTGATGGCGCAATCGATCCAAAAACAGAAAGTTTTGGCGCTTTTCCAGCGTGGTGGGAAGAAAACAAACATCGCTTTCACAACAAGAAAATCGCCATGTTCTGCACAGGCGGTATCCGGTGCGAAAAATCCACTAACTATTTGTTGGGTCAGGGCGTCGAGGACGTTTACCACTTAAAAGGCGGCATCCTGAAGTATCTCGAAGAGGTACCCGTAGCGCAGAGCACCTGGAAAGGCGATTGTTTTGTGTTCGACAATCGGGTCAGCGTTGGTCATGGCCTAGAGGAAGGCCCGCATTTGTTATGCCATGGGTGTCGCCAGCCAATTTTGCCAAGCGATCGTGCACGTTCTCAATACGAAGACGGTGTGAGTTGCCACAACTGTTTTGACAAGACATCCGATTTTGACAAAAGCCGGTTTCGAGAACGTCAAAAGCAACTCGTTTTAGAACGCATACGCAATCAAAGCTAACTTGTACTGTGCGTTTAATGCCCAGATTACTCGTCCGCTACTGAAAGAGAAAACGATCCCGAAAAATTCACGACCACGTTAAGCGAACGGAAACACCTTCGGGTTATCCCTGTCCTTGGGTGAACTAAAGTGAGTGGTGGAGACATGGGCGCGCAGAGCAATCTGGCACCAGTCATCATCAAGAAAAAGAAGAAAGTCATGGGCGGCGGCCACCACGGTGGTGCCTGGAAGGTCGCATACGCGGACTTCGTGACTGCCATGATGGCCTTTTTCATGATGATGTGGCTGTTAAATGCAACGACCGAACAGCAACGTCAGGGGCTGGCCGATTACTTTGCGCCGACGATTCCGATCAACCGGGTATCTGGTGGCGGTGATGGCGCGTTTGGTGGTGACAGCATTTTCTCTGAAGAAACCTTGCCACAAAATGGCCTGGGCGCGACGTCGCAGTTTGCGACGCAAAAGAATGCTGCCAGCGGCGAAAGCGGCAGCGATTCCGATGGTGGTGAGAGAGACGCCGCAGATGAGAAGTTCGCAGAACTTATTGAAGAGTTAATGGGCCGGGGCGGTGAATCTACCGTGATGGAGAACGCGCTCAAGCACATCACAACGCGTATTACCGACGAAGGCCTCGTAATCGAGCTCTTTGCCTTGGACGGTATACCGATATTCGAAGGAAACACCGATGAGCCGACTGAACTGTTGCGGCAACTTGTTGATATTGTTTCAAGTGTCGTTGTAACTGCGTCCAATAACATCGCGGTTGGCGGTCATGTGCGCGCACAACCAGTTGTCATTGCGGACAACCCAGTTTGGAATACATCCAGCCAACGCGCGTCACGCACTCGCATGCTACTGGAAAGGTCAGGCATAGAAAGCGGTCGCATGGAACGCGTCACCGGTCACGCAGACCGCGAGCCGATTCACAGAAATCCTATGTCAAAGCGGAACGATAGAGTGGAGATCGTGCTCCTACGTGAATGATTGAGAGAATTACACTGCATTTTATTTGTTAGCCCAGTGTTAAGCTGAGACGCCTATGTGTGGACCAACATCGGATCAACACATCAGAAAGGCGTGCCCATGTCGATTTCATCCTCGCTCAATGCGGGCGTTGCAGGTTTGCAAACCAATTCACAGCGACTGGCGTCCATCTCGGACAACATCGCGAACTCTTCAACGTTTGGCTACAAACGGGTCGAAACTGATTTCGAGTCTATGGTTTTGTCCTCCGGCGGAGGATCGTATGCAGCTGGTGGCGTTCGTGCGAATACACAGCGTTTGATCGATGAACGGGGGACCCTTGTCTCTACGTCTAATTCGACAGATCTGGCCGTACGTGGCGGTGGTATGTTGCCCGTAGCGCAGGCAGCTCAAGTGCAAACTGCAGGTGCAGATGCACCTATGTTTATGACAACGACAGGATCATTCCGCACCGATGCAGAAGGATATCTGACGTCTCAGTCTGGTTTGGTTTTGATGGGTTGGCCGGCGGCGGCAGATGGTTCAATTCCAAACTTCCCGCGCGACACTGCCGATGGTCTGGAACCTATCCAGATTGCCACGGGCCAACTAGCTGGCAATCCAACAACGTCCATGTCTTTGGGTATCAACTTGCCTGCTACTGAAACCGAGGATGACTCTGCCGGGCTGGTCGAACAGCTCTCAGTTGAATATTTCGACAACCTGGGCACTTCCCAGAGTATCAGCATAACCTTCACTCCCGACGTACCTGCTCCTGGGAATCCGGCGACGAACACCTGGACCATGGATATGTTTGACTCGGTCGATCCATTGACTTCGATCGGATCTTACACACTGGAATTCAACGATTCCCGGACCGGCGGTGGCTCGTTGGCAGATGTCACTCCAATTGGCGCAAGCCCAGGCTATAACGATACGACGGGATTGCTTACCGTAACCGTCGGCGCTGGCCCAATTGAAATAGACATTGGCGCTCTTGGAGATACCGAAGGGCTGTCTCAGTTGTCCTACGCATTCGCACCAGTAGCTGTCACAAAGGATGGCTCCGCGATTGGTAACTTCACCGGCGTCGATGTGGATGCGAATGGTTTTGTCCGCGCCTCCTTTGATACAGGTGAAATTCGCACATTGTACCAGGTCCCACTTATAAATGTACCCAATTTTAACGGCCTGCAATCTTTCGACAGCCAGACTTACTCGCCTTCCCGCGAAAGTGGGTCGTTTTTCCTCTGGGATGCAGGCGATGGCCCGACTGGTGACATCGTTTCATTTGCGCGCGAAGAGTCTACGACTGATGTAGCGGGTGAATTGACCGATATGATCAAAACGCAACGCGCCTATTCATCCAATGCGAAGGTCATTCAAACAGTAGACGAAATGCTGCAAGAAACCACCAACATCAAACGTTGATACGACCTTTGACTTGACCGATCTTAGATATACGTGAGGCTGAAATGACTATCTCAAGTGCACTTTCAAACGCAATGACTGGCCTAAAGGCGGCAGGGCGAACGTCAGAGGTCATTTCGGCCAATATCGCAAATGCAATGACACCAGGTTACGGGGTTCGTAACCTTGCGCTGTCCTCCTCACAGATCGGCGGTGTAACTGTCGACGGCGTGATCCGGAATGTGGATCCCAGCCTCATTCAGGATTTCCGTTTGGCAGAAGCCGCATTTTCTAATGCGACGGATCGCACGAACTTTCTAACAAATTTTGAAAACTTACTAGGAACTCCAGATGAGACCGGGTCGCTTGCGTCGCGTCTCGCAGAATTTGAAAGCAGCTTGATATCGGCTTCTAGCAGACCGGATGCACCAGAACGTCTTCAAATCGTCGTGGACTCAGCACGCGATCTATCTTCATTGATCTCGCAGGCGTCTGATGGTGTGCAACAAGCACGCAGCGACGCTGATCGGGATATCCAAATCCAAGTGAATCTGCTTAAAAACTCATTGGAAAACGTTAAAGAACTAAACTCGCAGATCACGCGCACATTGGTGACCAGCGGCGATGCTTCCGCGCTAATGGACAGCAGACAAGCTCTGGTCGACGAGATTAGCGCTATTGTTCCAGTACGACAAATCGCGCGCGATAACGGCCAAATCGCACTGTATTCGACTGGTGGAGCCATTTTGTTGGATGGAGGCACCGCCGAAATAGAATTCAACGCGGTCAATCAAGTCACTCCCTATATGACAATCGAAGGGGGAACTCTTTCTGGCTTGACGATAAATGGGTACCCCGTGCGTACAGATAGCCAGCGAGGTGCACTGAGTGGCGGTTCACTCGGTGCACAATTTGAGATCCGAGATGAGCTGGGCACAAATGCTCAAACTCAGCTTGACGCTTTCGCCCGGGACTTGATCGAACGTTTTCAGGATCCTGCGGTTGATCCTACGCTGGTTGCGGGAGACCCTGGGCTCTTTACGGATGCTGGTATCGCATTCGATCCGCTGAACGAAGTTGGAATTTCCGCAAGGTTGGACCTAAATCCGGACGTGGATGACCGCCAAGGAGGTGAGCCCTGGCGTATTCGTGATGGAATCAACGCAGTCGTGCCTGGTGACGTTGGGGATGCTAGGCTCATCCAATCATTGTCTGACACCATGACAAATCCCAGATCACCGGCGTCAGGCGAATTTGGAGTTGGCGCTTTTTCTGCAACCAACTTGGCAGCGGCCCTAACATCTCAAATCGGAGCGGATAGCTATCAAGCAGAAAAACAATTAACTTTTGCGTCATCACAATACGATGAACTCAAACAGCAAATTTTGGCCAATGGCGTGGATAGTGACGAAGAATTACAACGCCTACTCATTGTTGAACAGGCTTACGCGGCTAACGTTCGCATGATTCAGGCTTCAGATGAAATGATGCAGGCGATTTTGAGGATTTAAGCAATGAGTTCCGTTTCTTTAGGCGACCTGTCGCATTCTTTTATGTTGCAAAAACGCAGCGTTGCGTTGCGTCAAGATCTTTTTAAACTGACCGACGAACTTTCAAGTGGGCGAGTCTCGGACGTACGCGAAGTTCTAGCAGGCAATCATAACTATCTATCGGGGCTTGAGAGGTCTTTAGAAATTCTTGATGGTTACTCAGTTGCAACTACTGAAGCATCTTACTTCACTGAAGCGATGCAAGATTCCTTAGACCGAGTTCAAGAATTCAGTGGTCAACTTGGGATAGACTTGATTATGGCTAGCGCGGGCCCTGTAGGCGTGATTGCATCAAGCCCATCCGCAAATGCAGAAATTCAATTGGATACAGTAATCAAGGCACTAAATGGTTCAATTGCAGGTCGAAGTCTGTTTGCAGGAACTACAACAGACGGAAATGCACTTGAAAACGCGGAAACTCTACTGACAGAACTAATGACAGCAATTTCGGGACAAACAACACCTGAAGACATTATGGCTGCAGCAGATACATGGTTCAACGATCCCGCTGGCTTCGATGCGCTGATCTACACTGGTGCAGATACTGCTTTGGCTCCCTTTGTTTTATCGGAGACCGAACGAGTATCATTAGATATCCGCGCCAATGACGCCACAATTAAAGAGATATTGAAAAACATTGGCGTTGCCGCATTAGCGAGTGATCCAGTGCTATCTCTTTCAGTGCTAGATCAATCAGAGCTTTTTGGCATTACTGGCCTAAACCTTCAATCCAATCAGGATCAACTAACAGATTTAAGATCGCGGATCGGATTAACTGAGTCTCGCATTGAACAGATTTCGGTCCGCAATCAAGCTGAAGAAACTTCAACAGAATTTGCGCGAAATGCCTTACTTGAAGCAGAACCGTTCGAAACTGCTACGCAATTGGAGAGTGTTCAGTTTCAGTTGCAAAGTTTATACTCAGTAACGGTTCGCAATTCCCAACTCTCTTTGGTCAACTTCCTATGAAGGTATTCCTCATAGCAGTAGTTACATTGACTTTCTTTGCGTCAACTCTCCTTGCAGGGCCTGTACGAATTAAAGACTTGGTTGAATTTGACGGGGTCCGAGGAAATGATCTCGTAGGATATGGGCTCGTAGTAGGGCTGAACGGCACCGGAGACGGATTGCGAAATTCACCCTTTACAGAAGAAATTATGTCGAACATTCTCGAAAGGCTCGGCGTAAATGTAACTGGCGAACAGTTTCGGCCAAAAAATGTCGCAGCTGTTTTAGTTACAGCGGCGCTTCCTCCTTTTGCCCGCGGTGGCGGTCAAATTGATGTGACAGTATCTGCAATTGGAGACGCGAACAGTTTGCTAGGCGGCACGTTGATCATGACACCTTTGAACGCAGCAGATGGGCAAATTTACGCGGTTGCACAGGGCACTATCATAGCTGGTGGTGCTGTAGCCCAAGGCGACGGAGCTAATGTTACACAAGGTGTACCAACAGCAGGAGTAATTCCATCTGGTGCTCGAGTTGAAAGAGAAATCGAATTTGACCTTTCGAGTTTGGCTCAAGTTCGACTTGCGCTCAGAAATGCAGATTTTACAACAGCTACAAAAATAGAAGACGCAATAAATGAAAATTTTGGAAGAATTGTTGCAAGGATGCTAGACTCAGGAACTGTTCAACTTGACATCGCAAATGCACAAATGATCTCCGTGGCACATACACTTGGCCGGATTGAAAATATAACTGTAGAGCCAGAACGGAGAGCAAGGGTAGTAGTCGATCAGCGTTCTGGCACAATAGTTATGGGTGATGACGTCCGAATATCGAGGGTTGCAGTATCTCAGGGAAACTTGACGCTTAGAATACAAGAAGCGCCTATCGCCATTCAACCAAACCCATTTTCTGAAGGCGAAACAGTTATTGTTCCAAGAACACAAGCAGAAATTGAGGAGGAACCAGGAATTGGATTGGCTGAAATCCCAGAAGGCACGTCACTTTCGGAAGTAATTGCGGGTTTAAATGCACTTGGTGTGTCACCTCGAGATATGATTGATATACTAAAAAGTATAAAAGCCGCAGGTGCATTGCATGCTGAATTTATAGTAAGGTAAACGTGAATTTACTGTACCGCTACGTTACCTAGATCTTAAAGAGTTTTCTTTGTACTGTAGATTTTAACTGTAGTTATACTGGCGCTATTGGGCGTAGCCCATTAATTATCTTTGTTAGTTTAGATAATTTCACAGAAAGCTATTGAAAAATTCTGTGAAATTGGCCAATCAGGGAGCCGTGAATTAAATTATGTAGCTTAACTTGCATAAGATAATCGCTTATCGCTGAGTTCAATAATCAATTCTTATTATTACGTCATGTCCATAATAGCACAGCAATGTATTCTTTGAAGTTGAATATAGAAATCTTTGCTACTCATTGACTCACTGCGAAGTTTTAAAGCCGTTTGCAACAATATTGAGCGCAAAAAAGCACAATTCTCAACTGGCCAGCAATGCAGGAGGTGTTCATAAATACACCCTTAAGCGATCTAACAATAAATTGAAAAGCAAAATTGCGAGTTTGGGTCTCATATTCAATTATTACAAACGAAATATGTGATGACCCAATCCACCACCCCTCATCAAAGAGCAATCCTTGAAAACTCCTACTTTCCTGAGGTTCTTCGTCTAAAAATCAATCTAGATTACTTTTTGGGTGAGAGTATTACATACCATTGACGTAAAGAATTGGACGGCGATGACCGAGACGAGGACACCCATCGCCGATGTTGTGAAGCGATTCTCGCGAAAAAACTCTCAAAACCCATGACGTTTAGCGCAATTTTTCTGGCGCAGTTAATCGTTCTAATGATGCGCATCTCTTGAGATTTCTCTGCGAGAAACCTCATCGCGCAATGCTCATGGTAAAACGAAGGGCGCTCAAATCGCGGGACTTGCGCACCTTACAATCGAACCGATACGCTGCGCCAAGATCTCTCTTTACCTAGGCGGACGTGAGAACGCAAAACCTCTTTAAACAACTGTTACTCGCCGCCTTCCAACGCGGTAAAGCGGGTAACGCGCGGCAATCGGCAACGCTTCGCGCTCCCCAGTAAATGCACCCTAGCGCCGTTTGTTGATTGCCATACCCAGAATAACGCCAATTGCAAGCGCGCCAGCGGCTGTTGCAAGGGGTTCTCTCGCAGCGAAGTTACGTGCGTCGTCGGATACTTTGATGAGACTGTCGCGAACCTCTCTTACAGTTACTTCAGCAGTATCTCCGACTTGACGCTTTTGCTCTGCCGCATAGTCAAGAACTTTGGCAGCTTCTTCGGCGGCGGTTTTCGGTGTGTTTTTGTCGCTGTCGCTTGAGTCTGCATTTTGAACGCTTTCTGCATTGGCAGAATGGGTCGTAATGGTCATTTCAACTCTCCTCATTTAGATTGATCAGTGATGCTCGGCACAAACGCTAGTTGTGACGTATTCTGTCATAACTAGCCTCGATGCCCTCTCGCAGCGCCGCTTCACCTGTTGCGGTCGCAGCGGCGATTTCATCTCGTAGCTTTAATTCAGCCTGTTGCACCAACGCGTCGCGTTTGGCACCCATTACGTGATCTTCTGTTCGCGTGGGAGGTAGAAGAGCGGCGACAATTGTCCCGAGACCTGCTGCCAACGCGGCAGTAGAAAGCGGCTGCCGGTAGTGAAAACTCCGCGCTTTTCTTGCGGCGATCGCCGCTTGGTGATCAATTTTTTCCTGCGCCACAATAGTTGCTTCTCTTGCCTGGATGACACGGTTGCGTGCCCCTTCTGGCAAATGCGCCAGTCCATTGTTCAATGCTGCGCGCATTTTCGGCGCTAGGGGTTCACTCGTTTCTGCTGCATCTGCTGCAGCCACGCGGCGGTCGAATTCGCCGGTAAGGACGTCTTCCTTGGCTAAGCCATGCGCCACCCGATTAGTTCGGACATCATATGCCGGTTCACGTTGGGGGCGCTTCGGTCCCACCAGCAGTGCGGCGACACCCACCCCTACCAATACTGCGGCTGCGGGGTTGGCACGTGCGGCGCCGGCGACAGTTTGGCCGATGTTATCCCCCCTAGCGTGAACTTCGCGAGCAACGGTTTCAGAAATCCGCTCGGGTGACAGAGCTTTGGAAAGCTGCGACAGGGTACGTTCTAACATGCTCCTATCTGCTGCAATATTGCGTTCAAGATTCTGGACGTCACTAGACATGGGCGTTCTCCTTGAGCGTGTTGATGTCCTTGCGCAAGTTGCGCACGGACTTGTCGAGTTTCAGGCTATTGGGGTGTAAGCGCGACTTACCCACGAAAAACAGCGTCGCGGCCAAAGCCAATGCGATCCCTGCAACCACGAGCGATGCCACGGATACAGGCAGTCCAGCCTCAGCCAAGCCTGCAACTGCGGCTGCAGTAAGAATATCAAGCGCAGAAAAAACTAAAAAGATTGCCGCGACGACCATCAACAGGCCGGCGAATGCGCGCGATGCTTTATGCGCAAGCTCACGCTTTGCCAACTCAAATTCGTTTTGAGCAAGCCGCGACACTCGGTAGAGCGCACCGCTGATGAGGGCACGTGCGTCCGTTGGGCCGGGCTGTGGCGTTGCGTTGTTTGAAGCATTCTCATTCATCTGTCGGCCCTCCCAGAGGTAAATGCCTGCCCCAGTTCCGTGCGCGCCGGATGCAAACGATCGTTGTGTGGGGAATCGGTCAAATGGCCTGTCCATGGGTCGGTGTCCGGCACATAGGCAGCGCGCACGTCGGTGTCGCTGGACTTGAGAAAACGAGTTGCCGCAAAACCGAGAAGCGCAGCACCCCCCAAAAACAGCACTGGGTTCTCGCGCGCAAAAGTCGTTGCCTTTTTGGAAACAGAGCTGAGGTCAGTCTCCCGCAGAATACCTGCAACGTCCTGCAGATGAGTGGCGATTTGATCCGCCGCTATTTCTTGCAAGCTACCGTTCTCAAATTCTGCGGATGCGGCATTTGCAGCGCTGGCAGCATTTGAAACTTTCGATTCCACTTTACGCGTGGCCGTATTTGCCGCAGCCTCTGCTTGCTGGTAAGCCAGATCTGCCGCCGTGTTCAAGGCATTGCTGGCTTTGCCACCGAGATCTGCACGATCGCTTTTCGTTGGATGGTCCGACATTTGATCCTCCGTTGAAATCTTCCACTAGGTCAACGGAGGAGGTTCGATTTTGTTCCCGGCACCGAGCATTTTTAAGAAAGAAATTCTCAGGAACACGAAACGGTACATATCAGTGCATTAGACCATTTCCACGGGAATACCTGGTAAATTTGTACCAAATTCGGTCGCTGGCTGAATTTCGTAGGGGAGCAGAAATCCCGTGCGCGACACAGGATCAACTTTAGCGTTCTTTTGTGCCCAAGATCGCCAGACTGATACCGTTTTAAGGTTGGGCGCCCAGAACGACGGATCAACGCCTTCCGGTAACCAAGCTGTCATAACTCGGCGGCGCAATTCGCAAACTTGCGCACTGTCCTTAATCTCGATCCCCGTCTCTGTGTCCCACCGCATACTGCGTCCATTAAGGTTTGCAGACGTTACGAGCCCAGCTTGGTCGTCAAAAATTGACACTTTGGAATGTACAAAAATCATAGGGGCATTGTGAATGTGGCGCTGATCGGTTGAAGCAGCATGCCGTGGCAGAGCCGGCGAGGCGCAGAACATCCTGTCCCCAAAAGCTTCACGCAATTGGCGCAAGCATTTTGATTGAAGGTACTCTCCGTATTGATGGTCGAGACCATGTTCCCCTTCAAACGCCACCTCCAAAGGAGCAGCCGGAAGCAATACAACCAGCCCCAATCCGGCCGCCCTACCCGCTCGATCGCTGAGCGCATCTGCGAGAACGGGGTCTCGAAGAAACTGCGTTTCGAGATAGATGAGGTTCTCAGCCTCACCTATCAATTCCAGGTGACGATCCAGGATACCGGTATCGCAAACCTCCGGCGACAAGGACACCCCATTGCTTTCCCGCCTGACTGATAAAGTGCGCAATAGATTGTCTGGTTTGCGTACAGCAACCGCTCCGGCACATTCATCCCTGAAATGCTCAAGATGATCTCTGGCTTCGCGGGCTAAAGCAGCATCGTCTAACAAGACGTGAACATCATGCCATGTCTCAGGCGGCGCACGATCGTGGGCGAGCGAATCATAGCGCCGATTATTCAGATCCAAGCCGCCAATATATAGTTTTTTATCATCAATGACGGCCAGTTTCTGGTGATGGGTCACAGGCAACATAGCCGGAAAACCACTCCGCTTGGCACGTATCTCTCCATCCTGTTCATATGTGAACTCATGCAACCGCGGCATGCAGCGGATTGCCTCCCGCCGGCTGTGCGCGTTCAAATCGTTCAACCAATCGCAGGTTTTGTTGATTTCTGACTGAACTTTGGGCCACAACGCGATACGCGGTGCCGAGCCGACACGTGCCGGGTGATCTTCCACAGATGCCCGCAAGGTCCCGGACCCATCGACCAACTCCGCTATGCCCATCAAAATACTTAGTGATTTGTGGCTACCCAGATGCAACTTGGGTCGGACGACAGGATCAAAATCTGAGATGCGGATCGTGATGTTTACGCCTTCATTCAGCTTTCCCAAAAGCAGATAGACCCACGTATCGCCGTACGCACGTGCCTCCTCCGTCAAAAGCGCGGTGCGAGCGTCAAACACACGGAACCCCATATCGATGCGTGACACCGCATCGACAACGGTCCGTTCAAACGCGCGATAGCTCTCATCGGCAGTGACAAGAATTTCCAAATTACTCAGCGGAAGCATAGGTTACCTTGTGCCCAGGAGTCTCAACCTGCGGATTATTTGTGTCAAACAATTGGGTTTCTACCGTTTCATATTGATCTTGCGTGTCACGCGCTTTGCTTATCTGACGCAACCATACCAACAATGGAATGGCGATCACGCCCCCAAGTGGCCCCCACATCCAAAGCCAGAAAACCAAGGACAGAAAAATCAGAAGCGGATTGACCGACATTTGTTTCCCAACAAGGCTGGGCGTCACAAATTGACCTTCCGTCATGTTCATAAGGAGATAGGTCACAGCAGGTAAAATGCTTATCGCACCGTCGAAAACGATAAGCCCCCCCATCAGCAATATTACCGCAAAGGATATCGGGCCTAAATAGAGCACGTAGTTCACCAGAAACGCCCCGACACCCCAATATGCCGCGTTGGGCATTCCATAGGCTGAAAGCATCAACGCAACCAGCACACCAAAGCACCCGTTTATTGCAGTAATCGTCAGAAAGTAGCGGGAAACTTCGGCTTCGGCACGACGCAAAGCCTGACCAGTTAAACTGGAAGACGATTTGTCGACACAAGCGTAAAGATCGAGGCGGGTAAGCAAGAAAAAATATAGGATACCAATGGATACCAATATCTGCGCGGCGAAAGCTGGTATGTAACGCAAGATATCGGTCACGCTGGGCACATCAACCTGCGGTGCGTTCTCAATGGCGGCGACTGCGCTGCTCCCTGATGACAGCGTTTCAGCAACTTGGCTTTGCATGTTTTCTACGTTTTCCATGGTGCTTTTTAGACCGCTGAACGCTTCTTTCAATTCGAGCCACATGACCGGGATCCGCAGTAAAAATTCGGCAATAACCGGGTAAAGGATGTAAATTCCCAGAGAAATTGACGTCAAAACAACCAGTAAGACCGCGAGCGCACCCACGACTGAAGGAGCGCCAAGGCGTTCAAAGAAATTGGCAAGCGGGGCAAAGACCACGCCAACGACCAGCGCGAATATCAGCGGCATGAAGACGGGCGTTCCAGCTTTGAAAAGCCATACGAAGGACGCGAAGCCAACTCCGACCGATGCCAGGCGCAATATGTATATCGTGAGACGATCCAGAGATTGATTTTGGCTTGGCACGTTGAGTTTTCCCAGTACCTCAAGAAAACACCGGCCCTGCAAGGTTGAGGGCCGGTGTCAAATTTTACCGCTTTTAGACAGTTGCGTGGCTTGACCCTTTGGGCCCTGCAAAGAACCATACAATGAAACCGATGACCGGCAGGACGAGAATGAGAAGTGTCCAAAGCAGTTTCGCACCCGCTGATGCTCCGCTCGTCCAAATCTTGATAACAGCGTAGATATTCAGGATCAGGACCAGCAGTCCAAGGATACCATATTCCATTGTAGAAACCTCCGGGTGATTATGACTATTCACTCAACCCCCGAAGCTGCGGGAAAGTTCCAAACTTTTTTCTATTTTTGCGCCGATATGGAACGAGCAGTGATCCAAATGGGAAAACCCTACCTAAGAGTGGGATCAATCAAAGACAGAGAACTGCGCGTCATTTCATACCTTCACGGCGAGAATGACCATCTGACCTATCAATGTTTAAAAAAGCGACGCGCCTCAGCCTTCGGCTATCCAAGGATGTGTCCCAATCAACGCGCTCAAAGATTGTTTTCGTGCACATCAGAGAAATTGAATAGGTGAAAAGCGAGGTGTTTGAGTAGGTGCAGTGCATCGGCCGTCAGTCTGCATCGCAGACTCATTTTTTAACATGCCCGCCAACCTGTCGATGACAATACATACTGCGACTGCTCTCTTTTTACATCCAAAGACAATTGGGGCACCGTGCGAATTTTGCAATTAAAAACGGAACTTTAGGTCCGTTCAATGGGTTGAATTTCTAGTGGATCAGAAGAGGGCTTCAAACGACTGGAGTTCTCGTTCGTTCCATGGCAGGCCGTGATTTGACACAGCTGGCGTCGACCTGCCCAAAAGCACAGGCCAGCTGGCAACGAATGGAGGAAAGCGATGGATATCTCATACCTCGTCGCCTTGCTGTTCTTGGTCGTTTTGAGCGCCGTGCTCATCGTTGCGGTCTTCAGCAACTCAAAAGTCGAAAAGATTAAAAAGGATGATCGCGCGCGACATGCGACGGGCGATAGAAATGGCCATGACGAGTAACTCAAAAGCCGCTTAACAAGCCTTCGCCGCTCCTGAAAATGGAGCGGCGAAGGGCGTCTAGGCTCCCGGTGAAACGCTATGCAGATCCACTAGCGTTGCAATCTATCCCCACAGGATTCATTTTCTTCCGCCACTTCGGGCTGAACTTGCGCCCACGTCAACATCGTAAAGATAACGGTGCCCCCGACTATGTTCCCGATAAGCACTGGGATGAAGAAGCCAAATACGGCCTGATTGACACCGATCTCAGCTTGAACGAGTAAAAACGCCATTTCAACTGAACCAGCGACGATATGCGTAAAGTCGCCAAGAGCAATCAACCAAGTGAACAGGATAATGATACCGATTTCACTGCCCTGCGATGAGGGCAACATCCACACCAGAGCGGCGATCAGAATGCCCGCTGGGATACCGCGCATCATGCCCTCTATCGATGGCATGCCTGTCGCGTGATGGCTTAAATCGACCATGGCACTAAAAACTTCATCCGATAGCACACCGGCATAGGCGAAAAATCCTGCGATAAGAAAGGCACCAACCACGTTTGCCGCCAGAACTGCACACCACAACTTGATGGTACGCTCAAATGCGTGACGTGTCGGCTTTAGCGTTACAGGGATGACTGTGGTGATCGTATTTTCCGTGAAAAGTTGCATGCGTCCCAAGATGACAAGCAAAAATCCAAGGCTGTAACCTGCGTTTTCGACGATGTAACGCCATGGCGCGTCTGGAAGGTGAGCACGCAAAATGGCTTCGCCGAGCACCGAAAAGGAAATCAGCAAACCCGCAGCGATGCCTGAAAACCAAAGAGCGCGCATAGGGCGCTCCAGTTCTTCCTCCCCGTTCCTACGGATGGTTTCAAACACCAAGCGCGGCGATAGCCCTACCGCCTCGTCGACTGCTTCTTTTTCTTCTTTCCGGCGTGTCAGATCGTGCGACTGTGCGTCTGTTTCGGTCATCAAAAGGCCTCCGTTTGTCGAAAGACATACGACCTGAGACCGCAAATTGTTCCGATGCGGAACAAAATGAGCATGCAGGCAGTTGTCGCCAGTCGCTGTCCAACGCCTTACGGCAAGTCGGAGCCGTCGTTGTTCTGGCGCTTTCATGTGTCGTTGCGCCAGTCGCAGCAATACCTGCCTTTGCGGCTTAAGGTATGACAGCGATCGACCGGCTTTTGAAAGGGATGAGTACCGTCACAACGACCGGGCTATCAGTTGCCATAAATGCCAATGAAAGGCCCTGCGCTGGCCACCCGCTGCACAGCTGGATGCAATGGCGCGGTGGTTTGGCCATAGCGACAGCAATTCTGACAATAGTAATCAGCCCCGGTGCAAGCGATCGGAAACTGGGTAATGCCGGCCTCGACAACAATAACCTTCTCGTATCCACCAGCTGCTCGGCGCCTGTGGCGGACTAACGCTCGTTTTCGCTTAAATGTCGGGTCAGCAGCGCAAGGCGTGCTCCTCAAACTCGCAGCCATTTCGACCGGTGGCTTCGCTTCGCAGCCAGACTTGGTTGCCAGCCATTCCGTCTTGACACAAACACTGACCATACTTGCTTCGTTTAGTTTTCATGCTGTAGACGGCGTTCTTGATACACGGATATCCCGCAATGCCCGCGCTATTAAACGTCATATCGGCGTTTTCAACCGTTGCGCTTTCGACAGGCGTGATAGGCTTGGATAACACCGTCATGTTCAAACTTGTAACAACTCTGGCCATACTCCTCAGACGGCTGAAATTCGTCGCGGTCCTTTTGCTGGGTCTGCCCGGGACTTGGCACACCCTAATGCACAGAAGATGAACATGCGCATTTGGCCGGGTCATTCCCCAAATTACAGCGGCAACGCGCATTTCACGTTGGCTTTGCCACAAGACTACCGGCCGTAGCTGTCGTCAAAGACGAAAAAGAGCTGTTCGCGGAACCTTCGACAACGCTGACCGAAGGAGACGAAATCCTGTTCGCCGTTCGATCAGAGCGGGTCGATGACCTGAATGCGATCCTTGCTTAAGCCGAAAATAGCCGCCGGCTCTAAGTGAATCGGAGCCAGCGCATTTACTTCAAGCCTTCAGTGTCTCAGTTGACGAGAAAAACATAGCTTGGCTGACGGCCACTGTGACCTGCTCTTCGGTGTAAGGCTTGGCGATCATAAATGCAGGTTCGTGACGATCACCCGTCAGCAATCTTTCGGGGTATGCCGTGATAAAAATCACCGGACGTTCGCCCATCGTAGTCATAATCTCTTTTACCGCGTCGATGCCCGACGAGTTATCCGCAAGATGAATGTCCGCCAGAATGAGATCTGGTGTCTTTTGCGCCGCCAGAGCAACTGCAGCCTTGTGGGTACGTGCTATCCCCGTAACATCGTGCCCCATGTCTGCAACCATGCTTTCCAGATCCATCGCGATGAGCGATTCATCTTCGATAATCATGACGTTGCCGGTCATAGATTCTTTCATCTCGCTGTATGCCGCGTCCAAAAGCGTGCCCACTTCGCTCTTGTCCATTCCCGCAATTTGGCCAATCTCATTGGCGGAGAAACCTTCAATGACTGACATCAGCAATACCTCGCGACTATTGGCGGTCAGTTTTTCAAGATGCCCGTGCGCTGCAGCCGTGAGATGCGAGTCCATCGCGCCTGACGGCGCGCTGCTTGAATGCCATATGGTGTGGAATACTTTGAATAGCGCAATTTTCGGATGCAAGCTGCTGTCATACACGCTGGCGTCAGTTAGCAGGGCCTCAAGTGTTGCTGCGGCGTACCTGTCGCCCGTTTCCTGGCTACCGGTCAACGCTCTGGAGTAGCGGCGTAAATAGGGCAACTGAGTGCCAACATCTTCTGCTAAACCGCCTGCGCTTGCTTCATATGGCATCGATTTCTCCACTTTTTTGAATTCCTTCGGAACCAAACGCACAGTTGTGCGTTTGGTTCCCGTGCAGATGCGAATTTTTTGAAGGGAAGCGTGCAATGGCCCGAAAAATTGAGAATGGTAAGTGCTCAGATCTCATCGACGAGAATCTGAAGACGATTTTCCAGCAGGAAGTCGACCGTGACCTTCCAGACCGTTTTACCAACTTGATCGAACAGCTCCGCGCTAAAGACGCAGTGACGGATCAAAACCGGAGTGTAAAATGAACAGTGTAGATCCAAAGAACGAGATCGTCGAACACATCAAAACGCTGCGCGCATTCGCCCTGAGCCTGACGCGCAACTCCGCCTTGGCAGACGACATGGTCCAAGACACAGTAGAAAAAGCTTGGAAAAACATCGACAAATTTCAACAAGGCACGAACATGCGAGCGTGGCTGTTCACGATCCTCAGAAACACCTACTACTCCAACCGTCGCCGCGCCAAGCGCGAAGTAGATGATCCCGAAGGCACGATGGTTGAACAACTATCTGAAAAACCCGCGCATGATGGACGGTTACAGATGGCGGATTTCCGGACAGCTTTTGCCCAGCTACCGGTCGAGCAGCGCGAAGTCCTGCTTCTCGTTGGCGCTTCAGGTTTTTCGTATGAAGAGGCTGCGGAAACCTGTGGTGTTGCGGTCGGAACAATTAAAAGTCGCGTCAACAGAGGTCGCGCCAGGCTTGCCGAACTGATGGACGTAAACGATGCTGAACCCTTGGAATTAACCGATGCGCACACCGTAGCAGTCGTCGCGGCCGACACCATCGCGGCATAGGTAAACGATTGGGTATTAAAGAAAAATTTGCACGTGTCGGACTTGCAAAACGCGCGATGGTACTCGTTACCATCGCGCTTTTGCCGTTGGGTCTGATCGCAATCTCACAAACCCATCAGATCATTCGCGACCAAGAAGAAACTGCGGAACGCGCACTGCTGGCACAAACCGAAGAAGCTGCGGCGCGTGAACGGCGAATCATGGAACGTGCAATCGGCACTGCAACCGCCATGGGCAATACCGCCCACTCACTGCAAGAAGATCCAGCGCTTTGCCGATCCACACTTTCACGTTTTGAAAATGGGAGCGCGCTATACAGTTTCTTGGGCTTTACACCCGCCGCAGGCAGCATGGGGTGCTATTCCGGCCCGTCAACTACGCCGTCCGAAAATGGAATGCTTGAAACCCTCGCCAAGGAGCAAAAGCTTGGCCTTTTCATAAACCGAAACGCGACGCCCCCCGGCGCATCAGTTCTGGTTGTTGCAACCCCCGCATTTGAAAATGGAGACTATGTCGGGCACATGCAGCTGCATATCCCACACGCCAATTTCGAGACCGCAGAAGAGCTTAACGGTGATCGTCCCTTGGGATTGATTACGTTTAATCGAAACGGCGAAATCCTTACTTCAGAACGCGTATTGTCCAATGCGCGAGGCCTACTGCCTAAAGGCGTTGCGCTGAGCGATCTCGCCAGAGAAGAAACCTACACGTTCATCGCGGAGTCAGTAAATGGGTACACCCGCGTATATGCATTGGTGCCGCTGGTGAGCGAAAATGCCTATGCGCTCGGAACATGGAACACGGATACCGCCCTGCTCGAGTCTGATGATCCATATTGGCGGACGATCATTCTGGCCGTGACAATGTGGGTTGCCAGTCTCCTCGTCGTGTTCCTCATCATGCAACTTTTGGTCATCCGCGCAATTCAACGCCTCAAAGCCCAGGTTCGGTTGTTTAGAGATCAACGCACGGTTCCTATGGACGCTGTTACCGCTAAGGGCGAACTTTTTGATCTGGAAACAGATTTCCGAGAACTAACCGAAACGATAATCCGTGAGGAAGCGCAGCTCGAAGATGCTGTTCATGAAAAAAATGTTTTGCTCAAAGAGGTTCACCACCGGGTCAAAAACAACCTTCAACTGATTAACTCCATCATCAACATGATCCTGCGCGGCGCCTACAGCGAAGAAACGCGTATCGTCGTTCGGCGCCTTCAGGACCGTGTAATGGCGCTGGCTTCCGTCCATCGCTCAATCTATCAGGCACAATCAATGGACCGCGTGGATGCGGCCGAAATCGTACGCGAGATCGTCAATCAGGGTGTTGCGATCGGGCTGCCTCGTGGCTCAGATGTCGACGTAAAACTCGACCTGCAATCCGTTTCACTGTACCCGGATCAGGCAATGCCGCTGTCACTGCTGGTCTCCGAAGCGGTGACGAACGCGCTGAAATACGTAGGGGGCCCAGCGCCTGAGATTTCAGTCAGGCTATTGCGGTCCACAGGAGGCGTTGAGCAAGGCATGGGGAAGGCGACACTATGTGTTTCCAATACAACTGGCGACACTGTGGACGATCAAAGCGGCACAGGATTAGGCTCCCAGTTAGTCCGCGCCTTTGCGCATCAACTCGAAGGCGAACTTTTGACAACAGCAGAAAGCAATCGCTACGCGTTGGACGTCACATTCCAGATTGCTCAATTTGACCCTGAGCATGATGTCTACCCTCAAGCAGCACAGTAGTCGTTAGCAAGCCCATCATGCAGAGACTTTAAGACAAGGCTCACGCATCCCAAATTCGCTCAAAGCGAAGTGAAAGAACTCAAAGAGTTTTCCAGAACTGTCTATAATCGAATGTGCCCTTGGACTGCCAACTGGGATACCCGACAAGCGATGACAGACATCGTGCCACTGGTCGAAACGGATCGGCAGGCTGAAAAATGCGCCGGCGCGCAATACCTCGGCATCACTTGATTTTTGCCAGGCCAATTTCAAAATTTGCGCGCTGAGCCGGGAGCATTGGATCACATAATCCAATGCCAAAGGATCTGTATCGTAAGACTTCAACTGAAACCGAGGCTCAATTTCGTGGCCGAGCGAATGCAGATCGAAACGGATAAGCGCAGCCAATTGCGTCAAGCTTTCCCATGCCACGCTGTCAACACGAGCCGCCCCCCGCATGGCGACAAAGCAGCTCAGTTGTATCATCAAGTAGTTTGAAAGGCCGTCACGCTGCCCGACCTCTAACCGAGAAAACAGCTGATCGACGCCACGGTGCGCGACATTGGTTTGTCGTCTTATCTCCCAACGGAAGTCATTGGACATGTGTTCCTCCTGCCCAGATCGGGCTGCGCGGCGCTGTCATATACAGCGAAACAGAAGGAATTGGTTACAGCCAATCACGCACCCGCGCATTAAACTACGACATAGTGCCTGACGTTTTTATTCGTAAAATCACTTTGTTATTGCCGGGACAAAGCAGAATCCGGTTAAACACGCCTATTTACCTGGCACATAAAGCGGTACAGTGGACAAAGACATCTTGGCCGACCCATTTTGCACATCCCGTGCGTGTGCCAGATAGATGAGGGTTTGATGCTCATCATCGAAAATGCGGGTCACTTTCAACGATTTCCATATCACAGACCTACGCTCTGAGAACACAGACTCACCCTCTTGCCCTTTATCAATGTCACCAATTTCGATCGCACCAGTTTGCCGACAGGCAATGGATGAATTCGACGGATCTTCAAACCAATCGCCCTTCTGCAAACGGTCGATCAAACCTCTTTCAAAGTAGGTGACGTGGCAGGTGACACCTTTTACTTCCGGATCGCTAAAGGCCTCAACCACGATATCGTTCCCAAGCCAGTCAACGTCGACCTTCCCGACATTCTCCGCACTCAAGGGTGCAGCTGTAATCAATGCAATAAAGGCTAAAACACGTCTCATACTGAAATCATCTCCACATTTGGTATAAAAATGTAACCTCCACGCTTGGATACAAAACAGCGCCAGAGGCCGTTCACTTACGCTCCAGCGCAACACGGCAGGCTTTTATGCGCTGAGCGTGGCTGCTTTCCCCATGCGAGAAGAACCTCGCCGGCTGCGCCATCTGTTTCGTACGCCTCATGCATCTTGGTCTCTCTTTTTTGCTTCAAGAGTAGAACGCACAACTCAGAAGAAAGTTGCGTATCGTGGAAAAATAGACCCTGTTGACTTTTAAACTGCATCAACACAGCGGTTTGATGTACCCAAGGCGTCAAACAACCAGACAGAGACGGCTTAAGTTACTTAAATTCACAATGCATTCCGGCGCTTTCGAACAGCGCTTTGAATGGTAACAGCCAACCTCGCCGAAGCGCGTGGATTAATTTTATACTCAACGTGAATTTTCTAATGCCCAACAGTTTGCAACTTCATCCAATCTGCGATCATTCGGTGCTGTACACCCGCTTGAGCGGCCACCCGATAAAACCCGATCAGTTCGCGCAACGGCGATGATATCCTTTCAAAACCAGAGATAAATGCAACGATAACGCCAACTTGCACGTCCCCTTGCATCACCAGATAACCTCCAAATAGGAGAACTGTCATTGGTCCGAGCGCGTTTAACAGATTGAGAGCAGCCTTTATCGCAAACTTTAAAAGAAAGTACCGCATTCGGTTACTATAAATGCTATCTAACGTTTCCACTTGGCCGTCTTGAACCTTATCGTGCATTTCCGACACTTCATCACCCAGGCTCCTCAACAATTGCACGCGGCTTTCGATCAGCAGATTGAGCTTTTTTTGGATGACCGGCGTCAACACAACCTGCGGGATGAGAAAAGCCAACGCATAAACAGCAATTTTCGGCTCTACAACGAACATGTATGCACCGACGCCAAGTAAAACAGCGGCATTCGCGCAGGCTCCCGATAGTGCTTCCCCAACGAAACCCCCAAGCTTTTCGACTTCAGATCCGACGATCGAAACCGTACGGCCACTCTTTTCGCCCTCCTTCTTTCGGCGATGTCCATAGATTCCGAGCAGGTGGCGACGTGTGTATCGGGATGCGCTTTCGGTGATCCATGATTGATAGATCCAAAGAGAATACTTCACGGCCTGATGGAGCAAGGTGACCACCGCGTAGGCAATACCAAATTGCACCAATGCCGAGACGTTTTGGGTCTCCACGACCTCATTGGTGATCCGGCGCTGCAACTCGATCGGCACAAGACTTAGCCCCGCCACGATGACCGCAATTACACAAAGGGATACTTGGTGCCACGCACTCATTCGCCACACATAGGCAAGCAAGCTTGAGGCAGCGGTATCATCACCAGTCTTATGGATGTTGTACGGGCCTTTAGTAAGTTTGAGTGTCGTCAAGGGAACCTTCTTCTTTTGCCAGTGTTCATGTTTGCCGGGCACGCTCCTTTCGGGTACGAGGCTTGTTCTTTGACAGGCGGACACGTCACCGCTTAGGACCATCAAAAACAATGCCGACTTCTTCGTCATGTACGGGATGTGGTGTTGGCGCGATTGCTGTAGGGGTTGCTGAAGGGTTTTTCATAGAGTTCAGATCTGTGCCCAGCGGCCGCGTTAGGTGAGATGCAAACTCAACGGTTTTCGATGAATTTTGTTCCCACGGCTCCTTGAAATTCAACGGTTCTCCAGAAGTTGGAACCAACTGATTACTTTATGGGTTAAAAAACTGTGGTGGGCGATCCCCGCGTGGCCTCAACGAAAACAAGGTTCAGGAATAATCAAAAAATGCAATTTTCGTCAGTTTGGAAGAGTCGTGAAGGTCGATTGCCTGCCCTTCTGAGTATTATTGCTATCTTACTGCTCTTGTCCTCGAATGCGCAGGGGCAATCCGTTTCCGCAGAAATTGAGGAAAGTCCTGCTGCCCCCCAGCAACAAGTCCAGGTCGATCCAGAGGTTTCAGATGCAGCGATCCGCGACCGAATAGGCAACATTCTGATAGCCACAGGGTGGTACACGGGTCAGTCCGTAGCGGTCAATGAAGGTGTGGTTTTTCTCGACGGGCGTGCGCGCTCGGAAGCGCACCGTGTCTGGGCACGTGATCTGGCTCAAAAAACCTCAGGCGTCGTTGCAGTTGTAAACCGAATTGCAATCGATAGCGGCCCCGTTTGGTCTCTGGTGCCCGCATTGACTGAACTGGAAGCTATTGCGCAAAAAACAGTGGCGGTTCTGCCGCTTGTCCTGCTTGCCGTATTGGTTCTACCCTTGGCGTGGTATGTCGCAGCACTGGTCGCCAAATTGGCGCGTTGGTTGCTGGCCAATCGCGTCCAATCGCCCTTCCTGCGCCAAGTTGTGTCCCGAGCCATCGCTTTTCCCGTTTTTTTACTCGGACTCTATGTGGTTTTGCAGGTGGCGGGTCTGACGCAGCTTGCTTTTTCACTGGTCGGTGGCGCGGGCGTCATAGGTATCGTCATCGGCTTTGCCTTTCGCGATATTGCTGAAAACTTTCTTTCCAGTCTGATCCTAAGCGTGCGCCGCCCCTTCCAGCGCGGCGATTTCATTGCAGTGAATGGTTTAAGCGGAACAGTCAAAAGTATGACGACGCGAAGTACGTTGCTCACATCGATTGAAGGCAACGAAATCCATATCCCCAACTCGACTGTCTTTAAAAATGTGATTGAAAACTTCACGTCCTCGCCCGAAAGGCGCGGCGAATTTCTGGTCGGCATTGGCTATGATGCCGGAATAGCGGATGCGCAATCAATCATTCTGAAAACGCTGAAATCGCATCAGGCGATCTTGAACGAGCCAGAGCCCATGGTGCTGGTCGACGCTCTCGGCGCATCGACTGTGAACATCCGTACATACTATTGGTTCAACGGGCACATGATTTCTCCCCCCAAGCTCAAATCTGCATTACTCCGTGCAGTCAAATCTGCGCTGACGCTTGAGGGTATTTCCATGCCAGATGAAGCCCGTGAGGTGATTTTTCCCGAAGGTGTCCGCGTGCTGGACAGCCTTGGGGAAAACCAAAATGCACACCCCCCGTCACAACCCCTGCCACCGGCACCCCTACCAGAACCTGTGGCCAGCGAAGGTGAAGGCGACTTGCTGAACGATACGCCTGCGTACAACAATGCGGAAGAATCCGAACCACAAGATGATTTGCTTGGCAGCCGCTGATATCGGGAAAATGGCACGCGGATCGAAACGCAACGTGATGCATCGCCAACCGTGAGAATGATACGTGCGCTAGGCGCTACACATGCCCATTCGGACGCGGCGGTTTTTATCGACGATCGAGCCTTGTGTTTTTTAGCCTAACAACCGGCTCGGACGTTGAAGGCTTGCGCGATCCATGCGTCAGGAAATTAGACGGTAGCCGTTTGAACCGCATCAACCTCCGTCGTTTTGTTTGACACCAGCGAAAGCACAGCAGACGTCAGTTCATCTTCGCTGAAGGGCTTATTGAGATGAAACAATTCGGGACACCCAAGGCGATCCCGCGCATCGAATGCAATGACTTTGCGGGACACGAGCCATTTTGCCTCATCTGCTGAAAAGGTAAAAGCGCCGTCGGCGTCCGCAGAAATGAGGACCAGATCCGGATCACTCCCACGCGCATGAGAAGAGCGAGCTTCGGAAACACTCAAGAAAGTCGAGCATTCAGCCGACGGCAACACCGAAAAAACGCTGTCAGCCATGTCCTGAGACACGAAGAGATCCCGCTCAATAATGCAAATACGAATTGGATCATCCACTGCACGGTTCCCCCGGTGTGGGGTGGTTATCGCGCGCTGCGGTATCGGCTGCATTAAACTATGACATAGGTCGTGCAGAAAACCTCTGAAATGCACCAGGAAAATTGTAAGGCGAAACTCTGGGAAATAGCTGCAATCGGGAACCGTGATGGTGAAATAGTGCATCACTAAACCGTTTCCGCAACGTCAACTGACACGAAAGCGTGCTGAAAAGGGTTCCTCCGGGACCTTCGTGGAAACAATTTGAACGTAGATACAAACGTACAAAGACCGACCTCGACATATCCGGGAGGCCATGATCCGGTTTCACGCCCGCTGGCGCTGAAATATAGTAAGGAAATAGGTGTCGAGCCCAAGTAACAGTTCTGGTTTTCGCTACCACCGATGCCAAGTCACTTCGAAACGGCGTTCCAGAGTTCCTAGTCATGCAGGGCACAAACGGTTTTTACGAACTAGGTGGTGGGCTGGAAGGCCCTATGCTGCGTCAGAATGACTGTCACCGGATTGGAACAAAAATCTGGTAAGAGCGTTGGTGGTCTAAGTGAGTTAGAGGGAGTTACCATGGCCATTGACTGCAAAAGCTGCCCCCTTCACAGGCACGACATCTTTCAAGAGATGTCCAAAGAAGAGATTGAAAAAACGCAGAAGTTCAAGTCTGGCGAACTGTCGGTAGATCGCGGAACACCGATCTTGATGGAAGGTTCGAATGCGCCGCAGATATACACGGCCCTTCGGGGTATGGGTCTGCGCTATAAAACTCTTATCGATGGCCGTCGCCAAGTCGTGAACTTCATTTTCCCCGGCGATTTTATAGGACTGCAAGCGGGCTTGATTGGCGAAATGGGCCACTCTGTTGAAGCATCAACACATATGACGCTCTGTGTGTTTGACCGCAAAGATTTTTACGATTTCTTCCGCGCATCTACGTCGCGTGCGTTCGATATCACCTGGCTTGCCGCCGCTGAAGAACATTTTCTGGGCGAAGCCTTGGCAACCGTCGGACAACGTTCAGCACTCGCCGGTGTTGCTTGGGCACTGGCGCAGCTGTTCCGGCGTGGCGACGCGCGCGGTATGGTTCAAAACGACACCATGCCTCTGCCCTTTCGCCAGCAGGATCTTGCAGACGCTCTTGGTCTCTCTCTTGTGCACACCAACAAGACCCTAGCACGCCTGCGCGAACGGCAGCTTGCCAATTGGTCAGACGGAAAGCTTACAATCCACGATATCGCAGAATTGGCAGATGTTGCGTCTATGGAACTCGAAGACCTGAGGCCACGCCCCCTTATCTAGACGGGGTAGAAGATCACTTACACCTGTGACGCACGAGGGTGGCGGGAGAGCCGGAATGTTCGATGTAAAAGAAACAGAGTTTTTGACACACCTCTGTGCGGCAGCCCTTTGCGGTTTGATTGTTGGCATCGACCGGGAGGTCAAGCGCAAACCCTTGGGCGCACGCACATATGTTTTGGTCGCAGTTGCATCGGCAGCGTGGGTGATGATCACGATCAACTTTTCCATCAAGGCGGATGAAGCGCGTTCCCAGACCTCAACAGCGACCTGACCCGGGTCGTTCAAGGCATCATCGGTGCAATCGGATTTCTAGGAGCCGGGGTCATTACCACCCAAAGCGGTACAGGTCGGTTACGCGATGCGGCCATATGGGGTACAGGCACCATCGGCATTGCCTGCGGTCTGGGCTACTTTGTGGAAGCCTTCAGCATCGCTATTCTGTTTTTCGCTGTTCTCAATATCTATGAAGCGGTCTCCCGCGCCACACACATAGCGGAGGGCTGAGGCAACACTCCATCCTGACTAGGCGTTCATTTCTGGAACAAAGCCCATGCATCGCGCGTTTTCCCACCAAACATAGGGAAGCGAAACATGGCTTGGCGCGAAATGCTGATCACCCTCGAGGAACCGCTGGTCACGTATTGGGACGGTCTCATCACCGCATTGCCAAAACTAGCTGCGGCCATGATCGTTATCTTTCTCACCTGGGCTTTCGTCCGTACAACGCGTGCTTTCATCCGAAAAATTGGCAGGAAAACCAGCATGCGGCAAAATCTGATTGATGTGCTGTCCATGCTTGCTGGAACGGGCCTTTGGCTTATGGGGGTGCTCGTGGCATTGGCGATCATTTTTCCAACCATTACTCCGGGTAAAGCACTGACCACATTGGGGCTTGGATCCGTCGCTATCGGATTTGCATTTAAAGATACGTTTGAGAATTTCCTCGCCGGTATCTTGATCCTCTTGCGTGAACCTTTCGCAATCGGTGATCATGTGGAATGCGACGACATTGAAGGTCAGATTGAAGAAATTACAATCCGGGACACCCATGTGCGCCAGACTGACGGGCAGCTCGTGGTCGTACCCAACCATCTTCTGTTTCAAAACCCCGTCACCGTGCGTACCAACCGTGATCTGCGTCGTACGACTATCATTTGTGGCGTGGCGTATGGCGAGAATGTCGATGATGCCCGCACGGTCATAGAAGACGCCGTACGTTGCGTCGACAGCGTACGCAATGACGTGCGTGACGTGCAGGTCTTTGCGCAGGAATTTGGAGCGTCATCGATAAATTTCGAGGTGACCTGGTGGACCGGATCCAAACCAATCGACATTCGCACGTCGCGCGACCAAGTCGTCGCGGCAGTGAAATCAGCATTGGACGATGCGAGTATCGAGATACCGTTTCCCTATCGTACTCTCACATTCAAAGAGCCAATCCCAGTCCGTGGAGTGGGGGCGACAACGACCAATTTGCCTGAACAAGAAAATCCAAGAGGGAGCTCACAATGACACGCGGACGACATGCACAACAGCCGATACATATCCCTCCGAAGGGTTGGACCGACATCGCCCTACGGGTCAAGGACGAGGTCAACGACGATCAGGTTGGCCTGATCGCAGCCGGTATCGCATTCTACGGTCTCTTGGCGCTCTTTCCTGCGATTACGGCCGTTATGGCGCTGGCAGGTCTCGTTGCAGAGCCTGAGCACGGGGCGGACCAGATCAACCTGTTGAACGGGCTGCTCCCGTCACAGGTCATCGATATCATATATGATCAGGCTTCAGAGGTTACTGGTTCGCGCGAGAGCGGGCTTGGTCTCGCGGCACTGTTGAGTTTTGGTGTTGCGCTTTATTCAGCCTCGAAAGGCACCGCCAGCCTCATGGAAGGTATGAACGCAGCCTACGACGAAACTGAATCTCGCGGGATCATGAAAAAGTTCGCTGTCCGTATTGGGCTGACTGCCTTTATCGTTTTGGGTATGTTTGCCGGGCTTGCGGTGACACTCGTCGTGCCTGCCGTCGCGTCGTTTGTGGAGGCTGGGCCTTTTGTCGAAACACTTGGGATGTTTCTAGTTTATGCCGTGCTGTTTGCCTTGGCCGTCGCAGGCTTGGCCCTGATTTACCGGTATGCCCCATCTCGCGACAACGCCGAATTTTCCTGGGTTTCTCCGGGGGCTATTGTGGCGTGTACGGCCTGGATCTTCGCATTGGCCAGTTTCGCATTTTATGTGAAAAGCTTCGGGACGTACAACGAAATATTCGGAACGTTGGGCGGCGTGATCGTTCTTCTCGTGTGGTTTTGGATCTCAGCTTTTATCGTTCTTTTGGGTGCCGAACTGAATGCCGAAGCCGAAGCGCAAACGCGCCACGATACGACAATTGGCCAAGGTCAACCAATGGGCAGTAGAGGCGCTGTGAAAGCCGATCTTTTGGGCGATGCTCACGTAACTTAGCGGCGCATTCGGACAAATTGATTGCACGGCTCACCAAGCGGGGAACCTTTCCTATCGTGACGCGTTCCACATACACAAATCAAAGTAAGGAGTTAACATGTTCAGAATAGCAGCCCTTGTTCTCGTGATTACAACACTCGCAGCTTGCGAAACCACGAAAGGCGTAGGGAAAGATATATAAAACGCCGGCGAAGAACTCGATCAGGCGATCTGACCCTTGGGCCACTGAAGCCCCCGATGCACTCTGGTTGATGCAATCGTCCCGTAACTGTTTGGCTGCGATCAGAATGCCATTACTGGAACGTAGGCGTTAAATGCGGGGCGACAGCGCCGTCTTTTCAACTATGCGCGCTATACCGAACCAAATGTCAGTCGCCGAAAAGTGGACATCACTCACCTTCAAATCAGCTTGCCCAACACTTAAAATCCATGCACATAGCCACCATACTGGTTGTGCAATCGGCAACCGGAATGTGCACATGACGAAATTAAACGGTTAGGTGTGTCGCAAATTTACAGTTGGCCGATGGTCAGCTTTCCATTGTCTAGTGGTCTGGCCTTCAGCACAAAAACCAATGTCCGTTACGACACTGGGATGTGCCCGACTTACAAGAAACTTAAAGGGTGAACCGTGATCCTAAATATTGATGTCGCCTTGACCTACAACTCGGATCAACCAGTTGACCTAATATTGCAAATACAGGCGCCTAGTTCTGCGGATCAATCTGTTTTATCCGACACAATTGACTTTGGGTCACCCGAGCATGTGGGCCAGATTCCAGGTGAGGCCAGCGTGGGGCAACGCGCTCTCATCAGAGCTGAAAGCAAATTTCGATGTACCTACACCGCTCAGGTCGACATTAACCGACCTGATCCAAAGCTGGAGCAACTCAACGCTGCCCCTCCTCACTTGTTGCCCGCGGATGCGGTTAGATACTTGATGCCATCCCGCTATTGTCAGTCCGATGAGCTGCAAAGTTTCGTAACCGCAGAATTTGGAGATTTATCCGGTGGTCGCCGCATTGCCGCAATCTGCAAATGGATTTTCGATAGTTACCGATACGTGCCGGGATCCAGCAATGCCCAGACGACGGCGATAGACACCTTTGTCCAGCGGCAAGGTGTTTGCCGCGACTTCGCCCATGTATTAATCACACTTGCCCGCGCGTCAGCCATTCCAGCCCGTTTTGCAAGCGTCTATGCATTGAATGTTACGCCCCAGGATTTTCATGCAGTCGCCGAAATCTTCCTGGACGGTCAATGGCATCTCATCGATGCGACACGCATGGCAAATGCCAGCGAAATGGTACGCATCGGTGTTGGCATGGACGCCGCCGAAGTGCCATTCTTAAGCAGCTTTGGTCCGATCACGTTAGAGCACCAGCAGGTTTTTGTTTCCCTTGCCAACCCCACAAGCTGACCCCTCTTTTCCGCTGTGGCGCGCACGTTTTCACCCTGTGGCCGGCAAGCCGGTCGCAAAGTCAGGAAAACGACTTAAAAGTTCTTACGGGCTATAGACGTGAAAAGTTAGCGTCTAGAGAGGACAAAGCTCGTGTTCACAAAAGATCCTCTCAAACCTGCGCGCACCCAGACGCAAGTACACACGCACCGAAGGCTGGCAGCTAGGTTATGGCTGGGATGAAACTGCTAATCCAAACCAAAGCTTAACCTTCCCAGCGAAACACATCCTTCTGTGCTTTCACTCGGCCAACTGAAGGGAGCGCAAAATGACTGCCTAGGACGATGCAGTCTGTTTCAGCGGCTTTCTCCAGCAATGCTCTGCGCGAACGGACTGCGGTCTCGGCGTCAGCGTCATATTTGAAATGCCACTCCGGATGCCAGCACTGTACAGTAGAATGCAACGCGTCGCCGGTAATCAAAGCTTCGCGCTCTCCGCTTTTCACCATGACTGAAACATGCCCCGGCGTGTGCCCGGGGGTTGGGACAAGTGTCACGTGATCACCCAGCATATGTCCCGCTTCGACCAATTCGACCTGACCGGCTTCGATGACTGGCAACACACTTTCGGCGTAAAGATTGCTTTTTCTGACACGTTGAACCTCTTCATCTGCAGCAGGCATCAGGTAGCGCGCATTCGGAAAAGTTGGGACCCAACGCCCGTCTTCAAGCCGGGTGTTCCAGCCGACGTGATCGATGTGGAGGTGCGTACAAAGCACGTAGTCGATATCACTTACGTCCATTCCAGCGGCCGTCAGCGCTGCGATAAACCGCGTGTCTGACCTTTGGTGCCAGTTAGGGTCATTTGGGGCCGTTTTGTCATTTCCTACACAACTATCTACAAGAATATTGTGAGAAGGCGTCTTTAACAGAAAACCCTGTATCGGCAGTATCAATCGACCGGAACCAGAACAAAGCCCACCCGGCACATGCGCCTCCACGATCGCACCGACATCCACACCAGCGTTGGGGTAAAGTTCCTCAGGCGTCATGAACGGAGCCTGGATTTCGAGGATTCTCCAGACCTCAACATCACCGATTTTACAAATCATTGGACCTTCTCCCTATGCATTGGAACCGACCGACAAGAACTTAACAAATGATACCTTGCCCGCAAGGTGACGTGGTTCGTCGACCGGCCACCGCAACAACATACCCGCCGAGTTGCATCAACACTATTGCAAGAACTGAAACCTCTTCAGCTTCGGCGGCGTCGACTTTGAGGAAGCTGCTGAGCAGTTGTTGAACACACAGCGAGGTTCGGTTTGGCCATACACATCGCGCATCGCCGCCAACTGCGCAAACATGCAGCTTTGCACACGAAGGTTTGCTTGTAGCTTTCAAAGTTATCTTAGGAAAACCGGGATGCTGTCCAAAAGCAGCTTTGCTGCCGTCAGGGCAAGACAGCCGTAAACAACCTTTACGAAAATGTCCTGATTCACAAAGGTATGGAGTCGCGCCCCAATCAAGACGCCCAAAAACAGCATCGGTGCAAGGATAGCGCTGGTCAACATGCTTGGCATGGACAGAGTGCCAGAGGCTCCGTAGGCGATGGTTTTGACCAAGTTCAATGACAAGAAGAAGACGGTGTTAGTCCCCACAAACCATGTTTTTTCCAAATGTTGTTGCAGGAGATAGCCCTTCACCGGCGGACCGCCTGCATGGGCCACAAAGCTTGCAAATCCCGAAAGGAAGCCCAGCACCCAAACAACAGGTCGCGGCGTTGTTTCAGGCTTGCGCCAAGCACGCTGAGAAACAAAAAACTGCAGCACAAAAAAAGCAGCCAATAGGCCAATAACAAGCCTGATGACGTTTGCATCCAAAAATTGAAAAGTAACGCTACCCAATGCCAGCCCGACAAGGGCTGCCGGTAGCAGGCCGCTGACAATGCCACGGTCCCAAGTATGCCGATAGCGCCAAACAATGAGTGTGTCCATCGCCAGCAAGATCGGCATCATCACAGCGGCGGCGAATTGGGGAGCAACAAAGAGCGAAATAAGCGGGACGGCCATCACACCAAGCCCACCGCCGAATCCGCTCTTGGAGATACCTGTCAGCAAGACCGAAATGGCTGAGACGATAAAAAACGAAAGCGTAAATTCCATGATATCCGCACGTTTGATGGTTCAACCACAGCGTAAACAATCAACTTAAATCTTGGAAATAGTCTTTAATAAGCTTAAAAATCTAAAATGGCGATTTCATTCGATCTTAACACGCTCAAAACCTTTGCTCTGGTGGCGCAAGACCTCAACTTTACTACTGTTGCCGAAAGGCGAAACACAGTCCAATCGGCGATCAGTGCTCAAATCAGGAAATTGGAAGATTCACTAGGCCAACCCCTTGTGTCGCGAGGGCGAGGTCAAACGATGCGCCTCACTCATGAAGGGGAGGCATTTCTGGTTTATGCCCACCGTATTCTCGACCTGTCCGAGGAAGCCGTCGAAACGGTCCGCACAGCAAATTCTCGGCAAATTCTCAGGTTGGGGACAACCGTTACATTGGCGATGTCCATTGTAAGCGATGTCCTTAAAGCCTTCGCCATGCAACAATCAGATGTCCAGATCCAAATTCAATGCGCCCGTAGCGACAGCTTGTTGCAACGTTTGGAGGATGGCGAAATTGATGTGGCCTTTATGATGGATCAAGGGCGCCACAGTTTGCGAAAATTCGTGCATTCCATGGAGTTGAACTGGGCATGTTCGCGCACGTTCCAAATGCCATCAGCGGGACCGATACCTTTGGCCTTTCTCACAGATGGTCGCGATTTAAGACGGTATGCCTTGAAGGCTTTAGACTATGCTGGACAGCAAGGACATGTCACCCATCTTAGCCCGCATCCGATCGGCGTGCGGTCCTTAGTGCAAGCTGGATTGGCTCTCACAGTTATGCCGCGCAAAACAATTGTAGAGCCCCTTATCCCTGCGACAAAAGAGTTTGGCCTCCCAGCGCTTTCTCCAATCGCGCTTGCCGCTTACCAACTGCCACGCGAAGAACTGTCTTGTGCCGATTTTTTGGTTAGCCAACTTGAGTCTGCTTCAAGGTGAAGCGGGGTCGGATACCGCTGTACGTTAACAGCGTTTACCATGAGTCGATGGATGCGTTGCCTTTGCACGCTTGGTGGGAGACGTTAACGGAGTGTTAACCGAATACTTCATCGGAAGGGAAAAAGGTGCAGATTAAAGCCCAGGTTGAAGACAATTTAGAGGTGGAAACGTGGGTTGAGCAGATGATTTCTCTGAACGGGTATGCTCAGATCTCGATGCATGATCCATCTTCTGGGCTGCCAGGCTTCGCATTCACGATTGGATTGGAGCAATCGCGACAGATCCCGGAACTTTTTTGTATGGGGGTTGCGCCTGATGTCGCCGCGCAACTGTTTGCGATCTGCATCGATGCTCATGAAAATTCTGTCTGCGATCTCGCAAAGGGGGATCAAAGCGTTAAGGGCCTTGTTCACGGTTATGCTTTGAGTTTTCGTAGAGTCACGCCGGCGATGGTGCTTAAAGCCAATACGGTAAGGCCGAACCGCCGCAAGGATATCTTAAAGATGATACAGCTGTTAATTCCAGATAATAATGGCTTCTTCCCCGGAGATGTCGACTGTAACCCCGGAATAGCGCATGCTCAGGATCCCGATAGGCTTCTGATGCCAACTACGAATTAAGGTGAAAAGTCCGCAGCCAAGGTCCGAAACTGAAATATCGCGCTGCAAAGCACTGAGCTTTCTGAAAAGGGCCGAGTGTTCTTTTTCAGACAAATATGCGTGTGTAGCAGCGAGGGTCTAATGTCCAGGCTGGTCTTCATCCAATCCATGCAGCCCTGTCTTCGATCTCATCTCGTATCCTCCCAAGGATCGTAAAGAGCCCAAAACTCTCGCTTAGAAAAACACCCCAATCTGTCTCAAAGGACGTGACGGGTTATAGGTCAATACGAATGACGTTGGCAGAGAGGTACGCAGTGGTGAAACACCGACAGCATGAATCGTCCGAGGTCAGTGCGTACGGGTAAAAACAGCGTTTTTCTTCAGGCAACGCTGATTGCGCTTCGCAGCTACCAAGACGTAGACAACGAAAAGGACAAAAAGCTTATCGAAAGGACCACCCTACGCCGCCCGAGATAGGTTCTTTTTAATCCGGATAATCCTAAATTCGGCGGGCTTTAGGATGGCGACACCGACTTGCGCAATCAAGCGACCATTGTCGATGTCAGATTGCGTCATCGTGGTTCTGTCACAACGCACAAAGAACGCGTCAGTTTCGGTCTGGCCCTGCAAAGCGCCTTGACGGAAATTGTTCGACAAAAATACTTCAACGCAGCTTTTGAACTCTGCCCAAAGCGGTTCATCGTTCGGTTCAAAAACAGCCCAGGAGATACCATCACAAATCGACGTTTCTATGAATGACAGATACCGACGGATCGAAACGTATCGCCATTCTGGATCAGAACTCAACGTCCGTGCACCATATAGGCGCAAACCTCGTCCCGGGATTGCGCGAGATACGTTCACGCCAATAGGATTAAGCATCTCTTGTTCAGCTGCATGAATGTCACGCTCAAACCCGGAAATACCTGCTATTGTCACATTCGCCGGTGCTTTCCAGACTCCATGTTGACGATCCGTGCGCGCGTATATCCCACATATTGCGCCAGATGGAGGCACGCTGTTGGCACCCGAAGATGCTTCTTTCAGCCATGGGTAATAGAGCGCGGCATAACTGCTGTCTAACGCGTTAGCGAATGTAGAAACCTTTTTCGGAGACAGGTCTAGCGGCGGATCCAAAACAGCAAAACAGTGCTGCATCTTTTCGGCATGGGCAATTAGTTCCGCTTGAACGGAGCGCAGATGCGCCACCGCCTCGATTGGATCAATGAAGGCATGTGCGGCACTTGGCGCAGCGATGATTGAAACGCTAGGAACGTTTTCAAGCAGCCTCAGCGCATCACGGTACGTTGCTGTTGGCCTTTTCCTCAATGCAAAACGCGGCCACAAAATACGATGAAATAGGCCGTGAAATACATTTGTTTTCTGGGTGTCAGAGCCCTTGGCTTGCGGTTGAGGCGGGCTCACGCGCACAACGAACAGCCGATTTCCTCCGTTGTCAAAAAAACCACGCACGGCGCGGGCCATGTAGTTTGTAAACGGCTGCCCAGACAATATCAGATCGCTATCGTCACCATACACCCGCACGAAATCGCTATAGCTGCTAATCACAGTTGAGACCGCCCCAATCGGCCCTCTTTCCGAAAGCCCCAGGAATGCTGCCGTGCTGGTGCTTACGCCGTCGATCGCATGTCCGCCAAGAGACGTCTCTTCAACGAAGACACCTGGGGCAAGATACTCTGGCAAGCTGGCCTCCATGCGGCCGAAATTTGTCGCACGCGTGCGCTCTCGAAGAAAGAGTACACAATCGCGACGCAAATGTCAGCTTCAGAGAAGGAGCGATTCCGTACAACTGATGGAACGCTATGTCCGCTTAGACCTACGCACTTCGACGCACTGTGATGTGCTGCAACTACTCTAAGATCGATTTAGGGATCATAAAAGGCGGATTGCTAAGCGCTGTCGCGGCTATATGTGGTTCAATTAGCGCTTGCGATTTTGTCTTGCAGCATAGCGTCGATCCCGCTTTTCCTTACGCTCCGCTTCAAGAGCTTTCGTTCGCGCAATAGCTTGGGAAGCACTTTCAGCGATTTCAGCCTCAAGAGCGGCCTCGCGCGCTCCAGCTTGCTCTTGCTCGCGTATGGCCTCTTCATTGCGTTGCTGTTCGAGTTGCTCTTTTTCCTGCTGCAACTTTGCTGCTTTGATCTCTTGCGCTGCTTTTCGCGCAACCGCTGCTTCGTCTCTCTTGGCGCGCTTTGCTCGTCTCTCGGGGTCATCAGCTGCTGCTTGAAACCGTTTCAGCCTATTCTGTTTGGCTTCGGACGCATTCTTTAAGCGCCCATCAAAGCGATCACGATCAGAGTTCTTCATTTGTTTTCAGCTCACTATTGGGTGGCATAGGTATGAAACGGTTTCAGGGCCGTATCGAGGGAAAATCATTCGTTTGCTTGGCAAAATAAACGGGCAGGCACCCAACTTGCAAGATAGCTTGTTTCTTTAGATCAGCGGCCTGATCTTTACGGCCTCTTGGCGTGACACCGGGCGTTCTTGGAAATTTCCGTGCAAATGGCCTCAACCTCCGCACGGAAACTTAAAAGCGGACGCATCGTCTCCGATACGCCCGCCTCAAGCGAACCGCTTCGTGGCTCGGACCGAAAGGCTTTAAGCCAAAGCTAAGTTAGCTGCACTTTCGCGACCGTCGCGGCCGGACTCGATATCAAAAGTGACCTTTTGGTTGTCTTCAAGACCGGTCAAACCAGCCCGCTCAACCGCAGAGATGTGCACAAAAACGTCCTTGCTACCGCCCTCTGGGGCGATAAATCCGAAACCTTTTGTGGAATTAAACCATTTTACGGTGCCATTGGCCATCGTATATCTCCTTTGTTTCTGCCCGCAGAATGCGGCAGTTCGGCTATGTCAGTGCTAGATCGGGACACTGAGCCGTAAGGAGCAGATTATCGATAGAGGTAACGTAACACGCGGTCCGTATCTAGTTTCGCGAAAGTAAGCAAGCTTTATCGCGCTTTGCCCGGTCGCCATCAAGAATAACGAGCAACGGCAGAATAGGCCCCCTGCAAGTGATTGCAAACTGTCACAGTTAGGTACTTCGTTCGATTGGCCAGTCTCATAGGCTGCACGCTGCAACGTTTGTTCTAATGCGAACGGCAGACATCGATCGCACTAATTTGGGCAGCGTTGTCTGTTTGGTGAATATTATAAAACGGATCTAGCGGAAGCCCCGCGCCCGGTTTGACCGGATGCGCGTATGCGAAGAATTTCAAACGTGTGATGTGGTCAACTCGGCTAAGAGTAAATCCCATCGCGCAACAAGCGACAGCGTCATCGAAAACCGAGAAGTCGCGAATCCGCTATACTGCACATAGCCTGTTCCCGAAGTTTGATTGCATGTTACATCGCAGGTTAGTTTTCGCTCACCTCAACACCTTCACAGCGAACTCATGCCCATTTTCAAACCATTTCTCATCATTCCCAAGCAGCGGTGACAGTGTGTAACAGCCGTTTGATCGACCCAAAGACATCCCGTGCCGCTGACAAGTAGAAATATTGCAGACTGATAGGGCAGTAACACAAGGATAGGTGTGGCAATGAGATTAAGATTGAAAGAGACCACTTTCCCACTTCGGAGGCAACTATCCGAGAGCGGTTGGCGTCCGTTTACATGCCGAGGGCTGTGCTGCTTTTGGGACTGTGAGCGAGGCGAAACCAAAGTTCACATTACTTCCAGATCCGGCCAACAAATAGACTAGATCGTTGAAAGAAAATACTTTCTGTGCGTGTGCGGCCAGCTACCTAATCGATACAAACCATACAGATCGACCGCTTAAGGCTTCGAATGCCGAATGGCGCAAAACACGCATTCGCACCCGCAGCAACCGTCCAAAACTTACGAAACTCGCCAAATCGTGCCCACTGGGGCCCGTAACGACGTAAGATCAACGCAGGCTGCAAAAAAGATCAAGCCATGGAGCTTCTCAAACAGAGCTTTTCAACACAATCAGCCCAAAGCGGGCATGCGATTTGAGCGGCCAGTCTGTAGCCAACGAAAGATCGCGATTGTTCCAGTAATTTTTACTTTTGTTACGTAGAGAGAGCGTGACCGCGATGTACAGGATTTCTTGATGCTACACACAATTGAACAGACATTGATAAACGGTGCAAAGGCATTGGCCTGCGGGAAATACGATGATGCAGACCAGTATTATGCCTCTGTTCTTGCGCAACAACCAAATCATTGTGAAGCGAATTTCCAACGTGGCATAATCAGAGCCGACGGTTCGAAAGCAAGTCAAGCACTGCCATTTTTCACCGTCGCTCTTCAAGCCGACCCCAACAACGCCCGTTATTGGGGAGGATACATCGATACGTTGATTAAGCTTGGGTTCATAAAAGAAGCAGAATCTGCAGTAAAAATGATCACAACGAAAAGTGGCAAAAATCCATCCTTAGATCGGCTAGCAACTCGTATTGCGTTACTAACAGAGACGTCAGTTCTTGACGAAACCTCTGGTCGTTCAGAAGCAGGGAACGTCTTAGATAGTTTACAATTACCTCAAGCTCTAAGACTTGCGGAGAGAAAGTTTATGAGTGGTTCTTTCACTGAAGCTGAGCAGATGTATCGGGATGTTTTGGAAAGGTTCCCCAACAACAAAAAAGCCATTGCAGCTATTAGACGTGTGACATCAGAACCCCACACCGAAGTGGAGCGATTGACGGATCCAACAGATCAAGATTACGGTCGATTAGCAAAAATGATCAGTAATGGTGAATTTCCCCGCGCACTGAGCGAAATTCAAACACTACAAAGGATCTATCCGCAATCTGCAATGCTATTCAAACTACGCGGAGCGGCGCATTCTGGTCTTGGTGAGCTCGATATCGCCGTGGCGTGCTACGAGAACGCGATGACTTTCGATCCTCACTGTTCGAAAACATGTCATAATCTGGGAGGATTGTTGCATGCGGTTGGTGACGTAAACGCTGCCATTGCAAGCTTTATGCGCGCTCTGAGCCTGCAGCCCGATTTTCCGCAGGCCAGTCTCCAATTGGGTAACGTCTTGCATACGACGGGTGATGCGCGGGCGGCAATCAAGTGTTACGTTAGTGCGTTGAATTATAAATCAGATTTTGATATCGCACTCTATAATTTCGGAGCCACAATAAAAAGCGCTCACTTTGACAAAGCGGCACCCGAGGTTTCTGACGCGCTCCTGAAGCTGCTGGAGAAAGGAACATTTATGCGGCCCGCTGATGTCGCTGCAGCCGCCATTAACTTAGTTCAATTTGAACCCGCAATTGAGCTCGCGTTGGATTGGCAGGCAAAGGGTGTCTTATCCGACAACCTGGAAGACGTGGTGCATGCGCTAGGAAGCATCCCACTTCTGGTCAAAATCATGGCTCTTTGCCCTCTCCCAAACTCCATTTTGGAAAAGCTGCTCACCGACATCCGAGCGACGTTGCTAGCCGAGTGGAACACATTAAATCTCACGGAAAACGCAAGAGAGTTTTGTAAGGCACTCGCTCTTCAATGCTATACAAATGAGTACATTTACACGGTGACTGGCGTTGAAAGTGAGAGATTGCTTGCGCTCCAAACATACGTCTCGTCACAGATCGCCAAGGGTCAAACGGTTGCAACGCTACCTCTTTCAATCCTAGCCAGTTATCGCTCGTTGTCGGACATGTCGTGGTCAAAAGATATTGTACCTACTGTGGAAATAGAAACTCTATTTCAACGCCAAATTCGAGAACCTGGTCGTCAGGCACAGCAGCTACAACAAATAAAAGTGTTTCAAGAGATCTCGGACATGACGTCTTCGCGTGTTCGTGACCAATATGAAGAAAATCCATATCCCCGATGGATTCACTGTCATATCGGCCTGAAAGCTATAAAATTCGCTGAAGCTTTGAAACGCAGGCAATTGAGGTTCGAATGTTGCGACGTAACCCAATCTGAAGCACCTGAAATTCTGATTGCAGGCTGTGGCACAGGACAAACGGCAATAGAAACCGCTGCGGAAATAGGAAATTGCTCTATTCAGGCGGTAGACCTCAGCATGAGCAGCCTAACCTACGCAAAATTCAAAGCGGACCAGCTTGGATTCAATCAAATTGATTTTATGCAAGCAGATATCCTTGATCTCAGTAAAATGGGTCGTAGATTTGACTTTATTGAGAGCACCGGTGTTCTGCATCACATGGAAGAACCAATGGCCGGCTGGCGGATTCTAGAAAGCTGTTTAAAGCCTGGCGGCATGATGAAAATAGCGCTTTATAGTGAAACTGCGCGAAAAACTGTAGCCCTAGCGCGCGAGGAGATTGCACGCTTAGAAATTCCTGCCCGTCCGGTTGAAATGAAGCAATATAGGCAACGGATTCTGACACATACCGATCCAAAGTTTCAGGCACTGTCAGGTTTTTCTGATTTCTACGCGCTTAGTGAATTTCGCGACCTCTTGTTTCATGAACAAGAGCATCAGTTCACATTACAACAGCTGAAAGAATGCCTTGAAGAGCTTAATTTGAATTTCTGTGGCTTTGAGGCTGGAATCGTAACTGAAGGATTCAAGGCTCAGTTTGGCGACGATAGCGCTCCCTATGATTTGGACCTGTGGTGCGATTTTGAGACTGAGAATCCGAACAGTTTCGTTGGGATGTATCAGTTTTGGTGTCAGAAGCCGGTATGAGCTGTCGCAGCAATACAGTAATTCGTCCACTAGTGTTGGACACATCTGGCTCTGCTTCATTAGTTTCTACGAGCCTGAGAGTTGTTTTCTGGCTAGCATGTCATGCTAGTTTTCTTAAAGTAACCGCCGCGAGGGCTACTTCTTAGAGAACTCCAGGTTCGTTTGTTCGCGCAGTTACGGACGCTGGAAAATCGGTCATTCCGTGGCTAACAACCTAAACTAACCGAGCCTTTGCACATTTAACCGCCATCGCGCATTGCCCTGTACCATGGCATTTATGCGGTATATCAAGCACCTCCACGGAACATTGAGAAGCCCCAGGGTGTGAATTTGAACGGTAAGTGGAAATGTTCGCTTACCCGATCAATACCAAAGCAAAAAACTGCTTCGTCGAGGAAAGGTGGATCCGGTAGGTCCACGCTGCTTTTTCTGTAGTAATCGCCGACGCCAAATTTAACTTCGTAGAGTCCGCGCATGATGCCAGCGCCATCTACCATTGGATGCGTGAAATGCCCGTTCTCAGCGCAGAACCCATGGGCAACCTTAGTTAGATCAGGTTCAACCCGGTTCAGATTAACTTTCAAACCGCTCGCAGGAATACCGCGCGCAACATCCACAGCATGTATCGAGATGCCACCAGGCACGAGATTATCAATTTTATTCGTCATCTTCCCAACTCGAACTCAGGACCCTCGTAGGTCGTATCGACATGCAGCTGACCCCGAGAGATTAAAGTGGCTTTTGCTTTGATCTCTTCCACGACGGCAGACGGTACATCAGGCGCACAAGTCAGTTCAACTGCACCTTGGCCCAAATCAAGGTGCTCGATTTGGTCAGGAGATCTCCCTGCCAGCAGATCGATCACAGCACGATCTACGCCCAAGTCAATCCTCGCAACTGCGGATGCGACGAAAACAGCGGGATCAACCGCGCACCAATCCGCAGCATTGCCGATCTGGCGCATGCCAATTGCACGGCAAGTGTCGATGACACCACTCCGGGCCGCGTTGAGCATTGTAAACAAAATATCAGCCCCTGCATTTGCGATAGCAGCAGACCATCTTTGCGCGACGGCATTGTCATCTTGCGAACCACAAAACCCCGTGATCAGATCAATTCTTTTGTCAATATAGCGCACACCCGCCGCGAAGGCGGCGCGCCCTTTGAGGCCGGGGGCAACCCGATGGCCAGAGAGATGCCCAACTATGCCAGTCCGTGTGAGCCTTGCGGCTGCCACACCCGCTAGGAAAGCCGACTGTTCCTGCAGCACGTCATAAGACGCAAGGTTGGGGCCGATGACACTGCCCTGTACAACCGCAAAGCTCTGGTCTGGAAAGTTCAGAGCCAAGTGTGGCATGACTAAATTGCCCTGCCCTCCAACGAAGATAACGCCCTGTGACGTCCGTGCCGCCTTGTGTAAGGCATCGGCCATTATTGCTTGATCATAAGGAATGTCGCTGACGATTTTGATCTCGGCTTTGCCCGTCTCCCGCATCCGTTTTGCCCCTTGGAAAGCGCATTCATTGAACCCGTGATCATGGAGTTCTCCAATAAAAATGATCGAAATTTTCAAAATGCAATCCTCGGGCAGTTTGCGGCGCGCTCCGGGCGCACCGCATTAGTGATACTATCCGTTGACTTTAGCGGCTTTGATTAGAGGCTCCCATGTCTCGATGGTGCCGGCAACAAAGGTGGTGAATTCCTCGGCTGTCATCGCGGTGTGTGCGATACCGAATTTCGCAAGCTGCTCAATCACTGGCTCCAGCGTCATGATTTCCGCCACCGTCTCATTGATAGTCTTCACCATTTCGGGATCCATGCCAGCGGGGCCAGAAAGCCCAGTCCAATTTTCGATAACGATGTCATGGCCAAGTTCGCGGAAAGTTGGAATTTCAGGAAAAACTTTCGAGCGTTCAGGTGCTGCAAGCGCAATAGGCTGCGTTTCGCCTTCGGTGATCAGATCACGGTTGAGGGCGACCATATCGTAATACGCCTCAAGCACACCAGCGCGGAAATCCTGAATAGCAGGCGCGCTACCTTGATAGGGTACATGGATCTGTTCAATACCCAACTCGATGTCCACGGCTTTGCCGAGGATATGCGTGATCGATCCAACACCGGATGAACCATAAGTGATCCCATCACCCTTGGCAGTCTCGATATATTGCTCAATTGACGTGATCCCGGAACCCGGTTGTACAAAGAGCGCAGGCGTCGATGCCCCAAGATAGGCAATATGGGTAAAGTCGCCTGTTGGGTCGTAAGGCAAATCATCGAACTGTGTGGGCGCGATGGTGAAGGGCGCGTTGTTGCCCAGGATCAGCGTCGTCCCATCCGGGTCTTGGTTTGCGACAAAGTCGGCAGCGACCGTGCCGCCAGCGCCGGGTCGGTTGTCGACGACAGCCTTTTGACCGTAAGCGCTTTCGAAGTATTGGGCCAACACGCGTGCGATCAAGTCACTGGTCCCACCCGGTGGGAAAGTAACAACGATACGGACGGGCTCATCCGTCCATTTACCGGGTTCAGCCTGAAGCGGGGCCGCGAAAAGCAGAGCTGCAGCGCTAAATGCGAGTATGTGTTTCATGGTCTATGATATCCCTGTGTGGAAAGTTGGATTGATTATGGCTCAGACGCCACGGTTGCTTTTAGCCGCGCGCGGCGCTGTTTCACGGCGGCGTAGAGTGCGTAAGCCAGAAGAAGAACGGTGATGGCGATGAGTGTCCCGCTGATCGGACGGGTCAGAAAAACCGTAGCGTCCCCGCGCGAAAGCAGCATGGCGCGGCGCAACTGTTCTTCCATCATCGGACCCAAGACAAAGCCGATTAGGAAGGGTGCAGGCTCAAAGCGGAAAAGGCGCATGACGTAGCCCGCCCAACCAAAGATCAACGTCAGCCACACATCAAAGACGTTGTTGTTGATCGAATAGACGCCAACACAGATCAACACGATGATTGTGGGATACATATAGCGGTAGGGGATTTTCAGCAGCCGGACCCAGAGACCAATCAACGGGATATTAAGTATTAGCAGCAGCACATTCCCGATCAGAAAGCTGGCTACGAGGCCCCAGAACAGATCAGCATGCTCGACTAAAAGCCGAGGCCCCGGCACAATGCCGTACATCATCAAGGCACCGATCACGAGCGCCATAGACGCACTGCCCGGCACGCCGAGCGTCAGCGTGGGAATGAACGCTGTCTGTGTGGCTGAATTGTTTGCCGCCTCTGGTACGGCTACGCCTTCGACCGCACCGGTACCAAAGGCATCACGGTTAGGCGAAACCTTCTTTTCCACTGCATAGGCGACAGCCGAAGCAACGGTCTGCCCAGTTCCAGGCAATGCACCAAAAAAACTACCAATGCTGGAGCCACGCAAAATCGGCCCAACCATTGCTTTCCACTCTCGCTTGGACGGATAGAACTTGGCATAATCGATCTCGTTCTGATGCGCGCCGCTGGCATTCGCCCGGATCGACACAATCAATTCGCCGACCCCGAAAAGCCCCATGGCAACAATCACCAGGTGCACGCCATCGCGCATCTCTGGAATGCCCATGGTGAAACGCTCCGCGCCGGTTGTGATATCCACGCCGATAGTCCCCAGCATCAAGCCCGCAACCACCATTGCAATGCCTTTCAACGGATTTCCGTTTGACACGGCAGAGGCTGCCACCAGGCCCAGCAGGATGACCGCGAAATACTCCGTGGGCCCAAAGTTCAGCGCAAGCTCCGCTAGGCTCGGCGCGAGCACGGCCATCACAATCATGCCGACAATGCCGCCCCCGAACGACGCGATAGCACTGGCAAAAAGCGCAATCCCGGCGCGCCCTTCGCGCGCCATTGGATACCCGTCGATACAGGTAATCGACGAGGAGGGCGTGCCAGGAATGTTCATGAGGATGGAGGCAATCGACCCGCCGTATTCTGCGCCATAATAAACACCCGCGATCATCACCAAGGCCGACGTCGGTTCTAGATAAAACGTAAGCGGCAAGATCATCGAGATCGCAGCCAGCGAACCAATCCCAGGCAAAACACCGATGAATGTCCCTAGAAACACGCCAACGAAACAATACAGCAGGTTCTCTGGCTGCAGAGCGACCAATAGTCCGTTCCCAAAGCCCGCCAAAATCTCCATCATTAAATGCCCATGAAGGCGTCAAACGGCAAGCCGATCAGACCGATGAACAGCGCCCAGCACGCCAGCGATACACCTGCGGCCAGAACTAGCTTCCCAACGAATGGCAACGACAGGTCGGGTAAGCTTGCAGTGACTGTTGTCAAAAATACGCCCGGCACGAGACCGATTCGACCCACCGTAAGGGCAAAGATCGCGAGCGCTGCGCCAATGGCCGCAAACGAAATCCAGTCAGGTCGTTCGACATCCGATACGTCCCGCAAATCAGTGGCGATGATTGCAAGGGCAAGCACCGAAAGTGTGAACCCGGTTATGACCGGAAAAGCACCCGTTCCCAATCGCCGAGGCGACCCAACCCCCAATTCATAGCCACCGACAATAAAAACAATACTCAGGATCAACAGGCCTGCACCACCAAGCGCTTGAAGAGAGGTATTTGGTGAGCCAACCGCGTCTTCAGTACGACGCAAGCGCAACAGAAAATGCTTCATGGCGAGAGCGATCCCTTTTGGTTCAAAAATAGATCTTTGGATGACGACAGGCGCTGAACTTCACCCGTTCCGACAAGCCGAAACAATCGCGCGTGCATGACAGAAATTACCTCGCTCAATGCGCGGCCCAGTTCTTCTTCCGGATCTGATACTAGCCGGTGTTCAAAGTGCGTCATGACTTCGCCGAGATCTTTGCAGGCGTGCAAGGCGATAACAAAAGGATACCCGTGCCGACGGATATAGCGCCGGTTTAATTCTGAAAGGCGTGCGGCAAGATCGAGATCTGGATCAAGAAGGCATACTCGGGCTTGCTCGATTTGTGACGCTGACGTCATGGCGCTAGGATCCGGCGGGGATAACTCGGGATGCGCACAGAGCAATTGTACAGCCTCGTCCCGAGACAGGCATCGGACCTCTGCTTCAAGCCAGTGCGCGAGCGCTTCGGCGTTATGGAACGGTCGGGCCGCAGCCGCACGATGCGCCAGCCAGGTTGAACGCTCAACGATCCGGTCCATCATCGCTGCAGCCTGCGCGCCAGTCGCACGGTTTAAAACAGCTATTGAAAAGGAAAGCGGCGTGTCTGGCATTAGATGCTCCGTCGTGTTCCCCATATGCTAGCCGCGCTGCACCATTGCCATCCATTTCAAAATAACTCATGCTGCATGCGCAAAAAGGCAATGCTGGGGAACTAAAAATGGCACTGCACCTTCTGCCGCGCAGACTTCACTACCTTGAAACGGTTGCACAACTGGGCTCGATTCAGGCTGCTTCACGCGCGCTCGGTATCGCTGCTTCAGCCATCGACCGTCAGATCATCGCTCTGGAAGATTTATGCCAAACACCACTTTTTGAGCGACATGCCCGCGGCATGCGTCTCACCTCAGCTGGAGAGGCCGCTGTTTTGCTTGCGCGGCGATGGCGCGCAGACGAAGAGCGGCTTGAGGAAGACTTGCGCGCCATGCGCGGAGAACAATTCGGCACGGTGAGACTGGGGGCGATGGACAGTCTCACCAACTCGATTTTACCGGATTTTGTCAGTAGCTTCGCAGCACGTTATCCGCGCATTCGCTTTGCCATCGATATCATGACACCTCAAGAAGCTGCGCATGAATTAGAAATAGGGAGCATCGATCTCGCTTTGGCGTTTAACTTGTCCGGCAATCGCGCCCGTCATGTCCTTTGGTCAACGCCTTTGCCGTTTGGTTGTGTGGTGGGTAAGGGCCATCCCCTCTGGGGGGCCACGCATACAACGTTGAATGAGGCGGCAAAGCATCCACTTGCTGCGCAAAGTCGTGCTTTGCCTGTGCGCGAATACCTCGACAAGCGCTACGGCTGGCTTTTTGATCCTGCAGAAGTGGCGTTGGTGACTAACTCCCTTCAGTTTCTGAAACAGATGCTCACCGAAGGGACGTATCTTGCGATCACGTCGCAACTTGATGCTTTGCGTGAGCTGGAAGAAGGTACCTTGTCTTTCGTGCCATTGACGGACAAAAGTTTACAACCACAGACAATCAGCGTTGTCGTCGATGCTCGCCGACCACTTCCGCGTGCAGCAAGACTTGTGGGCGAGGCATTGGCAGAAGTATTGCCAGAACGTTTGTCGTGCATTGGAGCGCTCAAAACCGAATCTGAAGAGAGCTTTGCCCCGAGGAATTAAGACGACACCAATTTGGTCAGCTTTTTTGAGATCCCGGTGAATGCTTACCTCAGGTGTTTCACCAGCGGGCCTTCTGAAAGACCACGACAAAGCACGGATCTGACACCCCTCACAACGAAGCACTCATCCTGATACTTCTTGTTGCGCCCGAAGCGACACCGCGCCAAAGTCCGCACAAAGAAATTTGGGAGGAAACAATGACACCATTCAAAACTGCAACACTCAGCACGATTGCAGCCTGCGTCCTGGCGACGGCGGCTTGGTCTGAAACCAGAGTGACCTATAAATCGGCCAAAGTCGGGTCTTCATATTACCAAATGGCGGTGGAGCTTTCCGAAGCGATGAAGGCAGGGTCCGAAGGTGCGATCTCCGTCACCGTCGAAGAAAGCCAGGGGTCCGTGCAAAACGTTATGGAAGTCCGGGCGCGCAGTGGGGATTATGTATTTACCACACCTCCGGCACTCATCAGTTTGGCGCAGGATGGCAAGGCCATGTTTGAAGGCAAGAGTGATCCGTCTTTTGATGGAATTCAGGCGCTCTTTCCGATCCCATCGCTGACAATGCACTTTGTAATGTCAGATGCAAGCGGCGTCACTAATTTTGCCGAGATGGAAGGCAAAACCGTTTTGCTCGGCAGCGGCTCTTTTGGAGCACGGGAAGGCGCAAAATACATTGAACTGTTTGGTCTCGAGGACAAAGTCACCGTTGCGGACAGCGAATTATCGAACGCGGTCAGTGCACTGAAGAATGGTCAGATCGATGGTTTCGTGACCGCGGGCTCCTACCCTGCACCAAATGTGATCGAAGCAGCTGCGTCGACTGGCGTGACGGTACTGTCCCTCACAGCTGACCAGATTGCGCAGTCCAAGCGCACCGAACTGGTAATCCCGGCAGGCACCTACGCCGGGCAGGACAAGGATATCACCACCACGTCGCTGCCCGTTGTCGCCTATTCAACTAGTAAAATGGACGACGACACTGCCTATGAACTGACCAAAACCTATTGGGAAACAAAAGCTGACATGGCGGGCACTGCGAAATGGTGGGCAGGGGTTTCAACTGACATGCTCGCCAACATCACCACGCAGATTCATCCTGGCGCCCTGCGGTACTACAAGGAGATTGGCGCCCCTTTGACCGACGCGCATATGTAACTGCGACCTTGAAATGAGCGCACCTCGTACTGGAACACATCTCCCCACACCGTGGATCTGGATTGTACTGGGCGCGCTCACGGCCGCCTTTCATCTTGGCTTGATCTTCTATGGGCTGGTACCGAACCTCGTTGCGCGCCCATTGCATATGGCGCTTGTGCTGCCTTGGGTCTTTCTGTTCGCCAGCACCGGAATTGTCGCGCGCAGTTCCGGTATTTTACTGACAGTTCTTGGCGTTGCGAGCTGTCTCTGGATTGCACTCAACCACCAGATGTTGCGCAATCAGTATGGATTTCTGGAAAGTGATTTTCAGGTCTGGCTGGCAACCGCGCTATTACTGATCACGATGGAGGGCGCGCGGCGATCGATCGGCTGGCCGCTGCCGCTGGTTGCCTTGCTGACGCTGCTTTATGGGCTCTTTGGTCAGCATATCCCGGGCCAGTTTGGCCATGCGGGCACCCCATTGCGCAGTTTCCTCGGGACACTCGTCATCGCCGAAGGTGGGTTGTGGGGCAGTCTCACTGGGGTCTCGGTCGGGGTGGTGGCAATCTTTGTGATCTTTGGTGCTGTACTGAATGCCGGAGAGGCCGGACAAGGTTTCATGAATGTGGCCTCAGCCGCAGCTGGCCGGCTGAAAGGCGGTGCCGCAAAGGTTTCGGTGCTCTCTTCTGCGCTCTTTGGATCGATCTCGGGGTCAGCCTCTGCGAATGTGGCTTCTACCGGAGCTATTACTTTGCCCGCGATGACCAAACTCGGCTACCCAAAACGCCTCGCCGCAGCGACCGAAGCTGTAGCCTCTTCTGGTGGTCAGATCATGCCCCCACTTATGGGAGCCGGGGCCTTTGTCATGGTGGAGCTGACAGGCGTGCCCTATGCCGAGATCATGCTGGCAGCCCTGTTGCCTGCCCTCCTTTATTTCCTCACCGTATGGCAGGGTCTCAATGCTTTCGCGCTCCGCTATGACCTCCAACCAATCCCCGACGCCGAACAGCCGACGCGCCAACTGGTGCTGATCACATCAGGGTTCTTTCTCGCGCCTTTTTCGACGCTGCTCATCGCCATGTTCGCGATTGGCTTTACACCCCAGTACGCTGCGTCGCTAGCGATCTTTGCAGCGCTCGCATTGCTGTTCGTTGACATCCGTCTGCGTCCAAACCCGAGACAAGGTTTGCTGCGTCTGGCCGACGCCATGCTGAATGCCGGCAAGCAAGTCGCAATGATCGCTTCAATCATACTCTGCGCTTCGATCATTGTCGGTGTGCTGGGGATCACCGGCCTTGGGGTCAAGATCACTTCCGCCATCCTCTCAGGCTCAGGCGGCGCCCTCTGGCCCGCATTGCTTCTCACAGCCTTGGCATGTTTGCTTCTCGGTATGGAGGTGCCTACTACCGCGGCCTATGTGATCTGCGTCTCGGTCGCAGGCCCCGCTCTGATCGAACTCGGTCTCGATCCGCTGCAGGCGCATCTTTTCGTATTTTGGTTTGCGTTATTGTCGACCATTACCCCACCGGTTTGTGGCGCAGTGTTCATTGCGGCCGGTATGGTGCAGGAGAACTGGCTGCGGGTAGCTTTGAGCGCCATGGCGCTTGGCGTCGGGCTGTACATTATCCCGATGGCCATGATCGCGCATGAAGCACTCATCCGTATCTCAACAGATCAAGGTCCCGCACTGATCGCCTTCGCGCTCGTCGGAATTGGGCTGAGTGGCGTTGCGCGGGGCCTGATCGGAAATGATGGTTGGCCATACCGAATTGGCCTGTGCGCAATCGGTCTCGCGCTCTGTTTAGTAAACCCTAGCTTTTAGACAACTGCTGCCTCAAAGAGATTCTGAACGGGTGTTTTCCAATCTTTGGACCTCTATATGCCAAAAACAGCCTTTTTTAAATGCCATTATCTTTGAACCTTAGCCATTCCAGAAGCAGTGCGTCGATAGCTGTCTTAGACTTCTCTGTTGCACTGATCTAAACAGCTGGACGCGCACCGCGTCTTCCCCTCGAGTACAATCCGCCGAACTTAAACTAGCTATTGGAATGCAGTATGTTGGAAAACTCGTTGAGACAGCCGGAAAACGGAAGCCACAGTTTAAGTATGCATACGTTCAATTTTACGATCCTAAAATCTCGCTTTGAAAGCCTGAACCAGAAACGTGATTTCGCTTTACGGTGCACTTTCGAAGGAGACTGTATTAGATCAAGTGCGAACACATCGCGTGTTGCTCAACATAGCGCCGCGATACGAACAAGTTGTTCCGCTTTTCCATTAACAGTAGTATCTAAAATTGGGACAAGAGGACCCAACTTATGAACAAGACGATCTCTTCCAACTCGGCCGCCTCACGTTCGATAGAGTTGCTCGAGGCGCTGTCCTCACACAAGCGACCCGTCTCCGTTCAAGAATTAGCGCTTGAACTTGAGGTGCCAAGGCAAAGCGCTCATAGGCTTGTTACACAACTTGAAAGCCTAGACCTTATTTCGCGGGAGCCTGGCTCCGAACGGTTCTCGATTGGCAGCCGGATGAGATCTCTGGCCCTGTCGTGTATGTCAAACTACCTGCAGACGAGCGCAAGCCATGGCGTGTTGACTGTGTTGGTAGGAACGGTTGGCGAAACCTGCAACGTTGGAATGCTTGACGGCAATCAGGTTTTTTATCTCGACCGGGTTGAGTGTGACTGGCCTCTGCGCGTGCAATTGAGAGCAGGAAGTCGTGTGCCGGCGTACTGCACGGCAATAGGTAAACTCTTGCTGGCATTTTCCGACAAAGACACACGCGCAAAGTTGCTTGCGGGGACCGATCTCCAGCAGCTGACAGACAACACGATAACCGACCCCAACTTACTTGAAAGCGTCTTTGAGGAAATCCGAAGCAAAGACTTTTCAATTAACAACGAGGAAGATTCGGTTGGCTTGATTGCAATAGCAGTACCGATTCGCGATACATCCGGCAAAGTAATCGCCGGGCTGGGGGTCCACGCGCCAACAGCGCGCATGCCCGTCGAGCGCGCCAAAGGTCTCTTGCCCAAGATTCGGGCATCGGCGGAGATGATCTCAAAATACGGTATGTAAAACGGGTCACTACGTTCCGTTTTATTTGACTTGGCAGTCACACGACCCTGACTATAAAAACCCGCGGTTCAGTCCGCCCGACAGGAGATCAAATGCCAAAGGGAGCGCTACAATGAAACCAATTACATTGGCCATAGCCACTTCGACAATGTTGTACGCTGGAATTGCCAGCGCGGCTGACGTTGTAAACATCGGGGTCCAGCCAGCAACCCAACCGATCTACATCGCCAAAGCGGCAGGCTTTCTTGATGCTGTTGAAGAAGCGCATGACGTCGAATTCGAGTTTAAGAGTTTTTCCTACGGCGCACCTGAAAACCAAGCGCTTGCCGCCGGTGAACTACAGCTTGCAAGTGCGGGCATGGGCCCGGCGATTGTAGCGGCCGCCCGACTGGAAGCTAAGCTCATCGCAATCTCCATTCTCGATCAAACTGCTATCCTTGTTCAAGACGACTCAGACATCCAATCGATTGCCGACCTTAAGGGCAAGACGGTCGCCTACCCGGGCAAAGGCTCTCAGCAATACCCACTTCTCGTCAAAGCCTTATCAGACGCCGGACTGACTGAGCGCGATATCAAACTGTTCAAGACCAAAGGTTCAGATGTGGCAACACTGCTCGCAGCAGGCAACGTTGATGCAGGTGTTACGTGGGATCCTCATGTCTCTGGCGCACTTGCCGGAGGGAGCGCAAAGGTTCTTATGACGTCGGCGGAGATCCTTCCGATCAAAGGCGGACACTACATTGGCAATGGTTTTTATGCACGAACCGACTTCATAGAAGCGCGACCCGAGGTCGTGCAGGGTGTGATCAACGCTCTGGTGCAAGCGGCTAACTTGATCATCAACGAGCCCGAACGAGCGATTGATATGTGGGCTGCCGAGGTTGGTGTACCACGAGACGTCATCGAGTTCTCCATGAACGAAGGTATTTCCGTGTTCACGACGGACATCATTCCAGATGCCGAGACCATCGACGCTTATACTCAGTTCCTGAAAGATGCTGAAATTCTCGAAAGCGACGATCAGCCGAAAATTGACCCCAGCTTTGCGGAAACCGCACAAAATGCTGGATGACTCTAAGGTTGAGCCCCGCCCAGATGCGGCGGGGTCTCAGGCACGATTGCGCGAACGAACTGCCATTAAAAATCTGCGTATCATTGCGTCTAGTATAAGCCCCTATATTATCGCGATAATATCTATTGCACTGATCTGGCAATTGGCAGTTGTCTTGCTCGATCCACCATCCGCGATCCTACCTGCGCCTGCGAAAGTCGCGCAAACGTTCTTAGAAGAGTTATTGTCCGGTGAGTTATTGCTGAATGCAAGCGTGTCGCTGACGCGCGTAACAACAGCTTGGATTATATCAGCAGCGATTGCGATCCCCTTGGGCGTTTTAATGGCACGCAGCACACCAGCCGAAAAACTTCTTGATCCTGTGATCGAACTATTCCGACCCATTTCCCCTCTTGCCTGGATACCTCTGGCAATCCTTTGGTTTGGCATCGGCGAAGCTGGCAAAATTTTCATCATCTTCATCGCCACGTTCTTTCCAATCCTTCTCAACACTGTCGATGGTATAAAACGGGTTGACCCTGTACTCATCCGTGCCGGTCTTGTGCTTGGCTGCACGACATCCAGCGAGCTCTTCTTTCGAGTGATGTTGCCTGCGGCTTTACCCACAATTCTGGTCGGGCTAAGAATTTCTTTTGGAACAGGATGGGCCGCAATTATTGCAGCAGAGCTCGTCGCGGCAAACTCCGGTCTGGGATATCTTATCGCCGACGGAATGGAGATCTTGAGGTCAGACCTCGTAATGGTCGGAATGATTGCGATCGGGATTATCGGTGTCTTGGTTGATGCTGTGTTCAAATCCCTTGTGAACAAATTTGCCAAGTAGGGAGAAATTCGTTGGAAAACTCACTTGCGACAAATGAGACCGGCAATAACACCCCGAACGTTCCCGCGATCGAGATCGTAAAGGTGAGCCGGCGCTTCACCGACGCGGAAGGGGGCGTTGTCGAAGCATTGCTTTCTGCAAGCCTCACTGTGTCAGAAGGCGAGTTCGTTGCAATTGTGGGGCCTTCCGGGTGCGGGAAAAGTACCTTGCTTAATATGCTTGGCGGTTTTGATCATCCGACGGAGGGAAAGTTACGCGTTGAGGGTGAAACAATTTCTGGCCCGGACATAGAACGCGGCATGGTGTTCCAGGACTACGCGCTGTTTCCATGGTTAACTGTCGCCGAAAACGTCATGTTTGGCCTCAAGAAAACCCATTCTGCAAAGGACGCACGCGCAACTGCTCTCCAGTGGTTGCGACTTGTGGGGTTAGAAGACTTCGCGGAAAAACACCCGCGCCATCTTTCAGGCGGAATGAAACAGCGCGTTGCAATCGCAAGAACATTTGCGACAGATCCCAAACTGATTTTGATGGACGAGCCTTTTGGCGCCTTGGATGCGCTGACACGTCGATTTTTACAACAGCAGTTGCTCAAAATCTGGAGCGAGCATCGCAAGACAGTTATTTTCATTACGCATTCGGTTCAAGAGGCCGTTTATCTGGCGAACCGCGTTGTCATAATGACGGCACGCCCGGGTCGCATCAAACTGGATGCCAAGATCAATCTGGAGCACCCGCGTAAGATCACCGATACAGCATTTCGGGATGCGGAAGCCCAGATTTTCGAAGCTCTCGATGAAGAACTCGCAAAAACGTTTACTCTTGAGAGCTCTGATGGATACGCAGGTTGAGAGGTCTTTAAGTCCTCAAAATGATCCTGACGCCAAGTCCCCGCCGTCATTGCCGGAGGCGGACAAAGACATCCAGGCATTCGTGAAGGTTTTTGATGCTGGACCTATCAGGGTCTGCTTGCGCCCCTTTGATAGCATTTACTGTAGCAAAGGAGACTGACTATGGGGCTGAAATGGACGGAGTAATTCCGCAAGGATGGGGTGCGTACCGCGCTGACCAGCGGGCTAACGCGCAAGCAG
>JBGCDG010000033.1:0-7431 GCA_045105195.1 Roseobacter sp. | reverse complement strand
CCGTCTGGCGCCCCGTTGGTGCATCTCTGCGCCGCCGGTGAGGGGGGTTCTACGGTTAGTGGCCGATACCCGCAACCCCTTTTTTAACGAAACCTCGTTTTTTTTCGTTTTTTCTTTAATATCGTTATTATTCATGGAGTTAATAGCTTCATTTCTTTTCCACGTCCTGCACCGCCATCAAATTTACAGATCAATTTAGCGAACCACACCCGCTTGAATCGCAACATATTGGGGTTTCGACTGAGTTACCCCCAAGACAACGCGACTCGTATGAGATTTTTGAGGTGAATCACTGCGTGCTCGGTGGTGATTCATTTCGAACGAGTCGGCCTCAGGCGGCGACATTGTCGAAACAGACGGCAAATCTTGGCGTAAATGTGGCCTATTTTTTAATTTGATACTGTCGCGGGAAGATGAGTCGCCTGTGCGCGCTTCTTAAATCGCCCAATGGGCGTGCGTCGCCCTCATTACGCTGCCTGTTTATTCCGCCGTTTGCGGACCCGCAGTGAAAGAAGGCTCAAAATAAGCGTCAAATAGATCAACGGCTCAATTTCCCAGACCTTCTTCACCATAATGAAGTGCACGGCCCCGAGGACGACGGCCAGATAAACAAGCTGGTGCAGCCTGCGCCAAGAGGTACCGAGGCGACGGACCGACCAGTTATTCGATGTGATGGCCAGTGGCACCAAGAGTAAAAAGCCCACCATGCCGATCGTAATGTATGGGCGCTTGAGAATATCCTTCCAGATCTGACTGAGGATTCCCACATCCAACACGAGCCATACGAGCAAGTGCAGGGCCACGTATATAAACGCGAGCAGCCCAATCGCCCGGCGAAACTTGATCAAGTTGATACCTGCGTATTGCCGCAAGGGCGTGATGCAGAGCCCCAGGATCAAAAGCTGCAAGGCGATTTCACCCAGCTCATGCTCCAATGCCCCGATGGGCTCACGCCCAAGACCGCCCGTTTGTGCAAGATAGAGTAACCAGGGCACCGGAATCAAACCCACTATATAGACGAGCCACGCTGGAATACGGCGCGCACCTCCATTCACGCGATCAGACCAGTTTGCTTTCACGCCAGCGGTCATTGCGTTATTTGCTGTTTAGTTGTGATCAACGGGCCATTCCATCTTGCTTGAACCACTCTACCAATCCGGCCTCATTATTACGCTACTTAGTTTCGCAGCGGTTACCGCCCTCTTTCTGGGCGCTGCGCAGCTCGTTTTGCCCAAGGGCAGCCGCTTGCACCGCGGCGCAGGATATCTTTGGATCGGTCTGCTGGGAAGTGTCGCGCTGAGCAGTTTCTGGATTCACGATCTGCGTTTGGTCGGCCCTTTCAGCCCGATCCACCTTCTTTCCATATTCACGCTGGCGCATTTGGTCTTTGCGCTGCGCGCCGCCACAAAATCAAGGCACACGCGGCGGCGATGCGGTCACTCTTTTACCTTGCACTGATCGGGGCTGGCGCATTCACTTTGTTACCGGGACGGATCATGCATCAGGTCATCTTCGGTCAGAAAAAGCGCGTAAGGTCCATACCATCATAAAGAGACGCAACCTCGTCGGCGTATCCATTAAACATCAGCGTCGGAATACGTGGCTGGAATAGGCCTCCACCGATCACGCGCTCCGTTGCCTGTGTCCAGCGCGGGTGATCCACATTTGGGTTCACATTCGCATAAAATCCGTACTCGCTGGCCTGGAGCGCCTGCCAGGTGTTTACGGGCTCTTTATCCATCAGCGTGATCTTGACGATCGACTTGATCGATTTGAAACCATACTTCCACGGCACCACAAGACGCAAAGGTGCACCATTCTGGTTGGGGATATCACGTCCGTATATCCCGGTCGCCATCATGGTCAGCGGATGCATTGCCTCATCCAGACGCAGTCCTTCGACGTAAGGCCAATCGATCCAATTGGTGTTCTGACCGCGCATCTCTTCGGGACGGTACAAAGTTTCGAAACGGACAAACTTCGCGCCTTCCTGCACGCCAGCAAGGTTCAGCAGGTCTGCCAGTTCAAACCCGTTCCAAGGAATTACCATCGACCAAGCCTCGACACAGCGGAAGCGGTAGATCCGCTCCTCCACCGTCATCGCCTTCATGATATCCTCAAATGCATAATCCGCTGGCCGGTCGACCATGCCATCGATGGTGACAGTCCAGGGATCGGTCGTAAGTGCACTTGCAAAACTTACAGGGTCTGTCTTACCAGTACCGAATTCGTAGAAATTATTGTATTCCGTTATGTCTTCCCAACTATTGGGTTCCAACGGATCATCCTGAGCCTGCGCTGCACCCGTGGCAGCCATCCCAACGCCAGCGGCAGCCGCGCCCATCAATTGACGCCGATTGAGGAAAACGGTCTCGTCCGTTACATCCTGATCCTTCAGTGTGTTCTTCCAGCGCAATGCCATGGCGGCCTCCGGTTCATCCTCAGATGCATAGGATGTAGAGGTGCAACCGCAATGTTCCAAATCAAAATGGCTCACATTACAACGATGTCACCGTAATGTGCCGGTGTGTTTCAAAGACCAAGCAGAGCGGGCAAGGCTTCCATGCGGTCAAAAACACCATCACAGATGGGCGTCAACCTGTCTGCAGACGTGTCCGCTGCGAACCCAAAACAGTGCATATTGGCGGCTTTTCCGGCCCGCGCGCCACTTGGGCTGTCTTCGATGACCACACAATGCTCTGGTGCGATGCCTGCATCTTGCGCCGCCTTAAGATAGACGTCTGGCGCAGGCTTGGGTGACGCAACATCTTCGCGTGAATATACCCGCCCCCGGAGCCGATCGATTAACCCGGTCCGCGTGAGCGTTACAGCCATTTTCCTGTGTGGGCCATTCGAACCCACCGCATAAACGATACCAGCCCGGTCCAATTGATCCAGAACGCCTGTGACCCCTTCAATCAATTCCACCTTCTGCCCAAGGACGGCGAACATCTCTTCGTAGATATCGTCGACCCAGCTGTCGGGCAATTTAGCACCAAGGTCACGCGCCCGGTCAGCAACTCCAGAGATGGTGCCCCCCAAAGCAAAGGCATCGAACGCGGCATGTGACATCTTGAGACCGAAAGTTTCAAGATTCTCGACCATCAGCGCGGTTGTCAGCGGTTCGCTGTCAACAAGGACACCGTCACAATCGAAAAGGACCATTTTGGGAGGCATTATCATACGGCTTTTCTGCAACTTGGCAGCGCTTTCGTCAATCACACAGATCACGGTCTCTGACGTTTTTGTGAATGGAAAGAAAAAGGGCTGCAGGCTTAGCACTTGCATCCGTTTGGTCAAACGCATTCCGAGCAAATTTTAGATGATCCGATGCTGCGATTGGCGCGTTTCCCTCCCAATGCCGACGATGGCAGGTCAACGACAACTTATCACCTCAAGGAGATACACATGTTTCGCAAGACACTTTTCGCCCTGACTGCTGCAACCGCCATTGCAGGCACCGCGCTGGTCGCAGGCACTGCCAGTGCCAAAAAAGACATCGTGGACACGGCTGTCACAGCAGGCACGTTTGAGACACTCGTCGCCGCCGTCAGCGCCGCCGAATTGGTCGACACGCTCAAAGGCGATGGCCCATTTACTGTCTTTGCCCCGACGGATGAAGCCTTTGCCGCTTTACCAGAAGGTACAGTCGAGACGCTGCTGCTGCCAGAAAACAAAGCGCAGCTGATCGAAATTCTGACCTATCACGTTGTACCGGGCAAGGTCATGTCCACGGACCTCAGCGACGACATGACCGCTGAAACCGTGCAGGGCAGTGAAATCACCATCGACCTGGACGACGGTGTAAAGATCAATGAAGCTACCGTCACGGCTGCGGACATCGAGACGTCCAACGGAGTAATCCACGTGATCGACGCTGTGATCCTGCCACCACAAAGCTGATATGTCTTGGCAAACTGAAAGGCCCGGCGATTGGTGTCGCCGGGCTTTGTTTAGCACGTGTCAGTGTACCACCGCGTCATCCGGCTTTGGCCGGTTTGACGCGGAAACACGGTCCCCAATAAGCAGGCCTTCGCTGCTAGCCGTGACATGCACAGTTTCTCCATCCTTAATGTCGCCAGCAAGCAGCATTTCCGCAAGAGGATCCTGCAATGCCCTTTGAATGACCCGCTTCAAAGGGCGCGCGCCGAACACAGGGTCGTACCCTTCATCCGCCAACCATTGCCGCGCCCCATCATCGAGATCGAGCGCAATCTTGCGACCAGCCAACCGTTTAAGCAGTCGCGCCATCTGGATTTCGACGATGCCGCCCATGTCCTCACGGCCCAGACGGTCAAAGATGATCGTCTCGTCAAGACGGTTCAGAAATTCGGGTCGGAAATGGGCACGTACCGCGTCCATCACATCCCGCTTAGCCGGACTCGGATCCGCACCGTCGGGCAACTGGCTTAGCGATTGCGCACCAAGGTTCGACGTCAGAATGATCAACGTCTGCTTGAAGTCGACCGTGCGCCCTTGCCCGTCCGTCAACACACCATCATCCAGCACTTGCAAGAGTACGTTGAAGACATCCGGGTGCGCTTTTTCAACCTCGTCAAAAAGCACAACCTGATAGGGCCTGCGCCGCACAGCTTCGGTCAAAACACCCCCCTCATCATAACCAACATAGCCTGGAGGCGCACCGATCAGACGCGCGACCGCGTGTTTCTCCATGAATTCAGACATATCGATGCGCACCATCGCGTTATCGTCGTCAAACAGGAATTCAGCCACGGCTTTCGTCAACTCGGTCTTACCGACACCCGTTGGACCCAAAAACAGGAACGACCCCAAAGGACGGTTTTCGTCATTCAGTCCCGCACGTGCCCGACGCACCGCATTGGCAAGCGCCCGAACCGCCGTCTGCTGACCGATCACACGGTTGTGCAACTGGTCTTCCATGCGCAAGAGCTTGTCGCGTTCTCCTTCAAGCATTTTACCTGCAGGGATACCGGTCCAACGCTCGACCACACTGGCGATTTGCTCAGGTCGTACGGCTTCTTCCACCATCAGATCGCTTTCTTCGCGCCCTTCTGCGTCGCCAAGTTGCTTCTCAAGCTGGGGAATCACGCCGTAGGACAGCTCCCCCGCTTTCGCGAGGTTCCCTTCCCGCTTGGCGATCTCCAGTTCCGCGCGCGCCTGATCGAGCAATTCCTTGATGTCACGCGCACCGGCGAGCCTGTCCCGCTCCGCCTGCCACTTGGCGGTCATCGCATCCGACCGTTCCTGCAGTTCCGAAAGCTCTTTTTCCAGCGTTTCGAGCCGATCCATGCTGGCCGCGTCATCCTCCAGCCGCAGCGCCTCAGCCTCGATCTGCATCTGCAGGATCTGCCGGTCGATGGCATCCAACTCCTCAGGTTTGCTGTCGACTTCCATCCGCAGGCGAGACGCCGCTTCGTCCACAAGGTCAATCGCCTTGTCGGGCAGGAAGCGGTCCGTGATGTAACGATGGCTCAGGGTCGCAGCGGAAACGAGAGCACTGTCAGAAATGCGAACACCATGGTGCAGCTCGTACTTCTCCTTTATGCCTCGCAGGATGGAAATCGTATCCTCCACCGTTGGTTCCAAAACCATGACAGGTTGGAACCGACGTGCCAACGCGGCGTCCTTTTCAACGTACTTGCGATATTCATCCAGCGTCGTTGCACCCACGCAGTGCAATTCACCCCGCGCCAATGCCGGTTTGATGAGGTTCGCCGCATCCATCGCACCATCACTCTTTCCTGCACCCACAAGCGTGTGCATCTCGTCAATGAACAGGATCACTTCACCCGCGGCCTCGGTCACTTCTGTCAGAACCGCCTTAAGGCGCTCTTCAAACTCGCCGCGATACTTTGCGCCTGCGATCAACGCACCCATATCAAGCGACAGTAGCTTTTTATTGCGCAAAGACTCCGGCACGTCGCCATTCACGATCCGCAATGCCAGCCCTTCCGCGATCGCGGTTTTACCCACACCGGGCTCCCCGATTAAAACCGGGTTGTTCTTCGTGCGTCGGCTCAAAACCTGCATTGTGCGACGGATTTCCTCATCGCGCCCAATGATCGGATCGATCTTTCCCGCCTCGGCACGTTCTGTCAGGTCCAGTGCAAATTTCTTCAGGGCATCATACCCTTCTTCGGCTGTGGCGGTGTCGGCTGTACGTCCTTTGCGCACATCGTTTATGGCACCATTCAGTCCCTGTGCCGTGACCTGGCCCGCATCAAGCGCGACTTTTGCATCTGATTTGACCATGCACAGAGCCATCAGAATCCGTTCGACGGGAACAAAACTGTCGCCCGCCTTCTTGGCCAACGCTTCGGCTTCGGCCAGCACTTTTGTGGTGTTCGTGTCGATATACACCTGCGCGGCGTCACCGGTGACTTGAGGCATCTTGCTCAAAGACAACTCGAGCGCCTGCACAACCTGTGCAGGTACACCACCTGAAGCCGAAATCAGGTTACTTGCCAGTCCCTGATCATCATCCATAAGTGCTTTGAGCAAATGTGTGGGCGCCAGTCTTTGGTGGCTTTCCCGCGTCGCAATCGTTTGCGCCGCTTGAATGAAGCCGCGCGACCGCTCCGTGAACTTTGCTAAGTCCATCGTCTTCTCCTTTTTTATAAGCGCCCGGTGTTTTGCTGCGCCCGACTTGGCGGCACGACAGCACAATGGGCCTTGCAGTGCATGTGGTATGTGTCATCGCACGCTTCAAGAGCTGTTGCACACGCATCCCGCGAAAGACGTTCGCACGCTTTGCCTAAATTTTCATTGATCTAAATCAGACACTTTGTGGGAATAGAGCACCCGGTTTCCCCGTTACCCCGCTGACAGCAGCGTTTATGTTCAGGGTCAAGAGGATTGAGTAAACAGTAATCTCTTAACCCGTAATCCTCGATAAAGAGTTGGCTTGTTTTGCCATTTGTTCAAAAAAGTTGTCCCTGTATTTGAGCGGGACCGACAGGGTTTTGCACTGACATGCACCTACGTCGTGGCGCTAAGCTCCTTCCCCAGGATGCAAGCCCCATTCCGCATGTCTCAAGACCAGATGTCTTCCTGCCCGGTAGCTGTCATTAGGTCAGTAGCCGGGTTTTTTTTATCTCCGAATGGACAGTGCGTCATCAACATCGTAGAGCGGCGCAAACATCCAGGAGGTTCGCGCATGTCGGACGATCGCCTTATCGTTGCACTTGATGTTCCCAATGCAGTTGCGGGTCTGGAACTTGCATCTCAACTCGGAGATTCCGTGTCGTTCTACAAGATCGGGCTTGGCATGTTGACCGGCGGGGGGCTGGCGCTCGCGAACGAGCTTAAACAAGAGCATGACAAACGCATTTTCCTCGACATGAAACTCTTTGACATTGGCGCCACTGTCGAAGCAGCCGTACGGGGTCTGGCGCAGTTTGATCTGGATTTTCTGACAGTACACGGTGATCCCCATGTTGTTCGGGCCGC
>JBGCDG010000032.1:0-53015 GCA_045105195.1 Roseobacter sp. | reverse complement strand
CCCACCCACCATAAGAGTCAACGAGCGAGTCGCAGAACTAGCCAAAAGACTACGTGTGCGATTCTAAGCTAGAAAATGTGGTTTTGAAGTTATACTTTCAATCACGTAAGTGACTGTTCCCATTGGAGCGGGCGAGGCGATTCGAACGCCCGACCCTAACCTTGGCAAGGTTATGCTCTACCCCTGAGCTACGCCCGCATCCTTGGGTGAGGCGTGGAATAACGGCGCAAGAGCGCGGCTGCAAGAGGAAAAGCGTTCCCAGTCGCAAAAATATACACTCAAAGCACCTTTTCTTTGGTGGGCTCAAGAAGGTCCCATCTGTTGCCGAAAGGGTCGCGAAAAACGGCGACGGTGCCGTAGGGTTCATGCCTCGGCTCCTCTTCAAAATGCACGCCTGCTGCTTTTAGTCTCTGATGGTCTTGCACAAAGCAGTTGGTGTGCAGAAAGAGCCATACTCTTCCTCCTGCCTGATACCCCAGCGCAGCCTTCTGATCCGCCGTGGTCGGACGGGCGAGGATGAGGGAGGTTTGTGCGCCCGGCGCGCGAACACGGACCCAGCGCTTTCCATGCTGAGGTATATCTTCAATCAGATCAAATCCAAGAACGCCGCAGAAAAAAGAGATGCCTTCGTCATAGTCGGGCACCAGTATCGTGAAAGCTGCAATGTACATAACCGGTTGTTCCCGCGTGGCTATTCGAACTCCACCAGCAGATCTTTGGCATCGATCTGCCCACCCGGACCCACGTGAACCGCCTTGACGGTCGCGGCTTTTTCCGCGTGGATCCCTGTCTCCATTTTCATCGCTTCGATCGTCAGAAGCAAATCGCCGGCCGCAACTTTTGCGCCCGCAGTTGCCGCGACCGAGGCTACGACCCCAGGCATGGGTGCACCGATATGCTTGGCGTTGCCCGCTTCGGCTTTGGGGCGCTGCTGAGTTGTGGCTTTGACCAGACGGTCGGGCACTCGTACCACACGGGGCTGGCCGTTTAGCTCAAAAAATACGCGGACTTCGCCGTCTTCGCTGGTGTCACTCACGGCCTGCAGACGGATTTCCAGCGTTTTGCCAGGGTCAATTTCTGCCGTAATCTCTTCGCCCGGTTCCATACCGTAGAAGAAGGTTTTCGTCGGTAGTGCGCGCACGGGGCCGTACGTGCGATGACGCCCCATGTAGTCGAGGAACACCTTGGGATACATCAGATAGCCGCAGAGGTCTTCGTCATCTAATGGTTTGCCTTCCATCTGTGTGCTCACATCACGCCGCACTTCTTCAAGATCTACCGGCTTCAGATGTTTCCCCGGACGTTCCAGGTTCGGCTTTTCATCTTTCAGAACTTTCTGAACGATACCATCTGGAAATCCGCCGGGGGGTTGGCCCAGATTACCGCGCATCATGTCCGCCACACTGTCAGGAAAAGAAACATCCGTTTTGGGATCTTCCACATCCGCGCGGGTCAAGCCTTGGCTTACCATCATCAAGGCCATATCGCCGACGACTTTTGACGAGGGTGTCACTTTGACGATGTCGCCGAACATCTTGTTCACATCGGCATAGGTCTGAGCAACTTCGTGCCAGCGGTCATCAAGCCCGAGACTCGCAGCCTGTGCCTTTAGGTTGGTGAATTGACCACCGGGCATCTCGTGCAGATAGACCTCGGAGGAGGGGGCCTGCATCCCGGTCTCGAAAGCCGCGTAGTGGCTGCGCACATCTTCCCAATAATCGGAAATTTCGCGCACGGCGTCCATGTCCAGGCCGGTATCGCGATCGGTGCGCCTTAGTGCTTCCACAACAGAGCCAAGTGTCGCCTGAGAGGTGTTGCCAGACAGCGCGTCCATCGCGCAATCAACAGCATCTACCCCAGCTTCCGACGCGGCAAGGATCGTGGCGCAGGCAACGCCTGCCGTGTCATGCGTATGGAAATGGATCGGCAAGCCAACTTCTGATTTCAACGCGCGTACCAATTGTCGGGCGGCTGCGGGTTTTAACAGGCCCGCCATGTCTTTCAGGCCCAAAACATGCGCGCCTGCGTCCCGCAGTTCTTTACCCATGTCTACATAGTACTGCAGATTGTACTTTGCGCGGTCCGGGTCATTGATATCGCCTGTGTAGCAAATTGTGCCTTCGCAAACTTTGCCGCTTTCGATGACGGCGTCCATCGCAACACGCATGTTTTCAACCCAGTTGAGGCTATCAAAAACCCGGAACACATCGACACCGGTTCCAGCCGCAACGCGCACGAATTCCTGCACGACGTTGTCAGGATAGTTCGTGTAGCCAACGCCATTGGACGCGCGCAGCAACATTTGCGTCATCACATTCGGCATGGCTGCGCGTAAATCACGTAGTCGTTGCCAGGGGCATTCCTGCAAAAAACGGTAAGCCACGTCAAAGGTCGCGCCTCCCCAACATTCAACCGAGAAGAGTTGCGGGAGGTTCGCAGAATAGGCAGGCGCTACCTTGATCATGTCGATCGATCGCATGCGCGTGGCCAATAGGCTTTGGTGACCGTCGCGCATCGTTGTATCTGTAATCAGCAATTGTCTTTGCTGTTTCATCCAGTCCGAGACGGCTTGCGGACCTTTCTGTTCCAAAAGATTGCGCGTGCCCATCATCGGTTCGGCACGCAATTCTGGTGGGCGAGGGTCTTTCACCTGCGCGGGTGGGCGGGCATGACTCTTGGTTTCAGGATGCCCGTTTACGGTGATATCCGCTATGTAGGTCAGTACTTTTGTCCCGCGGTCGCGTCTGCGTTTAAACTGGAACAGATCGGGCGTCTCATCGATAAACTTGGTGTGATAAGTGTTGTCGAGGAACGTTGGGTGCTTGAGCAGGTTTTCAACGAAAGCAATGTTTGTCGACACGCCTCTGATGCGGAATTCGCGCAGCGCGCGGTCCATACGCGCAATTGCGGCCTCAGGTGTCTGAGCTTTCGCCGTCACTTTTACGAGCAGGCTGTCATAGTATCGGGTGATTACGCCGCCCGAGTAAGCAGTTCCGCCATCAAGCCGAATGCCCATGCCAGTGGCTTCGCGAAAGGCCGTAATCCGGCCGTAGTCCGGGATGAAATTGTTTTGCGGGTCTTCAGTTGTGATCCGCGTTTGTAGTGCGTGCCCATTGAGCGTGACGTCATTCTGGGTGGGCTTGCCGGTGGCTTCGGCAATGGTCTTGCCTTCGGCGATCAGGATCTGAGCCTGGACGATATCGATACCAGTCACTTCTTCGGTGACGGTGTGTTCAACCTGAACCCTTGGGTTGACTTCAATAAAATAGAATTTGCCGTCATCCATATCCATCAGGAATTCGACAGTACCCGCACATTCGTAGTTCACGTGTTTGCAAATCTTATAACCTAATTTGCAAATTTCTTCTCTTTGTTTTTCAGTTAGGTACGGGGCAGGAGCACGTTCCACGACCTTTTGATTGCGTCTTTGAACCGAACAGTCCCGTTCAAACAGATGGTACATTTCCCCATGTTTATCGCCGAGGATTTGAACCTCGACATGGCGGGCTTTCAGGATCATCTTTTCCAGATACCCCTCACCATTGCCAAAGGCGGCTTCCGCTTCCCGCCGTCCTTCGCGCACCTTTTCCTCAAGCTCGTCTTCTGCCGCGATGGGCCGCATGCCACGACCGCCGCCACCCCAAGAGGCTTTCAGCATCAAGGGGTACCCAACTTCCTTGGCTTCCTTCTTGATCGCGGCAATGTCATCACCCAGAACTTCTGTCGCGGGGATGACAGGCACGCCCGCTTCCATGGCAACACGTCGGGCTGACGCCTTGTCACCAAGCGCCCGCATCGTTTCTGCCTTGGGGCCGATAAACGTGATACCGTTCTGATCACAGGCATCTACAAAGTCGGGGTTCTCGGAAAGCAGCCCGTATCCGGGATGGATTGCGTCTGCGCCAGAAGCCTTCGCGACGCGAATAATCTCGTCAATGGAGAGATATGCCGCAACCGGGCCAAGCTCTTCGCCGATCAGGTAGGCTTCATCCGCCTTGAACCGGTGCAGCCCCAATTTGTCCTCACTCGCATAGACCGCAACCGTTTTTTTGCCCATCTCGTTGGCGGCACGCATGATGCGAATTGCGATTTCACCACGGTTGGCGATCAGGATCTTACGGAATTCAGGCATGTGGCCCCCTTGGTCTTTCTGCAGGTGCATTATGTTTAGGAGGTATTTCGACTGCCGTAAACGCGTAGAAATGGGTATCTTCAGAATGTTTGCAATTTAGGCGTTTTGATTGCCGTGTGGGCATCAATTGGCCCTTTCAGGGCAAAATTCCCGCTGAAAGGTCGAAAGGAGCAGGTAAGGAGGCGAGATCTTTCGCGCCCAATTGCCCCATGTTGGATGTGAGATCTTGCGTAAGAATATCGACCAGATGATCAATCCCCGAAGGCCCTAGTGCTGCAAGTGCATAATGATATGCACGACCCAACATGACGAAATCCGCGCCGCAGGCAAAAGCGCGCAAAATATCCAATCCGCCCTCGATACCGCTATCAAAAATCAAGGGTAATTCTGTCACGCTTCGGATCTTGCGCAAAGCATCAATGCTGGCCGGGGCTGCATCGAACTGGCGGCCTGCATGATTGGACACCCAGAGCGCATCGACGCCGCGTGCCTGCAACGCGGTTGCGTCTTCGGCCCGCAACACGCCTTTAATAATCAGCGGGCCTTTCCAGTGATCGCGCAACCAAGAGACGTAATCCCAGTCAGGCGAGGTCCGAAGCAGGTAGCCGGCATGTTGGGTCGAGGCGAGGGCCGTTGTCGTTTTCGGGGTGTATTTTTCGAGCCCACGCATACGCGGCATCCCGCGTCGCGCCATGCCAAAGCCCCAAGCTGGGCAGAGTGCAACCTGTGCCAACAACTTCGGCGTGAGCCGTGGCGGCTGGGTCAGGCCAGAGCGGGTCTGCCGTTCGCGCCGCGATGCAACAGGTACATCGACGGTCAGCACGAGGGTTGAAAACCCTGCGGATTTTGCGCGCGCCAGCATGTCGCTCCGGATCGTCTCGTCCCGTGGTGGGTACATCTGAAACCAGGCGTCGGGGCCGAGGTGGGGGGCTACGTCTTCGGGCGACTGGCTTGCAACTGTGGAGAGAGTGTAAGGGATTTGTGCGCGTTTCGCGGCACGCGCCAGATGGGCTTCTGCGTTTGGCCACATCAGGCCGGACATACCCACCGGGGCAATACCGAAAGGCAGCGGGCGTTTGGCGCCCAGGAAGTGTGTCGACAGATCTGGAATGAATTCGCCATGCAGGATCGATGGCATTAGCCCGATTTGGTCCAGACGGGTGCGGTTGCGCGCCTGTGTCGCTTCAGTCCCTGTAGCCGAATCGAGGTATTCCCACACAAATTTTGGTATGCGTCGGTGCGCGCGGTGTTTCAGGTCGGAAATCGCGGGATATGTGTTGTGCAAGCTCACCCTCTTATTTGCGTGACAGTTCAGGGCATTGTCCAGCGTAGAAAAGTGAAAGAACAGAGGGCGAACGTCTCTTTATCTTCGGCCAAGCCACGGGTAGGTTGTACAGATGAGCAGTTTTGATGAAATGGATGCCTTTGATGGCGCGTCTTTGTCGGCGCGCGCAATGGCGGCACGCCCGCAACCCTATCTGGACGGTTTGAATCCGGCACAGCGAGAGGCGGTTGAACGGCTTGATGGCCCTGTCTTGATGCTTGCAGGGGCAGGCACCGGGAAAACGCGGGCGCTTACGGCGCGCATCGTGCATTTGTTGCAAACTGGGCGGGCGCGACCCAATGAAATTCTGGCCGTGACCTTTACCAACAAGGCGGCGCGCGAAATGAAGAATCGTGTGGGGCACATGTTGGGCCAACCGGCAGAAGGCATGCCGTGGTTGGGCACGTTTCATGCAATCTGCGTAAAACTCCTGCGCCGTCATGCAGAACTGATTGGGTTGAAGTCTAATTTCACCATTCTGGATACCGACGACCAATTGCGCCTGCTCAAACAGCTGGTGGTGGCTGAAGGGATCGACGACAAACGCTGGCCCGCGCGCCAATTGCTCAGCATCATTGATGGATGGAAAAACCGCGCGTTGACGCCCGAAAAGGTGCCAGCTTCAGACGCAGGTGTCTACAATCACAAAGGCGTGGCGCTTTATGCGCAGTATCAGACCCGACTGAAAGAACTGAACGCCTGCGATTTTGGCGATTTGTTGCTACATATGGTGACGATTTTTCAGACCCATGAGGACATCCTGCAGCAGTATCAACGCTGGTTTGCCTATATTCTCGTGGACGAATACCAGGATACCAACGTCGCACAATACCTCTGGCTGCGCCTGCTGGCGGGGGGGCATAAAAACATCTGCTGTGTCGGAGACGATGACCAGTCCATCTATGGTTGGCGCGGTGCAGAAGTGGGCAATATCCTACGGTTTGAAAAGGATTTTCCCGGGGCCCATGTGGTGCGTCTTGAGCAGAATTACCGCTCGACCCCGCATATTCTGGCCGCCGCATCCAGCGTAATTGAAGGCAATCAGGGGCGCTTGGGCAAGACCCTTTTTACCGATTTGAAAGAAGGCGAAAAGGTACGCCTTATCGGCCATTGGGACGGGGAAGAAGAGGCGCGTTGGATCGGAGAAGAAATCGAGGCCGCGCAAAGAGGCACGCGGGGTATGGCGCCTTGTGGGCTGGACCGCATGGCGATCCTTGTCCGCGCCTCCCATCAGATGCGCGCTTTTGAAGACCGTTTCCTGACCATCGGATTGCCCTACCGCGTGATCGGGGGGCCGCGTTTTTATGAACGGATGGAGATCCGCGACGCCATGGCGTATTTTCGCGTCGTCGTCAGTCCGGACGATGATCTGGCTTTCGAGCGGATTGTGAACACACCGAAACGTGGTTTGGGGGACAAGGCGCGGCAGACGATACAACGCATGGCGCGGGACAATGGGCTCAGCCTCCTTGAGGGCGCGCGGCTCTGCGTTGAGGGCAAAGCGATTGGCGGCAAGGGCGGGGCTGCGCTTGGGCGGCTGGTCGACGGGCTCGATCGCTGGGGCGGATTGATGCGCGCCCGTGTGCCGGTAGATGCGGATGCGGTTGTTGATGGCAGCGCTAATACATCGCAAATCACCCATATGGAACTGGCAGAGATCATCCTCGACGACAGCGGCTACACTGCGCATTGGCAGAACGACAAAACGCCCGAAGCGCCAGGTCGGCTGGAAAACCTTAAAGAACTCATCAAGGCGCTGGAAAACTTCGACAACCTTCAGGGCTTTCTCGAACACGTTAGCCTAATCATGGACAATGAAGCGGATGATGGGGGTGAAAAGGTCTCTATCATGACGCTCCACGCAGCCAAGGGACTTGAATTTCCGATGGTGTTTTTGCCGGGGTGGGAAGATGGATTGTTCCCATCGCAGCGTTCGATGGATGAAAGCGGCGTCAAAGGGCTCGAAGAAGAACGCCGTCTTGCCTATGTCGGAATTACCCGTGCTGAAGAGGTCTGCACGATTTCTTTCGTGGCCAATCGCCGCGTCTTTGGTCAATGGCAAAACGCCCTGCCTTCACGTTTTATCGATGAATTGCCGGATGCGCATGTAGAAGTGCTGACACCGCCTGGCCTTTATGGGGGCGGATATGGTGCAGCCGCGCCGCGCAGTACGCTGCACGAACAGGCGGCTGAGGCGAATGTCTATAATTCACCAGGATGGCGGCGGCTTCAGGCCCGTAGCCAGGAGCGGTCGATCAGCCAGCCGCGCGAAACGCGTAACACAGTGATTGATGTGGCGGCGGTCTCAAGTTTCGTCGTGGGGGAACGCGTTTTCCACCAGAAATTTGGCTACGGTTCCATTCAGGGCATCGAAGGTGACAAGCTGGAGATCGCTTTTGAGAAAGCTGGCATCAAAAAAGTCGTCGCGAAATTTGTGACTGCTTCGGACGACGTGCCCTTTTAAACAGCGACTACCGCACCGGTTAAGCATACATAACAGCGCAAGGCTGTATATTATGCCGCGATGATCCAGCGGATCGCGCGTGCTGTCTTTAAAATACTGGTGAAGGGAAAAGGACGGTGACACCCGGGAGGAGGATGGATGTCACCGCCTGCTTCACAGACACCCCTAGGGAGGAGGAAAGGAGCGCCTGATCTCTGAACCGACCGAAATTTTCTCCGAGCGGTGCATGCGACATGTCACATGCTGTTGTCTGGAAGCGGCGACATCCGGGAGGAGGATAGATGTCGCCGCCAACATGCGGACGCCTTAAGGGAGGAGTAGGCGCCCGAACGTCTTGTTGTTACAGCGAAATTGTGCGATCTGCAGCTTGTTTCGCAATGTCCTTTAAATAGAAGCGATCAAGACCAAGGTCTTCTAGGTCTCGACTGCGCAGAGATCTCAGCTCATGCAGAGACTCTCTGTAAACACGGTAATGCGCCATCCTGGCTGCTGCGCGCTCAAGCGTATGTCCAAATGTATCCAAGATACGTTCGCTTACGCTGTACGACTGAGTTTGTGCGTTGTATGCCATCGTTACTTGCCTCATGGTTTGTGGCTTGTGTTCTTATATTTAGTGAAATGCTGCATCTGCACAACACCCAGGAAGGCAATGCTGCTATGCAGCAATCGCATGGGCCAAAGGGCAGAAATATGTGTCTAGTGCCCAAAATTTAAGCAATAATGCCGGCCGAAGGGTCGTCACCATACTAGTTGCCATTTTGAGCAGCACACTTGAGGAGTAAATGAGCATGTCTGTGACGAAGGGTGAAATCGAAGCCGCGTTGGAGCGGGTAGCGCTACCAGACGGTCGCAGCCTTCTGGCCCATGATTTGATTCGGGCGCTTACAGTTGACGCGGGTGTGGTGCGCTTTGTCATTGAAGCGCCGAGCCCTGAAGTTGCGCATCAAATGGCACCGCTCCGTGATGCGGCTGAAAAAGTAGTGACTGAGCTGCCGGGGGTTACTTCTGTCTCAGTCGCATTGACCGCGCATGGACCTGCAGAAAAGAAACCAGCGCCGCCAAGCCTTAAAATCGGTGGACATCCAAAACCACAAGACGGGCCAACGCGGCCAACAGGCGTTCAGCGCATACTTGCAATCGGGTCGGGCAAGGGCGGCGTCGGAAAATCAACTGTTTCTTCCAATCTCGCGGTGGCGCTTGTACGTGCTGGACGCAAGGTAGGTCTGTTAGATGCTGATATATACGGTCCAAGTCAGCCGCGCATGATGGGCGTGAACAAGCGGCCCGCCAGCCCTGACGGCAAGACGATTATTCCCTTGCAGGCCCATGGGGTCACGTTGATGTCCATCGGCTTCATGCTCGAGGACGGTAAAGCGGTCGTCTGGCGCGGGCCGATGCTGATGGGGGCATTGCAACAAATGCTGGGCCAGGTGGAGTGGGGGGAGCTTGATGTTTTGCTCGTGGATCTGCCGCCGGGCACAGGCGATGTGCAACTGACATTATGTACAAAGTCAGAACTGACAGGCGCGATCGTGGTTTCCACGCCGCAGGACGTCGCACTTATTGATGCGCGTAAAGCATTGGACATGTTTTCCACGCTGAAGACGCCCGTGCTGGGTTTGATCGAAAATATGTCGATGTTTGTCTGTCCCGACTGCGGATCAGAACATCAGATATTTGGGCAGGGTGGCGTCGCAAAGGAAGCCGAACGCCTGGGCGTGCCGCTGCTGGGTGCCTTGCCTATTGATCTCGACACACGTTTGGCGGGGGATGGCGGTACACCTATTGCTGCGGGTGATAGTCTAATGGCGCAGGCTTATGCGCGCATTGCCGAAGGTCTGATCAAGGGCGGTATGGCGTAAATCCGTGACATAAACCCCGCGCAAAAGGGAAATGATGGGCGTTACGGGATTTTATGGGTTTCGGCCGATAGATTCGTGGTATTTGCTCTGAAAATTGTAAAGCATTGAAAATTTCAGTGCGTATCTGGTCAATTAAATGTGGATTCCAGTACCAAAACTCATTTTCTCCGAAAAAGAGTAGGTTTTTTGGGAAGTTCAAAACAGCCATCAATATCACTACATATTGCGATTCTGACTTCCTGCATTACTATTTGTGCTAAGGGCCTTACGTACTGTTCGCGAAATGCGTGTTTTTGTTAACAGCTAAACGCATGAGTTAACCAAAACGTAGCAATTTTTCCCTTGCCAGACCATCTTATCCCACGTTATCCCTATTACATCAGATGAAATCGAGATCGGGGCGACAAACGACCCCAAGCGAACAAAAATTGAAGCAGGTTCATACAGGCACCTCGCTTTCATCAAACAAGAGATCCGGCGCGCGAGCGAGCAGACATCCCCCCAGGTGGCGCGCGCAGCTGGACTTACCCGCAACGCGGGACGAGGGCGGCGGGTTGATCAGTGGCAGCAGATCAACCCGCCGTTTCCATTTTTACCAGGGGGATAAGCGTCTTTCTTAAAGTATCGCTTTAGATTGGGGTAGGTCAGTGGGCCGCAGATTCAGAGGCGAAAGCCATCACAAGGTCGACACAAAGGGGCGGGTATCAATTCCGGCCTCTTTTCGGCGTGTGATTGAAGCGGCTGATCCCAACTGGACCTCCGGAGATGCGCCCGAACTGGTCATTGTCTATGGTGACGAACGTCGTAGCCATCTTGAATGCTACACTGTCGAGGCCATCGATGAAGTCGATGAAAAGATTGATGCCCTGCCACGCGGCTCTATGGAGCGCAAAATGCTGCAGCGCCTTTTCCATGGGCAGTCCTTTCCGACATCAATAGACGACACAGGGCGACTGGTTTTACCCGCAAAGCTGCGAAACAAAATCGGGCTCGACAAAGAAGCCTTCTTTTTTGCGACCGGTGATACGTTCCAGATCTGGAAACCAGAGATCTACGACGCAAAAGAGGCGATCAAGGCAAAAGCCTGGCTCGATGAACAACCAGACGATTTCGATGAAATGGTCTATCTGGATGGCGTGCGGGAGGTACACTAGATGTCCGCTACCGCTCCTGTCGACCCCTCTGCGCCCCATGTTCCAGTTCTGTTACCTTCTATTCTGCGCGCGGTTGCCCCGGTTGAGGGCACCTGGATTGACGGCACTTTTGGTGCGGGCGGGTATACGCGCGGATTGCTGGAGGCGGGCGCTGCAAAAGTGATTGCTATTGACCGTGATCCGCTTGCCTTCGAGTTGGCGGCGGATTGGGTCGATGCGTACAATGCGCAATTGGTGCTGCAACGGGGCGTGTTCTCCGGCATGGCGGGGTATGCGGTTCAGGTTGACGGCGTCGTTTTGGATCTTGGCGTGTCGTCAATGCAGCTGGACCAAGCTGCGCGCGGTTTCTCCTTCATGAAAGAGGGGCCGCTGGACATGCGGATGAGTCAGCAGGGCATATCGGCGGCGGATCTGGTGAACACCGCCTCTGCTGAGACCCTCGCTGACGTGCTATTTCATTATGGCGAGGAGCGCGCCAGCAGACGTATTGCCCGGGCCATTGTTGCTGCCCGTGACATCGCGCCAATCGAGACGACGCTTGCATTGGCGCAGATTGTCGAAGGATGTTTGCCGCGTGCAAAACAGGGTCAATCACATCCGGCAACACGTACATTTCAGGCGCTTCGCATCGCCATAAATGACGAATATAGAGAGCTTTACCAGGGGCTTATGGCAGCAGAGCAGGTGCTGAAGCCAGGCGGCAAGCTGGCGGTCGTGACGTTTCATTCCATCGAAGATCGCATGGTGAAACGCTTTTTTACAGCGCGCGCGGGGGCAGGTGGTAACGCCAATCGCTTTGCGCCGCAGACAGAGCAACCTACGCCCGTTTTCACACTGCCCACGCGCAAAGCCATCTCGGCAGATGCAGATGAGCGCGACGCGAATCCACGATCCCGATCGGCAAAACTGCGTGTCGCGGTGCGTACGGATGCACCGGCAGGAGAGATCGATGCCAAATCGCTCGGCATGCCAATGATAGAACTGGGGACCTAAATGCGCACGTTTCTTTGTATTTTGACCACTTTGAGCGTCATTGGATTGGCGTTCTGGGCCTATCGCGAAAACTACGCCACCCAAGGTGCCTTGGCGGAAACGCGGGAATTGCGGCGCGACATTCGGGCAGCGCATGAAAGGCTGTCGATGTTGAATGCGGAATGGGCCTATCTCAACCGCCCGGACCGCTTGCGGGATCTGGCCTCGATCAATTTCGACCGTCTTGGCCTTTTACCATTACGCCCTGAACAATTCGGCCATGTAGACCAAGTGGCCTATCCTCCTGATCCGGTTCTCGGCTTTGATGATGTGGTGGAGATCGCGAATGTTGATGCGCGCGCGCAAGGGGCCAGCCAATGATCCGTACACCCCTGCGTCCTCTCGCGCGCGTGCTCGATGCACGCCAAAAGGGCGAAAACCCGGATAATATCGAGCGTGAGAATATCCGCATCCGCCATGAACAAATGCGGGATCAGGCGCGGCAGCGGGCAGAAGGGCGATTGTTGGTGCTCGGCATCTTCTTTGTTGTTGCGTTCAGTGTGGTCGGTTTGCGGATGGGGATGCTCGCTTCTGCGGAACCAATGGAACCGCGTGTCGATGCACCGGGTGCGCAGATCCATGCGGCTCGTGCTGATATTGTGGATCGGCATGGCAATCTGTTGGCCACGAATTTTGAAACTCACGCGCTGTACGCGCAGCCGCCGCATATGGTTGATCCGGTGCATGCAGCTCAGGAATTGGCAAAGGTCTTTCCTGATCTGGAGGCACAGGATTTGCTAGAAGACTTCACTGGAAAGCGCAAGTTTCTGTGGATAAAGCGGAAAATTAGCCCAGAGCAAATGCAGGCAGTTCATGAAATCGGTGATCCTGGTCTGCTTTTTGCAGCGCGTGACATGCGGCTTTATCCCAATGGACGGCTTGCGGCCCATGTTTTGGGCGGCGCGAGTTTTGGCAAAGAAGGCGTCACAGCCGCAGAAGTCATCGGGGTCGCTGGCGTTGAAAAGTATTTCGATGATTACCTGCGCGATCCGGCAAATGGCGCAAAACCGCTTCAACTCTCGCTTGATCTGACGATTCAGGCGGCGTCAGAGCGGGTTCTCTTGGGTGGCATGAAGCTAATGAACGCCAAAGGCGCGACGTCGATCCTGATGGATGCGCACACTGGTGAGGTTATCAGTGTTGTCTCGTTGCCCACATTTGACCCAAACAAACGCCCGCGCCCGGCCGTGTCTGGTGATGCCTCAGACAGCCCGCTGTTCAACCGTTCAGTGCAAGGCGTGTATGAGTTAGGCTCGACGTTCAAGATCTTCACAGTCGCGCAGGCGATGGATCTGGGCTTGGTTAATCCTGAGACGGTGATAGACACCAAAGGTCCGCTCCGCTGGGGCAAGCACCGCATTCGGGATTTCCGCAATTATGGTGATGAGATGTCCGTCACTAAAGTTATCGTCAAAAGCTCCAATATTGGGACCGCGCGCATGGCGCAAGCTATTGGAGTAGATCGACAAAAAGAATTTCTTGGTGAATTGGGGATGTTGGAGACGACGGGCTTTGAAATCGTCGAAGCAGCAACCGGACGTCCGCTATTACCGCCAAACTGGTCTGAGCTGAGCACCATGACTATTTCTTACGGGCACGGGTTGTCTACGTCGCCCATGCATCTGGCTGCGGGTTATGCCGCGATTGCAAATGGGGGCCACAAGGTTCAGCCGACTGTTTTGAAACGCACCGACGCGGAAAAAGGGCCGCGGGTCTTTAGCGAATATGCATCCGCTGCAGCGCGCAAAATGTTACGCAAGGTCGTCACAGAGGGCACGGCGAGTTTTGGTGAGGTCAAGGGCTATGCTGTGGCAGGTAAGACCGGGACCGCAGACAAGCCGCGTCCGCAGGGGGGCTACTACGATGACAAGGTCATCGCGACATTTGCCTCGATCTTTCCAGCGGATGATCCGAAATACGTGTTGATCGTGACGCTTGATGAACCCGTCGAGACCACAGGGGACAAGCCGCGCCGGACGGCAGGTTGGACTGCGGTCCCCGTGGCTGCCGAGATGATCCGCCGCGTCGCACCTTTGCTTGGTTTGCGACCAACCGTTGAACCCGTGGAAACGCACGATATAAAGCTCAGCAGCAACTAAGCCGCAAAGGCAGGGTAGATGGGCGCACAGAGAAAATCACTTTCCCAACTTGGGCTTACCGCGCGCGGCGGGAGACAGGCCGAGGTGCTTGGCTTGGCCGTTGACAGTCGGGACGTACGGAAAGGCTTCCTTTTCGCGGCAATGCCTGGCGTCAGGGTGCATGGTGCTGAGTACATCGCCACTGCGTTGGGTATGGGGGCTGTCGCGATCCTGACCGACGGCGAAGGGGCCCGGATAGCCGCTGACGTGCTGGAAACCAGTGATGTAGCGCTGATTGTTTCCGAAGCGCCACGAGAGGCGTTGGCCCGGACGGCTGCACTTTGGTTTGGCCCACAACCCAACACCATGGTCGCCATAACGGGCACCAATGGCAAAACGTCTGTTGCCACATTTGTGCGGCAGATATGGACCTTGTTGGAGTATCAGGCGATCAATCTTGGCACGACAGGGATCGAAGGCGCCTGGAGCGCACCCTTGGCGCACACCACACCGGAGCCGATAACGCTGCACCGCGCATTGGCGCAGGCGGCATTACATGGGGTGACTCACGCCGCGATGGAAGCGTCCAGCCACGGGCTGGATCAGCGCCGGTTGGACGGGGTAACGCTTGCAGCGGCCGGGTTTACCAACATCACGCAGGACCACCTGGATTACCATCCGAGCTTTGAGGATTATTTTGACGCCAAAGCCGGGCTTTTTGCGCGAGTGCTGACCGAAGATGGTATCGCTGTTATCAACATCGACACCCAGCGGGGCGTTGATATGCTGGCGATCGCCAAGGCACGCGGGTGTTCTACGCTTTCAGTCGGGCGGGACACGGGCGATGTTCATGCGGGCAACATCCAGATTGATGCGACGGGTCAGACAGTTTTTTTCAAACATGCTGGCAACCAATACGTCAGTCGCCTGCGTCTGATTGGGGATTTCCAGGCGGAAAACATCATGTTGGCGGCAACACTTGTCATCGCCTGTGGTGCCGTGCCGGAAGACGTTTTTGCCTGCCTCGATCAACTCACGACGGTGCGGGGACGCATGCAGCTTGCTGCCACGCGCGAAAACGGGGCGACCGTGTTTGTGGATTATGCGCACACGCCTGATGCGGTTGCAACGGCGCTTAAGGCGCTGCGCCCGCATGTTCTGGGGCGTCTGGTAGCGATCATCGGCGCCGGTGGAGATCGCGATGCCACCAAGCGCCCGCTGATGGGACGAGCGGCGGCAGAACACGCAGATCTCGTGATTGTCACTGATGACAACCCGCGTTCCGAAGATCCGGCGGCCATTCGTGCGGCGGTTTTGCTGGGGGCGCCGGATGCGATGGAAGTCGGCGATCGAGCAGAGGCGATCCTGCGCGGCATTGATGCGCTGGGACCGGGGGACGCTCTGTTGATCGCAGGCAAGGGCCATGAAACCGGTCAGGTCATTGGCGATTATGTTTTGCCCTTTGACGATATAGAACAGGCAAGTGTCGCAGTGTCCGCTTTGGATGGGAGGCTAGCGTGACTCTTTGGACAGCAGCCGAAGCGGCAGAGGCAACTGGCGGGCGTGTTACGCATGCATGGTCGGTCTCTGGTGTGTCCATAGACACGCGGACGTTGGAGCCGGGTGATCTTTTTGTGGCTTTGAAAGATGTGCGAGACGGGCATGATTTCGTGGCGCAAGCCCTCGAAAAAGGTGCGGCAGCAGCATTAGTCAGCCACGTTCCCGAGGGTTTGGACGAAAATGCGCCTTTGTTGATCGTTGAGGATGTCTTGCGTGGTCTCGAGGATCTGGGCCGGGCGGGCCGTCAACGCATGCAGGGCAAAGTGGTCGCCGTGACCGGAAGCGTCGGCAAAACGTCGACTAAAGAGATGCTGCTTGCCATGTTGTCCGAACAGGGGCGGGCGCATGGGTCTGTGGCGAGCTACAACAACCACTGGGGTGTTCCGCTGACACTGGCACGGATGCCGCGCGACACAGAATTTGCCGTCATCGAAATCGGCATGAACCATCCCGGCGAAATTGCACCCCTTGCAAAAATGGCAGCACCCCATGTGGCATTAGTGACGACGGTGGTCGCCGCACATCTTGAAGCTTTCGATGACATTACAGGGATCGCAGTCGAGAAGGCCTCGATTTTTGAAGGTGTGGTGCCTGGTGGCATTGCAGTCTTGAATGCCGATGTCGAAACTTCTGCAATTTTGATGGCCAAGGCTTTGGATTGTAAACTACGTGACATTAGCTTTGGTGAGCAAGGGCATGATTTTAAAATATATAAGATCGATATACAAGATGAGGTCACAGTCGTGCAGGCCGAGATGGGAGAGACACCGATCCTTTACAAAGTGGCCTCGCCCGGACGTCATTTCGCTGTGAATGCGCTTGGTGCTATTGCGGTGATGACGGCCTTGCGCACGGATGTAGCGCTGGCGCTGAGCGCTCTTGGACGCTGGACACCCTACAAAGGTCGTGGACAACGCGAACGGATTTTCCTTGATCCGGTGGATCGACGGCTGTCTATCGATTTGATCGACGATAGCTACAATGCAAATCCCACGTCGATGGCGGCCGCATTGGAGGTGCTTTCAGCCTTGAAGGTCACCAATGAAATCGGCCGGGTCTCCAAAGGGCGTCGGATCGCCTATCTGGGCGATATGAAGGAACTGGGCCGAGACGAAGAAAAACTGCACGTGGCGTTGACGCAACTACCGTGCTTGAAGGAAATCGATGTGATCCATTGTATCGGCCCGCTCATGCAGTCTCTGCACAAAGCCTTGCCATCTGCTCAAATGGGTGAGTGGTTTGTGGATGCGGATGCTGCCGCCGCACGGATCAAGACGCATATCGACAGCGGTGACGTGGTGCTTGCCAAGGGCTCGCTCAGCATGAAACTCGCGCGTGTCGTTGACGCCATACGCAAAATGGGACATGCCCCGCTGGACGAGGAATAGGATCGCATATGCTTTACTGGTTGACGCTCTTGTCCGATGGGGGGGATTTTTTCAATCTCTTTCGCTACATCACATTCCGCGCGGGCGGGGCTTTTCTGACGGCGCTCGTTTTCGGTTTTCTGTTTGGCCAGCCGCTCATCAACGTGCTGCGGCGCAAGCAGGGCAAGGGCCAGCCGATCCGAGATGACGGACCTGAGGGGCATTTTGTCAAACAGGGCACACCAACCATGGGCGGTTTGCTGATTGTCGGTGCTTTGCTGACCTCGACGCTGCTTTGGGCGCGGCTGGACAACGGGTTCATCTGGATCATCCTTTTTGTGACAATGTCGTTTGCGGCCATTGGTTTTATGGATGACTACGCGAAAGTGTCAAAGCAAACGACAGCGGGTGTACCTGGTCGCATTCGGCTCTTGCTCGGCTTTGTGATTGCCGCAATTGCAGCTGTCTGGGCGGCGCAGTACCACCCTGAAGCGCTGCAGAATCGGCTGGCACTACCGGTTTTCAAGGATACCTTGGTCAATCTGGGATACTTGTTTGTGCCTTTTAGCGTCATCGTTATCGTCGGCGCGGCAAATGCCGTCAATCTGACCGATGGTCTGGACGGTCTGGCGATCATGCCCGTGATGATCGCGGCGGGTACTCTGGGCGTCATCGCCTATGCCGTGGGCCGCGTGGATTTTACTGAATATCTTGACGTACACTACGTGCCCGGGACCGGTGAAATCCTGATCTTCACAGCGGGCCTCTTCGGCGGCGGGCTTGGATTTTTGTGGTACAACGCTCCTCCGGCGGCGGTGTTTATGGGCGACACGGGCAGCCTGGCACTGGGCGGAGCTTTGGGCGCGATTGCAGTGTCCACCAAGCACGAAATCGTGCTGGCCATCGTCGGTGGCCTGTTCGTGGTCGAGGCGTTGTCTGTCATCATTCAGGTCGCGTATTTCAAAAGCACAGGCAAACGGGTTTTTCTGATGGCGCCGATCCATCACCACTATGAAAAAAAGGGCTGGGCTGAGAGTACAATCGTGATCCGTTTCTGGATCATCTCGCTTATTCTTGCCATGATTGGCTTGGCCACGCTCAAGGTGCGCTAACGCGGCAACTCGGGCACGCCATTAAGCGCGCTGAACTTCATCAATTCGTCTTGTCACGGCTCCGCCCGCACGGCACTCTCGCGCGACGATCACCAAAGGAGAACGTCGCATGATTCCGGTCAGAGGTGTGCAAGGACAAACCATTGCCGTTCTGGGGTTAGGTCGTTCAGGGCTCAGTGCTGCGCGTGCGCTCCAAGCTGGTGGGGCGCAGGTCATCTGCTGGGACGATAACCCCGCCGCGCGCAGCCTGATCGAAGAAGAGGGTTTCACCTGCCGTGCGTTCACCTCGGTCGAGGATTTCGAGGCCGTTGCCAGACTGGTGGTCAGCCCAGGTATTCCGCATCTTTATCCCGCACCGAACGCGGTCGTTGCTTTGGCGTTGGAAACTGGCGTGCCCGTCGACAATGACATCGGTTTGTTCTTTCAGTCCTTCGCAACCGACGCCTGGAACAATTTCGACTTGGTGCCACGCGTGGTAGCAGTGACGGGATCCAACGGAAAATCCACAACCGCCGCCTTGATCCATCACATTCTGGAACAGGTCCAGCGCCCGGCGACCTTGGCGGGAAACATCGGTCGTGGTGTGCTCGATATCGACCCACCGATCGATGGTGAGGTGGTCGTTCTCGAACTTTCAAGTTACCAGACCGACCTCGCGCGCAGTCTGACGCCGGACGTGGCGGTTTTCACCAATCTGTCCGAAGACCATCTGGATCGCCACGCCGGCATGGGGGGGTATTTCGCGGCCAAACGCAGATTGTTTTCTGAAGGTGGGCCGGACCGTGCCGTGATTGGTGTGGATGAAGCCGAAGGGCGTTATCTGGCCGGCCAGCTTTCCGAAGGGCGGTCTGATGACAGGGTGATCCGCGTGTCCGTGGCGACCAAGCTTTCCGGGCCGGGGTGGCAGGTCTTTGCGCGCAAGGGGTTCTTGTCTGAATACCGAAAGGGTAAACAAAGCGCCTCCATCGATCTGCGGCAGGTCGCGCGTTTGCCGGGAGTGCACAATCATCAAAACGCCTGCGCGGCCTATGCGGCGTGTCGTGCACTTGGCTTGGCCCCGAAGGTGATCGAAGCCGCGTTTCACAGTTTTCCAGGCCTGCCGCATCGCAGCCAGGTTGTGGCGGAAAAAGACGGTGTCCGTTTTGTAAACGACAGCAAAGCAACGAATGTGGACGCGGCGGCCAAGGCGCTTGGCGCGTTTAAGTCCATCCGGTGGATTTGTGGAGGGCTTGCCAAGGAAGGCGGCATGGATGCCTTGCAAAGTGCCAGCGCAACGGTTGCCAAAGCCTATGTAATCGGGCGCGAAGCGGCAGCATTTGCGATGCAGTTATCGGTGGAGGCCGAGATCTGTACAACAATGCAGGTGGCGGTTGCAAAAGCTACCAGCGATGCGCAGCCCGGAGACGTGGTGTTGCTAGCGCCTGCGGCGGCCAGCTTTGATCAGTATGACAACTTTGAAAAACGGGGTGATGATTTCGTCGCGGAGGTACAAAAGTACCTGTAGGTGTCCCCGCGCTGTATGGTTACGACAGCGCGCGCGCGGCGGCCATGGCCGAAGACCAGGCCCATTGAAAATTATACCCGCCAAGCCAGCCTGTTACATCGACAGCCTCTCCAATGAAATAAAGCCCCGGGACGTTCTTTGCTTCCATTGTTTTGGCAGAGAGCGCATCTGTCTCAATGCCGCCCAAAGTGACCTCAGCGGTACGGTAGCCTTCTGTTCCAGAAGGTTGCAAACGCCATTCTTTCAACTGCGTTGCGATCTCTCCAAGCCGCTGATCCGATTGATCCGCAAGATTGCCGGACCAGCCGCACGGGCTGGCAAGGTGGTCGACCAATCGTGCGGGCAGAAATTCTGCAAGAATAGTGGTCAGGTTGCGTCGTCCGGCGGTTTTGCGGCTCTCCTTGAGGCGCGCAAAAACATCCTCTCCAGGCATCAAATCTATGCGAATGTCACATCCTTCACGCCAGTAAGAAGAAGCTTGCAGAACTGCGGGCCCGGAAAGTCCGCGATGGGTAAACAGGAGCGCCTCTTCAAAAACGGTATCGCTGGCCGTGATGCGAGAGGGTGCCGCAACACCGGAAAGTGGCGCAAAGCGACCGTTTTCAAAGGTGAAGGGCACAAGGGCGGGACGGATTTCTGTGACAGGCAGCTCAAACTTTTGCGCAATGTCATAGGCTAGGCCGGTCGCACCCATTTTCGGAATCGACTTCCCGCCGGTTGCAATAACCAGTTGTTTGGCGGTGACGGCCTGCTGCTTTTCATTGTTTTCAATCGAAAAGCTGAAACCGTCCAATTGCTTTTCAAAACCAAAAGCGCGTGTTTGCAAGTGGAGATCAACACCATTTTTCTGCATGAGCTGCCGCAGCATGGCGATAATTTCCTTGGCCGAGGTGTCACAGAAAAGCTGCCCGAGCGTTTTCTCATGCCATGCGATGCTGTGGCGGTCCACCAGTTCGATGAAATCCCACTGAGTGTAGCGTGCGAGCGCAGATTTGGCGAAATGAGAGTTGCGGGATAAAAAGGCATGGGGCCCGCATTCTGTATTGGTAAAGTTACACCGCCCACCACCGGATATCCGTATTTTTTCACCCGGTGCACGAGCGTGGTCTACAAGCAAAACACGCCCTTTGGCATGCGCTGCACACATCATTCCGGCGGCGCCTGCGCCAATAATCGCAATATCAACCTGCATATTGCGGCTCGTGCCGCGAAACTGCCCGTTTTGCAAGCGTTCAGGCTGGCTATTGTGGTGAAATAGCGCTAGGATGTTCGGTGTAGACCCCGAAAAGGGGCGCATCGGCAGTGTAAAAACCTCAAGGCAGGCACCCATGACGGAAATGGTCTATGGCGCAGTTCCGGTTCGCGATGGCGAGCCGATCCTCCCCAAATGGTGGCGGACAATCGATAAGTGGTCGATGTCCTGCATTCTTATTCTGTTTGCGATCGGCCTTTTGTTGGGACTTGCCGCGTCACCGCCATTGGCTGCCAAAAATGGCTTTGAGCCGTTTCACTATGTGCAGCGACAGGCCGTTTTTGGCAGTCTTGCTCTCGTTGTTATGTTGATCACGTCAATGATGGCACCCGTTCTCGTGCGCCGTCTTGCCGTACTTGGGTTTTTTGTCGCTTTTGTTGCTCTGGCCCTGCTGCCGTTTTTCGGGCAGGACTTTGGAAAGGGGGCCGTGCGGTGGTATAGCCTCGGGTTTGCTTCGATCCAGCCATCGGAGTTCCTGAAGCCAGGTTTTATGGTCGTTGCGGCCTGGATGATGGCAGCGTCTGCCGATTTGAATGGCCCGCCAGGCAAGACATGGTCCTTCGCACTATGTATCAGCATCGTCTTAATGTTGGCATTGCAGCCTGATTTTGGACAAGCCTGTCTCGTTCTCTTTGGTTGGGGCGTTATGTATTTTGTCGCTGGCGCCCCGATGCTGCTGCTGGTGGGCATGGCGTTGTTGGTGATGGTAGGCGGAGCGGTTGCCTACGCGCACTCTGAGCATTTCGCGCGTCGAATTGATGGGTTTCTCAGCACGGATATCGATCCAACGACACAGCTTGGCTATGCAACGAATGCGATTCAGGAAGGTGGACTGTTCGGTGTCGGCGTTGGTGAGGGGCAAGTAAAATGGTCTTTGCCCGATGCACATACCGATTTCATCATCGCCGTCGCAGCAGAAGAATACGGTCTGATCCTCGTGCTCGCAGTCATCCTGCTTTATGCTGGCGTTGTTGTGCGCTCGTTGCTGAGGCTAATGCGTGAGCGTGACCCGTTTATTCGCCTCGCGGGCACGGGTTTGGCGTGCATGTTGGGTGTTCAGGCGATGATTAATATGGGTGTTGCGGTGCGTTTGTTACCGGCCAAGGGGATGACATTGCCCTTCGTAAGCTACGGCGGGTCTTCTGTCATTGCGTCGGGTATCGCGGTCGGGATGCTCTTGGCATTTACGCGCACGCGACCACAGGGCCAGATAAGTGATCTTCTTTCGCGTGGGCGCAGCCGATGAGCGCACCTCTGTTGCTCATCGCTGCGGGTGGTACCGGCGGGCATATGTTTCCCGCACAAGCCTTGGCCGAAGCGATGTTAAAGGCGGGGTGGCGCGTCAAGCTGACCACGGATCCCCGTGGCGCGCGTTACACGAACGGTTTTCCTCAGGGCACCGAAATAGAAAAAATCAACAGTGCCACCTTTGCGCGCGGTGACATTCTTTCCAAACTGCTTGCTCCGTTCCAGATCGCAGGCGGAATCATTGGGACAATGTTGTCCTTTCTGCGCGACCGACCGACAGTTGTTGTAGGGTTTGGCGGGTATCCGACAATTCCAGCCATGTCAGTCGCTTACGTTATGAAGCTCCCGCGGATGATCCACGAGCAGAACGGAGTTCTTGGCAGGGTAAACGCGGTTTTCGCGCCGCGTGTGGATGCGATCGCGTGTGGTACTTGGCCGACGGACTTACCGGAAGATGTGCAAGGAGTGCATACCGGAAACCCGGTGCGCGCAACCATCCTTGATCGTGTGGAGGGAGGCTATATTTGCCCCGGCGATTATCCGATGGAACTCCTCGTGATCGGCGGCAGTCAGGGTGCACGTATTCTGAGCGATGTCATCCCCCCGGCGATCGCGGCTTTGCCAATGGCGATGTTGCGCAATCTGAGGGTAAGCCATCAGGCCAGAGAAGAAGATCAAGAGCGTGTCGCAACCTATTATAACGAAAATGGAATAAAAGCTGATGTGCAGCCATTTTTCCATGATATTCCCCGCCGCATGACCGAGGCACAGCTGGTGATTAGCCGCGCGGGAGCATCTTCGGTCGCGGATATTTCTGTGATCGGACGGCCTTCTATTTTGATCCCTTTTGCAGCGGCTACGGGGGATCATCAGACATCAAACGCGCGTGGGTTAGTCGAGGCGGGCGGTGCGATTATGGTTCCGGAATCCATGGCCAGCACGGATGCCGTTACGGAACAAATTCTTTCCGTGCTGGACAATCCCACGGCGGCCATGCAAATGGCCAGCGCTGCGGCGAGATTTGGCAAGCCAGAGGCAACACTAGCGCTGGTCGAAATGGTTGAGACATTGAGCGCGCAGAGGCAAAAACAATGAATGCAGCAACAAAACTGCCCGGTGACGTTGGCCCGATCCACTTTGTTGGTATCGGCGGGATTGGGATGTCGGGGATTGCAGAAGTCCTTTTGAACCATGGCTACACTGTGCAGGGCTCGGACCTGAAAACTTCGCCCATCACACGTCGTCTGGAGGAACTTGGCGCACGCGTTTTTGAAGGTCAGCTTCCAGAAAACACCGAGGATGCCGAAGTCGTTGTTGTTTCCAGTGCGATCAAGCCGGGCAACACCGAGTTAGATGCGGCGCGTGCGCGCGGACTGCCGATAGTGCGCCGAGCCGAGATGCTGGCTGAGTTGATGCGCCTGAAATCTAACATTGCTGTGGCGGGTACTCACGGAAAGACGACGACGACGACAATGGTGGCGACTCTGTTGGATGCGGGCGCTTTTGATCCGACCGTCGTGAATGGTGGAATTATCCACGCTTACGGTTCCAATGCGCGCAAGGGTGAAGGCGAATGGATGGTCGTTGAAGCGGATGAAAGTGATGGGACATTTAATCGTTTGCCCGCCACAATTGCCATCGTCACAAATATCGATCCCGAACACATGGAACATTGGGGGGACTTTGATACTCTGCGGCGCGGTTTTCTCGATTTTGTCTCCAATATTCCGTTCTACGGTGTGGCTGTCTGCTGTACCGACCATCCCGAAGTTCAGGCGCTTGTGGGTAAAATCTCGGATCGCCGGGTGATCACATACGGGTTTAACGCGCAGGCTGATGTGCGCGCAATTAACCTGCGGTATGAGGCAGGCATTGCCCATTTTGATGTCGCGCTTCAGTCGGAAGACAAGGTTATCAACGGATGCAGCCTGCCCATGCCGGGGGACCACAATGTCTCCAACGCGCTGTCTGCAATCGCCGTTGCGCGCCACCTTGGGATGAAACTGGACGTCATTAAAGACGCGCTGGCCGCCTTTGGAGGCGTTAACCGTCGCTTTACCCGCGTGGGCGAAATTGACGGTGTGACGATCATTGACGATTATGGCCACCATCCGGTTGAGATCGCCGCGGTTCTGAGAGCCGCCCGCCAGGCCAGCGATGGTCGGGTAATTGCTGTGCATCAGCCGCATCGATATTCGCGATTATCCAGCCTTTTTGAAGACTTCTGCGCCTGTTTTAACAATGCGGATGTCGTTGGTATCGCCGAGGTTTATGCGGCTGGTGAAGAACCTATTCCGGGTGCGGGTCGCGATGATCTCGTTGCTGGGCTGATCCGACACGGCCACCGTCATGCACGTGCCGTTGTGGGCGAAGATGATTTGGAACGCCTCGTGCGAGAGCAAGCAGTCCCTGGCGACATGGTCGTATGCCTTGGCGCGGGGACAATCAGCGCATGGGCCAATGGTCTGCCGGCAAGGTTGCAGAAGGGGGCTGGGTGATGTCACGACTAAACTACCGGGCACCGGCCTGGGCTGATTTCCTAGGGTATGTGTGCCATCTCGGGACGATACTGCATCGGCAAACATGGGAGTTTTCGGCATGACCCTGTCGCTGATACTGGCAGCCATATGGGCACTGATCGCCAACGTGCTGGCCATGACCCCCAGCAAGGATCATCACTGGCGCAATGCCTATGTATTGATCGTGATCGGTATTCCGATCGTTGGCTTTGTGACATGGCAGCACGGACCTTGGATCGGTATGTTGGTGCTGGCCGCGGGCGTGTCGGTGTTGCGTTGGCCGGTGATTTATCTGGGACGCTGGATCAAACGTAGATCTGTGCGCTGACGAAACACTATGGAACCTATGCCCCAGGTCAGAGGACGTTTGACGCCCAACCGTTTACTAAGCGAGTTGACGTGGCTTCGGGTCGGCGGTCCTGCGGACTGGTTGTTTCAACCAGCGGATACTGAAGATCTATGCGCATTTCTTGCAGGATTGCCCGAAGCCACTGTTGTTTTCCCGATGGGGGTTGGGTCAAATCTGATTGTCCGTGATGGTGGCCTGCACGCGGTTGTTGTGCGGCTCGGGCGGGGTTTCAACGCCATCAGTATTCACGGAAATCGAATTGAAGTTGGGGCAGCGACCTTGGATGCACAGGTTGCTAAGCGCGCGGCTGAGGCTGGGTTGGATTTGACGTTCTTGCGCACCATCCCCGGCAGTATCGGCGGTGCAGTGCGCATGAATGCGGGCTGTTATGGTCGTTATGTCTCTGATGTTTTGGTTGAGGTGGAGGCTGTAACGCGCTGTGGTAAAAAAAGGAAAATTCTGGCAAAGGAGCTGGGTCTTTCCTACAGACAGAGCGCCCTGCCGCCTGACTGGATCATCACTCAGGCTGTTTTCGAAGCGCCAAGAGGGGATCCAGACGTGTTGGAGGCGCGGATGAATGCGCAGTTGGCCAAACGGGATGAAACACAGCCGACCAAGGACCGCAGTGCGGGATCGACCTTTCGCAATCCTGCGGGCTTTTCGTCAACGGGTGAAGCGGATGATGTGCATGACCTCAAGGCTTGGAAGGTCATCGATGAGGCGGGCATGCGCGGCGCACGTTGCGGCGACGCGCAAATGAGCGAGAAGCATTCGAATTTCCTGATCAATACAGGCGGTGCTACGGCTAAGGATCTAGAAGAGCTTGGCGAAGAAGTGCGAAAAAAGGTTTACGCTTCCAGTGGGATCACGCTAGAATGGGAAATCATGCGGATAGGCGAGAAATTAGGGTCTGATTAACCATAATTGACGACCATGTCGCGATATCAAAGACGGTGAACCGGCGCAAAAGTTGGACAATTAAAACATATAAGCTGGCCCACAAAGGGCTGCACACAGAGGCACCATGGTGGGTCAGTCGAGCAGGACACCCCCGAGAGTGGCAGTATTGTTGGGTGGACCTTCGTCTGAGCGCGAGGTGTCTCTTTCCACTGGGAAAGCCTGCGCTGGCGCTTTGCGGGATGAAGGGTACGAAGTAATCGAGGTCGATGCAGACCGCGATCTTGCTGCGCGTTTGTATGACACCAAGCCGGATGCTGTCCTGAACTGCCTGCATGGGCGTTGGGGAGAAGATGGCTGTGTTCAAGGGCTGCTGGAGTGGCTGGGCCTGCCGTATTCGCATTCTGGTGTGTTAGCCTCTGCGTTGGCGATGGACAAACAACGCAGCAAGGCAGCCTTTTCGGCAGCAGGTTTGCCCGTTGTGCCCAGCGTTATTGCCAAGGCGGAAGACGTCCGTCAGCGCCATATGATGACGCCGCCCTATGTGGTCAAACCCAATAACGAAGGATCTTCTGTCGGGGTGTATTTGGTGCATGAGGCGGCGAATGGGCCGCCGCAACTGGCCGCTGATATGCCTGACGACGTGATGGTCGAAGCCTTTGCGCCGGGACGGGAGCTGACCACGAGTGTTCTGAGTGACACGCCATTAACTGTCACGGATATCATCACCGATAGGTGGTACGATTACGATGCAAAATACAAGCCCGGTGGATCGAGCCATGTGCTTCCGGCGGATGTTCCGGTCGAAATTTTCGATCTCTGCATGGATTATGCGACACGTGCCCACAAAGCGCTGGGATGCCGTGGCGTGAGCCGCACCGACTTTCGTTGGGACGAAAGCAAGGGAGCTGCAGGTTTGATCTTGCTGGAAACCAACACCCAGCCCGGCATGACGGCGACGTCGCTCACGCCTGAGCAGGCAGCATTTACGGGAATGTCTTTTGGCAAACTCTGCGCCTGGATGGTGGAGGATGCTTCATGCGACAGATGAGCCGCAAACCAGAACGCACTGGCGATCCCGCACCGTCTCGCTGGGCCTGGCGCGTTGAGCGTTTGATGCTCACGCCGTATTTCTTGCTGTTTCTGCGCGCAGGCTTGCCTTTGTCGCTGACTTGCGGGCTTGCGTTCTGGCTGCTGTCTGAAGAAGCAAACCGAACGATGATCTGGGAAACTGTCGCCGAAGCGCGCGCCAGCTTTGAGACACGTCCGGAGTTCATGGTTCAGTTGATGACAATTGATGGGGCGGACCCCGCGCTTGCCCAAGAAATCCGTACTGTGGTGCCGATGGATTTCCCGCTCAGTTCCTTTGATCTCAACCTTGAAGATATTCGCAACCGGATCACCGCGCTGGATCCGGTGAAGTCCGCCACGGTGCGCATCCGTCCTGGGGGCGTTTTGCAGGTGGATGTCGACCCGCGCATTGCGGTGGTGATTTGGCGAAGCCGCAAGGGATTGTCCCTTGTCGATGTGACGGGCGTGCATATCGGTCCGGTCTTCAAGCGTATGGAACGCCCGGATCTACCCTTGATTGCTGGGGTGGGTGCCACGGCGCATATCAAAGAAGCGCTGGATCTTTACCGAGCGGCTGCACCCTTGGGGGATCGGCTGCGGGGCATCGCGCGTATCGGTGATCGGCGCTGGAACATCGTGTTGGATCGCGATCAGCGTATTTTGTTGCCCGAAGACGCGCCGGTCGAGGCGCTTGAGCGGGTGATCGCACTGGATGGCGCCCAGGACATTTTGAGCAGAGATATTGAGCGTGTGGATTTGCGGCTTGGCGCGCGTCCCACCGTGATGATGAGTGAATATGCCACCAAGACATGGTGGGATATCCGGCAGGTTTCAGGACAGTAAAAGAATATGAGCGACCTATACGAAAACCAACGTCAGATGCGCAACATGCGCCGTGCCGCGATGCAACGGGGTGTTGTTGCCATTCTGGATGTGGGCACCTCCAAGATTTCCTGCCTGGTTCTGCGATTTGACGGTGCGCCGACCTTGGGCGAGGAAGGGGAGATCGGATCGCTGGCCGGTCAATCCGGGTTCAGGGTCATTGGGGCTGCGACCACGCGCTCGCGGGGCGTGACCTTCGGTGAAATTAGTGCGATGCCCGAAACAGAGCGCGCAATCCGCACCGCCCTGCAAGCGGCGCAGAAAATGGCGGGTATCAGGGTCGATCACGTCATTGCCTGTTTCGCCGGAGCCGAGCCGCGCTCTTATGGGTTGGATGCGCAGATCCCGCTGGATGGCGAAGCGGTTGTCGAAAATGACGTCGCGCGGGTTCTCGCCGCTTGTGATGTGCCAGATTATGGTCCCGGGCGTGAAGTGTTGCATGCGCAACCGGTAAATTTTGCGCTGGATCATCGGTCTGGCCTGATCGATCCACGGGGGCAGCTGGGCAACAGTCTGTCGGTCGATATGCATATGCTGACAGTGGATGGGGCGGCAGTCCAGCATCTGGCGCATTGCATCAAACGCTGTGATCTGGAGCTCGCGGGGATCGCATCATCGGCCTATGTCAGTGGGATTGCCGCGCTGGTCGAGGATGAGCAGGAGCTCGGCGCAGCCTGCATCGACCTTGGCGGCGGTACAACCACCGTGTCGATCTTTATCAAGAAGCACATGATCTTTGCGGATACCGTTCGGATGGGCGGAGATCATATCACTTCGGATATTTCCATGGGGCTACAGATCCCGGCGGTTAACGCTGAGCGGATCAAGACGTTCTATGGTGGCGTGCATGCCACGGGGGTGGATGATCGCGAGATGATTGAGATCGGTGGTGACACCGGCGATTTCGAACATGACCGTCGCACCGCAAGCCGCGCCGAAGTCATTGGCATCATGCGCCCACGGGTCGAAGAAATCCTTGAAGAAGTGCGCGCGCGGCTGGATGCGGCGGGTTTTGATCATCTGCCCAGCCAGCAGATCGTTCTGACAGGGGGGGGCAGTCAGATCCCGGGGCTTGATGGATTGGCGAGCAAGATCCTCGGGCAACAGGTGCGCTTGGGACGTCCGCTGCGGGTCCATGGTCTGCCGCAGGCAGCGACGGGGCCAGGTTTCGCCTCTGCTGTAGGGTTGTCGCTCTTTGCCGCGCATCCACAAGATGAGTGGTGGGATTTCGAAATTCCCGCAGACAGCTATCCGCAACGGTCTTTCAAACGCGCGGTGAAGTGGTTTCGCGACAATTGGTAACGCTAGGCCCAGAGCGCTCGAATCGCTTTGGGTTTCAAAAAAACGAAAATCGGCAGACCGAGCAGTCAGCCCCGAACAAAATTTACGAATCCGGTGTGTATCGCATCCGGAACAGCGATTTTTTGTGCGGCCCTATGGCCCTGGCTACAAAATCCGCAAGATATTGCCGATCTGCGGAGATGAAGCCGGAATTGTCCAGTATATACTCCATATTTTGTGGTGAATTGTGTTTTTTACGTGACGCTGCGGTCGACAACGGGTAGAATATTGTGCAGAACTGGCAGCAATAATGTCCGCGAACGCGGGCCAAAAACAGGCGGATTTAAGTATGACCCTTACCCTTTCGATGCCGGGACAGGCAGAATTGAAACCACGCATCACCGTTTTTGGTGTTGGTGGTGCCGGCGGCAATGCGGTGAACAACATGATCGAAAAGGCGCTGGATGGCGTTGAATTCGTGGTTGCAAACACGGATGCCCAGGCGCTTCAGCAAGCCAAGTCAGACAACCGGGTACAACTCGGGGTCAAGGTTACCGAAGGTTTGGGTGCAGGTGCACGCGCCTCCGTTGGGGCAGCCGCCGCAGAAGAGAGCATCGAAGAGATCGTCGATCATCTGGCTGGCGCGCACATGTGCTTTATTACGGCCGGGATGGGCGGGGGCACTGGGACAGGCGCCGCACCCATCATCGCGCAGGCTGCACGTGAATTGGGCGTCTTGACGGTTGGCGTCGTGACCAAACCTTTCCAGTTTGAAGGTGCAAAGCGCATGCGTCAGGCTGAAGACGGTGTGGACGCGCTGCAGAAAGTCGTCGACACGCTGATCATTATCCCGAACCAAAACTTGTTCCGGCTGGCGAATGAGAAAACCACATTTACCGAAGCTTTCTCCATGGCGGACGACGTGTTGTACCAAGGCGTTAAAGGCGTGACGGATCTGATGGTCCGGCCCGGCCTGATCAACCTCGACTTTGCCGATGTGCGTGCCGTGATGGACGAAATGGGCAAGGCAATGATGGGAACCGGCGAAGCCGAAGGCGAAGATCGCGCCATTCAGGCAGCCGAGAAAGCCATTGCTAACCCGCTGCTCGACGAGATCAGCCTCAAAGGTGCCAATGGTGTGTTGATCAATATCACCGGTGGGCACGACCTGACATTGTTCGAACTGGACGAAGCCGCAAACCGGATCCGCGAAGAAGTCGACCCAGATGCAAACATCATTGTGGGGTCGACGCTCGATACGGATATGGGTGGATTGATGCGTGTGAGCGTTGTCGCGACTGGCATTGATGCGGTGGACGTGAATACCGAACTGCCTTTGCCGCGCCGCTCTATGTCCGCACCACTGGCGCCTCCCGCGCATGAAGAAGTGGCTGCTCCGGTAGAGGTTGCAGAGATGCTTGAGCCAGTCGCGGCCCAAGCTGTTGAAGCAGAAGAGCCCTCTTTGTTCGGTGAGCTGGATGCAGAGCGCTTTGGCGACGAACGTATGCCGGAGCCGATTTTTGAAACGGCTGTTGCAGGTGAAGAGCATGCAGATGATTTGCCGCCACCGGCTTATCAGCCCCAGGTTGCAGCGTTTGAACCTCGCCGCGAAGAATTCGAAGCGCGCGAAGAACCCGTTGCTGCCACACCGCAGCCGCACGTGCCGGGCGCACCTTCGCCGGAGGCAATGGCGCGTTTGCGCGCAGCTGCAGAGCGTCAGGCCGCTTTGCATCCGGATCGTGCGGAAACGGGCGGTGCACATGCTGCCTCTGACAAGCCACGTTTTGGCATAAATTCTCTCATTAATCGCATGACAGGACAGGGCGAAACACCCCATGCGGCAGCGCCGCGACAGCAGCCACAAATGCAACAACGCGTGCCGTCACCTGCACCTGTGCCGCAAGACGCTGTGGACCAGGATCAGGAACGGATCGAAATTCCCGCCTTCCTACGCCGGCAAGCAAATTAATCGGTTCACAATCCGTGAGAAAGAGCTGCCGAGAGGCGGCTCTTTTTTTATTTAAAACATAGAGTTAGAGCCGGACAGGCACCTTTGTGCCGATATGTAACATTAGTGTTTCAGACCGTTGCAAAGATTGAGTTGAGCCTGGGCGTGAGACTTCATAGGTACTGATCAACCGGGCGAAAGCTCGCATTTTTGTGGGGCCACAGTGCAGACAACCGTCAAATCACCGATCAGCTTTTCCGGCTACGGCTTGCATTCTGGGCAGCGTGCGACACTGACCATTCGGCCAGCATCAGCAGAGCATGGGATTTGGTTTTCGCGGACGGACGTCGCCGTGGGGGATCGTATGATCCCGGCGCGTTGGGATGTCGTGCTGCGTTCGCCGCTTTGCACGAAATTGCAGAACGGTGCCGGGCTTACGATTTCGACAGTTGAACATCTGATGGCTGCATTGGCGGGCTGCGGCGTGCACAACGCGTTGATCGAAGTGGATGGGCCCGAAGTACCAATCCTGGATGGTTCAGCGGCACCTTTCGTACGCGGTATCATGCAGCGTGGACTGCGTCGACTGCATGCGCCTGTACGCGCGTTTGAAGTGATGAAAACCGTAACGGTGACTGACGGCGCAGCCTCTGCGACGCTCGCACCAGCGCGAACTCTGCGCATCGACTTTGAGATCGATTTCGAAGATCGGGCGATCGGGTATCAGCAAAAGTCGCTGGTCATGAACAATGGTACCTTCGCGCGTGAACTGTGCGATAGCCGCACATTCTGCAGACAGGCCGACGTCGATGACATGCAGGCCAATGGCCTGGCACTTGGCGGCAGCCCGGGCGAAAATGCGGTGGTTTTCGAAGGAGACCGCGTGCTGAGCCCTGGTGGATTGCGCCATAGCGATGAACCTGTACGTCACAAGATGCTTGATGCGCTGGGTGATCTTGCACTCGCTGGTGCGCCATTGATTGGTCAGTACACAGGTGTGCGCGCAGGCCATTCCATGACGAACACGCTTTTGCGTACCCTTTTTGCGACGCCTGATGCCGTGCGCATGATCGTTTGTGATGAAACAACAACGACCCGCTTGCCAGGGTATGGTCTGGGCTGGGACGAAATACCCGCCGTCGCTTGAACGACGTCACCGTTGCGTGTGTCTTCCTTGCCAGAAATGTTCTTAAATCAACGCTTAGCGATCATCTCGCATTCGTGCGTTGAAAGGGCATTTTGCAAGCCAAACTTCTATGTTAGGACAATGCCAAGCACGTTTGTACAATGCGTGTGCAAGGTCGGGGTAAGGGCATAGTAGCATGAGTTGGCTTGGATCTGGACAGCGTTTTGTTGGGATCGCACTGGTATGTTTGACATTGCCAGCTTGCGCCACAGATCCTGGTCGCACTGCGGGCACTTTGTTTAACCCGCAGGAAATACCGCTTGAGGTCTACAATCCCGAGCAAATTTTTGAGCGTGGCGAATTCGAACTTAATCGCAATCGTCCGTCGGATGCTGCGTTCTACTTCGCAGAAATTGAGCGGCTTTACCCTTACTCTGATTGGGCGCGTAGAGCGTTGATCATGCAGGCATTTTCCTACCATCAAGATCAGGATTACCCCAACAGCAGGTCCGCCGCACAACGCTTTATAGACTTCTATCCCGAAGATGATGATGCAGCCTACGCGCAGTATCTTTTGGCACTGAGCTACTACGACCAGATCGATGAAGTCGGCCGGGATCAGGGTCTGACCTTCCAGGCGCTTCAAGCTTTGCGTCAGACCATCGAGCGTTATCCGGATAGTGAATATGCAGGCTCCGCGATTCTGAAGTTTGATCTGGCTTTTGATCACCTCGCCGGCAAGGAAATGGAAATCGGGCGGTACTATTTGCGCCGGGATCACTATACGGCAGCGATCAATCGGTTTCGCGTCGTGGTCGAGGATTTCCAGACCACGTCCCACACGCCCGAAGCACTGCACCGACTGGTGGAATCTTATCTCTCGCTCGGTTTGACAGATCAGGCTCAGACCGCAGGGGCGATCCTGGGCTTCAATTATCAGTCCAGCGTCTGGTACGAAGACACTTTCGCGCTTTTAACCGGGCAGGGACTGCGACCCGAACCAAGTGGCGACGGATGGTTACGCCAACTCTATCGCCAGACCGTCAAGGGTGAATGGCTCTGAGCGGGCAGGGCGAAAGGACCAACGGTTAAAGCCGATGCTACGCGCACTGGATATCTCTGACATGTTGATCATCGATCGGCTGGAACTGTGTTTCCAACCCGGCCTCAACGTGTTGACAGGTGAGACGGGCGCAGGAAAATCTATTTTGCTGGATTCTCTGGGGTTTGTTTTGGGATGGCGGGGGCGGGCTGATCTGGTGCGCCAGGGGGCGGAACAGGGTGAGGTTACCGCTGTCTTTGACCTGCCCTCGGATCATCCTGCACAGGCGATTTTGCAAGAAGCCGGATTGCCACAAGGCGAGGAATTGTTCCTTCGACGTATCAACACGCAGGATGGGCGCAAGACGGCTTGGGTGAATGATCGTCGCTGTTCTGGGGACGTTCTGCGGGCTTTGTCAGAGACGCTTGTCGAACTGCACGGACAACATGATGATCGGGGGCTGCTGAACCCGCGGGGGCACCGTTCCATTTTGGATAGCTTTGGCCGGTTGGATCCTCAACGCGCTGCAACACGCAAGGCGTGGCGTGAAAAAATCCAGGCGGCCAAAGCACTTGAAAGTGCGCAAGCCATAGTCGCCGCCATTCGCGAAGAAGAAGATTTCCTGCGCCACGCGGTTGCTGAACTGGATCTGCTGGATCCCCAACCGGGAGAAGAAGCAGACCTCGATCTCAAGCGACGGGCCATGCAAGGGGCGGAAAAGATCCGCGATGATGTCATCCGTGCGCATGAAGTGCTGGGCCAGAAAGGTGCAGAAGCCGCGATGAGCGAAGCAATCCGCTGGCTGGAAGGTGCGGCAGGCCCGGCTGATGGTGTCTTAGAAGCGCCCATGCAGGCTCTTTCGCGGGCGTTGCATGAACTGGACGAAGCTATGGATGGTATCATCGCAGCCATTGAGACATTGAATTTTGATCCGGTGCAGCTTGAAGATGCGGAAGAGCGGCTGTTCGCGATCCGGGCCATGGCGCGTAAGCATGACGTACTAGCCGATGAATTGGCGGGTTTTTCTGGTGCACTGCGTGCCAAGTTAGACGCTTTGGATGCGGGGGATGCGGATGTGGCCCAACTGCGCGGTGCCGCTCAAGCCGCCGAAGACAAGTACCGCACCGCCGCTGACAATCTGACGCAAGCGCGCAAGAAAGCCGCACGTCGTCTTGATAGGGCGGTCACCCAAGAACTCGCGCCACTCAAGATGGAACGCGCCGTGTTTACTACCGATGTAGCACCCGATACGTCTGGGCCAGAGGGGGGCGACGCCGTTGCTTTCACGGTGGCGACAAACCCTGGTGCGCCTTCTGGTCCGATCAATAAGATTGCTTCGGGTGGGGAACTGAGCCGGTTTCTACTGGCGTTGAAAGTGTGCCTTACCGACGGCCAAACCGGCCTAACGATGATCTTTGACGAAATAGACCGTGGTGTGGGCGGCGCAACGGCGGATGCGGTTGGGCGGCGCCTTGCAGATCTCGCGGCTGAAGGTCAGGTGTTGGTGGTCACGCATTCGCCGCAGGTGGCAGCCTTGGGCGCGCATCACTGGCGCGTGGAAAAACAGGTCTCTCGTGGGATGACCACATCAACGGTTGTGCCTCTGCCAGACGAGGAGCGCGTTGACGAAATCGCCCGGATGCTTTCCGGGGATACGATCACACAAGAGGCACGCGGGGCGGCGCGCGCGCTTTTGGGCGGATAAAGCGGACGACGAGGGCTTTCCCCGGCATTGCCCTTGTCCTAGACAGGATGTGGGTACAATGGCCAAAGCAAATGTCCGTCGCTAGAAAGAACTTTGTCAGTCGAAAGCTGAAAACAGCGCTGACGTCCTTGAGGGAGGGCTATCGTCTCCTGCGCCATCGAGGCCCGGGGCAAATTCAGTTCTGGTTCATTGCGCTTTTGGTTGGGACTGCAGCAGGTTTTGCCGCATTGTTTTTTCGAAAAGGTGTGAACGCGCTCCAGACGTTTCTTTATGGCCACGAAGACGTGCGACTGTTGCATAGTTTTGCAGAATCGCTGCCGTGGTATCTCATTCTGATTATCCCAATTTGTGGTGGGCTTGTCGTTGGTGTGATCCTGCATCGGTTCACCAATGACGCACGTGCGCGCTCTGTTGCTGATGTGATTTATGGCGCTGCGTTGAAGGACGGTCGCGTCGAGACTAAGGCAGGGCTTGCCTCGACGCTCGCGTCGATGGTGACGCTGGGCACCGGGGGCTCGACGGGTCGAGAAGGTCCGGTGGTGCATTTGGCAGCTGTGATTTCAACCTGGGTCAACCGCCGTATTCTAGCGGACGGGATCACTGGGCGGGATCTGTTGGGGTGTGCGGTGGCGGCGGCAGTCTCAGCGAGCTTCAATGCGCCGATTGCGGGGGCGCTTTTTGCGCTGGAAGTCGTGTTGCGCCATTTCGCGGTACACGCGTTTGCACCCATCGTCATTGCAAGTGCGGCCGGCACTGTCATCAACAGGTTAGAGTTTGGCGGCGTCACTGAATTTGCGCTCGGAACAGTCAACGAAGTTCAGTTTTATCAAGAACTTCCGGCATATCTTCTCTTGGGCCTTGTTTGTGGCCTGGTAGCTGTCGCCCTGATGAAAGCGATCTTTCTGGCCGATGATTTTGGTTCCGAACTGCAAATGCGATGGTCGATACCGCGCTGGCTGCGTCCAGCGATTGCAGGGGCATTGCTCGGCACCATCGCGATTTACTATCCGCATATTATCGGAGTCGGATATGAGACAACTTTCCTGGCGCTCAATGGTCAATTGTTCCTTTGGGATGCGATCGTCTTTGCAATCATCAAAACAGCCGCGGTGGCAATTACAATGGCCGGACGGATGGGCGGCGGGGTCTTCTCGCCTTCTCTGATGATCGGCGCATTGACGGGGCTCAGTTTTGGATTGATCGCGACCAGTATTTTTCCAGAAGTTTCAGGCTCAATTTCCATATATGCGCTGGCTGGGATGGGGGCGGTGGCAGCGGCAGTTCTGGGGGCACCGATTTCAACGACCCTTATTGTGTTTGAATTGACCGGAGACTGGCAAACGGGCCTTGCGGTGATGGTAGCGGTGTCACTCTCTACCGCTCTTGCCTCACAACTTGTGCACCGTAGTTTCTTTTTGACCCAACTCGAACGTCGCGACATTCACCTCGCGGCGGGGCCACAAGCTTATCTGCTGGCAATGTTCCGTGTCAGCGCCGTCGTGCGGACGAGGGATGATCTGCTCAAGACAGAGCGCGATATCTGTCAGAAAATGATGGTTCAGGGGATCCACATACAGCGCAATGCAACGCTGGAAGCCGCGATGCCTCTCTTTGACGCGGGCCATAATCTTGTGCCGGTGGTGTCTTTGTCTGCGGGTGCCGGACCACCCCAGCTCATTGGGGCACTCTTTCACGTGGATGCGCTCAAGATTTACAATAAGGCCCTCGCCGCAACAGCGGCGGAAGAGCATTCCTGAGACCAGATCAGATCTGTTCGACCGTTACATCGCCGGTGGTGTAAAAGGCCACGTGGTCTTTGATGCGGGCTACGTCCTCCATTGGGTTTTCGTAGGACCAGGCTGTGTTCTGCAGAGTTGTGTTTTTAGTGACGACGGAAAAGTAGCTTGCATCGCCCTTATGCGCGCAATGTGAGGTTTTGTCAGAGGTGTCCAGAAAAGCCATAGCGATATCCCCACGCGGAAAATAGATCACGGGGGTGCTGTCTCCTTCAACGAGTTCAAGCGCATTGCTGCTTTCACCAAGCACAGCGCCGCCTGCACGAACGGTCCACATTCCAGATGCTTTTCGGATCGAAATATGCTGTGCCATTGGTGTTTCTCCCAGTTCAATTCAATGTTTTGATGTGGCGGCTTGCAGACGCGCTTTTACCCAAGTGGATCACAAGGGTTGCGTCGCTGCAATGAGCCATTCGCGCGCCTCAGGTATAACCCGAGGCATGATCTTTTCTGCGACCTCGGCGTGGTAGGCGTCGATCCATGCACGTTCCTGTGCGTCCAACAACGACAGTACAATCAATCGGCGATCAATTGGCACAAAGGTCAACGTGCGCCAATGCAACATCTTACGTTCCGGATCGCCGCCGGGCATGTCTGGTGCTGTTTCGACCACAATCAGGTTTTCGATGCGGATGCCAAAGGCACCTTCACGGTAGTAACCCGGTTCATTTGACAAGATCATGCCGGCTTCCAAAGGAACGCTGCTTTGACGGCTCAGGCGTTGGGGGCCTTCATGGACGCTCAGATATGCACCGACCCCATGTCCGAGCCCATGGTTGAAATCTTGCCCTGCCATCCAGAGCGGCAAGCGCCCGATCATTTCGATATCACGTCCGGCCAGACCTTCCGGCCAACGCAAGCGGCTCATGCCGATCATACCTTTCAGCACATGAGTAAAGGCCGCTTTTGCGTCCTCAGACGGCGCGCCAATCGCAATGGTTCGGGTGATGTCAGTTGTTCCGTCGAGGTACTGCCCACCACTGTCCAGCACCAGTAGCTGACCCTCTTCCAACATGCTGTCGGTCTCTTCGGTGACGCGGTAATGCATGATCGCGCCGTTTGGGCCGGTGCCTGCAATGGTCTCAAAGCTGATGTCTTGAAGGGCATTGTCCGTGCGTCGGAACGCCTCTAGCTTTTCAACAACCTGCGTTTCGGTTGTGCTTCCAGACTGTTGCGCATCCAGCCAAGCGAGTAGAGCAACCACAGCAGCACCATCACGCAGATGCGCCGCTGCGGATCCTTTGATTTCAGCAGCGTTCTTGCGTGCTTTGGGAAGGGCACAGGGGTCATCCCCAAAGACGGCACGTGCGCCCAATGTTTGTGCCAGCCGGTAGGGCACGGAGGATTTATCAAGCAGTATTGGCCCGCTTGCCGTCTCCAGGTAGCCGGTCAGATCTTCGGGCGCATGCAGATGCACACCGTCACCAAGATGATCCAGGACATTTGCAAGCTTCGCGCTTTCCATAAAAAGCTGCACATCCCCCCCTGCTTCGAGCAACGCAAAGCCGTGGGCCACAGGGTTGCGCGGAATGTCCCCCCCTCGGATGTTCAGTAGCCAACACAAAGAATCCGGCAAGGTGATCAGCGCCGAATATTGTCCGGCAAAGCGCAGGGCTGCACCCAGACGATTGCGTTTGTCCAGGTGGCTTTCCCCTGCAAATTCAATGGCATGTGCTGCCACGGAGGCTTGTGGAGGATCTGGCTGATCTTCCCAGATGCGATCAATAAGGTTATCGCAGGCACGGATTTCGATGCCCGTGCCGGCAAGGGTTTTTCCAAGCGCTTCGATCTGCCCCGGCGTGTGCAACCACGGGTCAAACCCGACGATCCCTCCGTCGGGCAATTGCTCTTTCAACCAGTCGCCAAGGTTGACGTCCGGCCAAGGAACAGGCGTGTAGTCTGCGGCGACCTGCGTCTTGACCTGTGTGCGATAGCGCCCATCGATGAAAACGCCCGCAATGTCGCGCAACACGGCGCAAAACCCTGCGGACCCGGTAAACCCGGTTAGCCAGGCCAGACGTTCGTCACGGGGGGCGACGTATTCGCCTTGATGCGCATCAGCGCGGGGCACCAGAAATCCATCAATCGCGTTTTGCGCTAATTCTGCGCGCAGTGCTTTCAGCCGTGGAGGCCCCTGTTGCGGGCGTGCCGTGACTTCGAATGTCTGAAACATGGCGTCCTTTCCACCGGCGCGTCAGCCCGTGCGTTTGATCCCCATCACCCGCGCCCGCGCGCGCGGATCGCTGTCGAAGAGGGCGGCCAGTTGCTCCGTCATCGCACCAGCCAGTTGATCGACGTCTGTAATGGTCACCGCGCGGTCATAATAGCGCGTCACATCATGCCCGATGCCAATGGCTAGAAGTTCGACCACCTTGCGTTTTTCCACCATAGCGATCACGTCACGCAGGTGTTTTTCAAGGTAATTCGCTGGGTTGACGGAAAGTGTGCTGTCATCCACCGGCGCGCCGTCCGAGATCACCATCAGGATCTTGCGGGCCTCGGCGCGCATCGACACCCGGCGGTGCGCCCACTCCAACGCCTCGCCGTCGATGTTTTCCTTGAGGAGGCCCTCTTTCATCATCAACCCAAGATTGGGACGGGTGCGCCGCCAAGGGGCATCGGCAGATTTATAAACGATGTGGCGCAGGTCATTGAGCCGTCCGGGTTGTTGCTGACGTCCTTCGTTCAACCAGGCTTCACGTGCCTGGCCGCCTTTCCAGGCCCGCGTGGTAAAGCCGAGGATCTCGACCTTGACGTTGCACCGTTCCAGCGTGCGCGCGAGAACATCTGCGCAGATTGCCGCGATAGAGATCGGCCGGCCACGCATGGAGCCAGAGTTATCCAGCAACAGTGTCACGACCGTGTCCCGGAAATCTGTGTCTTTCTCGACTTTAAAGCTTAGTGGTGTCGTCGGGTTCGCCACAACGCGGGCAAGCCGTCCGGCATCCAGAATGCCTTCTTCCAGATCAAACTCCCACGACCGGTTTTGTTGTGCTTGCAACCGGCGCTGCAGCTTGTTGGCAAGTCGGCTCACAGCGCCTTTCAACGGTTCTAGCTGTTGATCCAGATAGGCGCGCAGACGTTCCAATTCAGCAGGTTCCGCCAGTTCTTCGGCACCAATCTCTTCGTCATGATCGGTCATGAAGACCTGATAATTCGGATCCGCGTCTGATACGGGCTGCGGGGCAGGCGGCTCCAATGGCGCTTCGCCTTCGGGCATTTCGGCCTCTTCGCCCATCTCCTGATCCGCCATGTCATCCATGGAAACCTGTGCCTGGGCGGCGTCCTGTTGTTCTTCCTGACTTTGTTCAGGCGAGGCGTCGGCGTCCTCTTCGTCTTGGTCGTCCTGACCGGAGCTATCGGGTTCGGAGTCGTCTTCGGATCCTTCCTCGGCCTCGTCTTCCTGATCTTCATCAATTTGGTCGGGGTCGTCTCCCAATTGATCACCATACCCCAGATCAGAAATCATCTGACGGGCAAATTTTGCAAAGGCAGACTGGTCTGACAACGTCGCGTCCAGATCATCGAGCGTGCCGCCTGCCTGATCCTCGATAAACCCGCGCCAGAGTTCCATGACGTTTTGCGCACCAGACGGCAGATCCCGCCCGGTGGCCAGATGCCGTATCAGATACCCTGCGGCGGTCGATAGCGGCACGTCTGCGGCCTGCGCGACCTGATCGTATCCTTTGCGCATGGATTCATGCGCGATCTTGGCGTCGATATTTCCAGCAGTGCCCGGCATGTCGCGCGCGCCCATGGCTTCGCAGCGGGCCGTTTCCATCGCTTCGTAGAGTTCACGCGCCATCTCACCTTGCGGCTGGTACTTCGCGTGCGTTTGGCCATTGTGATAGCGTCTATGCAGCGCCAAAGCATCTGCAGTGCCCCGCGCCAGCATCACCTCGGCACGCGTCATGCGTCGGCTAACTTGCGGCAAACGCATGGCATCCCCGGACACGCCCGCCGGATCTACGGAATAGCTTACCGACAGCTCGGGATCGTTCGCCATCACCTTGGTGGCTTCACCCAACGCTTTTTTGAACGCGTCTGCGGGATTGTCTGAGGGCTTAGACATTCCCGTTTCTCCCCGCCCAAACTAAGGTGGCCGTCCAACCTATGAACTGGCGGCGCGTCACCCCAAGCTCACACTGGCGGCGCTTTCCGGCAATTCCTCGTCAAAGAGGCGCTGGTAGAATTCGGCGACGGTCTGACGTTCCAATTCGTCACACTTGTTAAGGAACGACAGCCGGAACGCATAACCCACGTTGCGGAAGATCTCGGCGTTTTGCGCCCAGGCGATGACTGTCCGAGGCGACATCACAGTGGACAGATCGCCATTCATGAATGCAGTCCGCGTCAGATCGGCGACAGTGACCATCTGCTTGACGATCTTGCGGCCTTTTTCTGTATTATAGTGCGGGTTTTTCGACAAAACGATCGCCGTTTCAGCATCAATGCTCAGATAATTCAACGTTGCAACCAGAGACCAACGGTCCATCTGGCCCTGGTTGATTTGCTGCGTGCCGTGATAAAGGCCCGTCGTGTCGCCGAGGCCCACGGTGTTCGCGGTCGCAAAAATCCGGAAATACGGGTGCGGCGTGATGACCTTGTTCTGGTCAAGCAACGTCAGTTTGCCGTCCACTTCCAAGACGCGCTGGATGACGAACATGACGTCCGCCCGGCCTGCGTCATATTCATCGAAGACGATCGCAGTGGGGTTGCGCAATGCCCAAGGCAAGATGCCCTCCTGGAAATCGGTTACCTGCTTGCCGTCTTTTAGTTTAATCGCATCTTTGCCGATCAGATCGATCCGGCTGATGTGACTGTCGAGGTTCACACGCACCGCAGGCCAATTCAGACGCGCTGCGACTTGTTCAATATGGGTCGATTTACCCGTACCGTGATAGCCTTGGATCATCACACGGCGGTTGTGCGCAAAACCTGCCAGGATAGCCAGCGTCGTATCTGGATCAAATTTGTACGTGCTGTCCGTGTCCGGCACGCGGTCGCTGGTATCGGCAAAACCTTTTACGACCATATCCGTGTCGATGCCGAATACGTCGCGCACTGTAATGTCCTCGGTGGGCTTCGTATTGATATCCAGTGCGCCGTCGGCCATGAGATCGGTCCTTCAAGTAAACGTGTGTGAGGGGCGGTGATAAACCCGCGCCATCTCGTGCAACATATTGCAGTCAGGTGCAAGGGAAAGGGCGGTGTCGGTGCGACCCGATCAGTCCTTAAAGTTTCGGCTGCCTTTGATTTGATCCCATGCCCAAACGACTTCCTGCAACTGCTCTTCCTGGCTGCGGTCGCCACCGTTCATGTCGGGGTGCAAAACCTTGATCAGCGCCTTGTAGGCCTTGCGCACCTCTGTCTTTGACCAGAAATCTTTGGCTTCTAGGATTTCGACAGCGCGCCGTTCTGTTGGCGGTAGCCGTCGCCCCGTTTGCCCGGCGCGCCCTGGATTTTGCGTCGCATTCGCACCCAGAACCTGATGGGGATCTTCAATACCCAACCGTGCCCAGGCTCGTGCTTCAGGGTCGCCCATCGGTTTCGTGGCGCGCTCCCATACTTTGTCCTTGGACATTTGCGCATTCAGCTCGGCCTCGGTGGTTCCATCAAAGAAGTTCCACTTCAGATTATATTCCCGCACATGGGCCTGACAGAACCAGAAAAAATCGTCCAAAACATCTGGGGCCTTGGGCGCGCGGTATTTGCCCGGCTCATTGCAACCGTCATGATCGCACAGGCGCGTGGAGGTTTCCGAAGCGCCAGACATCCCGCGTCGCCCACGCGGGTTTTTCTTCTTGGACGATGACACGGACATATCGAATCCGAAAGGATCGGGTTTTGGCATTTTGGCACCTATACGAGTCGAGGCCGCTTAGTTTAGACTGCGTACGAGAAGATTGAAGGGGGGCAGGCAAAAAAAATGTCTAAACGGCAAGAGATTGAAGATGCTTTGCGCAAAGCATTCGCACCGACGGCGCTGGATGTAGTGGATGATACCGAAAGCCACAGAGGCCACGCGGGCTTCACCGAAGGGGTAGAAAGTCATTTCAACGTGATGATCCGCGCGGACATATTCAGGGGTATGAACCGGCTTGCGCGCCACCGTTCCATTCACAGTGCACTGGGTCCGGAACTGATCGCTCGGATACATGCACTCGCACTTGATGTTGATGCTTAGGATTGATCTATATATCGCTGATATATAAATACTTTTTACTATCAGGGCCGCTCGTCTTTCCAAGCTTGATCGCGCATTTTTTGCTCAACATCGATGCTTTCCTGCGGCGTTTCTTCGGGGATTTCTTCTTCCATAGATTCGTCTCGTAGAACGGGTGGAATATCCTCAAGTGCGATGTCTTCGCGCTGTGGCGCGGCAAGTGCCAGTGCAGGTTCTTCGGTCACTGCATCGTCTGGGAAAGGCATCGGGCGTCTGAAGACTAGGACATTTCGCCACGTGGTCGTTGTAGAGGCCAGGCCTGACCGCTCTGTTGAGGGGAGCGTCTCAGCGCGTTGATATTCCCAACCAGCTGCCGCCAATTCATTCATGGTTTGCTCAAGCGCATTCGAAAAGCGTGCCTCGGCGGAGCGCACGCCTTTTGCTTTTACGCCACGCGTGGGCGCAGCAATGACTTTGTACTCGTACACGGATGGTGTCCCTTCAACCTCGTTATGCGGGTCTATAGCAAGCAATCGACACTTCTAAAAGCGGCCTGTTACTTGCGTGGAATCGCGATCCGACGCCCTGCACGCTCTGGTTGTGGCAGGGTCTGATGCACTTCGTGAAGCTTTCCCAGTTGCGTTTGAATGCGCAATGGCATGGGCGCAACACGTGGACCGGTTTGTTCAACATGCAAGCCCATGGCTTCACCTGTCGCAGCACACCAGCCATCCACGTGCCAAATTTCCTGGTAGGTGTGGAAGCGCTTTTCATCAAAGTCCAGCAATTGCAAAGTGATGGTAACGACGTCGTCTAGGTGTAGCTCCTTGAGGTAACAGATGTGAAATTCAGCTGTGTAGGTCGTAAAGCCCGTTTTCTGATAGTCGGGCCCGAACCCGATATAGGGATAGATCTGATCCGCGGCCTCATCGAATAATACGGCGTAATAGGCCATATTCATATGGCCATTGTAATCGATCCATTCTGGCCGAACGCGCATCGGCGAAGAGCGGAAGGGGGCTTCTATTTTCGTTGTCATGCTTCCAACTTGTAACGATCTGCGTGAGTATCAATGCTAGATGGCGAAATCAATCACGCAGCCGCGGGATTTTTGTTGCGAGGCTTTGTAAATCTGATGTCTCAGCTTTGCACACTAGTGCAGGTGGGCATGTTACAATGTAGACTCGGCCACGCGCAATGTAACTGATCCGGGCCTAGCTGCGCAGAATCAATAAACAATTGCCGCTTGCTGCGCGCCCGTATTATTCACCAAGTTTCTGTGAAACAAGTTGGTTGACGGCTTTGGGATTGGCCTTGCCACCCGTCGCTTTCATGACTTGCCCAACAAACCAACCCGCCAGTTTGGGATTCTCTTTGGCCTTTGCCACCTGTTCAGGGTTAGCTGCGATGATCTCGTCCACGGCGGCTTCAATCGCGCCAGTGTCTGTGACCTGCTTCATGCCACGTGCGTCGACAATCTCGGCGGGATCCCCGCCCTCGGTAAAGACAATCTCAAAAAGCTCTTTCGCGATCTTGCCCGAGATCGCATCTGACGCAATCAAATCAATGATCCCGCCCAATTGCGCAGGTGACACAGGGCTTTGAGTTATATCGTGATCTTCCTTTTTCAGCCGCCCAAAAAGCTCGTTGATCACCCAGTTGGCAGCCAGCTTCCCATCACGCCCTTTCGCGACCGCCTCAAAGTAGCCTGCTGAGTCCAGATCAGCTGTCAGTACAGATGCGTCGTAGTCGCTCAGGCCAAAATCGGCCATAAAGCGTGTCTTTTTGGCATCTGGCAATTCGGGAAGGGTTGCAGCGATCTCATCAACCCAGGCTTGCTCGATCTCGAGCGGTAGCAGGTCGGGATCCGGAAAATAGCGATAGTCGTGCGCTTCCTCCTTGGATCGCATGGAACGGGTTTCGTTGCGATCAGGATCAAAAAGGCGCGTCTCTTGCTCTACTGTACCGCCCGCTTCGACGATGGCAATCTGACGGCGCGCCTCAACATCAATAGCTTGCTGAATAAACCGCATGGAGTTCATGTTCTTGATCTCGCAGCGCGTCCCCAGATGGCTGAAATCCTGTGTGTCCTGGTATTTTTCATATTGGCCGGGGCGGCAGATCGACACGTTGACGTCTGCACGCATCGCACCCGATTGCATGTCCCCGTTGCATGTCCCCAGATAGCGCAGGATCTGGCGCAGTTTGGCCAGATAGGCCGCGGCTTCCTCGGGCCCACGAATATCCGGACGGGACACGATTTCCATCAATGCGACACCCGTGCGGTTGAGATCCACGAAAGACATGTTTGGATCCATGTCGTGGATGGATTTGCCCGCATCCTGTTCCAGGTGAATACGTTCGATTCGCACCAGCCGTGCTGTGCCATCGCCCATTTCCACCAGAACTTCCCCTTCACCTACGATCGGGTGGTAGAGTTGGCTGATCTGGTAGCCTTGCGGCAGATCGGGGTAAAAGTAGTTTTTGCGGTCGAAGGCGGACATCAGGTTGATTTCCGCTTTCAGGCCGAGCCCGGTACGCACGGCCTGTTCCACGCAATAGGTGTTGAGTGTGGGCAACATGCCCGGCATCGCCGCGTCCACGAAAGACACGTTGCTGTTGGGTTCTGCGCCGAATTCGGTCGAGGCTGCGGAAAAGAGTTTGGCGTTCGATGCGACCTGGGCATGGACCTCCATGCCGATGACCAATTCCCAGTCCTCCGTAGCACCGGAGATGACCTTGGGTGTTGGCGTGTCATGGTTCAGATCAAGCATGGATGGCATCCCTCAACTGCAATTCGGATGCAGGAGGGTTTAGGGCAGGGCAAGGGCGCTCGCAAGCCCTTGCTGTGCTGCCCTAGAGCTTGTGTGGAAGTTCCTGCCAGCACAGTTTGTGCGCCGTGTTGCCATCATCTGGCAGGCCGCCGCGCTGAATCATCCGTGCGTCGCAGGTAAAGTTGTCGTTGATCCGCACCACAATGAGGGTCACGAAGTTCTGTGTCAGGTCGACTTCGACAACGTTGTCGGGACCGTGCGGCGCCAGATGCAACAATTCCACGCGGGTTTCTTCGCAGGTACGGTCCGGCCCAGCCATGGGTAGATCGCAATGGATTGCAGCATGCGTTTGTGCAATTTGCCCGTATACTGGCAAATGATGACCCGTCAGCATATGGTACGACTTTGCAGATCGCAGAAGGCTGACGTGCAGCGCGGTCAAACGCGCGAGCGTGTCGTCTTCAGCGGCAGCGGCGCAGGGGCGGTCGTCCAGCCCGGTCTTGTTCCGATGCCATTCAATCCAATCGCCACTATCCCAATGTTTTGCGTCAGCGGGAATATTGCCCATGATGCGTCCTTTCTACTTCTACTCAGTACGTTTCACACGTGTTCCGCTACTGGCCCGTTGTCCGTAAAGATGATCCGGTTGCCGTTCGCGATTTCGGGGCCGAAAAGTTCGGCTATCTTACACAATCCCTTTTTACGGCCACTTGCCGCAAAGTGCCGGGGGGATGTCACCCGCAGGTTATTGTCGAAACCTGCTGCAGCATGCGCCCAGATGAGAGGGTGCAACTGCTTCAGGTGGTTGCGCACGATGTTGTCCGCGCAGTCGGATATGGTGGCGCGGGTTGCGTCCGCCTGAGGATCACTAAACCGTTGCCCGCCGAGTGTAAGCGCACAATACGCCGCAAGTGTGTTTGCGGTATGTTGATTTTGCATGCGTTCGAGAATGTCCTCCACCCCCTCAACAAAGAACTCCACATCCAGACCCGCACAGGCAGCAGGATCGCCTGGAAGGGCATCAAACATGACCCATGTATATCCGGCCGCGCCCCACGTACGACTCACACGTGCTGCGGTCCGGCGTGCCTCCAGCTCAAGTTCTCCGTGGCTGCCGTACCACCGTGGCGATATATACGTTCCTAAGGAACGCATTGGTGCCGGGGACTTTGGGTCCAGGTCAATTAACGACTCATAGTCTTGCGTTAAACTTGCGCTTGAAGCAACACCGCTCGCGTTGAGCGTGCATATACTTGATAGATACAATGTTGAATTGCGCGCGTTATCCTTGAATTCTGTTAAAATCCCGCGTGCGCGTGCGAAATGCGTGTCGAAGGCTTCGAGATTGCGTGACGGGATTTTTGTTTTCGCAACCGATCCACGCCAAGCCCACCCCAGATCCATATGCGCCTGGGCGACAATAATCGCGCGCACAAGGTTCTTTGGATCTTCGGCACGCATGTTTTCGAGGGCTTCGATGCCGGTAAGCAAAGGGGCGTCGCGTTCGGGGCGTCCGTCGAGCAAAGCATGTTCCACCGCCGCAACAACGTCTACCCGCGCGCCAAAACACAACAATTCTGCAACGGGCATTCGCGCGGGCGTCATTAAGTTGCCGCTGTCCGCTCGGGCGACCTCATCAGCAAGATCAGACCAGCGTTCCTGGCGTGCAAGAAACTGTCCTCTGGCCCGGTATCTGTCTCTTGCGATATCTTCGGGTGTTTCTTCAAGGCAGGGGATCGACAAGCGGGACGCGGCAGTTTCAATGTCAGTTTGCGGGTCATTGCACAAAGGCATCTGGGAATCGACGTAAGATGGGCGTTTTGAACCCCACAAACCTTTCCCGAGAACTTTTTGCAAAAGTGACATTGGACCTGTTCCATTTGTTTCGACAGGAGACAATGTGGCGCTGCTTTTGGACCGAAACGTGGCGCAGACGCGGATTTCTCGCGATTATTGGTGCCCGTTAAGACACAATTCACCTCTAACCTGCTTGATGCGACCACAATGCGACGTTGGGGCCACAGTTTTGCCGTGCTGCGCTGGATGTCGCGCATTCTGCCGTCTGACTTGCGCAAATCGTGGGGATCGCTCATATCGCTCGGACTGATGGCTACTAAAGAAGTTTGTATATGAAAAATGTGATGCGTGTCTGCCTGGCGGCGATTGTACTGAGTTCCTGCACAGTTGCAGAATTGAATGCGCCCGAAAAAGCCGAGGGGCTGCCGGAAATGCGCTGGAGCCATGTGCCCGACAAGGACACCTGGAACACAGCTGCGTTGGCGGCACTAGATACGCATGGTCAGCCGCTGTTGGAAATCGTTCCCAAAGACATTGATCGTTGGTGCCCGGCCTACGAAGACGGCGCGCGATCCACGCGGGAAGCTTTCTGGATCGGCTTTATGTCCGCTTTGGCAAAGCATGAAAGCACGTATAAACAAACGGCCGTCAGCCCTAATGGTAAGTGGTTTGGTCTGTTGCAGATTTCGCCCGCTACAGCGCGCGGCTACGGCTGTGATGCAGGCTCTGGTGCTGCGCTGAAGGACGGAGGCGACAACCTGAGTTGTGCGCTGCGCATCATGGCCGTGACCGTTCCGCGCGATGGTGTTATCGAAAATTATGATGGACGGTGGCGCGGAGTTGCAGCGGATTGGGGACCGATGCGCGTTGGTGCCAAGCAACGCGATATCGCTGGATGGTTGAACGCACAGCCGTTCTGCGAAGGGTAAACAGTCAGCCGATCAGCGAAAAATGATGCCGTTCGGTACGGATGCCGCGTGCGTTCAGCGCGGCTTCGAAAATCTGGTGCGGCGGCGTGCATTCGTAGGGCAGTCTGATTTTTCGCCCAGTGTGCAGTACAGCAGACGCACGCACGGAGAAATCCAGCCGTGTATCGAGCTGAACCCGCGCGATTTCGTCCCATTGGATACATCCCGCACGCCGACCGCTGAACCAGGTCAAAGCGTCCGGCGTGAATGCGAGCCCCGACTGTGGGTTTTTCAACAGATCCCAGAGCGCGGGCAGGGTAAAGGTGCCAATTGCGGCCATCAACCAGAGTGCTGCATCGACCAGCACGATTGCAGCGACAAGAGCGAGCCAGACGCCCGCGACCACTAGTGCTGTGAGCTGATCTCGACCCTCTTTGCGAAAGCTGAACGCCTCAGCGTCCACCGCTTACGTCCAACGCAGATCCCGTCACATAGCTTGCAGCATCAGAACAAAGCCACAAGATCGCTAGCGCAACCTCCTCGGCGGTGCCTTTGCGTTTCATCGGCACCATGTGTGCCATTCGGTCCGCGCGCCCTGGTTCGCCCCCCTTGGCGTGTAGTTCTGTCTCGATCAGGCCCGGACGGATGGCCATGACGCGGATGTTGTCACCGGCGACCTCATCGGACAGGCCCTTGGTAAAGATGTCGATCGCGGCCTTGCTGGCGGCATAGTCCACATACTGATTGCCGGACCCGAGTCTGGCTGCGGCGGAAGAAATATTGATGATCACACCACCTGTGCCACCCGACTGCATCCGTAGAACGGCCTCCTTTGCTACAAGCATTGCACCTATGACGTTTACGTCGAACATGCGGCGCAAGCGTGCATGGGTAAGATCGGTAACCTTGGCTGTCTGATCTACAATACCGGCATTGTTTATAAGTGCGTTGAGGCGGCCAAATTTTGCGTCGATGCTGCCGTAGATTTCCTCTATCGCCTGGGGGTCGGACACATCGCCCTTGCACAGCAACACCTCTGCGCCCAATGCTGTGCAATCTGCAGCGACGGCTTCGGCCCCCGCGTCATCTGTGCGATAATTGAGCGCCAGATCGTAGCCTTGATCCGCTGCAATACGTGCGCAGGCAGCGCCAATGCCCGCGGAGGCCCCAGTGATAAGCATAATGGGTTTCATGTGTCAGCTTCCTCGAATTCGGGTGATCATTTCGCTGGTATCGCGGGAAAGTTCAGGGGTCGCAAGGATACGGTCCAATGCCGCAGCGATCCTGTCCTGACGGCCGGCGTCATAACGTTTCCAGGTCTGGAATGCAGCGCACATGCGGGCGGTGGTCTGCGGGTTGACCGGGTCCAGTTTGATCAGCCAGTCGGCAAGGAGCGCATAGCTTTGGCCACTTTCATAATGGAACCCCGCATGATGCGCTGCGAGAGAACCTATAACCGCGCGGAACCGGTTGGGGTTCTTCCAGTTGAAATCGGCGTGCTGTGTCAGAAGGGTTGTAGTTGCCGCAACCTGACCCGGTTCTGCACGCATCACCTGCAGGCCGAACCATTTGTCCATCACAAGGCGGTCACCTTGCCATTGCGCGGCAAAGGCTTCAAGCGCGGCCTCGCCTGCTTTCTCGCGCAGCAGGATCGAGAGCGCCGCTAACTGCTGGGTCATGTTATCTGCGCCGTCAAATTGGGATTGTGCGCGCGACGGACCTTCCAATCGGCAGAGCAACGACAGACATGCGTTGCCAAGTCGCCGACGTCCGGATTGTTCCGCGTTGGGCTGATAAGCCTCAGAGACCTGATGTTGCGCCACCAGATCTGGCAGCAGGTCCGCCAGCGTCTCAGCCTGTGCCTGCGCCATTCTTTCACATGCGGTCCAAATGGCCTGCGGGTCGGGTGTTTTGCCAAGCTTGAAAAGGTCCGAGGCCAACGACGATGGGCCTGGTAGCCCAAGCATCAAAGACCTGTAGTGGGGGTCGAGCGTTGGATCTGCGAGGGCGGTGCGCAGGCCGTTCAGATAGGCCTCATCTGGCGCCGCGTCCGTTGCGATCATGTCAAGCAGGCTCATCGTGGCCAGATCGCGCCCGGCTTCCCAACGATTGTAAGGATCAGTGTCATACGCCAGCAAAAAGGCAGTATGCTCTTTGCCCAATTCGCTTTTGAGATCAACCGGGGCGGAAAAACCGCGCAACACAGACGGGACTGGCCGCTCTGAAAGCCCGTCAAAAGAAAAACTCTGTTCGGCTTTGGTCATTTCCAGCACGCGGGAAGGCAACAGTTCCTGCCCGTCTTGTGCGAGCAACCCGGTTACGATTGGGATGACTTGGGGTTGAGGGTCCGGGGTCGTTGCTGAGGCAGCCAATTCCTGGCGGAAGGTCAGCGTATAGTTGCCATCGTCCCATGCATCAGACACGGTCAGCCGCGGTGTACCCGCTTGCGAATACCAACGCTTGAACTGGGTCAGATCGCGCCCGGTTGCGTCCTCAAAAACCTTGAGCCAGTCTTCTATCGTGCAGGCCTCGCCATCGTGGCGATCAAAGTAGAGATCGACGGCTTTGGAATAGGCGTCCGCGCCCACGAGGCAACGCAACATGCCGATAACCTCTGCGCCTTTTTCATAGACAGTTGCGGTGTAAAAGTTGTTGATCTCTTGAAAACTCTCGGGGCGCACCGGATGGGACAGAGGCCCTTGGTCTTCGGGGAACTGGCGTCCGCGCAGGTCGATGACGTCGGAAATCCGCTTCACCGGAGCGGAACGCACGTCCGAAGTGAACTGGCTGTCGCGATAAACCGTCAGCCCTTCCTTGAGGCAGAGTTGAAACCAGTCGCGGCAGGTTATTCGGTTCCCTGTCCAGTTGTGAAAGTACTCGTGTGCGATGATCGCTTCGATCCGCTCAAAGTTATCGTCGGTCGATGTCTCGGGGCTGGCTAAAACAGCGGAAGAGTTGAAAATGTTCAATCCCTTGTTCTCCATCGCCCCCATATTGAAGTCATCCACGGCAACTATATTGAATATGTCTAAGTCGTATTCGCGTCCATAGACCTCTTCGTCCCAGGTCATAGAAGCTTTGAGCGCCTTCATTCCGAAAGCGCATTTGCCCTCATCTCCAGGACGGACATAGAGGTTTAGATCAACCGCGCGCCCAGAACGCGTCGTGAAACTGTCCGTATGTGCAACCAATTCACCCGCAACCAGCGCAAAGAGGTAGGCTGGTTTTGGCCAGGGATCGTGCCATTGCGCATGTCCCTCGCTTGTTTGGACCGGATTGCCGTTCGACAAGAGCACCGGATGGGGGCCGTTAATCCGCACGGTAAAAATACTCATCACATCGGGGCGGTCAGGAAAATAGGTGATTTTTCGAAAGCCCTCGGCTTCACACTGCGTACAATACATACCGTTGGACATATAGAGCCCTTCGAGGGCGGTATTGTTTTCGGGATCGATCTCAACCTCTGCCTCCCACAGGAAGGGGTTGTCCGGCGTGGGGCAGGTCAGCCCCTCGGTCGTGATTTCCGGCGTAATGTCCACACCGTCTATGCGGCACGACAGCAGCGTCAACCCCTCGCCATGCAGAAACAGAGGCCCCGCTTCGGGCTTTGGAACAAAGTAAATCTGACTTTTTACGCGTGTCCGGGTGGGATGCAAATCGAACGTCAGCTCGACTTTTGCCACATCGAAACCAAATGGCGTGTAATCACTGAGGTAGATCGTCGTCGGTGCCGCATCGCGCATGAGTCTATCTTTCCGGGAACGTTTTGAGATTGCGCAACGTTAGGACCGTATGAGCGGGCCCGCAAGCCGGGTCGGCATGACTTAATAGAAGGATGTAAAATGTCAGCTCCTGACGTGAACATAGAAAGACAAAAGAAACGCCATCACACGATGGTCAAAGGTATTTGGATCGGCCTTGGTATCGCTATTGTCGTGGCCGTGGGATTGAGCGTTGCCATGGGTATCTTTAACGTTGACCCAACGGCCGTGATCCCAACCGAGACGGAGGCTGCTGGCTAATGGCAATGCGTAAAAAAGCGGACCTGCCGCAAAAGCAATGCGCGACATGCGGCAGACCCTTTTTCTGGCGCAAAAAATGGGCAAAAGTCTGGGACGAGGTGCGTTATTGTTCCAAACGTTGCAGCGGTCAGCGCCAGGCAGGCCAAAACTGAGGGCCAATGCGACGCGCTGATGTTGCGTCGCAGCGCCAAACTCCATAGACCATCGCCAAGACAATGGTTTGTTGCGATGGAGGACAGATACGCATGGCCGGTTTCCAGAAGAAGAGCAGCTTGCAGGTTGCGGATGCGCTTGTTTCCTTTGTTGAAGAGCAAGCATTGCCCGGAACCGGTGTTGAGGCGCCACATTTCTGGAAAGGGTTTGCCAATCTCGTACATGACTTCGGTGCAGAAAATAAAGCTCTTCTAGAGAAGCGCGAAACAATGCAGTCACAGATCGACGCGTGGCATGTGGCACGACGCGAACAGCCGCATGACCATGAAGAGTACAAGAGCTTTCTGCATGAAATCGGCTACCTCATCGAAGAGGGCGCGCCTTTTGCCATTGATACTGGAAATGTTGACCCTGAGATCGCGATGGTTCCGGGCCCGCAGCTTGTCGTTCCGATCACCAATGCGCGCTACGCGCTCAACGCGGCCAACGC
>JBGCDG010000031.1:0-37264 GCA_045105195.1 Roseobacter sp. | reverse complement strand
CCCGCCCGGATCAACATGCCGACGCGCGTGTAGCTGACGGTAAAATAGAGCACCACGGCCACAACGAGACCCGCGACGATGGTGGCGAAACGATAAATCGGATAGCGCAATTGCTCAGTCAGTTGGATCGAGCCGGACAGGAACTCAGGCGTGTCGATCGAGAGCGTGGCCGGGCCAAAGACCACTTTGGCCAACTCATTGAGAAAGATGATAATGCCAAAGGTCGCCAAGACCTGATCCAGATGCGATCGGGTATAGAGGTGTCGGAAGATAAAGAATTCAAGGAACAGACCAAAGGCGAGGGCTGCGATCAACGACAGCAAAAGCGCCAGCCCAAAGTTACCCGTTAGCCCGTAAAAGGCATAAACCAGATAGGCCCCAACCATATACTGCACACCATGCGCCAGATTGATAAAGCCCATGACTCCGAAAACCAGCGTCAAACCAGCCGCAATCAGAAACAGCAGCATGCCATACTGAAATCCATTCAGGACCAGGATCAAAAAGAGTGTCAACGACATTTTTTAGGGCTTTCAAGCGGATAGGGGCCCACATTCATCTGTGGGCCCGACCATCTTACATATTGCACTCAGTGTGGAAGCTGTCGGCATAGTCTTCGACGATTGTTCGCACAAAGGATGTGTGGAATTTGCCGTCATCGCGCTTGGCCACTTGCAGCATGTGAAAGTCCTGGATTGGATAGTGGTTGTTGTTGAAGGCAAAGTCACCCCGGACGGATGCGAATTCAGCAGCCTTAATCGCTGCGCGCACCGCGTCTTTGTCGCTTAGATCGCCACCCATTTTTGCCACGGCGCTGTCAATTAGGTTGGCTGTGTCATAAGCCTGCATCGCGTAGGATCCCGGAATATAACCGTATTTTTCTTCAAAAGCGCTGGCGAAGGCTTGGTTGGCTTCGGTGTCCATATCAGGCGCCCAGGTGCCTGCGGCGAGGAAGCCGACGGCTGCGTCTTTCTGGCCCGGCAGCGTTGTTTCATCTGTAGTAAACACCGACATGAACCGCATGCTGTCAGATAGTCCCGCGTTGTCGAACTGATTTACCAGACGCACGCCCATGCCACCCGGCATGAAAGTGAACATTGCTTCGGCCCCTGATGTTGACAGGCGCGCAAGCTCAGCTGAGAAATCCTGATGACCCAGCGGCGTGAGCACCTCATCCGTGACTGTGCCTTCAAACGTCTGTTTGAAGCCTTCCATATTGTCACGGCCAGCCTGATAGTTTGGCGCCATGGCGAACACGTTGGTAAAGCCTTCCTGATTTGCGATCATGCCACTGACTTCAGCGTTCTGGTTGTTCTGATAGGACGTCGCAAAGAAAAACGGGTTACAGTTTCGCCCGGCAAATGTTGAAGGCCCGGCGTTGGGGCTGATTAGAAAGGTTTCAGACTGAACAATTGGCTTGAAGATCGCTTGCAGCATGTTTGAAAACACCGTGCCGACCACGAAATCTACCTCTTCGCGTTCGATCAGCGCGGTGGCTTTTACCAGCGCCACATCCGGTTTTAATTCGTCGTCTTCGATGATCAATTCAGTGGCTTGTCCGCCCAGCTTGCCGTCCTTCTGATCCAGCGCGAGCTGAAACCCGTCGACGATCTGTTGACCCAGAGCGGCCGGTGGGCCTGACAGGGTAACGACCATCCCGATTTTGAGGTCTTCGGCAAAAGCGGCCGAACTGGCAGCAGCGCCAAGTGCGAGCGCACTAAGTGTGGTGGTGAATTTCCGCATGTTTTCATACTCCCGTGTTGTGTCCTGCGCAAAGCAGGTTGGTTTTGGCGGCCCGTCAGGTACCGCTTTTTTCGCATCCAAATCCGGCCATTTTCGCATAGCCTTTGACGATGGATTCGCGATCAGCGTAACTGAGCACATTATTCACGTCGTCAAAACCTGCAGGGCTGCGTTTTTCCACTTCGTCAATGACCCGTTCGGGGCCGCCGCGCCGGTTAGAGCGCACAACTTCCGCTGTTTTGGGCAGACGTTCCCGCTCATATCGATAAAGCGCCTCGCGCGGATGAGCGCATCCAGCCAAAAAATCCGCAAGACAACGCGCATCCAAAATGGCTTGTGCCGACCCGTTTGATCCTACAGGATACATCGGATGCGCGGCATCACCGAGCAATGTCACTCTTCCATGTGTCCAGTGTGGCAGGGCATCGCGATCCGCCATCGGATATTCATAAATCGCGCCGCTCGCGCGCACCAGGGCATCAATATCGATGCCCGGCACATGAAAGCGCTTTGCATAGGGCAGCACTTTGGACAGCGATGCTTTTTGCGACCAACTTTCTTTATGGGGTGGGGTTTTTTCTCCATCCGCGACGCGGACATTGACCACCCAGTTCATCAGTTGTTTGCCGTTTTTCGCGGGGGCAATCGGATAAAGCACAAGCTTGCCGCTTAACCCTCCGGCAATGGCCATTGTCTCGCCATCTTCCCACACCGGCCAATCGACAGCACCCCGCCACATGACGACGCCTTGCCATTTCGGAGGGCCTTCGTTTGGGAAAAATCGCCGTCGGCCGACGCTGTGAATACCATCGGCGCAAATTAGAACTTCGGCGCGCAAACTGCGCGAGGAGGTGCCGTCGCTGGTGTCGGTAAAATGTGCGGTGACGCCCCCTTCGTCCTGGATGAAACCGCCAAGGCGCAGCCCTGTCATCACCGCCTGTGGACCAAGCCGTTCAATCACCGCGTCGTAGAGCAGTTTTTGCAAGCGTCCGCGATGAATGGAAAACTGAGGAAAGTCGTTGCCTGCATGCATACCGCGCAATTCACGCCATACTTCTTGCCCACTGCGCGTAAGGTATCGCAGTTCGCGCGTGCGCAGCCCCACAGCGTCCAGTCGTTCCAAGAGACCCAAACCCGCCAGTTCAGCGATCGAATGGGGCAAAGTGTTGATGCCGACGCCGACTTCGCGCACGTTGCTGGCTTGCTCGACGACTTGTGCGGCGATCCCGCGCGCATGCAACATCAATGCTGCTGTCAGACCGCCAATGCCCGCGCCCGCGATCAGGACTTTCATGTGTCGTCCGCTTCGGGTGGGGGCAGAAAGTCAACGGCATGAGCGGCCGAAAGGGCTACGACTTCGGCAGGATCCGGTTCAGGTCCAAGATTATGCAGCGCCCAGAAAAGATCGTAGAGCCTATGTGTCGGTGTGACCCAGAACAGCGTTTTGATCGTCTGATCCGACTTGTTGAAAATACCATGCGGGATGCCACGAGGCAGAGTTATCAGATCGCCGGGCTCGCCAATGGCATCCTTCCCGTCCAGAATGAAATCAAAACGGCCTTCGAGAATATAGAGAAACTCGTCTTGGTCGGGGTGGATATGCGGTGGCACGAAGGTTCCGGGTGGAAGCGTGGCATGCCAGGAAAAACAGTCCTCTGTGCGCTGCTTGGGAATGTAGGTCTGCCCGAGGATGTTCCAGCTGATGCCGTCCAGCCCATCGTTTGATCGTATCACGCCTGCTTGCATGTGTTTTGTCCCTCCAGATGTTTTAACCTTAAAATTTCCAGAAATTACTTCAAGCTTAAAATTTATTTTTCAATGTGGAACCGGACTATGCGAAATTGCGGGTCTGGTGGTGATACGCGCTGAAGGAATCCATCATATGACCAAACATAGGGACCCGCTTACCCTGCGCTCGCGCAAGCACGCATGAACATGATTGGCGGTTCGAGTTGATTCAATGATGTGTGTTCTTACGACTTGTTGTGCAAACTACGGATCATTTCGATAGCGGCTTGCGTGCCGTCTATCAGGGGAATGCTGATCTCTGATGACAGTCGGGATGCAAGCCCCGCAAGTGGACCACCGCCCATGACAATGCTCGCCGCACCGCGGTTCTGCATCTCATGACACAGGGCGGCTAAATCGGCGTGATAGCGCTGCTGTACTGTCGCAGGGTCTCCGAAATCTGTGCTTGGGAGATAGGAAATGCCAAGTAACGCTTCCCGTAGATTCTCTTTTTCCGTTTCTGCTTGAAGGCCGGGCACCAGAGCCTTTCCAAAGGTTACGATCCCGAAAGGGCCCCCGATGGATCGAACCGCATGGAATGCCGCCTGTGCAATCCCAATCACCGGGATATCGGGTCGCAAGGCGCTTACGTCGGTTGCTCCGGTGTTGCCGAAGGATGCCAGAACGATCCCATCCAGGGGCGCGCTGTAGTCGCGTGCGGTATCCACGACGGCACGATTTGCCTGATCGGCATCCGCCTGCGTCACAATAAGTTCCGGGCCATAGGCCGGGCACAGCGTCGTAAAATGGTCCCCGGGTTGAGCGGCATCCTGTGCGGCGGCGTCGATCCGGGCGGTGACGCCAGGCGATGTGTTGGGGTTTATCACCAGCAGCCGCATCACAGGATCACCGACGGCAACCAAAGTGACAGGGCGGGGAAGAGGTTGATCAAGACCAACGCGACTAGCATTGCAGCGATGAATATCAGCATTGAGGGGATGATCTTGGCAATTGAGATTTTTGCTATGGCGCATGTGATCAGAACAACGGAAGCCACAGGCGGCGTTTGCTGCCCTATGCCGAGGTTGATCGTCAGGATCAGTCCGAAATGCACCCGGTCGATCCCGAGCTGATCGGCCAGTGGCAGGAAGATCGGAACCAGCATCAGGATGGCTGGGGTCCCGTGGATAATCGTACCTGCGAGCAGAAAAAAGACATTGATGGCCAGCAGAACGACCCAGTAGTTGTCAGACAGCCCAAGGATGCCTTGCGCGATATCCTGCGGGATGCGTTGGTTTGTCAGGTACCATCCTAAAAGTGTCGATGTGGCGACGATAAACATCAGCATTGCGGAGCGTTTTCCCGCGATGCGCAGCGTGTCGATCAGCGTGCCGAGCTTGACGGAACGGTAAACGACCGTTGCAAGCACGATGGACCAGAAAGCCGCGATCGCGCCGGCTTCGGTTGCGGTGAACACACCACCCAAAATGCCGGCCAGCACCAGAATGGGCAGGGTCAGGGGGATGGCCGCGTCTTTACCTGTCTCTGCCACACGGGCCCAGGAAAAAGCGCCCTCAGTGGGGTAGCCGCGCCGCACCGCAATTGCGTAAGCAGTGCTCATCAACAGCCCGCAGACCAGAAAACCCGGCACGATACCAGCGGCGAAAAGTTCGGCAATCGACGCATTGGCGACATAGGCATAGAGGATCAGATTGAGCGAAGGCGGCACAATGATTGCCATCGTGGCTGAGGTCGACGTCACAGCCGCAGCAAAAGCCGCCGGGTAACCACGTTTGCGCATCTGCGGGATCATCACCGATCCGATGGCAGCAGCATCCGAAGTAGCCGTGCCGGAAATCTCCGAAAAGAAGAGCGATGTCAGGATGTTCACATGTGCAAGACCACCGCGGATGTGACCCACTAACGAGGCGGCAAAGGCGATGAGCTTCTCTGCGATTTTGCCCTGGTTCATGATTTCGCCGGCAATCATGAACAACAAGGCAGCAACCAGCAGGTAATTATTGGCGCCGCCAAAGGGGATGAGCCCAATGATCTGGGGCACCACGGCCGGATCGAGGATAATCATGATGGCGGCCGTTACCCCCAACACAAAGGCGATAGGTAAGCCCATAATCAAGAGTGTGATGAGCAAAATCAGGATGATCCATCCGGGTTCAAGCAGCATTACGCGTCGCTTTCCGGCAAGAGATCCATGGGATCAATCCGCCCTGTCGCGATCCCGGCCAGACGAACCGCGCAGAAAAGGCAGATCAAGGCCCCCCCCAATGGCATCGCGCCACGAAATAGTAACACGGGCGCATCGATGGAGATTAGGGATCGCCCCGCAAAACTGGCCGCTGCAATGCCGCCATACCAGGCCAAAAGTGCGCCAAAGCCGCCCATCAGCACAAGGTTGAGCGCCGTGATCCAGCGTTTGAGCGTCAATGGCATCACGCGTAAGACCGCGTCAAAGCCAAGATGTTCGTTCGTCCGTGTCAGGTAGGCCGCACCAAGAAAGGTCAGCATGGCCAGCAGATGCGCCGGCAATTCTTCACCCCAGGATACGCTGTCATTCAGAACGAACCGGGCGAAGACCGCCCAGTTCAAAAGCAAAAGCAGTGTCCCCGCAAGCGCCACCACCATGCAATCAAGAAGCCTGCCAAGCCAATGATCGGCGGTCGCTAGAAGCGTTTCAAAGCGGGGCATAGCAGGTCTCCGGGTCGGGACGGTTATTCAATACCCAACGCGGCTTTTGTCGCGTCAATCATGTCAACTCCGATCACCTCAACAAAGGTAGGGCTCTGATAAAGCGGGGCTGCAGCGGACTGGAAAGCTGCGAAGTCGATTTCATTGATTTCCAGTTTGTCTGCCAGGGCTGCGATGGTTTCTGTATCCGTGGTTTGACCCCATTCAAAAGTCCATGCTGCCATGTCCTGAGCGACCGCGATCACAGTTGAGCCCAAATCTGCGCCCAGCGAGGCCAAAAATGGTTCGCCGATCACAAGGAAGGTGGGCAGATACACGTGGTTGGACAGGGACATGTACCCCTGCACCTCAAAGAGCTTGGCTGTATCCACCACATTTGCCGGGTTTTCCTGGCCATCAATGGTGCCCTGATCCAGCGCGGAATAGACTTCACCAAAGGACAGGGGGGTAGCATTTGCGCCCAACGTATTGAACATTTCCACGCGCTGGCGGTTGGTGGGCGTGCGAATTTTCAAGCCGTCAAGATCTTCGGGTGTTGTGATCGGACGCACATTGTTGGTGATCTGGCGAAACCCGTTGTCCCACATGGCAGCAAGAACCATACCAGATCCTTCGAAACCTTCTGCCAGCATCTCGCCTGCGGGGCTGGCAACAAAAGTCTGAACTGCTGTGCGGTCTTCGAACAGATATGGCAGGTCAAAGATCGATGTGCGGCTGTTGATCTGAGATACAGCAGAGGCGGAGAGCGATGCCTGATGGGTGCCAAACCCAAGGCCCTGCAGCACGTCTTCTTCCTTGCCAAGCGTGTTCGACATGAAGATCTGCAAGTCGATTTCACCAGGGGCTGCCGCTTCTAGGCGGGTTTCGTATTCCTGCAGGAAAACATGTGCAAAGGACCCTTCGGGCAGAGAGGAATTGATTTGCATCACGGCTTGCGCGGCGGCGGCTGCAGGGAGCAATGACGCGGATAAAATGGCGATCAGGCCAAGACGGGAGGTGTTCATGGGCGTGTCCTTTCAATCGGAGCTAGACGAAGTGGTTGAAGATTGAAAAAAATATTTCACAAACAGGTATGAGGAAAAACAATTTTCCTACACTTCTTGCACCAAAACTTCGCCTTTGCCGCAAAATACAGCAGTTGCGCGCTGTGTTGGGCAAATCTGGCGTCTCACCCATCTGCGCAACTATTTGGGCGACGTCTACAATTCGTCGAACCGTCGATGGGCTTCTTCAATGGCGGCCATACGGCTGCGGCCCTTGGCACCGGAAAGTTCAATTGTGCGCGCGCAGATCAGATTGCACACCGCCATACACCCCACATGGTTCATCAACGGTCCGTTTGTCGAAGTTGCGCAAGGCAGGTGCCAATCGGCCTCTGCAAGATCCGGAACCGGTTTGTCCTCAATAACGGCGAGGGCGGCCTGTGCGCTTCGTGCTGCGTCCGCGACAGCCTTGATGATTTTGGGAGCGCGGCGCAGGGCGATTAGGACAACCACGTCCCCTTTCTGGAGCGAAACGAGGCTTTCTGCGAGCGTTTCTCCCGCGCGCGGGAGAACCGAGACGTTCGGCAAGACTTGCGCGGTCTGCCAGCCGAGGTACTGGGCAAAGGACTGGCCTGCTCGGAACCCCACGCACCAAACGCGTGGGGCATCGATCATCGCGCGCGCAATGCTGTCAATTGCCCGGTCCTGAAGGGTGGCATAGGTCTGATCCAGGTTTTTACGGGATACTTCGAAATGCCGCGCGACGACATCGTCGGCGCCCAGTGTTTCGGGTGAAAACCGCAGCAGCGCGCTTCCGGCTTGTTGTTCATCGCGTACCGCCCGGCGCGCTTCATCAAATGATGCATACCCGATGCGCCGCACAAACCGCGACACAGTGGCATTTGAGACCTGGGCCAGATCTGCAATTTCGCTCGCCGTGTACCCCGCCATTTCGCCAGGAAATTCGAGTACGAGCTCTGCGAGTTTGCGCTCACTTGGATGTAAATCAGGCAGCGCATCAGAGACGCGTGCCAGAAAAGATTTGTGCAGGTTGGTCGTCATGGGTGCAAAGTGAGCGCAGACGGGCGCGGCGTAAACCACTTTATTAAAATGTTGCGGCGCGGGGTACTGTTTTCAGCCTGCCGACCTGACAGACTAAATCGCACGCTGAAATTCACACGCGCGCGCCTTTGTGCGGTCAAATTGGCGCTAAGCTGTGTCTGGAGCGGCTGTGCCGGAAAGGAGGGGGGGGAGCCGTTCCTCGAAGATGGAGGACTTCACAATTGATGTGTGAGTTTCGGCCCGGTCATGAAAAGGGAGCAAGATATCGTCAAGCTGTGCAACATCCGTGATGACCAGTCGCGCGATATAGCAATCATCGCCAGTGACCCGGTCGCAAGAGGTGAAATGGGGCTCTTGTTGGATCATCTGCTCTACACGGTGCAGCTGTCCGCTGCGCGGTTTGATCCGCACCAGCGCCTGAATGCCATACCCCAATGCTCGCAAATTGACGCGCGCGGCAAAACCGGAAACGTATCCGCTTTCTCGCATTCGGCGCAGGCGCTCCCCGACAGCAGGTCCGGTCAGGCCAACCTCTTTTCCTATGTCGGCAAGGCTGGCGCGCCCATCCACGTCGAGTATGTCAATGATGGCGCGGTCCGTTTGATCCATGAGTTTTGACATGAAAGAAGTTTATCTAATTCACCAACGATAACAAAGTGATTTTTCTTCTGGGAAAGTAATTGCGTGGGACATCGGATGACGAAAGCCTTATTTTGAGGTTTGAAAAAGTTAGGAGAAAGCAATGGATGTTCAGAGAATCGCCGCGTTCAGCACAGGCAATGAAGGGGGCAACCCAGCGGGCGTGGTCCTGCAAGAAAAAGACTCCAGCGCTGCAGACATGGCGCGTGTCGCGGCCGACGTCGGGTATTCTGAAACCGCTTTCGCCGTTGCGCAGGATGCGGAACGGAAGAACTGGCGCGTGCGGTATTTCTCACCTGAATCCGAAGTGCCTTTCTGCGGTCACGCGACCATCGCACTGGGCGCCGCACTGGGACAGCGATATGGCGCAGGGCGCTTTGCTTTGCGCTTGAACGACACTGCGATCACTGTGGATGCGGATGTGACGGATGAAGGGGTTTTCGCGACGCTTTCCTCGCCACCGACCCACAGCAGAGCGTTACACGATAACGAATTGCAAGATGTTTTGGCCCTTTTCAGTCTTACGTCAGGTGATCTGGATCCGCGTCTTGCTCCGGCGCACATCCACGGTGGTGCGGATCACATCGTTTTGCCACTGAAATCGCGCGCGACACTGGCTGAGATGGACTATGATCTGGATGCGGGGCGGGTAGTCATGCGTGCGCATGGCCTGATCACGGTGATGCTGGTTTTTATCGAAGCGGATCAGGCATTTGTCGCCCGAAATGCCTTTGCCTCCGGAGGGGTGTTGGAAGATCCCGCCACGGGTGCAGCAGCGGCGGCTTTTGCTGGCTACCTTCGGGATCAGGACTGGCCGCACGGTGGCGCCTTCACGATCCGCCAAGGGGAAGACATGGGCAGTCCATCCCTGATCAGGATCGCGTTGGACGACACGAATGGTGCGCCCGTGAGAGTGTCGGGCAAGGCGCATACGATCAACACATGATGCCCGCGCTACCAAAACGACGGTGCGGTTTGAGAGGCTAGCCTGGCCGCACTCTATCCGGTTGTCTTCAACCAGTCCCGGAGGTCGCGTTCTGCGGCCTCCAGCGTCTCGACATTGATTGTGCGCGTCACCAACGCTCGGTTCAGCGCCCGCACACGTTTGTTCAGATTGATTGCTTCTTCATGATCCTGGTCCACGCCGAGCTTGTCATAAAGCGACAGCAAACGGTTCTGAACGGTGCGCAATGACATCCCCCGCCGCTGGGCGATCAGTTTGTCCTGAAGCCCGAGAACAAGATCCAGAAGTACGGCGAATTCACTGTCATTGAGGCGCGTGCGTGGGGATGCGCTTTGCTTTTGCAGGCGGTGGATCTCGCGGTCCACCATGATTTGGCCTTCCACCAGCACGGCCCGAAGCGCCAGTTTCAGCCGGTCGGGGGAGGCAGTTTTGAGGATGTATCCATAGGCGCTGTCATCTGGCACAATCCGGGCGATGCCGCGCAGGTAGGCGTCATCGGCATAGTTTGACCAAAACAGCACGCGGGTTTGCGGGCGTTCCGCCCAAAGCGTACAGGCGGCTTCAATGCCGTTGCGTCGTTCCATTTGCAAATCCATCACAACAGCTGAGATATCGCCTTGCCGCGCCGCCGCTTCGCCCTCTGCACCGTCCACAGCATGAATAATTTCAGTGACTTCGGGCAAGGCGTCAGACAGCGTATCTTGCAGATAGGAGGCGTGATACTGGTCGTCCTCGACCACCAAAACCTTCATGATGGCACCTCCAGCGTGATGCGCAACGTCGTGCCTGTCTCGCCCAACACATCCAGCCGCGCAGAAATCAGCCGCGCGCGGGTGCGAATATTGGCCAGACCAGATTGACGTGGCGGCGGTTTTGGGATGCCGCAGCCATCGTCGCGTATCGTCATAACCAGCCCTTGTGGAAAAAGCGGTTCAACGCTCACGTCGATTTTCGTGGCACCCGAATGGCGCACTGCGTTGTTGATTGCCTCCTGCGCGATCCTGAAAAGCGCCGTTCGCGCGGTGGATTCAAGACGGTCCGGTGCTCCGCCGGTCTGGTCTGTGACGCTGAAGTCAATCGACTCGTCCCCAATGGCCCGTTCCAGATGCACCTGCACCGCATGCGCGAACCCGAATAGTTCCAAAAGCGTCGGTACAGCCGTGTCGATAATGCGCCTGAGATCACTGATCGTCTGCGAAATTCGGTGCGCCATCTCTGCTTTGCCCGGCGCGTTTTCGTTGTTGATGTCACGCAAAAGGCGCGTCAGGTCCGCAAGAGTTTGATCGTGCAGATCCATCCCGATGCGTTGCTGCTCCTGTTCCAGCGTCTGGGTCAGTTCCAGCGCGCCCTGGCGCAAGCCTTCTTCTCGGGCGCGGGCTTCTTCACCGAACTGCGTGGCACGTTGCGCCTGTTCGGCCGTGTGCAAGGCGTGGAAATAGGGTGACAACGCATCCGCAATATGCTGTGCGCGGGCGACGGTATCGGCATCATAAAGGCCGGGCGTCTCGTGAGAAATGTTCAGCGTGCCAATCGTCTGCCCCATGACTTTCATGAGTACATGCACCCGCGAGCGTAGTTTATGGTTGAAGATGGGTTCAGAGCACGCGCCCTCGAACGTCTGACGTGGATCTTCCATCGCGTTGTCGCAAAGCATATGAGAGCATTTGCCAGTCAGCAGATCCCGGATGGGCGAGGCTTCGACCCGTGTGCGGGCGCGGGACCATCGCGTGCGAATACCCACTTCGTAGCTGGCCAGCCAACCGGGGCGGTCCACCAGACAGAGATCGGTGTGTGTGAATGGGATCACTTCTGCAATTTCTTCCGCGACAGCCTCTAGCGCGGATGCAATGTCTGTACGTTGAGCCAGATGCGCTGAAATCCGCAGAAACACATCGTTGCGTGGCGGCGCGATGTCACCCTCAGCGACCGCGCTTTCCAATTGTGCGTTGCGCGTAGACGCAGAGTTTCGACTCATGGTGCTATTAAAAGCAGGTTTTGCCGAGATTGGCTTGCGGGAATCCGCAACACAACTGCGGTTACCTGTCTTTACAGGCCGCAGGGCGCAATCGCACCTTCTGAGCATACCCGTTCTTACTAGGGTGGGGAAATCGCACATCACGGATGTGCACTAGGGAGGATACTCATGAAGATTTCAAAGATGCTGCTGAGTGCGGCCAGTTTGGCTGTGGTTGCGGGGACGGGCTATGCTGGCTCGCATTTGGAAAGCACGGCTGACAAGCGGATTGCCCTGTCCAACAACTATGCGGGCAACTCCTGGCGTCAGGCCATGTTGCAAAGTTGGGAGGAAATGGGGGCAAGTGCGGTGTCGGACGGGGTCGTCGCCGCAGTGGATGCATATACAACATCTGAAAGCCAGGCCACGGAGCAGGCGGCGCAAATTCAGAATATGATTTTGCAAGGGTATGACGCCATTGTCATCAATGCAGCCTCCCCGACAGCCCTGAACGGGGCGGTCAAGGAAGCCTGCGACGCGGGCCTGACGGTCGTCAGTTTTGACGGTATCGTCACCGAGCCTTGTGCCTGGCGGATCGCTGTAGATTTCAAAGCAATGGGCCAGGCAGAGGTCGACTACCTTGCCTCACGTCTGCCAGATGGCGGCAACCTGCTGGAAATTCGCGGCCTTGCTGGCGTTTTTGTCGATGACGAAATCAGCGCAGGCATTCATGCAGGCGTTGAAGAGCACGCGCAATTCTCGATTGTCGGATCAGTCCATGGCGACTGGGCGCAGGATGTTTCGCAAAAAGCGGTTGCAGGCATTCTGCCGTCGTTGCCTGAGATCGTCGGTGTGGCCACCCAAGGCGGGGACGGCTATGGAGCCGCGCAAGCGTTCAAGGCCGCCGGGCGTCCGACGCCACTGATCGTTCTGGGCAACCGCCAGGATGAAATGCAATGGTGGGCCGATCAGCACGCTGAAAACGGGTACGAAACGTTGTCGCTCTCTATCGCACCGGGCGTATCCACGCTGGCTTTCTGGGTCGCGCAGCAGGTTTTAGCGGGCGAAGAGGTGCCCAAGGATCTGACGGTGCCCTTCTTGAAGATTACGCAGGATACGTTGGATGAAACGCTGGCCAGCACGCCCGTAGGGTCTGTGGCAAACGTCACTTACGCCTTGGAAGACGCGCAAGGCGTCATTTCAGACGCCAAGTGATGACCTTCTCGGGTGGGCTGGTTTGCGGATTGGCCCACCCCTTTTGCCTGGAATGCAGATGACTGATTTTGACACAGTGCCAATCGTCGGGCTGAAGGACGTGAAAAAGCACTTTGGTCCGGTAAAGGCGCTCGATGGCGTCAGTCTCTCAATTGCACCGGGCGATTGCATTGGATTGGTCGGTCACAATGGGGCGGGTAAGTCCACACTTGTCAATATGATCAATGGCGGGCTGAGCCCCAGCGACGGCGCGATTTCCTTTGATCACGGTGAAACAGCTTTACAGGCAGGCGTGCGGTCGGTCTTTCAAGAGCTGTCGCTGTGCCCGAACCTGACGGTCGCGGAGAACCTGCGCATATCGCACAGTGCGCTCACCGGGATGAACTGGCGACGCGCCGCCCGGGCGGAGATGCGCGCCAGTCTTGATCAGATTTTTCCAGATCAGGGCATCAACGTGGATCGCGAAGTGGACGCTTTAAGCATAGCCGAGCGCCAGATGGTCGAGATTGCCATCGCCTTCGCGCCGCGGGGCTCCAAGGCGCGACTGGTCATCTTGGATGAACCCACATCAGCGCTGGATGCGGGTATTGCGCGTCAGTTGATCGCGCATGTAACACAATTTTGTGCTGAGGGTGGCGCCGTCATCTTCATTTCGCACATGCTAGAAGAGATTTTCGAGGTCGCGAACCGCATTCTTGTGTTGAAAGACGGTCGTCTTGTTGATGCGCGGGCGACGCGGGATTTTACGCGTGCCGCATTGGTTGATGCGATGGGCCACGTGGCACCGGAAAGTGCTGAAACTGGCGTCGCAGCGCGCAGTCTTGGGCCGGAAATCGTGCGCACTGCGGATGGTCTCGCGGCGCGCAAGGGCGAGATCGTAGGCCTGTCCGGGTTGGCAGGGCATGGGCAGGCGGCTGCACTCGCGGAACTTTTTCTGGCGCGATCCTCCGCCTGGCGCGGTGCAACCATGCCGGAGATGGTCTTTGTCGCAGGGGACCGTCAACGGGACGGCGTCCTGCCGCTTTGGTCTATCCTGCGCAATATTTCGATCTCTGTCCTGCGGCAGGGCGCGAAACTGGGTCTGGTCGATAACGCAAATGAGACACGGGTTGCGGCAGAGTGGAAGGCCCGGATCGGCATTCGCACGGAAAACACCGACAACCCCATCCTGTCGCTTTCTGGGGGCAACCAGCAAAAGGTGCTCTTTGCCCGCGCGCTGGCGAGCCCGGCGCCCATTGTGGTGATGGATGATCCCATGCGCGGTGTGGATCTTGGCACCAAGCAGGATGTCTACGCCATGTTGCGCACGGAGGCCACAGCGGGCCGCACGTTCCTTTGGTACTCCACCGAGACGGAGGAAGCCTGTCAATGTGACCGCGTCTTTGTGTTCAGAAACGGCGCGATCAGTGCTGAGTTGACCGGTGCAGACATCACCGAAGAAAAAATACTGGAGGCATCGTTCCACATGCAGAACGCGTCATGAACGATCTGTCCCGCTACAGGATTCTTCTGCCCGTGGTGTCCCTTGCTGTCTTGCTTGCGGCCACCTTCTGGATGCAGCCGCGCGCAATGAGCTACTTCGGGCTCAACCTATTGTTCAATCTCGCGGTGCCCATTGCACTCGCAACGATCGCGCAGATGATTATTATTTTGGTCAATGACATTGATTTGTCGTTGGGGGCCTTCGTCAGTCTGGTGGCCTGCGTCACAGCGACATTTCTGCTCGACACGCCGCTTCTTGGGGTGGCGATATTGATGGCGCTGATCCTCGCCTATGCCGCCCTTGGCGCATTGATACACGCGTTGGAGCTTCCGGCCATTGTCGTGACGCTAGGCATGTCCTTTGTTTGGGGCGGCATGGCGCTGTTCATCTTGCCCAGTCCCGGCGGGTCGAGCCCGGATTGGTTGCGCACGTTAATGACCATCAAACCGCCCCTTGCGCCGATGGCCGTGGTGGCCGCCATTCTGATTGCATTGGTCACGCATCTGTTGATCATACGGTCCGGGTTTGGAACGGTTTTACGCGGCGTGGGGGGCAATACGCGATCCGTCGCGCGGGCAGGGTGGTCTGTGCTCAAGCTCAAGGCATGCGCGTATGGGCTGGCTGGGTTTTTTGGCGTACTGGCGGGCATGGCGCTGGTAGGACTTACAACGTCAGCAGATGCTAATATTGCACTGCGTTACACGCTGCTGTCCATCGCGGGGGTTATCTTGGGTGGGGGTGAATTCGTCGGAGGTAAGGTGAGCCCCGTGGGTGCCGTCATCGGTGCGCTGACACTCACGCTTGCAGCTTCTTTCCTGAGCTTTCTGCGCCTGTCACCAGATTGGCAGATCGGCGCGCAGGGCGCGATCTTGATCCTCGTGCTGACGGCGAGGTTGATCTTTAGCCGGAAAGGCAGCACCGCATGACCTTCTTGTCCAAACCCTGGATCTGGTCGTGGAGCGCGGCAGCACTTACGTTTGCCGTGACTATTGGGCTGACGTCGGGGCGCGGCGCGGGCGAACTGGCTTATGCGGCACTCAGTTTCGGAGCATTCGCCGCCATCGTGGGCCTGGGGCAGATGCTGGTGATCACGCTGGGACCGGGCAATGTGGATTTGTCGATCCCGGCGACGATGACGCTGGCTGCAACCTTGGCGCTAAAGGCTATGGCGAGCATGCCCGGTACGGCGTTCATGGGGCTTGCCATCGCACTCGGGGTCGGGCTGCTGGCGGGCATTGCAAACTACGCACTGATCTTTCTGCTGCGTCTGCCGCCGATTATCGCAACCCTCGCCGCGTCGCTGATTTATCAGTCGATTGCGATTTGGTCCAATCGTGGGCTGCGGATCAAGCCGCCACAGGAGCTGGCTGATTTCGCAACGGGTCGTTTTCTTAGCATCCCGAATGTAGCCTGGGTGGGCCTTGCGCTTGCCATCGCGATCTGGCTCGTGTTGGAGCGTTCTGTCTGGGGCCGGTGGTTGTTGGCAACGGGGCAAAACATGCGTGCGGCCCGTCTCGCGGGTGTGCCCGTCGAGTTTGTGCGCGCCTCTACCTATCTTTCTGTCAGCGTCTGCGCGGGGCTTGCGGGGTACCTTTTGGCCAGCTTCTCGGGCGGTGCTGCACTCAACATGGGGGCGGAATACCTGTTAATGTCGATTGCTGTCGTAGTGATCGGAGGTACGTCGATTGCGGGCGGGAATTCTAATGTACCGGGCGTCTGGGGGGCTGCGCTTTTCATGTTTCTCGTGATTTCAATGCTCAACAGCTATGGCGCGGCGGCAGGCCTCAAGAATGTTCTGACGGGCACTATCGTCATCGCTATCGTTATTGCCGCAAGCACAAGAAAGGGACGCATATGATCACCATGCCACCGCATCTGGAAATCCATGATGAGCGCTTTAGCGCATTGGTGCATCCGATGTCGGATCTGCAGGTCATTGCAAACGGGTTTACCTGGACAGAAGGCCCGGTCTGGTTTGGCGATCACAACTGCCTGCTGTTTTCCGACATTCCCAGCCAGCAAATCATGCGCTGGTCAGAGACCGAAGGGTTGTCCACTTACCGCGCCGGGAGTGGCTTCAACAACGGCAACACGCGTGATCAGCAAGGCCGTCTGGTTGGGTGTCGGCATGGAAGCCGTGATGTCGTGCGTACAGAAATAGACGGACGCTTAACGGTGCTGGCCAGTGAGCATGACGGCAAACGATTGAATTCCCCTAATGATGTGGTGGTGAGCGCTGACGGCACGATCTGGTTTTCGGATCCCAGTTACGGTATTATTTCAAATTTTGAAGGGTATAGAACGGCGCCTGAACAACCCTCCCGCAATGTGTACCGTTTGGGAACGGATGGGGCGCTGTCAGCCGTGGTAACGGATTTCGTGCAGCCCAACGGTCTTTGTTTCTCGCCTGACGAGCGTCTTTTGTACATCGCGGAAAGCGGATCGAGCCATGATGAGACAGTCCCTTCGGTGATCCGGCAATTCATCGTCGATGGGGCAGAGCTTCGCGACGCCGGTGTTTTCGCGACTGTTGATGCGGGGTTGCCGGATGGCATGCGCTGTGATGTGGCGGGAAATCTTTGGTCCTCGGCTGGTGATGGGGTCCATTGTTTTGCGCCCGATGGCGCGCTGCTTGGTAAGATACGTGTGCCGCAGGTGGTCTCGAACCTGTGTTTTGGTGGCAAGGACGGTCACCGTATGTTCATCACGGCAACGACCGCGGTCTACCGGGTCTTTGTCGACGTGACAGGGGCCGAACCTTGGTCCCGAGGCGCGTCATAGCGCGCGGTTCGCCTATCCGCGTGGGACCTATGAACAATCTAGTGTGATGTCGCCCTAGGGATTGCTAGTCTTGCCTTCAAAGAAGGCGCGCGCGCGTTCAGTCCAGCCTTGTGGTAACCCGTGCCCCCCGTCATGAACATCAAGTCGTACGGACGCACCGGCACAAGAGTCGTCCCATGTACGGGTCCGAAATTCTGCATCAATCTGGATTGAATCAGGGTTGGAGCGGCATCCATTTGCCGCGCGCGCGTGCTTAAGGCTGTCCCAGACGCTTCCCTGATGCCAGTCACGAATTCCGCGGCCTTCGAAAGGGACCTGTGCGTCGCCGAAACCGTGAATTTGCAGGACAGGCAAGTCAGTAAGACCGGCGCATGTCGTGGCATTTGGCGCTCTTAACGCGCCTGCGACACTGACCATGCCAGACAAGTGTTCTCCGGCCTCACAGGCTAATAACCAGGCCATCGATCCACCGGCCGAAAACCCGCCAACATAAATGCGGTTCTTATCTACGCTAGCGCGCGCGCCAGCGTCTTTTAGAACCTCGAAGGTAAATGCAACATCATCACGCGGCGCGCCGTCACGCGCCGGGTAAGAACGCGGACCATCACCTGATCGATACCCGTTTGGGGCCAAAACAATATATCCTTGGTCCAAAAAATCGCGCTGTAAACCGCCGCCATTATGGATAGATGCACCATTGCCACGATGTCCGTGATACCAAAGCAAAACAGGATGCGGGCCTTCGCCGACGGGTATGCGCATGTGGTAGGACCCAGCGTCGATTTGGCATGGCGTCTCAGGACCGCATTCTTGCGACACAGCAGGAACGCTGGCGCACATCACTAGGCCGATCATTAGGAAACGGATCAAGTTTGGACTCCATGTCATTACTGCGTCTTGCAGGGAACATGTGCGCGTCAAAAATCCCAACGTCCAGTCACAATTCTGTTTTTGTGACGTTGGCTCGTTCGTAATGAATGCGTTAAAACCTGCGACACTTTGCGGTTAGATTGCACCGAAACTAACGGGCAAAAGCGCGTAGCTCTGAACTAGCAAATGTGCGCAATTTGATTTGAATTTCAGAGAGATGAAAGCCGTTCGGAAATGCAATCTTAAGCCGTGACTGTCACAAAATTCGAGGTGCGTTTTCAAGGGTAACCAGTCATGGAAGTGGGTTTACAGCAGTCGCGAACTGGTTTTGGCGCTTTTGCCCGTAAGCCAGTTTTTGTTGTGAGTTTATTGGTGGTCTTGTCCGCCGCAATTATTGTGAGCGTACATTCGGTCATCGACAAAGCCATCAGTAACGGCGTGAAAGGTCACGCTGAGTCCAGTGCGTTGTCCTGGGCTTCGAGATTTAATGCGACTTTGACAGATCAGAGCAGCTTAGTGGTCAATGGCGAACTGACTGACGCGCAACGCCAAGTCACAGAAGCATCAATGCTCTTTGGCAATGCCTATTCTTTCACTCTCTATGATATGACAGGTCGGACCGCGTATTCATCTGACTACGGTGTCACCGAGGCAAAGCCCGACGCGCCGGTGGATCAGGTTGCACTGCAGGTCGTCCTGACAGGACAACCTGACATGACTGTGATCCAAAGGATTGGTAATTCTGGCGAAACGCAGGTTTATGTGGACGCATTTGTACCTGTGACGCGACCCGATGGAGCAGTTTTGGGCGCAATTCGATTGTATATTGACCGCTCGCATATTTCATCTCTCTATCGATCCTTTCTGGATTGGATCGGATATTTGCTGCCTGCGATCTGCGCGATCATCTATGCAATTCCGGCAGCAGCTTTTGTTCTGATGCGACAGAAAGCGTATGCAAGACAGGACGACATAAGAAATCTGTCGATGTACGATACACTCACTGGTGCACTGAACCGGCATACGATGAACGTTGAATGTGAAAAGCTCTTTGCCGCCAAAAGGACGGATTCGCGTATCGGTGTCTTGTTTGTTGACGTCGATAAATTCAAAAATATCAACGATCAATACGGACATGAGTTTGGCGATGCTTATCTGAAAAGCGTGGCGTTGCGGCTGAAAGAAAGTGTACACGAAAGCGACTGGGTCGCCCGAATCGGGGGTGACGAATTTGTGGTCGTTTGTCAGCATATTAATGCAAAGATACTTGCAGCACGTGCAGAAGACATCTTGGAGGCTTCGCGCAAGACTTTCGAGTACAAGGGGACGTCGATCCAAGGAAGTTTGAGTATCGGCACCCATCTTGCGGAACCAAAAGCCACGGCGGCTGAGGCTTTCCACGCGGCAGACCTCGCGCTCTATCACGCCAAGTCGCATGGTCGAAACCGGGTCGAACCTTACTTTCCCGAACTGGATGCAGCACTTGCACGCCGCAATGCAATTGAGGCAAGGCTGCATCGGGCGCTCGAAAACGATGGCTTTGAAATCTACTATCAGCCTCTGACCAATCCAGCCGACCGTTCGGTCATTGGTTTCGAAGCGCTCTTGCGTCTAGATGACGACGATGAAAAACCAATCTCGCCTGTCGAGTTTATCCCCATAGCAGAGGATGCGGGTATCATCCACAAACTCGGACTGCAGACGCTTCGACGTGCGATTGCCGTCGCAAAAACCTGGCCCGAATACGTATTTCTGTCTGTAAATCTCTCTCCTGCACAATTCCAATGCGGCGATCTTGACGTTCAAATTGAAGAAGTCCTGTCAGAGCTGGATTTCCCTGCATCCAGATTGGAACTGGAAGTGACGGAGAGTTTATTATTGGGGAATGAAGAAAGTATCCAGTCGCAACTCGTAGGCCTCAAGCAGCAGGGCATGTCAATTGCGATGGACGACTTTGGTACGGGGTATTCCAGCCTTGGATACTTGTGGAAATACCATTTCGATAAGCTCAAAATCGACCGTGTTTTCTTGGAAGGGGTAGAATTCGCTGGCGACCGCTACAGCGAAATCATCGAGACGATCGTAACGCTTGGAAACAAAATGGGGATGCAGGTGACGGTGGAAGGGGTCGAAAATGAAAATCAGCGCGCCATTCTGGATCAGTTATCCTGTGATCAGTATCAAGGTTTTCTCTTTGGGAGGCCAATGCCTGCGGAAGATACGCATCAATTGTTCTCGACTGGATTTGGGTCCACTTCCAAGAGCGATAGTCCTGGGTCATTGAGCAAAGAAGGGTAACACCGGGCATACTTTCTCCGCGCCGGTGCTGTGTCGGAGTTGGATAGTTAAAGTTTTAGGCGGCTTTGCTCTCTAACCAAGCGGTTCACATGCTTTGTGCTTTCAGAAACCTTTAGCAATAGGGCGCTTATTGGCCAATCCGTTTTGTTTGAGTGAGATGCGGCCCTCTTGCAGCCAGCGTCGCGCAACATGGACGTGTTCGATTGTGAGGCAGTTTTCGCGTTCTGCCAATTCCCGTGTTCGGAACTGTTAAAACAACCTCAAAAGTATGTGTGTCAAAGCCAGCTAAAACGACCACGCACAAGTACAAGCCTGCCAAACTTAGGGATTTAAAGCTGGCTAGTTGACGGCCTCATGGTTGCGTGAGCACAATTATGCGCCTCAGCGGCGCCGATGAATGCAGCCGCGCTCCAACTCAGGTTTAGGCAAGACGTTGGAGCCCCAGTGTGGCGATCAATCTGCTCCGGTAAGGCATGATCATCAGGAATGAATTTCCGGATCAGTGCCATCCCGCGATCCGCCCGCTTGAAGGCCCGGTCACAATCAAAAAGCACCGCTATCTTATAGTGGAGTTCGGCAAACCCCAACGTGATCGGTAGCCAGGGATTGCCGCCAAAAAAGTCATCTGCTTTGAAACGCCCGATGGCAGGAACCTTCTGGTTTTCATTGATAGTATAAAGGGCGCGCGCCTCGTCTTCCAATGCTGCGACTGTGCCAAGCGTGCGTTCTGCCGTTATGGCCAAAGGTCCATCGCATCGCTGGGCGTGCAAAATAGCAAGGACTGTTGCGCTATCGTAGCAGCCCGCAGGACTTTCCACCGCAGCTTTCCAGGCAGGCTCATGTGGATCGGCAGTTCGATCGATCCATTCCATCACCTTCTGCGCGCAAATGAGTAACGCGGAGCCATCGCATCCTTGGGCGACGAGCCAGTCTGCGCCACGCGAGAGCGCATCCCACTGGGAGATTAAAGTAAACCCATCATGACGCTTGGGCGGATCTTCCCAAGGCCCGATGGAGGGGCGCCCGGCGATGCGCGCCAAATGGGCCAAATCCCGTCGAATGAGCTGTTCCGTTTCCGGTGTAGTCAAATCAGGGCACGCGTCGAGAATGGCAATCGTGCTGCTGGCCCTGAGGGCCGGTCCGTCATCTTGTGGTCTGCTCCATCGCTCGAGATCTGGCGTGCCATCGGCTGCGCAGCGTGGTTCCTCTAATCGCGCGAGACCATTCAACCTCTGTAATTCTGCGTCTGGGCGCAGGTACTTACGAAATGGATCGCTCGTGGTTTGCTGAAGTGGGTTCGTCGCTAAAGGCGTCTCATCTGGATCGGTGATCTTCAAAGAGAACGAAATGTAATCCGCGAAAGCTTGCCGCCACCACGATGCGTCTTGCGCTGAGGCTTTTTTAAGAATGTCTGGGAGCACACGCATGACTATGGCTGCATCGCGCACCCAGTGATGAAAATAGTCAGGCTCAGGATCCCAATGCGTCAATCGCGAAGATGCCAGTACGGATCCAGGTGCGGGACGGATCTGCCAACCGAAGCCTGCGCGGGTGTGGCATAGATGCGTTGCCGAAACAGCCGCCCGCAAAGAGCGCGTGGCACTGATGCGGCGGAACTCGACCCAGTCCGATAACGTCATGTTGGACATCAAACCTTCAACGCATCGAAGGCTGCTGCCATTGCTCTATCGACAACCGGTCCTGCGGGACAATGATGCAACCCGGGCAAAGTACAGAAAAAACGCGCATTGGGTGCTGCGTCAAAAAAGGCGCGCGCATGATGCGGTGGTGTTAAACCATCCAAGGCTCCGGTCATCACGGCGACGGGGACGGTTGTGCGGTGCAGTGCTGGTGCGCATGATTCATTTTGTATGGTTTCAAACATTTGTGGTGCCTCTCGCGCCAACGCCCTTGTTGCCTCTGGGCCCATTGCAGTTCGGGCATCAAGCAAATGCTGCCCTGACAACACAGGAGACAGGGCGAGAAAATGATGAATGCTGCTGTATTCTGATGCCAGTCTCGCACCAGCGAAAGCACCCAAAGAGTGACCACAAAGCGCAATGGGCCCAGCAGTTTTTTCCGCGTCCTGAAGCCAGTTTAAAATATGCTGTGCGGCGTCGCAATGTGCCGCAAACGTAATGCCTTCAGCGGACCCGAGGTCCGGCGTTGCCGCGGAAAACGGTAGCTCGGGTACTGCAACGGACCAGCCGTTGTACAAATATGCGCCAGCCAAAGCTTCGATGTGGGGTTGGCGCGCGGCTCCGTTTCGACCGTGGATGATCAGCGCTGTGCCTGAGTGGGCCTGCTCGGGCTGGGCGAGAAAGCATGTCAGAGGCCCCAAGGCGTAGGGGATCGATATCTGTTTTGCCATGTTCGTCCAACAGGTCATGAAGAGTCCTGACACTTAAACTTGCCTGCGCAGTCTTGTGGCGCGGAGAAGATGCGTGATTTGGAACACAGGAAAGATGCGCAGGCAAGCCCGGCCATGTGACATCCGAGGCTACCCGAACGCTCAGAGTGCAAGACCGAAGCAAAGAGCTATTTCAACAGGTATGCTCGGCCAAAAATTGCGCGTGTTCACCGGCAGTGCGCTAAAATTCGCCAGCTTCTGCTCGGTGATCCGCCGAAATCCCGTCTTGCGGGAAAGCCGTCTGGTCAAATTCTGCCCAAACTGCGATGCGCTGGTCTCACGCACTTGATCGTTGGAAGTCGTGGCTTAACTGGAGCAGCGTTTAAACAGGGCGACTGCCTTTCACACAAGCGCAGATGTAACCGTCGGAGACTCTAGAAAATGGTCGAATCGATACGTTCAGAAAACTCAAAAACGTCAGCGTTCAGCGCAATCGGAACGGTGGGTCAGAGTGCAAGTCGCCGCGCTTTTTTGAAGGGGGCAACGGCACTTGTCATGATGATCCCCGGTTCTGCGGTTTTGGCGTTGAATGCTGGGCCATCGCTCGCATCCATTCGAGACTTTGAGCAGTTGGTATCCTATGCACAAGCTGCAGCACGTGAGGTTTATGCCCCCCCGGTCGTTCCAATGCCAGAGTTGATCGATCTGGTGGATTACAGCGCGCATTGGCAGATCCGGTTTCGTAAAACGCAAAGTCTTTATCCCGGCGCAGATGACGCGGCTGTCCAGTTCTTCCATCCTGGACGTTTCTTCCCTGAGCCGGTCGCCATGTACCTGCGAGATCCATTAGCGGGCGCCCGGGAAGTACCCTTTGATAAGAGCCTTTTTGATATGCCTGTCGACAGCCCTGCGCAGGATTTACCAGCTGGGTACGGCTTTGCCGGATTTCGCATCATGCGTCCGGATATGAAACCGGATTGGGTCTCTTTCTTGGGTGCGTCCTACTTTCGAACTGATGGGCCAGAGGGGCAGTACGGTCTGTCGGCGCGTGGATTGGCCATCAATACCGGGCTGAACCAGCCAGAAGAATTCCCACGCTTTTCCGCGTTCTGGCTTGGGCCGGCGGAAAGGGAAGGCGATGATCTTTCCGTGTGGGCCTTGCTCGAAGGGCCTTCGGTGTCGGGCGCTTACAGATTTGGTTTGGCCAAAAGCTCGGATCAAGATCAGGGCCACGTAACGGGTGTGGCCGCGCACGTCTTCATGCGTGAAGACGTTGAGCGTATTGGCATCGCGCCGCTCACCAGCATGTATTGGTACTCTGAAACGGATCGGGTCATCGGAAAAGACTGGCGGCCAGAAATTCATGACAGTGACGGCCTTGCGTTGGCGACAGGGAATGGAGAACGGATTTGGCGACCGCTGAACAACCCTGCAACCCTGTCAACATCGAGCTTTTTTGACAGCAATCCCCGTGGTTTCGGATTGGTCCAGCGGGACCGGGATTTCAACCACTACCAGGATGATGGGGTTTTTTATGACAAACGTCCTTCTGCCTGGGTGCGTCCGAGGGGCGACTGGGGGCGTGGAGCGGTTCAGTTGATCGAAATTCCGACCGAAGACGAGACCTTTGACAATATCGTGGCCTATTGGGTGCCAGAGCAGCCAGCACGCAAGGGCGACGCATTCACCTTTGAATATGACATCGAATGGCGTGCGCGCGATCCCGAAAATGGCGGCGCTGCGACAGTGGTTGCGACACGTCAGGGGCAGGGCGGTATTCCCGGGGATCCGATCCCGGAAGGCGTTGGAAAGATCGTCATCGATTTTGAAGGTGAAGCACTGAACGGGCTTGACCGTGAAAGCGGTGTGACCCCGGTGGTTGAAGCGAGCAATGGTGTGATCGTTGATCCGGTCGGGGCATATCCGATTGTTGGAACAAAACAGTGGCGTTTGGCGTTTGATTTTCGCCAAGCCAACTCAGGTCCGGTAAGTCTGCGGGCTTATTTGCGCCTTGAAGGTAAGGCGCTTACGGAAACGTGGCTCTCTGACGCTTGGATTAATATCCGATCCTGACGTTTCGTCTTTCGGAGCGGAAAGGATGAGTGGGGTATGGCTTGTGGCTGGAAAAGCTGGCGAACACCCATCATGTGGCGGTGTTCTTAAATGAAAGGCATTGTTGAATGAATTCACGTTTGTCACGACGCGCTTTCACGGCTCTCGCACTGGCGGGCGTGTTGCCACCTATCCTCACTGGGGCCACGTTGGGGCAGACCGAACCCGTTGCAATTCCCGATGAAACGTTCATCCCCACGCAGGGGGTTTCGGGCAGTTACAATTCCATTGTCGGGCTGGCGCGCAAACATGCCAAAGAAGCACCGGATGTCCCATCGGATATTGTTTCAGGTATATTTGACGGGCTTGATTACAACGCGTATCGCGCGATCAGAACGAAACCGATGTTGCTGCAAAAAGACAATGCGTCTCTTGCCTTTGATGCGCTGCCTCCGGGAATGGTTTTTACCGATCCAGTGAAACTCTCTGTCATCGATGGAGACGAAACCTTTGATGTCAGGTTCGACCCGCGTATTTTCTCCTTTGATCCTAGGTATTTCGACGCGGACCGGGTCGCTGAGACGCAGCAAACCTTACCACCGGAGGATATGAATTATTCGGGGTTTCGGTTGCGCGGGCCAATAAATCGCCCTGATCGGCTTGATGAATTCATGGTCTTTCAAGGGGCGAGCTACTTTCGAGGCGTTGCGCGTGGCCTGATCTATGGTTTGTCCGCGCGTGGGCTTGCTGTTGATACAGCCGCACCTGAGGGCGAAGAGTTTCCACGTTTCACACAGTTTTGGATTGAGGTGCCGGAGCCTAACGCATCTAAGGTGATCGTGCGTGCCCTGCTTGAAGCGCCGTCTTGTTCCGGTGCTTTCGAGTTCGAAGTTCTGCCGGGCGAAACAACCGTTATGCAGACCCGCTGCCGTATTTTTCCGCGGCGCGAGATTGATCAGATCGGCATTGCGCCTCTCACGTCGATGTATTTTTTTGGTCCCTCCAGTCGTGCGGGAACAGATGATTTTCGCGATGCCGTCCATGACAGTTCCGGTGTGCAAATGGTCACTGGCGAAGGGCGGCGTCTATGGCGCTCACTTGCAAACCCGCAGACGCTTCAGGTGTCGGCCTTTGCGGATGAAAACCCCAAAGGGTTTGGTTTAACCCAACGACAGCGCGATTTTGGCTACTATCAAGACGCCGAAGCACGCTATGAGCAGCGCCCCAGCGCGTGGGTTGAGCCAATCGGCGCTTGGGGTCGAGGCTCTGTTATCCTTGTCGAAATCCCTGTCGACAATGAATTCAACGACAATATCGTGGCCTTTTGGCGACCCGAAACCCCGTTGGTGCCGTCGGACACAGGTTACGAATTTTCCTACCGATTGCATTGGTGTGATGCCCCGCCGGACATGGTGCCCATCGGTCGGGTGTCGGCCTTGCGTTCGGGGGCTTACGTCAATGATACCGAAGAACGCGTGATCGTCATCGACTACTACAAGGAAACCGCTTGGTCTGAGGGACTGTTCGTGGATGCACGCGCAAATGGCGCGGCGTTGGGAAATGTCGTTTTGCGGCACCTTCCAGATGGCAAGCACATCCGTGTTTCATTTAAGCATGATCCATCCGATGCCGATGTTACAGAATTCAACGTGACACTGATGACAGACAATGGGCCGGAGTCTGAGTCCTGGCTCTACCGGATGACAGGGTAATGACAGCGCTACCCCGGATCATGGCACCGCCCACGCCGGATGAAGCGCCGTTGGACATGCCAACCCAAGATCTTTCCGCCGCGCCCAAAGCGGGGCGGTTTCGGCAATCGACCAGTGTCTATCTCGCGCGCGTCACAGCTTTTGGAGGCGCTGCGGCACTGACCGTTTACGGATCTATCCAAATGACGCTGGTCTTTGGAAACGAGACCTCAACGCTGTTGCAGAGCGTGCTGTTGATTTTTTTCACGATTACCTTTGGGTGGATCGCGCTCTCGGCGACCCAGGCGGTCGCGGCGTTGTTTGTGCCGCACCGAAAAGAACAACGAACGGATCAACAACCGCTGACGACGCGCACAGTTATCATCATGCCCGTTTACAATGAAAACCCTGCGATGACCTGCGCGTCCTTGCACGCCATGGGGAAATGCATTGCGGATGCAGGCGCAGCGCGTGCTTTCGAAATTTTCATTTTGTCCGACACGACCGACCCTGCTGTCTGGACCCAGGAAGTGGCCTGTTTCGACACATTGAGAAGGGCGCTTAAACACGACATGCCCGTTTGGTATCGCCGCCGGTACCTGAACACGGGGCGCAAAGCTGGTAACCTACGCGAATTCGTCGAGCGATGGGGCGGGCGCTATGATTACATGCTGGTGCTGGACGCGGACAGCTTGATGTCCGCACATACCGTTGTGACTTTGGCGCGCCGGATGCAGGCGGAGCCAAAACTGGGCATTCTTCAAACTGTTCCGGTGCTCATGGGGGGCGCGACGGTTTTTGCCCGTATTCAGCAGTTTGCAGGCCGTGTCTATGGGCCAATCATTGCCCGGGGTGTGGCGGCTTGGCAGGGGTTGGATGGAAATTACTGGGGTCACAACGCGATCATCCGTATGCGCGCTTTTGCAGCGTGCTGCGGGATGCCGGAGTTGCCGGGTCGAATGCCATTCGGGGGCCATGTGCTCAGTCACGACTTCGTCGAGGCTGCCCTGATCCGCAAAGGTGGTTACCAGGTGCGCATGGATACAGATCTCGAAGGAAGCTGGGAGGGGTCTCCGCAATCCCTGCTGGATCTTGCCGCGCGAGATCGCCGCTGGGCGCAAGGCAATCTGCAGCATGCGAAAATTGTAGGTGCGCGTGGCCTCAGTTGGTCGAACCGAGCACATTTTCTGATTGGCATCGGGTCTTATGTCATGTCGTCTATTTGGCTGGCCATGCTTGTCACAGGCGGGTTTCTGACGGTGCAGTCCCTGATTTACGGCCGCGAGTATTTTGAGAACAGGTTACAACTATTTCCCCAGTGGCCGGTCTTTGATTCCGAACGCATGACGTGGTTGTTTGTGTTGTCGATGACGCTACTGTTTCTGCCAAAGATCGCCGGAACCGTGCGAGCAATCTGGGTAAAGCCTGTGCGACACGGCTTTGGCGGGGCAAGGCGCATTCTGTCCGGAGCCGTCTTCGAAATTGCTCTGTCGGCATTGTTGGCACCGATTTTGATGTTCTTTCAAGTTCAGCAACTGATCGAAATCCTGCGCGGCCGCGACAGTGGTTGGTCGGCGCAAAGCCGTGATGTCGGGGACATGTCCTGGAAACAAGCCTTTGCCAGCCATTGGGCGCAGGTCGTTATTGGTTTGATCGCGCTGGGTCTGGTCGTGGTCTTTGCGCCGGCGCAGTTGGTTTGGTTGACACCTGTACTGTTGGGATTGTTACTTGCGCCGCTTGTTTCGCGCTTCACATCTCGCATTGTCAATCTTGCGATTTTCGATGTGCTGTCGATACCAGAGGATACAGCGCCTCCACGGGTGGCAACGTTGTCGAACGTATTGCGCAGCGCCTACGACGATGCGGCGCAGGTCACGCCAGAACAGCTGCTAAAGGATGGTACAATGAACCGCCGTCACATTGCGTCGCTCGCGTCATTTCCCAACTGCATTGATGCCGAAACGAGCGTCGACCTGGATGAAGTAACTGCGCGCGCAAAGCTTGATGCGGCGCAAGAAGCCGACCAGGGTTTGGCTTGGCTGAGCAAAAAAGAGCTTCTGAAGTTGCTTTCAAGTCCAGAACTATTATCCCGATACTGCGATAAATTCTCTTGAGCTGAACCGCGGGCTAACGCTGCCTATTTTTGCGGCGTGCAGCGTTTTTAGTAAGTTTCTCGACTTAAACAAATTTCTGGAATATTGCGAATTTTGGAGGCGCATGTCGTCCCGGTGGCGTTGTCACTCTTTTGCAACAGCAAAATTTAGGCGATAATTTGCGAGTCAAGAATTTGCAAAATAAAGTTGGATTTTGGGCGAATTACCGCTTACCCTATATCCAAATGCACCGACCGCCGTCTCGGGGTGCCCTGAGCCAGCGCTTGTAATTCAGTAAAATACAGCCCTTCGCAGGGATTTTTTGTACGCGTTTAGCGTCGTGCGAAAGCGTTGGGCTGCGGGTACAGGGCAGTACAATGTGGCAACTCACGCGGTTTTGGGGATTGATCAGTGCCTACTGGCGCTCGGAGCGTTGGATTGAGGCTTGGTCGCTGACCGTATTGATCTTTGCGATCACCACTTTGCTCAGTAAGGCCAGTGTCTGGATCGCTATGTCCAGTGCTGATTTCATTACCGCTCTTGCAGAATTTCATGCACCTGAACTGGGAACAAATCCGATCCAGGTGCTTGTCTCGGCGGTTGGCGTATTTTTTGCCGTTCACTTGGGGCGTGCGTGCGTTGTGGCTGTCCGTCACTTTGTGTCCGCCACGCTGCATCGCCGCGCGCGTGCTTGGTTAGCAGCACAGTTCAACGCGGCGATCCTTGCGGATGAACGTGTCGCCTTTGATCTGATGAGTGATCGCGCCAGTACGGGGACGGCGTCGCGCATGCCGGATGCCATTGATCAGCGTGTCGATGAATGCTCCATGGGACTTTATGGCGGTCTGATCGGTCTCTCCATGGGTCTTTGGGGGGCCATTGCGTCAATTGGGTTCATCAGTCAGGCCATTCTGCAGCGGAGCCAGCCTGTCGCGTTTCTAGATCAATGGGGGAGCAGTGCATCAGATTGGGTGCTGGCGACGGCTGGGATCCACATAACACTTGCGCCAGGGAATTATGGGACGGCGGTGTTGGTGGCAGTTTTGGTGATCATTTATGTACCAGTCATCACCTGGGTGGCTTGGCGGATTGGGAGGGTGCTGGAGCGCCAGACATTGGAACGCCAGCGCCACGATGGCGCCTGGCGCAACGAGCTGGGCACCATGTTAAACCGGGTCACGCAATTGGCCGCATCGCGCGGAGAGCGCACACAGCGCAAAATCAATACAGCTCTTTATGATCAAATTGACGGCACATGGGGGCGACAGAACGTCTGGGGCGCTGCGATGATGATGTTCACGCAGGTCTACAGCTTTTTGTCGCAACGCTTATTGGCTTATCTGCCGGGGTTGCCTGCCTATATGGCCGGTCATATGAGCTTTCGCAATTTCGCCGCCACATCAGAGCTGACGGCAGAGCTGATCAATGATGTGTCTTGGTTTATCAATGTGATGCCTGCAATTGCGACGTTGCGTGCCAATGCGAGCCGTTTGATGGAGCTCGCACAAGCGGTTGAGCGCGTCCGCGCGCGAGATGACTTTTATGCCGAGACGGGGGTCAGTCAGTTTGAACGGGTGCGTGCAGCATCGCCGACACCCTTGGCGCTGGAACAGCTCGCATTGCACCATCGCGGGCACGATACGGAACCGTTCGTTCAGGTGCCGGCACTCGCTGTCCAAGCGGGCGAATGGGTGTATTTTCGGGGTGAAAACGGCTGTGGCAAAAGTTCGGTGCTTAAAGCTGTAGCCGGGCTTTGGCCTTACGGATCAGGGCAGGTGGCACTTGCCGAAGGGCAGCGGCTATTCTTCGCCGGTCAAGAGCCGGATTTGCCCGATCGGTTGAGCCTCAAGGCGTTGCTTTGCTATCCTGAAGACGAAGGCTGCTACGATGATATTGTGGTCGCCCATGCCTTGTCTTGTGTCGGGTTGGGAGAGTTCATCTCCGCCCTGCATGAGCCGCTTTTTGAGGGGAACAACTGGCGCAATGTCCTGTCTGGTGGTCAAAAGCAACGGCTGGTTTTGGCACGGATCACGTTGCACAAGCCAGACGTTCTGTTGCTGGACGAGGCCACATCCGCGCTTGACCCGAATGCTGCAGTTGCTTTTCACACGATTTTGCAGAAGGCCGTGCCTCAGGCCGCCGTCCTTGCGGTTCTGCATGGCAATACGGTGCCAAAGGACCCAGATGGGATGCCATTCTATCACAGTATTCTTGATTTCCGCGATGGCGTTGGTAGCGCGCAGCCGGTGGTTGCGGCAGCGTCGATTGGCCTGGCCGCAGAATAGGAACGATATACGCACATGACAGCAGGAGCCAACGGAGCAGCCTTGGCTGGTGCCGACCCGCGCGCGCGCGCGCTTTTTGATCAAATGACCTGTGCTGAAAAGATTGGCCAGTTAAATTTGCTTGCCGCTGGCGAAGGGGTGGCCACAGGTGCTGGTGGTAACACAGCCCTTGGGGATCGGCTGGATGCAGGGCAGGTGGGGGCGATATTCGGAACGAAATCGCTGTCTTCCGTGCGGGCCATGCAGGAACGCGCGCTTGCTGGATCCCGCCTGTCGATCCCACTCTTTTTCGCCGAAGACGTGATACATGGCCACCGCACAGTCTTTCCGTTGCCGATTGCGCTTGCGTGCAGTTGGGACATGGCGTTGATCGAGGACACTGCGCGCTTTGCGGCATCGGAAGCGGCAGCGGAAGGCATCCACCAGGTCTATGCGCCCATGATTGATGTGTCGCGGGATCCCCGTTGGGGCCGCGTTGCTGAATCGCCAGGTGAAGATCCGCTGCTGGCCTCTCTTATTGCGGCAGCAACCACGAAGGGGTTGCAAGGCGAAAATTTCGGCGCGAACGGTCAGGTGGCGGCCTGCCTCAAGCACTTTGTGGCCTATGGCGCGACCCAAAGTGGTCGGGATTACGACAATGCAAGCCTGGCTTGGGAGGACCTTCTGGAGGTTTACCTTCCTCCATTCACTGCTGGTGTCGACGCGGGAGCTGCAAGCGTCATGGCCGCCTTCAATGCCGTAAACAAGCTGCCAATGCATGCCCACGCGGGCTTGATAGAGGGCTGGTTGCGCGGGCAGGCGGGTTTTGGCGGGCTTGTGGTTTCAGACTACACCGGCGTTCAGGAACTCGTGGCGCACGGCCTTGGGGAACGTGGCGCGGTGGTGGCCCGTGCGCTGCATGCCGGGATTGATATGGATATGGTGGGGGAGGGCTATCTACAAGCATTGCCCGCACTTGCTGCGCAAGGGTTCGACGGAACAGAAAACGGCTTTGGCTTGACGGCGGATGCGGTGGTTGACCTGATCGACCGTGCTTGTTTGCGCGTTCTGAGTTTCAAGGCAAAACTTGGCTTGCTGGATGATCCGTTCCGAGGGGTAGATGGATCTGTACCCGTGCCAGACCGTGAACGAGGGCGCGCATTGGCCCGCAAAGCTGCCGCAGAGTCCTGCGTTCTGCTCAAGAATTCCGGTGTGCTGCCGCTGGTCGCCCCCTGTGATGTGGCGCTCATCGGTCCATTAGGCTGTGATCAAATCAATATGCTGGGGACCTGGTCTGTGGCAGGAAATGCGCAGGATGTGATCTCGCTACAAGACGCCCTTGAGGCGCGCTCAGGCGTGCAGTTGTGCGTGGCTACAGGTGCCAATCTTGTGTCAGAGCCTTGGTTGATCGAACGTTTGAACGTACATGGCGAAACCGTGACCCAAGACCCACGCCCTGAAGCGGAGATGATTGCAGAAGCGGTCGAGGCTGCACGCGGTGCTGATGTGGCAATCGTTGCGATTGGCGAGGCGCGCGAACATGCGGGCGAATCCTCCTCGCGGCTGACGCCGAATATACCCCTGCCACAGCAACGCCTGGTCGCGGGTTTGGCGCAAAGCGGGACGCCTCTGGTCGTCGTGGTCTTTGCCGGTCGCCCGCTTGCCCTGGGCGCCGTGGCCGAAGCCGCGGATGCGGTGATCTATGCCTGGCACGGCGGTGTTGCCGGGCCTGGGGGCGTGACGGATGTGATGTTTGGCGATGCAACCCCCTCTGGACGGCTCGCTGTGACCTTACCCGTTCACCCTGGGGAAACACCTCTGCATCACGCCGAAGATCCCACGGGGCGACCCTTTCGTAACCGTTTTGAGAAATTTCGCACCGGGTGGCTGGACCTCAAGGACGAGGTGATGCAGCGCCGCTTTCCATTCGGTTTTGGGCTAGGCTATGCGCCTGTCGATTACAGTGCGCCGGTGCTGTCGAAATCCAAGGCAAAGGGCGCGCAGGACGGAGTGCGGTTGACCGTCACGCTGTCCAACCGCGGTACAGATCAGGCGATTGAAACGGTGCAGCTTTATTTATCCGATCCGGTCGCGCGCATCACACGGCCTGCGCGGCGACTGATCGCGTTCAAGCGCGTGACACTTGCGGCGGGCGCACGGGCAGACGTGTGTTTTGAAATCCGGCAAAAGGACCTGCTTTATCCAATCGCATCATCGCTTGAAGCGGCTGAATGGGTCTGGGATCCAGGCTGTTTCGTGCTGCACGTCGGTCCCAACAGCCGCGACACAACAGCGGCGCACATCACGTGGGATGCGTAGTGCCCATGCTCAATGACGCAGCGCTCCGTGACCGTGTGGCGCAGGCCACGGTGCAGTACTTTACGGATTGGTCTCATCCGCAAAGCGGTATGGCACGCGAGCGCAGCGCGGGTGCATTTGGATATGACATTGAAGACACGGTAACGACCGGGGGCACGGGGTTTGGAATTTTGGCGCAGATCGTCGCGGCAGAACGTGGCTGGCGACCGCGGCGTGACATTGCCGACCGCGTCGAGCGGGTTGTCGGGTTTCTGGAGTGCGCGGATACGGTCTGTGGCGTGTTCCCGCATTTTCTTTCAGGGGCGACCGGACGGGCGCGTGCTTTTATGCCGGGTGACGATGGCGGCGACCTGGTGGAAACTGCCTTTCTGATGAAAGGGCTATTGGGTGCCGCGCGCTATTTTAATGAACTGCCGGAACTCGGCACACGGATCGAAGCGCTTTATCATGCGGTCGAATGGACGGCCCATCTGCGCCCTTCTGATGGAGCGTTGATGTGGCATCGCAACAAGGCCGGCGTTTGGCCCGATACGGCATTGCCCATTCGCGGCTGGAATGAAGCCTTCCCGGTTTTTGTACTTGGCGCAGGATCGCCAACGCACCCATTGCCGCCCGACGTATATCACCAACAGTGGGTCACCGCGCCCGCCTTCCACAACGGCCAGTTCTTTGCCGGCGTGCAACTGCCTTTGGGGCCCACGTGGGGCGGGCCGCTTTTTTTATCGCAATATCCATTTCTAGGCTTCGATCCCCGTGGTCTTGTGGATCAATACGCAGATCTTGGGGTGCAGGCCCGGTCGCATGCGCAGATAAACCGCGCGCATTGCATCGCCAATCCAAAGGGTTGGGTTGGGTATGGGCCAGCTTGCTGGGGCTTGACCGCAAGCGATGATCCAACGGGCTACGTGGCGCATTCACCGTCGGAGGACACAGGTACAATCACACCGACCGCAGCACTTTCTTCGATGCCGTTTACGCCTGACGCGTCGATGCAGGCGCTGCGCTATTTCCATGATGTGATGGGGGATCAGCTGTTCGGAGAAGGTGGCTTTGTCGACGCGTTTTGCCGGACCAGCGCATGGGTGGCGCAAAGCCGACTGGCCATTGATCAGGGACCGATTGTCATTGCCTTGGAAAACCACCGATCCGGGCTGATCTGGCAGTGTCTCATGCAGCAATCTGATGTGCAGAATGGCCTAAAAAGGCTGGGTTTTCGATCACCTTATTTGTGCTGACAGATAGGTGTACTATGTGGCATCGTTGTGTCGAACGCGCGCGCAAAGCCACGATCTCAAAAAATGACACCTTTGCGCAGGATAAAGCAGCCAAAGGGGCGATCTTCGCTGCATTGGACAACGGCAAAGCTGCCACCGGCGCGACGATAAAAGGCCTGACGCTCGATGCTCGAAAAAATTCCGCCCTCGGGCTTGCGTGGCTTTAGTACGTCCCAGACGGCCTGATGCGCTTCTGACATTGTGTCGGGCGCGTTGTCGATCTCCATGCGGAGCACTGAATGCGTGTGAAAGCTGTCCAGTGGCATCAGACGCGTTATCAGATCCGCCACGGTTGCCGCGTCATGACTTGGGTACTGGATGGCGTCCTTGACCAAACATCCTGCCGCTGACCAAGTGGCGGGATAATTGCGATCTGCGATCACGATTTCGTCGCCATGGCCCATCCGCGCGAGGGTTGAGAGCAATTCCGGCGTGGTTCGCGGGTCTATTCCGATCAGCATTGCGTGCTCCATTCTGGTAGTGTATCCGGCCCCGCGCGCGTCAGGGCCGGATCTGTGGGTCTTAACGTGCGGGCAGGGGTATCCAGTCTGCCATCGCTACATCAGCGTGTTGGAACTGCGGCATCTTCGCGCCCAGATCTTCCATGTTCCGAATGTTGTTTTCGTTCAGGAAAGCCTGCGTGATCAGGGTTGGCGGTACGATCACAGATGCGCCCGGGTCTTCACCCGCCAGCATCAAGGCAAGTGCCCGAACCGACACTTCGCCCACCACGGTAGGGTTCGTGGCCACTGTGGCTTGCCAGGCGCTGCCCGGCTCACGCATCAGTGCAATGTCTGCTGTGGAAATGTCGGCCGAGTAGATGCTCATGTCTGCACTCATGCCAAGCTCATCCGCCGCGATTTTCACACCTTTGGCGAATTCGTTGTAAGGTGCAAAGAAGACCGAGATGCCCGGATTTGCCTGCAATGCCGCACGCGCCTGGTTGGCGTTGGCGTTGGCGATCGGATTGTCGAGGGTGCCGATGCGAGCTGCTTCGGTGATGCCGGAATTGGCCTCTTTCACCTCTTCCCAGGCCACATGCCGGCGATCCAGTGGCGCGATACCCGGGACGTAGACATAGCCTGCTGAAAAGCTGTCGCCATTGTCAGCGATGGCTTGTTCGAGCGCCATTTTGCCCAGCAGATAATCCGACTGTTCGATTTGTGGGATGGCTTCGTTTTCGACATTCACATCGAAGGCCACAACTTTGATCCCTGCGTCCACCGCCCGTTGAGCCGCTTCACGCATGGATTCAGTCAGACCGTGTTGGATGACAATGCCATCCACGCCAAGCGCGATGGCCTGATCCACCATGTCCGCCTGAAGGGCCGCATCCTGACGGCTGTCGAGCACTCGCAGATTGACGCCCAAGGCTGCTGCCTGGCTTTCAACCCCGGACAAATACGCCTGAAAGAAATCGCCCGTGGACAGATAGCGCACTAGGGCGATGGTCACATCCTCGGGGTTGTCCATTGGGGCAGGCGCACTTTGCGCAGTGGCGGCCCCTGCGCCAAGCGCGACGGTTGCCACGCTTGCCAGGGCTATGAAGTGACGTCTCAGCATATGTTGTCCTCCCTTTCGCTGAAATTAATGTCCTGCACCAGAGCGGCGCGAAGACAGGTAGAATGTGAAAACAAGGGCGGCAACGAGTACTGCTCCCTTGACGAAATCTTGCGTGTAGTAAGGCGCGTTCATCATGGTCATACCTTGCAGCAATATGCCGACGAAAAGCGCCCCGATGGCCGTGCCGAAAGCGTTTGGGCGTGCCGCACCGAGTACTGCAAAACCAATGAGTGCTGCAGCAACGCTGTCGAGCAACAGGTTGTTTCCGCTCGCGATATCGCCGCGTCCCAGGCGGGCTGCTAACAGGATGCCGCCGACGGAGGCCGTTACGCCGGAGATCATGTAGGCCGCGATCTTGTACCGGTTAACGGGTGTGCCGACGAGGCCGGCGGCGCGCTCATTCGAACCGATTGCATACATTAACCGGCCATGGCGGGTGAAACCGAGAAACAACCATATCAACACGGCAATGCCCACGAAAATGACTACGGGCATTGGCAATAGTCGTTCGATGACCACATCAAACCGATGACGACCCAACCAGAGGAAGGCGGCAGAGAAAGTGCCTTCTGCGACGTTACCGTCAGACAGGGTCATGCCGGTTGCGATGGAGTTACCCTGTGTTGGAATGCGCTGCAGGCCGATCAAAAGAAACATCATGCCCAGCGTTGCGAGCAGATCCGGCACCCGGAATTTTACAATCAGCAATCCGTTGATCAGCCCGACTAAAGCGCCCAATCCGAGGCAAAGAGCGACAGCCACAACCGTTGGATGCTCCAGGATCACCATGGAATAGGCCGATAACATCAGCGCTGAAGTCGCGACAGCCCCGATAGAAAGGTCGAACCCGCCGACGACAAGCGTGCAGGTGACGCCAAGTGCGAGAATGCCCGTAATGGCGACGGATTGCAGCACGAAAGCCGCGGACAAAGGTCCAAAGAAGCCCTGTGCGGCGATGCTGAAGTAGACGATCAGCCCAAACAGCAGGATCAAGAAACCATAGCGGATGGCAAAATCGAGGAGGCGGTCGTTCATTGATGTGTACCTGTTGCAGTCGATTTCGTCCCAGAGATATCCGCAACCAGCGCGGTGAGGTCGATGTTTTGATTGATATGTTCGCCAACGATGGCCCCTTCGTTCATCACGACAATGCGGTCCGCAATCTCGAGTGCTTCGTCGATCTCAGCCAGAAACACCAAGGTGGCGCGGCCCTGCGCCGTGGCCCGAATATG
>JBGCDG010000030.1:0-33654 GCA_045105195.1 Roseobacter sp. | reverse complement strand
ACTTCCTGCCCGGTGAAGCGCTTGACCAGATCATCGTAGCGGCCGCCACCCGCCACAGAGCCAAACTGCCGCTTGCGTCCCTTTTCGTCAAAGATCTCAAACGTTAGTTCTGCCTCGTAGACTGGTCCGGTGTAGTAACCGAGGCCACGCACGACGGCGGGATCGATCACGATACGGTCCGGACCGTAGCCTCCTGCTATGAGCAAATCAGCAATGGTTTCGAGCTCACCCACGCCCTGCATTCCAGTTTCTGACGCAGATACCAGCGCGCGTAATTCGGCAATCGTATCAGCACCTGTATCGCCTTTGGCTTCCATGAAACCAATGACGACATCCGCCTGCGCTGCGCTTAGACCCGCGCCCTTAGTAAAATCACCGCTCTCATCCTTGCGACCCTCACCCAACAGCGCACGCACACCGTCCAGACCGAGACGGTCAAGCTTGTCGATCGCGCGCAATACGATGCCGCGTTCTTCTGCCTTGTCGTCCCCCGCCAACCCCGTGACTTCCATGACGCCATTAAGGACTTTGCGATTATTCACGCGCACCACATAGTCACCACGCGGGATACCCACCTCTTCGAGGCAGTCGGCAAGCATCGCGCAAACTTCTGCATCTGCCGCAACCGAGGGCGCGCCCACGGTATCTGCATCGCATTGATAAAACTGGCGAAAACGGCCAGGCCCGGGCTTTTCATTGCGCCAAACCGGACCCATTGTGTACCGGCGATAAGGCTTGGGTAAGTCGTTTTGATGCTGCGCATACACCCGCGCGAGGGGTGCTGTCAGGTCATACCGCAGCGCCAGCCAATCACCCGGCTTATCGCCCTCAGCATCTTCCTGCCAGGCAAAAACACCTTCGTTGGGCCGGTCGACGTCGGGCAGAAATTTGCCCAGAGCCTCGACCGTTTCAACGGCCGCACTTTCAAGCGCGTCAAACCCGTAGCGATGGTAGACTCCGGCGATCTTGGACAGCATTTCGGTGCGCTGCGTGACTTCGGCACCGAAATAGTCGCGAAAACCCTTCGGCGTCTGAGCCTTGGGGCGCGGAGTCTTTTTGGGTTTGGCCATGAGGGATCCCTTGGGCTGAACGTTCGCGCGCGGTCTAGCGGATGTACCGCCTGACGACAAGGCGGCGCTGCGCGCTCTTTCGCGCGTGGCCCCCTCGTGCTAGGGCGTGGCTGCATCTGCGCGAGGGACATCTATGCAAGAGCTGGAAGAGAAAATCGCCCATCTGACCAAAACGGTAGATGAGCTGTCTGAAGTTGTTGCCCGGCAAGAGCAGGAAATCACCACCCTGACCCGCCGCGTTGTCATGCTGATGCAGCGCGAGGGCGAACGTGACGCGCACGGCACCGGCGGCGTGGTGCTCGGCGATGAACGCCCGCCGCATTACTGATCAAATGTCCTCAACCTCAAGCACGCCACCAAGCGATTTTATCGCCCCTTTGATCTGCGGATTGACCACGAAGTCCTGACCCAGATCCACTTCGACCTCTCCGGGTAATTTGGGGTCCATCAGGCAAAACTGAACGGGTCCGCGACCACCATTGCGCACGGCGGATTGCGCGCCCTGTAGGACGCTGGCCACAGATGCGATGGCCTCCGGCGCATCCACGTACACTTTCAGCCCCGCTCCGCCCACATCCGCCACGGCAGCATCTGCGGGGCCAATGGAACGGCCCAGCAGCTTCAACTGACCCGCTTCCATCGTTGCCTCAACCGAGACGATGACCTTGGACCCGGTTTCAAGATGATCGCGCGCGGCCTCAAGCGTGTCAGAAAACAAAGTAACTTCGTAAGCGCCCGTAGGATCCGACATCTGCGCAAAGGCAAAGCGGTTGCCCCGCGCCGATTTACGTTCCTGCCGGCCCGTCACAATGCCCGCCAGTTTCGCGTTCATCGCACCCCGGTTTGACACTTTTTCAGTGAGCTCGTCCAACGTCAGGAAGGGCGTGCCCCGGTCGTTCCCGAATTTGCGCTTGAGCGGCGCCATATAGTCATCGAGTGGATGGCCTGAGAGATAGAAACCCACCGCTTTGAACTCTTCACTGAGCCGCTCCGCAGGCAACCAATCATCAACCAGCAGCATCCGTGGTTCGGGCAGATCGTCTCCCGCCTCGCCAAAGAGCGAAACCTGATTGGACGCCTTCTGCTCGTGGATCGCAGCCGAATAATTCACCAGTGCGTCAAGCGCGCTGAACACCCGACGACGGTTGCTGTCGAGTTGGTCAAACGCACCAGAGCGCGCGAGCATTTCAAGTGGGCGTTTCCCGACGCGCTTCAGATCCACCCGCCGGGCCAAATCAAAAACGGTGGCGAAGGGCTTATCTTTTCCATCCACAATTCGACCCGTTGTCACCAGACGCATGGCCTCTGTGCCAACATTCTTCAATGCCCCCAGCGCATAGACAAGCGCGCCATCCACAACCTTGAACGTTGCATCTGAGCGGTTCACACAGGGCGGCACCCAGGGCAGTTCCAACCGTTTGCGGACTTCTTCGAAGTATACCGCCAACTTGTCAGTCAGATGGATATCGCAGTTCATCACACCGGCCATGAACTCGACCGGATGGTTCGCTTTGAGCCAGGCGGTCTGGTAGCTGACCACCGCATAGGCCGCCGCGTGGGATTTGTTGAAACCGTAGTTGGCAAATTTTTCCAACAGGTCGAATACTTCGCGCGCCTTGTCCTTGTCGACCCCGTTGGCCACTGCGCCTTTTTCGAATTTCGGGCGCTCCTTAGCCATCTCTTCGGCGATTTTTTTACCCATGGCGCGGCGCAACAGATCCGCGCCACCAAGCGAATACCCCGCCATGACCTGAGCGATCTGCATCACCTGTTCCTGATAGACAATGATGCCTTGGGTTTCCTCCAGAATATCGTCGATGAGTGGGTGAACAGACGCGCGTTCTTTCAGCCCGTTTTTAACCTCACAATAGGTCGGGATGTTTTCCATCGGGCCGGGACGATAGAGCGCTACAAGCGCCACGATGTCTTCAATGCATGTGGGTTTCATGCGCTTGAGCGCATCCATCATACCCGAACTTTCCACCTGGAACACCGCGACCGTTTTGGCCGCCGCATAAAGTTTGTAGGAGGCTTCATCATCCAGCGGAATCGCGTTGATGTCGTTCTCGGTACCCGCCGCCGGCACATAAAGCTCCGTCCCATCGGCAGTGAAATGCAGCGGACGTCCGGCGGCGTTGATCTGCTCCACCGCGTTCTGGATCACAGTGAGCGTTTTGAGCCCCAAAAAGTCGAACTTGACCAAACCTGCTTGCTCGACCCATTTCATATTGAACTGCGTGGCAGGCATATCCGAACGCGGGTCCTGATAAAGCGGCACCAGCGCGTCGAGCGGACGATCCCCAATCACAACACCCGCCGCGTGGGTCGACGCATTCCGGAGCAACCCTTCGACTTGCTGGCCATATTCAAGCAAGCGCGCGACGACCTCTTCGGACTTGGCCTCTTCGCGCAGACGCGGTTCATCCGCGAGCGCCTTTTCGATCGAGACCGGTTTCACCCCCTCAACCGGGATCATTTTAGACAGACGATCTACCTGGCCGTAGGGCATTTGCAGCACGCGACCAATATCGCGCACAGCCGCCTTTGACAAAAGCGCACCAAAAGTAATGATTTGTCCGACCTTATCCCGCCCATACTTCTCCTGAACGTAGCGAATGACCTCTTCGCGCCGATCCATACAGAAGTCGATGTCGAAGTCCGGCATCGATACCCGTTCGGGATTGAGGAAGCGTTCAAAAAGCAGATTGTAGCGCAATGGATCAAGGTCAGTGATCGTCAGCGCATAGGCCACCAGACTGCCCGCACCCGACCCACGTCCGGGGCCCACAGGGATGTTCTCGTCCTTGGCCCATTTGATGAAATCCGCAACAATCAGGAAATACCCCGGGAATCCCATGCCTTCGATGATGCCCAACTCAAAATCGAGCCGTTTCTTGTATTCCTCCACTGACGTAGCGTGCGGAATAACCGCCAAGCGGCCTTCCAGGCCTTCATGTGCCTGGCGCCGCAATTCCACGATCTCGTCATCAGCAAACTTGGGTAGGATCGGATCCCGGCGGTAGGCCTGAAAGGCACAGCGTCGGGCAATCTCGACCGTGTTTTCCACTGCTTCTGGCAAATCCGCAAAGAGCGTGACCATTTCTGCCTGGCTTTTGAAATAGTGCTGGCGGGTCAGGCGGCGGCGCGCGTCTTGCTGATCGACATAAGCACCATCGGCGATGCAGATCAGTGCATCATGCGCTTCATACATCTTATCGGTCGGAAAATAAGCGTCATTTGTGGCCACCAGTGGCAGTTCCATGGCGTAGGCCATTTCCACAAAACCCCGTTCGGTCAGGCGCTCGTTTTCCGGCGCACCATTTTCCCCAGGATGGCGTTGCAATTCTACATAAAGGCGATCGGGAAAGAAGCCCTTCAGCTCTACCATCAATGCCTGAGCCGCGGGCATTTGGCCCTGTTGCAACAGCTTGCCTACAGGCCCATCTGGCCCCCCTGTCAGGCAGATCACGTCGTCTGAATGGGCTTGCAGCTGCGCAAGTGTCACCTCGGGCCGCGCCCCACCTTTGTCGATATAAAGACAAGAATTGAGCTTCATCAGATGCTCGTAGCCCCGCTCGCTTTGCGCCAGCAGTACAACCGGTGCAGGATCCCGGGGGCGTTCTCCCGGCTGCGGCGTCACATAGGCCAGATCGACCTGACAGCCCAGGATCGGCTGCAGTCCCGCCGCTGACATCGCAACCGAATACTCCAACGCCGCAAACATGTTGTTGGTATCCGTCAGCGCCATCGCGGGCATCTTCGCATCAAGGCACAGAGCAGGCAATTTCTTGAGCCGCAATGCTCCTTCCAGCAACGAATATTCGGAATGGGTGCGCAGGTGTATGAATCGTGGGGTTTTGCTCATCCCTTGATCCTAAGCGGCACCGTCGAGACCTGCCAGCCGATTTCGAAGTGTATCGTACAAAATTCCAGCGTGCAGCGGCGGTCTCTTCCCGCCTTGAGCCTTTTTACTTGCCTCGCGCTTGACCGACGCATAGCATCATCGCTGGTATTGACCGCCTGTTGTTCTACGCCGCATCGAACGCATGGCACATGTCACGGTCTGGGGTATGGCGGCGGATCAGACGAAATGAACATAGCGTTTCGCCTCAACGGAGAAACAATCGCGCTGAACAATGTCGCCGCGACCACGACCCTTTTGGACTGGCTGCGTGACGAAAAAGCACTGACCGGCACAAAAGAGGGCTGCAACGAGGGTGATTGCGGTGCCTGCACAGTGATGGTCACTGATGATACCGGCGCCAAGGCGCTCAACGCTTGCATCCTGTTTCTGCCGCAGCTCAACGGCAAAGCAGTACGCACCGTAGAAGGCATCGGTGCACACGACGGCACATTACATCCCGTTCAGCAGTCGATGATTGACCATCACGGCAGCCAATGCGGCTTTTGCACACCGGGTTTTGTAGTTTCCATGGCGACGGCACATCTCAATGGGGAGCGGGATCACGACACCCAACTCGCTGGGAATCTATGTCGCTGCACGGGTTATGCCCCGATTTTACGGGCGGCAGAGGCTGCCGAAGCCCTACCCGCCCCGGCACATATGATTGACACGCCGCCCCCCGCCGCTGAGGTCAACGACACCGGATGGGCACAACCGAAAAACGCGGATGAACTGGCGCAATGGTACATGGCGCACCCCGATGCCACGTTGATTGGCGGTGCCACGGACGTGGGCCTTTGGGTGACAAAAGATTTTCGCGCACCCGGGGATTTCGCGTTCCTGGGCCATTGCAGTGATTTGCAGGGCGTCACCATTACCGACAGGGTCATTGAAATCGGTGCTGCAACCACCCTCACGGCACTGAAGTCCGCCATCGAACCGCTGCACCCTTCGTTTTCAGCGATGCTCGCACGCTACGGGTCGGTTCAGGTCCGCAATGCAGCGACGATCGGCGGCAATATCGCAAATGGTTCGCCCATCGGGGATGGATCGCCAGCACTGATTGCTTTGGGGGCTGAACTGCACCTACGGCGCGGCAATGCGCGTCGAAGCATGCCCTTGAAGGATTTCTTTGTCGAATACGGCAAACAAGACAGAGCACCCGGCGAATTCGTCGAGAAAATTACGGTTCCGAGACAACCCGACCGGCTGAAATGCTACAAGTTGGCCAAGCGCTTTGATCAGGACATCTCCGCAGTGTGCGGATGTTTGTACGTGGAGGTGACGGAGGGTGTCGTCTCTGCTGTCAGGCTCGCTTTTGGTGGCATGGCCGGCACGCCATGTCGCGCATCCCGTGCAGAAGCAGAACTGCTGGGCGCACCCTGGGCCAAACCTACGATTGAGGCCGCCGCCCACGCCCTTGCCAGCGACTTCTCTCCCCTCAGCGATATGCGTGCCAGCGCCGGCTACCGCATGAATGCGGCACAAAACATGCTCCACCGCTACTGGCTGGAGGACCAAGGTGCAGCGATTTCGCTCGCTGAGGTGCGGCCATGAGTGTCTCCAAATCGCTGCCCCATGATGCTGCCGCCCTTCATGTCTCGGGTACTGCACGGTATGTGGATGATGTTCCGACCCCAGGTGGCACGCTCCACTTAGCTTTTGGTCTGTCAGATGTGGCGCATGGAACGATCAGAACAATGAATCTGGAGGCCGTGCGCACTGCACCAGAAGTTATCGCGGTGCTCACTGCGGACGATCTGCCCTTTGCAAATGATGTTTCCCCCTCAAACCATGACGAGCCGTTACTGACGACCGGTACTGTTCACTACATTGGACAGCCGCTGTTTCTTGTCGTAGCCACGTCGCACCATGCTGCGCGCCACGCCGCCAGGCTGGGCCAGATCGACATCAACCTCCAGCCTGCTGTTCTCACCGTCGATGAAGCGCTTGCGGCGGACAGCCGGTTTGAAGAAGGCCCCCGGGTCTACGCGCGCGGAGATGTCGATGCGGCTATAGCGGCAGCGCCCCACACCCTGTCCGGCCAGATCGATATCGGCGGGCAGGAGCATTTTTATCTGGAGGGACAGGCCGCCCTCGCGCTGCCGCAAGAAGCAGGCGATATGGTGGTACTCAGTTCTACGCAGCATCCCACGGAGATCCAGCACAAGGTATCGGAGGCTTTGGGACTGCCGATGCACGGCGTTCGGGTCGAAACCCGCCGCATGGGCGGTGGTTTCGGCGGAAAAGAAAGTCAAGGCAATGCATTAGCCGTCGCCTGCGCAATTGCCGCGCATCAAACCGGGCAACCCTGCAAGATGCGCTATGACCGCGATGACGATATGATCATCACTGGTAAGCGACATGATTTTCGCATCAGCTACACCGTTGGATTTGACGCAAACGGTCGGATCGCGGCGATCGATTTCACCCATCTGGTGCGCTGTGGCTGGGCACAGGACCTGTCACTGCCCGTTGCGGACAGGGCGATGTTACATGCGGACAACGCCTATTTTCTGCCCGCCACGCGCATCACCAGCCACCGTTTGAAAACCAACACCCAAAGCGCCACCGCCTTTCGCGGGTTTGGCGGCCCACAGGGTATGCTAGGGATCGAACGCGTGATGGACCACATCGCCACGGAACTGACGCTGGACCCTCTGGCCGTTCGGATGGCAAATTTCTATGTGCCTGCTCAGGGTCGCGATACCACGCCCTACGGGCAAAAGATCGAAGACTTCATCCTGCCGCAAATGATCACGCAGCTTCAGGCCACAAGTGACTATGGGGCACGTCAAACCGCCATTGCAGACTGGAATGCGTCTCATCCGACCCTGAGAAAAGGCCTCGCCCTGACGCCAGTGAAATTCGGAATTTCCTTCACGCTCACGCACCTTAATCAGGCGGGCGCGCTGGTACATGTCTACCAGGACGGCTCTGTCCACCTTAACCACGGCGGCACAGAGATGGGTCAGGGGCTTTTCCAGAAAGTCGCACAGGTTGCAGCCGCACGTTTTGGCATTGATGTTTCCCGCATCAAGATCACAGCAACCGACACCGCCAAAGTGCCCAATACGTCTGCGACTGCCGCATCATCGGGCAGTGATCTCAATGGCATGGCAGTGCAAGCCGCATGCGACACGATCCGGGAACGGATGGCGGACCTTCTGGCGCAAGAGCATCAATGCGACGCAACAGAGGTCATATTCCGCGAGGGCACCGTCCTGGTCGCGGGCGCGCGCTACAGCTTCGAGGAGGTCGCTGAAAAGGCCTATCTGGCGCGGGTCAGCTTATCGGCGACGGGCTTTTACAAGACGCCCAAAGTGGCGTGGGATCGGATTAAGGGCGCAGGCCGCCCGTTTCTCTACTTCGCCTATGGCATCGCGGCCACCGAAGTGGTGATCGACACGCTCTCTGGTGAAAACAAGATCTTGCGTGCTGATATTCTGCATGACGCGGGATCCTCATTGAATCCGGCCATCGACATCGGGCAAGTCGAAGGCGGTTATGTTCAAGGCGCAGGCTGGCTCACGATGGAAGAACTGGTCTGGGATGACACGGGCAGGCTGCGCACACATGCACCTTCCACCTATAAAATTCCCGCCTTTTCTGACCGACCTGACATTTTCAACGTCGCCTTGTGGGACTCGCCCAACCCCGAAGATACGGTATACCGGTCCAAAGCCGTTGGCGAGCCACCTTTCATGCTGGGGATTTCTGCATTCTCCGCCCTCACTCAGGCCGTGCAGGCCTGTGGATTGCATTATGCAGACCTGCAAGCTCCTGCAACTCCAGAAGAAATCTGCGCCGCCGTGAAACGCACCCAAGGGGGCGTCTGATGTCTTTCGATCGCGCCGCACTGATCGAGGCCTGCCGAACGTACGGACCGGTGACGCGGGTAGTCGTGGCTGCGCTGCGCGGATCGGGTCCACGCGAGGTAGGCGCTGCCATGCTGGTTTGGCACGACGGATTTTCTGGTACCATTGGTGGCGGCACCCTTGAATTTCAGGCGATTTCAAACGCCCGTCAACACCTAACGCCTGGTCATCAGTCACACTCCCGACATGCGCTTGGTCCCGATCTGGGGCAATGCTGCGGTGGTGCAGTAGAGCTCTGGAGTGAATGTTTCGATCTCGATCAGGCTCAATCGCTGCCAGAGGATGTGATCTTTCGGGGTTCGGGCGAGATGCCACTGGCTGTGACGCGCTTGCAGGCACAGTCGCGCAATAGCGGCCACCCCCCTGCGCCACAGTTCATCGCCGGGTGGATGGTAGAACCTGTGATTGCGCCGACCCGGCACCTCTGGATCTGGGGCGCGGGACATGTGGGGCGCGCGCTTGTTGATGTGTTCAGACCACTCCCACAAATGCATCTCACGTGGATTGACACCCATCAGAGTCGGTTCCCGGGTACGTCCCCTGCGGGGGTAGATCTGCTGGTCGCGCGTGCGCCCGAAGACCTTGTCAAATACGCACCCGCTACCGCTGAACATGTGATCGTGACCTATTCCCATGATCTTGATCTTGCGCTCTGCCACCATCTGCTGAGCCATGGGTTTGCCTTTGCTGGATTAATCGGTTCCGCGACGAAATGGGCGCGTTTTCGGTCTCGATTGCACCAGTTGGGCCATGCGCAGCCCCAGATCGATCGGATCACATGTCCGATTGGCAACCCCGCGCTTGGCAAACATCCTCAAGCCATTGCCATAGGTGTTGGCGCGGCAATACTGCACCCTGCGGCACGTGCCTCAACGACTCTGGAGAAAACCGCATGACTGCTCTCTTGTCCTTGCGTGGACTAACCAAAGCTTACCCCGGGGTGGTAGCCAATGACGACGTGTCGCTCGACATCCAGCCCGGTGAGGTGCACGCACTTCTGGGCGAAAACGGTGCTGGAAAATCGACGTTGGTCAAAATGATTTACGGTTTGGTCAAGCCAGACAGTGGCGGCATGCGTCTGCACGGGGACCCTTTCACCCCGCCTGAACCGCGCGCCGCGCGCGCTGCTGGCGTCGGTATGGTGTTCCAGCATTTCTCGCTGTTTGACGCGCTGACCGTGGCGGAAAACATCGCGCTCGGGATGGAAGACGCACCCAAAATGAGCGCGCTGTCTACACGCATTCGCGATGTCTCCGACACTTATGGCTTGCCACTTGCGCCGGATCGCGTGGTCGGCGATCTTTCAGCCGGGGAACGCCAACGCGTTGAAATCATTCGTTGCCTCCTGCAAGCACCAAAACTGTTGATCATGGACGAGCCGACGTCAGTTTTGACTCCACAAGAGGTCGAGATCCTGTTTGAGACCTTGCGAAAGCTCAAAGCCGAAGGCACCTCTATCCTCTATATTTCGCACAAGCTGGAAGAGATCCGCAGCCTCTGCGACGCCGCGACGATCCTGCGTTTAGGCAAGGTCGTCGGCACGTGCGTCCCGCGCGAAACAACAGCGCGGGACATGGCCGAAATGATGGTTGGCAAGGTCTTGACCACGCCCAAACGCGCCGGCGTCACACTTGGGGACGCAGTTCTGAAATTAGAAAGCCTTTCGCTGCCCTCTCCTTCTGCGTTTGGCATGCCGTTGCGCGCGATTTCCATGTCACTGCGCGCTGGCGAAATTCTGGGCATTGGGGGCGTGGCTGGCAATGGGCAGGACGAACTGCTCGCAGCACTGTCGGGTGAGATGCTCACCCCAAAGGGCATGCTCTCGTTCAAGGGTGAAGATATTGGCCGGATCGGCCCCATCGAGCGGCGACGCCTGGGTCTGCTCGCAGCACCCGAAGAGCGGCTGGGTCATGCCGCGGCCCCGGATATGTCCCTGATCGAAAACGCGATGTTAACCGGTGCCGTACGCGAAAATCTCGAAAGCAAAGGCTTTCTGGACTGGACCGCAGCACGGAGTTTTGCTGAACGGATCATAGAGACGTTCGACGTGCGCACACCGGGACCAGTCAACGCTGCCCGCTCGCTTTCCGGTGGCAACCTGCAGAAATTCGTAATCGGGCGCGAGGTTCTGCAAAGGCCCGAAGTGCTTGTGGTCAATCAACCCACCTGGGGTGTCGATGCCTCTGCGGCGGCAGCGATCCGTCAGGCTTTGTTGGACCTTGCAGAAGTGGGCGCGGCACTGGTTATCATCAGTCAGGATCTGGACGAACTCATGGAAATTGCCGATCGTTTTGCAGCCTTGAACGAAGGACGGCTCTCGGACCCTATGCCAACGCAGGGCCTGACGGTCGAACAGATCGGCCTGATGATGGGCGGGGCGCATGGCATGGAGGTGGCCCATGTTTGACCTTGTTTTCGTGCACGTCGCGATTTCGCATACCGAAAGAGGATCAAACCTATGATCAGGCTGGAAAAACGTCCACAGCCCAGTCGCGCCTTTGCCTATGCCACACCACTTTTGGCTGTTCTCGCGACCTTTTTCTTTGGCGGCTTGCTCTTTGCCGCACTGGGGAAAGATCCCATCACATCCATCACGACGATCTTTTGGCAACCGTTGTTTGGCGAGTTTTCCTTCTTTTACCGACCCCAATTACTCATCAAAGGGGCGCCATTGGTGTTGATCGCCATCGGGCTCAGCCTCGGCTTTAAGGCCGGGATCTGGAACATCGGCGCCGAAGGACAGTACATCATGGGCGCGCTTTTTGGTGCGGGCGTCGGGTTGGCCTTTTATCCGGCCGAGAGCTTCCTGATCTTCCCCGCGATGGTCCTTACAGGGGCTTTTGGTGGCTGGATCTGGGCCATGATCCCGGCGGTCCTCAAAGTAAGGTTTGGCACCAACGAGATCCTCGTCTCACTGATGCTTGTCTACGTAGCAGAGCAGTTCCTCGCCTCCATGTCCTTGGGGTTGCTCAAAAATCCCGAGGGGTTTGGCTTTCCTGGCAGTCGTAACCTGCAACAGTATCCTTCTGCGCATAATGCCGAACTCATCGCGGGCTCCGGTATGCATTGGGGGATCGTGGCAGCGATGATCGCCGTGATCTTTGCCTATGTGCTCTTTGCGCGGCACCGATTAGGCTTTGCGATCCGCGTCACCGGAGAGGCCCCCAGAGCCGCGCGATTTTCCGGTGTCAATCCTAGCCGTCTGATCCTGTTCTGTCTCGGAACGTCGGGCATGCTCGCGGGTCTCGCGGGGTTGTTCGAGGTGTCTGGACCGGCAGGTCAGGTCACAATTGATTTCAACGTAGGGTATGGGTTTACCGCGATTATCGTCGCGTTTCTGGGTCGGTTACACCCTGTCGGCATCGTACTTGCGGGGCTTTTGATGGCGCTGACGTACATTGGCGGCGACATTGCCCAGAGCCAACTACAACTTCCAGCAGCGGCCATTCAGGTGTTTCAGGGCATGCTATTGTTCTTCCTGCTCGCGTTTGACGTTTTCACAAACTATCGGCTGCGCATTGGCCGGACGGAGGCCGCGTAATGGATCTTTCTGCCATCAACCCCATCCTGCTCATCGCAGCGCTGATGAGTGCAGCAACCCCCATTCTACTGGCCGCCACGGGGGAGCTTGTCGTGGAGCGCGCGGGCGTGTTGAACCTTGGCGTCGAGGGGATGATGATCATCGGTGCCATATGTGGATTTGCCATCGCGGTTGAAACCGGTTCCCCCGTCATTGGGTTTGTCGCCGCAGCTGTCGGCGGTGCGCTTTTGAGCCTGCTGTTTGCGTTCCTCACGCAGATCACTCTCGCCAATCAGGTGGCATCAGGACTTGCGTTGACGCTCTTCGGGCTCGGACTTTCGGCCCTGTTGGGTCAGGGCTATGTGGGTGTCAAACCACCCCGCATGGAGGACGTGAATTTCGGCTTTCTAAACGACATTCCCGTCATCGGGCAAATCCTCTTTTCCCATGACGCAATGCTCTATGTGGGAGTCGCGCTGGTAGCTGCCGTCTGGGCTGTTTTGCGCTTTAGCAGGGTCGGTCTGATCCTGCGCGCCGTGGGCGAAAACCACGACGCCGCGCATGCGCTTGGCTACAAAGTCGTGCGGATCAGGACGCTGGCTATTATGTTCGGTGGCGCGCTTGCAGGCCTTGGCGGCGCCTACATCAGCCTCATTCGCGTCCCTCAATGGACCGAAGGCATGACAGCCGGTGTTGGATGGATCGCGCTCGCACTGGTTGTCTTTGCCAGCTGGAAACCCTGGAGGGTTTTATTAGGTGCCTATCTTTTTGGCGGAATCACGCAATTGCAGCTGAATTTGCAAGGCGCTGGCGTTGCCATTCCAGTCGAATATCTGGCAATGTCGCCCTACGTGATAACCATTATCGTGCTGGTGATCCTGTCTGCCGACAAGAGCGCCGCACCCGGCTCACTGGGCCGGATATTCCACGCCTCAAACTAGGGGCACTTCAGCGCTCCGGCACAGGGGCGATTTAACATGGGGAAGACCTAACATGAAACTGACCACCCTAATCGCCAGCGGAGCCCTTGCGCTCGGGCTGGTCACCAGCGCGGTCGCGCAAGACAAGACCAAAGTCGGCTTTGTCTTTGTGGGTCCCATCGGTGATGGCGGCTGGACGTATGAACACAACAAAGGCCGCGAGGCCGTCGAAGGCGCTTTGGGCGACGCCGTTGAAACCGTATACGTTGAAAACGTGGCCGAAGGCCCGGACTCAGAGCGTGTGATGACACAGATGGCCCTGGACGGAGCGGATTTGATTTTCACTACGTCGTTTGGCTATATGGATGCGACGATTAACGTCGCGAAGAAATTCCCGGATGTGAAATTTGAACATGCGACCGGCTACAAGCGCGCAGACAACGTATCGACATATTCCGCACGCTTTTACGAAGGGCGCGCAATCCAAGGTCACATCGCGGGTAAGATGACCAAATCCAACATCGTCGGCTACATTGCGTCCTTTCCGATCCCCGAAGTGATCCGGGGCATCAACTCTGCCTATCTGCATGCGTCGAAAGTGAACCCTGACGTCGAGTTCAAGGTGATCTGGGTCTACACATGGTTCGACCCGGCTAAAGAAGCAGACGCAGCCAAAGCGTTGATCGAACAAGGCGCAGACGTCGTGCTGCAACACACCGACTCCACGGCGCCACAGGCAGCAGCCCAAGAAGCGGGTAATGTGGTCACCTTTGGTCAGGCGTCCGACATGGGTCAATATGCGCCCCTGCCCCGCGTGTCCTCGATCATTGATGACTGGGCACCTTACTACATCGCACGCACGCAGGCCGTAATCGACGGCACCTGGGAGAGCACAGATACTTGGGACGGGATCGGACCGGGTATGGTGGCCATCGGTGAGATTTCTGATGCAGTTCCGGCGGACGTAAAAGAAGAAGCTCTCGCCATGAAAGCGGCGATCGCGGATGGCTCGTACATGCCTTTCACGGGTCCCATCAACAAACAGGACGGTTCCGCTTGGCTTGCCGAAGGCGAGACGGCTGATGACGGCACACTTGCAGGTATGAACTTTTACATCGAAGGCGTAACGGGCGATATTCCGCAGTAACCACTGCGCAAACGACCTGAAATAAATGAAAGCCCCGGCGCACTGCTTCGGGGCTTTTTTTATGGTCCATATGATCCTGATCAAGGTCGCAAGGAACGCGTTGAAGTATCCTTCGAGAAACATCAAGGAGACACAAAATGTATTCCCATGTTCTGATCCCAATCGTTTTTGACCACGTGGAAACCAGTGTAAGATCATTGGAGGTGGCGCAGGATTTGCTAAATGAAACCGGCAAGATCACCCTGTTGCACGTCATTGAAGAACTGCCTTCCTATGCATCAACCTTTTTACCTGAGGGCTTGGCACAAACGCAGCAACAAGACGCGCTCAAGAGTTTGGCAATGATCGCACAAACGAGCAACGCAACCTGCGAAACCGCAGTTACACAGGGCCATGCATCGTCGTGCATCCTCAGTTTTGGCAAAGCACATGCTGTGGATTGCATCGTGATTGCTTCTCACAAACCAGGTATCGAGGATTATTTCCTCGGATCAACAGCCGCGCGTGTCGTCCGCCATGCCCAGTGCGGAGTGCATGTTTTGAGGTGATCCGCATGGCCACATGCGCGTGCACAAGCGTGGTCTAGTAGGAGAATTCAGCGTAAATACGGGACAAATCACCCTGCCAATCGCCATGATAGCGCTCCAGCAATTCGTCAGCTGGTGTCATGCCTGTTTCCACGGTCTCATGCAGTGCATTCAGGAAATGGGTCTCGTCGGGCACCATGCCGCCCGCGCCCGGACGTGACCGCGCCTTGAGACCTGCCGCACTGATGGCGACCGCCTCGCGCGCGAGATCATGCAATTTGACGCCGTTCACTGCGCCCTGCAACCCATGTGACGACGCCACAACGCGCAGCGCATCACGCGTTCCCGCATCAAGATCTTTGGTCAGGTCCCAAGCCGCATCCAACGCCGTCTGATCATACGTCAGACCAACCCAGAACGCTGGTAAAGCACAAAGGCGCCGCCAGGGGCCACCGTCCGCGCCACGCATTTCGATGTATTTCTTCATCCGCGCCTCTGGAAAGGCAGTTGTCAAATGATCCGCCCAATCGGACAGTGTTGGTATTTCTCCAGGCAGAGCAGGCAGTTTACCTTGAAGGAAATCACGGAACGACATGCCAAGAGCATTTACATATGTTCCCTCGCGGTAAACGAAATACATCGGCACATCGAGAGCGTATTCCACCCATCGCTCAAATCCAAAGCCGTCTTCAAAGACAAAAGGCAACATTCCCGTCCGGGCCGCGTCCAACTCGCGCCAGGACCGTGACCGCCAGGACTTATGCCCGTTGATCTTTCCCTCAAAGAAGGGTGAATTTGCAAAGAGTGCTGTCGCGACAGGCTGCAGCGCAAGGGCCACACGCATCTTTTGCACCATGTCCGCTTCTGAGCCCAAGTCGAGGTTGCCCTGCACCGTGCCGGTCCGGCGCATCATGATCCGCCCCATGGAGCCAACGCGCCCCATATAGTCATTCATCAGTTTGTAGCGGCCCTTGGGCATCAGATCCATCTGGTCATGGCTCCAGACCGGCGCCGCCCCAAGACCGATGAAACCCGCACCGATGCGGTCCGCGACTTCCTGCACCTCGCGCAGATGGGTGTTTACCTCATCACAGGTCTCGTGAATGGTTTCGAGCGGCGCACCAGATAGTTCAAGCGCACCACCCGGTTCCAGGCTCACATTCGCGCCGTCTTTTTCCAGACCGATTAGCTTTCCGTCTTCCAGAACCGGCGCCCAGTCGAACGTATCACGCAGCCCCTCCAGCATGACCCGGATCGAACGATCCCCCTCGTAGGGCAACGGCAGCAAGCTGTCCCGACAATAGCCAAATTTCTCGTGCTCTGTGCCGATGCGCCAATCTGCCTTGGGTTTGCAGCCGCTTTCCAGATAGCGCACGAGTTGATCGTAGGACGTGATCGGGCCACCGCCGGATTGTGGTATTGACATAGGGGGGCTCCGTCTGATCTTTGTCTCTTGGACGCTCAGGGATGGGACGATTTCGACCCCGTGTCAATGCAGCGCAATGGATGCACGCGCGACCGGCGTCCTTTGCCATATCACAATTGAGTGTTTTTCATCTGAGCCCAGCACCGATAGCGCAGACTGCATCCGAAAGCCCGGCAGCGTGGCGAACGCATCAAAAAGACGTTCCGACCCTTCTGCATTTCGCGGAATTAACAGGTCAGGCACACCCGGCTGGTGCAGCTGCCAATGCGCAGGAAAGAGCGTCCCGTCAAACGTGATTTGTGTCAGATCACGAAGATCCACAGCACCACCGGTCAACGGGCCAAAATACGTGATTTGCCCTTCGTCCACTTGCACCGATCCCGGCCCGAGCCCTTCACCGCGAAATTTCGCGCGTTGCAAGCCCAGCCAGATTAATGCAATGCCCGCGAGCGCAAGTGCCACACCTGGAAGCATCAAAAGCGGGCTTGCGCCCCAGAGCCACCAGAGCCCCAGAAGCGCTGCGCCGACGCCTGCAAGCACTTCACGGAACCGCACCAATTGCGCCTTGGCCTCTGGGCGGATCATACGTTTACACCCCGCAGAAAAGATGCGTGATGTTGCGCGCGTCGTATCATGTCCAATCCCCAAAAACCTGCTGCCAGACCGTCATCGCTGCCACTGCCGCTGTATCCGCACGCAGGATTCGCGGACCAAGCGCCACCGGATGCGCATATTCACACCCGCGCAACGTGCCGCGTTCACGATCAGAAAAACCACCCTCTGGCCCGATCAGAATAGCCCAGGGTCCCGGTTGCGGAGGTAAAGCGCGGGCTTCACCCGCTTTCGTTTCGTCGCAAAACATGATCCTGCGCCCACCGTCCCAAGATGACAAGAGACGGTCAAAGCGCTGTAACTCGGCGACATCTGGCACGACAGTAGCACCACATTGCTCAGCAGCCTCCACCGCGTGGGCCTGCAGACGATCACGCTGCACACGTCCTGCATTGGTAAATTCCGTTTGCACCGGCAACAGGCGAGCAGCCCCCATTTCCACGGCTTTTTCTACGATGAAATCTGTGCGCGCCTTCTTGATGGGTGCAAAAACCAGCCATAGATCCGGTGGCGCTGTTTGCGGTCGGATCTGTTTCAGCAAAGAGAGCAAACCGGTGCGTTTGCCGGCTTGCGCAACCTCAGCAAGCCATTCACCGTCGTGCCCATTAAAAACCTTGAGCGCACGCCCCACACCCAATCGCATGACGCCAAAAAGATAATGCGCCTGCTCCTTGGCCAAAGGAACTGATTGCCCCCGCCCCAGGGGGTGCTCTACATAAAGGCGAATTTTGGCAGTCTCGCATCGATCCATGGAGAGATACATATGCAAGAGCCCGCGCCAACACCAGATGGTCAGGTCGCAGATGCGGTCACAGACAATTGGGTTGATCATTACGCGCCGGTCTGGTCGCGCCCTTATCTGCGGCTCAGCCGCGCGGACAGACCCATCGGGACCTGGCTGCTGTTGATCCCGTGTTGGTGGGGGTTGTCACTAGCGATGCTCCATGATCAAGAGGCCCGTCTTTTTGATCTGTGGATTGCCGTGGGCTGTGCGATTGGTGCCTGGCTCATGCGCGGAGCAGGCTGTACTTGGAATGACATCACCGACCGGGATTTTGATGGGCAGGTTGAGCGCACCCGCTCCCGTCCGATTCCGTCCGGCCAAGTCAGCGTGAAAGGTGCCGTAATCTGGATGTGCCTGCAGTCTTTGCTGGCTTTTTGCATCTTACTGACCTTCAACCTCGCAGCCATCGGACTTGGCGTGCTGGCCCTGCTACCGGTTGCCGTCTACCCCTTTGCCAAGCGATTCACCTGGTGGCCTCAGGTCTTTCTCGGGTTGGCGTTCAACTGGGGTGCCCTGCTCGCCTGGACCGCACATAGCGGAAAACTGGAAGCACCTGCTGTCGTACTTTATGCGGCGGGCATCGCCTGGACGCTCTTTTACGACACGATCTATGCGCATCAGGATGCGGAGGACGACGCTCTTATCGGTATCAAATCCACTGCGCGGCTGTTTGGCGACAAAACACCGAACTGGCTGCGTCGGTTTCTGATGGCAACGGTCGGACTGATGGGGCTTGCGGTGATCTTTGCTGTCAAAGACTCTGCGTCGGTGCTTTCGCTTGTTGTCGCGCTTGGCGGTCCTTGGGCGATGGGATGGCACATGGCCTGGCAATTGCGCGGTTTTGATCGCGAAAACAATGCGAAACTGCTGCAACTCTTTCGCGCTAACCGAGATACGGGCATGATACCGCTCCTCTTTTTCGCGGTTGCCCTGTTCGTGTGATTGAAACCGCGCCGCGAGAGGCGTATCAAGTGCTAAGAAACAGAAAAACGAACTAACAATGTCATTGTCGCGCAGATCTCTCGTTCTCTTTACTTTCGCCCTCGCAGGCGGTTTCGCTTTTGCGGCCGCAAATTACTCGGCTACTGTAGTTGAAGAACGATCCGAAATCGATATACGCGGAACGTTAGACCGCAACGGGCTTACTTGGGCAGAAGTAGAAGCGGACGGACTAAGGGTGATCATGGCCGGTGTCGCGCCCACCGAAGCCCTGCGGTTTCGCGCTTTGAGTCTTGCGGGTGGTATTGTGGACGCGGCCCGTGTCATCGATGTTATGGAGGTCGCAGCGGTTGAAGCGCTGGAACCCCCGCGCTTTTCCGCAGAAATTTTGCGCAACACGGCGGGCATTTCGATCATCGGTCTTATTCCAATGAGCACTGATCGTGATGCGCTTTTGGAAGGGTTCGCGCCCATTGACAGCGCCCCCGTGACGGATTTGCTTGAAGCGGCGGATTATCCCGCCCCTACAGGCTGGGAAGACGCGCTGGCCTTTGCCATGCTGGCTGTGCGCGAATTGCCCCGTTCCAAGGTATCCGTTGATGCGGGACGGGTCGCAATCACAGCGATAGCCGAAAGCGCCGAAAATAAGGCCAGCATGGAGGCGCAACTGACGCGTGATGCACCGCCCTCGTTAAACGTCTCCCTCAACATTACCGCGCCTCGGCCAGTGATCTCTCCGTTCACGTTGCGCTTCATCAAAGATGCCGAAGGTGCGCATTTTGATGCCTGCTCGGCCGACACAGCCGAAGGCGAGGCGCGCATCGTCGACGCCGCAACACGGGCGGGTCTGACAGAATCCAAGCACTGTAAGTTGGGGATGGGCGTCCCAACACCAACCTGGGCAGAAGCTGCATCGACCGCTATGGGTGCCCTCGCAGAGATTGGGTATGGGTCAGTGACGCTCTCTGACGCTGAGGTAACACTCGATGCGGCTGAAGGCACCGATCCAGCGATTTTCGACCGCGTAATCGGCGAGTTGGAAACCGCTCTACCGCCTCTTTTCGTGCTCAACGCCAGACTGCCCCTCGATCCGGCCGAAGGCGATGGCCCGCTGGAGTTCATCGCCACCCTCAGCCCGGAAGGTCAGGTCCAGCTACGTGGACGGATCGGCGGAGAAAACATGCGCGAAATCGCTGACAGCTTCGCCAAAGCGAAATTCGGCTCGGAAAACGTCTACACGGCGACGCGCAACGTATCCGGCCTGCCGACAGACTGGTCGCGCCGCGTGCTCACTGGGATAGAAGCCTTGGGTTACATGGACAGCGGGTTTGTCACGGTCACACCAGACAAAGTCGAGCTGGCCGGGCGCTCAGGGCACCAAGAAGCCAGTGACACAATTGCCCGTTTGGTGGTGGACAAACTGGGCGATGCTGGCAGCTTCAACATTGACGTTGCTTATGTTGAAGCGCTTGACCCCATCGCAGCGCTTCCCTCGCCAGAGGAGTGCCAAGCAGAGATCCGCGAGATCGTAACGGCTCAGAAGATCACTTTTGAACCGGGATCCGCCACAATCGACGAAAGCGCGCTGAGCACGATGGATCAGATTGCGCAAACGCTGGAAAACTGCGGCGGGCTTCGCCTCGAAGTTCAGGGCCATACGGATAGTCAGGGGCGCGAAGAGATGAACCTTTCCCTCAGCCAAGCCCGTGCCGAATCGGTTTTGAACGAGCTGCGCGCCCGTCGTGTACTGACGTCGAGCTTTGCAGCCAAGGGGTATGGCGAGACACAACCGATCGCCGACAACGACACCGAAGAGGGGCGTGAAGCCAACCGCCGGATCGAGTTTCGCCTGATCTCATCCGAACCAAGCGTCCCACAGGGTGAATCTACGCTGGAATCCATAGCGGAAAACGGCGATACAGAAGAAGCGGCAGAGTAACGATCGCCGTCTGGAAGTGGGATAAAGGGGACATCAAGTGACGAACCCGCAATTCGTAGTGGCCACCGCCATTATGTTGTTTGTCGCGTTTTGCCTGGGCTGGTTCGCAAATTGGCTTGTGCATCGGTTTTCGCGTGTCGCGGCGGATGACGTGGCGCAACTGGACCGGATGAGCCAGGAGTTACACGAAGCCGAAGAGACACGCGATCAGGCCATCACTTACCTACAGCAACGCGAGGCGGAACTGACCAATCAACTTGCTCAGACAGAAGCTGAATTGCGCGCAGCCATGGACGGTCTGCGCGACGCACGCAGTGAAGCCGAAGAGATGCGTGCAACGCTGGCACGTCAGAAAAAAGCGATCTAGCGCGTCAGCTTTCTGAAACAAGAACTTCAGAACGACACGTTACTCTTCCAGAAACAATGAATGTACGTCGGTGCCTCGAACCCTGTCAGAACGTACGTGACCCCGACGTGCAAACGGGCGTTAGGCGACGGTCAGATGCGCACATTTGGCCTGATGCGCAACACTTTGAGACGTACTGCCCAAGACGAGTGCGGACAGGTTGCCCAATCCGCGACGCCCGGTGACGATCAGATCAGATCCCACTTTTGTGGCGTAGTCGGTTAAGACTTCCGCTGCATCCCCCTGACCGATATACGTGTTGACCTCGGCCATTCCTGCGTTCGTCGCAACGGATGTCGCCTCAGTCAGCATGTTGTTTGCCGCCTTCGCTGTTTCCTCTGGGCTCGGCAGTGTGGTTGCGGCATGGTACCCTGCAACCGCCCCCATCGCGAAGGCCACAGTTTCCGGATGAGGCGAATGCACGATGTGAACGGACGATCCATATTTCCCAGCAATATCGCAGGCCATCTGAACTGCTTTTTTAGAAGGGTCTGACCCATCGTAGCCGACACAAATTGTATTGAACATTGGACGTCTCCTATCATTAGACGCCCAGAGGGTAGCAAACGCTGTCACATACCCGCCATGATGTGGATCAACCGAAAGCCACAAGGATCACCAGCGTTCTAACGCCGCTTCATCCTCATCCTTTGCCGCCACCCAGGTGGTCCCCTCATGGGTAACTTCACGCTTCCAGAAAGGCGCGCGTGATTTTAGATAATCCATGAGAAATTCCGCTGCTTCAAATGCGTCCTTGCGATGCCGCGCGGCCGTTGCAACCATCATGATCTGCTCGCCAGGTATGAGGCGTCCAAAGCGGTGAATGACCAGCGCGTCATCAAGAGACCACCTCGAAACAGCTTGTTCGGCAATCTCTGCAAGAGCCCGTTCTGTCATTCCAGGGTAATGCTCAATGTCCATGGCACTCAAGGCACTGTCGCCGGTATCCCGCACCACGCCAGTAAACGTCACTACCGCACCAATGTCAGTGCGGCCCGAAGCGAAATCTCGTATTTCGTCACTTAGGTCAAATGGCCCTTCCTGAACGACAACACGCATAGTTCAGCCGCCTGTCATCGGTGGGAAAAAGGCAATCTCGCGCACACCATCCAGCGGCGCGTCGAAACCTGCCAACTCCTGATCCAACGCCACACGCAATGCAGAGATATCCGCAAAAGCCACAGCATAACGCTCTTCTCGCGCAATCAATTCGGACACAAGATCCCGAACCGTTTCCGCCGAAGTTTCCAAACGCTCGCGTGGTACACCTATACGTTCTCGCACCCAGGCAAAATAGAGTACGTCCATCATGTGTCATCCCTCAGATATGGCATCGCCTTTTTCAAGTAATCAATCCCAGTCATCACAGTCAGCAAAGCCGCGATCCACAGCAACCCGAGCCCCGTCTTTCCAGCCCACTCCATCGCCGTATGTTTCCAGCGCAAACCTTGCAGGTCCGGCACATCTCCAGCAAAGATCGCATCCACCATGTCCTGATCCATCCCCCAGGCCGACATACCCAGATAATGCTCAAACACCCCATGCGAAAACAAAACAGCGATCGCGACCATTTGAAAGGTAGTTTTCCATTTAGCCAGGCTGGTGACCTTCAAAGTCCCGGCGGTATCACCCAGAAACTCGCGCAGGCCGGAAACAAATACCTCTCGAAACAAGATCATTGTCGCGGGCAGCACAAGCCAAGGCGACCAACTCGAAAATCCAATGATCACCATCAGGGCAATGACCACCATGGCCTTGTCCGCAATCGGATCAAGCATTGTGCCAAGTTTCGTTTCCTGCTTCCACGCACGTGCCAAATAGCCGTCAAACCAGTCTGTTATCGCGGCCATCACAAAAAGCACCAACGCAAACCAATCCGCATAGGGACGTGTGAAATACAAGAACATGACCGCCACCATGGGCGCAGCAAGCAACCGGATGAGGGTCAAAATATTTGGAAGAGTCATTGTCATGCCAGAACCATAACCCGGCACTCAGCGGGACGAAAGCAGCAACACAAAGCAATTAGCATGCGCGCCAAACGCTTTTCGTAAGAAAAGCCCAAAGCTTCGCGTCGCTCCGCAGGAGCGTCCGCTGGATTACCCACGCTCGTGGAAAAAATCATAGATTTTTTCTGCCAATGCACCCGATACACCGTCCACCGCTTTCAGATCGCTCAGGTTGGCGCGCGCCACCGCCTTCGCCGAGCCGAAATGAGCCAAAAGCGCGCGTTTCCGCGCGGACCCAACACCTGGCACATCATCCAGAGGTGTCGCCCCCACAGCTTTTGCGCGCTTTGCACGATGTGTCCCAATCGCAAACCGGTGTGCTTCATCGCGCATACGCTGGACAAAATAGAGCACTGGATCGTTATGACGTAATGCGAAAACCTGCTTGCCAGAGCGGTGAAACTCTTCCTTGCCCGCATCTCGGTCAACGCCCTTCGCTACCCCGACCATCGGAATGTCCTCAACGCCGAATTCCTTCATGATCGAGGCCACCGCAGAAACCTGACCCGCACCACCGTCAATCAGCAGCAGATCGGGCCACTGGCCATTCTGACGCTCCGGGTCTTCTTTGATCAGGCGCTTGAACCGCCGGGTCAGCACTTCCTTCATCATCCCAAAGTCATCTCCGGGGGTCAGTTCTTCGCCCCGAATGTTAAATTTGCGGTACTGGTTTTTCATGAACCCCTCGGATCCGGCCACGATCATCGCACCAACCGCAAAAGCACCTTGGATGTGTGAGTTGTCGTAGACCTCCACGCGTGCCGGTGGCGCAGGTAAGTCAAAGGCTTCCGCCACTCCCTTTAACAGCCTGGTCTGTGTTGCGGTCTCCGCCATCTTGCGCGCCAGAGACTCGCGCGCATTGCGCATGGCACCATCGATCAGTTCTGCTTTTTCACCGCGTTTGGGAACCAACAGATCAACCCGCCGCCCCAACTTACCCGACAGGGCATCCACCATAAGGTCCGGGTTTTCGATCTCGTTGCTCAGGATGACCTGCCGGGGTGGCTCGCGCGTGTCATAAAATTGACCTAAAAACGCCTCCAGCACTTCTGCGGCCTCCACATCTGCACCCACCCTAGGATAGTAGTCCCGATTGCCCCAGTTCTGGTTCGCGCGAATGAAAAAAACCTGGACGCAGGCCTGGCCATTTTCCAGATGAAGCGCCACGATGTCGGCCTCTGCCACCCCTTTTGGATTAATCCCCTGCGCAGTCTGCACCTGGGTCAGCGCCTTGATCCGGTCCCTGAGGGCTGCGGCGCGTTCATATTCCATAGCTTCAGCCGCGTTCGACATGTCCTGCGCCAAACGTGCCTGAATGTCTGTCGTACGACCGGTCAGGAACTTCTCTGCATCCCGCACTGTCTGTGCGTAGTCGTCCGGACTGATCTTGCCGACGCAGGGCGCAGAACAGCGCTTGATCTGATATTGCAAACACGGACGCGTACGGCCTTCAAATGTCGTATCCGCGCAATCCCTGAGCAAAAAGACCCGTTGCAGTTGGTTCAGCGTCCGATTGACAGCACCAGCGGATGCAAAAGGTCCGTAATAACTGCCTTTTTCCTTCTTTGCGCCGCGATGCTTTTTGATTTGAGGAAAGGCGTGATTGGCCGATACAAGGATGTTGGGAAAGCTCTTGTCATCACGTAGCAACACGTTGAACTTCGGCTTCAACTGCTTGATCAGGTTTTGTTCCAGAAGAAGCGCTTCGGTTTCCGTTTTCGTCGTCAGGAACATCATCGACACAGTCATGGAAATCATGCGAGCGATCCGGGCAGAATGTCCACTGGGCCGTGCATAATTTGACACACGCGCTCGCAGATTGCGGGCCTTGCCCACATAGAGCACGCGGCTTTCACCGTCGAGCATGCGATACACGCCGGGCGACGTATCCAACGTCTTCAGATAATCGTGGATGACGTCATGCCCTGACTTTGCAGCCTCTGGATGAGTGTCAACTGAACTAGTCATAGATGCCTTCGGATGATTCCCTGCTTGGCTGCACTGTAGCGCAGGCAGGCGCAAGTCTTAAGCTGTCCACGAAAGCTGTGGACAACTCTGAACATAACTTGCGGGCAGCGTGATTTTTTCTTTGTTTTGGATACGTTTCCATGAAATGCCTGTTTTTTAGGCTATAGCGCAAGGGTTTGATTTCATTTGATATTTTCTTTTACGCCTGTCAAGTTACTGAATTTAAAGGCATTTCCGTAACGTTTATGTGACGTTACCTTGGGTCAGTGCACAACTTTAGAAGACCAGCCTATTCAACCCCCAGTACATCCGGGGTTTCCCAACACAGATGTTGCCCTCCATCAATGCACAATAGCTGGCCGGTCAATGCTGGTGCATCAAGTATGTACCCGAGCGCCGCCGTGATATCCTGTGGGTTTGCGCCACGCTCCAACACGGTGTTTGCCCGCTGACGGGAGAAATGCTCCGCGCTCTGGCGTTTGCCCTGCAATGTAGGGCCCGGCCCAATTGCGTTGACACGGATCCTTGGCGCAAGTGCCTGTGCTGTGGTCTGCGTCAACGCCCAAAGGCCCATCTTTGCCAGGGTATAGGTCATGAATTCTGGTGTCAGTTTGCGGACCCGTTGATCAATCATATTGACAACGACGGCTCTGGCCATGGGTTCGCCTGCGGTATCTGTAACAGGGGTGAGGTACTGTGCGGCCATCGCTTGCGTCAGAATGAACGGGGCGCGCAAATTGCTTTGCATGTGCCGATCCCACGAAAGGCGCGACGCTGTTTCAATGGTGTCATACTCAAAAATAGAAGCGTTGTTGACAAGGCAGGTGATGTCACCGCCCAAAGCTTCCACCGCCTTTTGAAAGAGCTGTTCGGTCTGGCTGTCTTCCAGCAGATCCGCTTGTAACGCGACGGCTGTGCCACCCGTCTCTTCAATCAGTCGAACGGTCTCAACCGCCCCACTTTCGGACGTGGCGAAGTGCACAGCAACAGCATAGCCGTGCTCAGCCAAGCTCAACGCCATGGCACGTCCCAAACGACTGCCCGCCCCCGTCACCAAAGCACGTTTCATGAACCGGTCGCCTCCTCTTGTCCTACGCCAAAACTACGGCAAGATAGGTCACGTACAAAAGGGAAAGCGCGATCCCCCAGCCGCGCGTGATGTTCATGCCAGCAAACACGAAGGGCGCCAGTAGGATAGACGCGCCCAGCATCACCCATAAGTCGAACCGTAGGAATTCCGGGTCCACCGGTATCGGCCCCACAAGGCTCGTCACGCCAATAATCGCCAACAGATTGAACATATTGGAGCCGATGACATTGCCCAAAGCAACATCTGCCTGCCGTCGCAACGCCGCCATCACGGTGGTCGCCAGTTCTGGCAGAGAGGTACCAATTGCTACAAGTGTCAGGCCAATCACGACATCAGATACACCGTATTGCTTGGCAATGATCGTCGCATTGTCGACCAGCAGATCTGCACCAAGCGGCAAGCCAATCAGACCCAGCAACAGAAACACCAAGATACGCCACATCGGCAAATTTGGGTCCGCACCTTCGGGTTCTTCTTCGGGCTTTTCGCGTTCCGCGTTTCGGTGCAGTGCTGCATCGCGAAAGGCGTCACCCAGAACCAAGGCGAGCGCACCAAGCAGGACGACACCTGCAACCCAATCAAACACGCCTCGGAAAGCAAGCCCGATGAACAGCAAAGACGCCACAATCATAAAGACATAGGTTTTGCGCGTGTTGCATTCTGAGGTATGCATCGTCGCCAGCAACGCGGGTATACCCAGTACCATCAGTATGTTGGCGGTATTCGATCCAACAACATTGCCAAGAGCCAAACCGGGGGCACCCTCCAAAACTGCTTGAACAGAAATCAAAAGCTCAGGTGCAGAGGTGCCAAATGCAACGATCGTAAGACTAACAATCAGCGCAGGCACGCCAAGGCGCAGGCTAAGGTTTACCGCTCCCTTGACCAGCGAGTCTCCTGCCAACAGAAGGATCAGAAGCCCCAGGCCAGAGAGCAGCCAAGCCATCAGGGCTTGCCCCCCTTGTCACCACAAGCACAGGGGCCGCGCCCAATTCTGTATCGACCGCAACCACGACACTTGACCGGTGACAACTTTGGTCCACCCAACCAATGCATCTTGCCGAACATGGCCAGTACGCCCATGACCACGAGGAAAAGAACAACAATCTTGAAAATCATGCGTTACAAACCGAACTGCGCGTAGGCGCAGCGCTCTTCGAGCGTATTGAACGCGTCATCCATGATCTGCGTACCGAAGCGTGCCAGAAACGGCTTGCGCGCACCATATCGCCGAAACTTCACTTTTTCGCCAAAGCGTTCCATCATCATGGGCTTGAGATGCCCAACACCGTCGATCAGACCCAACTCAACCGCCTTTCGTGCAAGCCAGACTTCGCCAGTAAACAGATCTCTGTCTTCTGGCAGCTTGCCCGCGCGCCGGGCAGAGACATGTTCCTTGAAATTGACATGAATGTCTTCGAGCAGGGTTTTCAGACGCGCCACGTCCTCGGGGTTTTCAGGGCGAAAGGGATCAAGCATGGATTTGGATTGACCAGCGGTATAGACGCGCCGTTCGATCCCTTGTTTCGCGAGAAATTCATGCGCCCCAAAAGAGGCTGAGATCACCCCGATGGAACCTACGACCGAGCTTTCATCAGCGTAGATTTCATCCGCAGCAGCGGCAAGCCAATAGCCCCCCGACGCGGCGACGTCTTCGACAAAGGCAATGACCGGGGTTTCTTTTTCGGTGGCCAGTCGCCGAATGCGCGCGCCGATGAGCGACGATTGCACGGGACTACCCCCAGGCGAATTGATTTCAAGCACCACAGCGGCAGGTTTGCCGCGCGCAAAGGCTTTTTCAAGCACCGGTGCGAGGGTTGCGTCATTCAGCGCGCCCCGACCAGAGGCACTGATAACACCGGAAAGGCGTACCACCGCGACCGTCGGGTCGGATTTCATAAAGGGGATCCAACGTTTCATATTTGCTCATGTAGAATGACAAGGGAGTGCAAACAAGGCACGGACACCAAGAGTTTTTGAAGGTGCCTTTACTGCCGCAACCTCCAACCGGTTCTGAAGATCCACCAAATCACCGCTAAACAAAGGCAGGTAAAGAAGCCAATGGCCAAAAGAGACAGGCCGATGGGCACATCTGCGGTCCCAAAGAATGACCATCTGAACCCGGAAATCAGATAAACAACCGGGTTAAACAGCGAAATTGTCTGCCAGATGGGCGGCAACATGGAGATCGAATAAAACGCCCCACCCAGAAAGACCAACGGTGTCACCACCAAAAGCGGAACCATTTGCAGCTGCTCGAAATTGCTCGCCCAGATCCCGATGATAAATCCCAAGAGGGCAAAGCTCAGGCTGGTCAGCAGTAGAAAAAGCATCATCGCCAGCGGATGCGCGATTTGGATATCCACGAAGAAGAACGACGTGACCAGAATAATGACCCCGATAATCAGCGCTTTAAAGGCAGCAGCCCCCACGTAGCCCGCCACGATTTCCAGAAAGTTGATCGGTGCGGACAGCAGCTCATACGTCGTCCCAATGAATTTGGGAAAGTAGATCCCGAAGGACGCATTCGAAATCGCCTGCGTAATTACAGAAAGCATAATGAGCCCCGGCACGATGAAGGCGCCATAGCTTACGCCTTCGACCTCCTGGATTCGGCTGCCAATTGCCGCACCAAAGACGACAAAGTACAGCGACGTGGACAAGACAGGCGAAATCAGACTTTGCGAGATAGTGCGAAAGAACCGCGCCATCTCGAATTTGAAAATAGCGCGGACTGCGATGACATTCATGCTACATCCTCCGCATCAGAATGCACCAAATCGACAAAGATGTCCTCAAGGCTGCTTTGACGGGTGACCACATCGCTCAACACCAAACCTGCAGCAGAGACATCAGACAGCAGCTTGGTGATTCCTGTGCGTTCTGCGCGTGTATCATAGCAGTACGTCAGGGTCTGCCCATCCGCGCTGAGGCTCAGATCATATGCTTCCAGCGCTTTGGGCAGGGTTTCAATCGCGCGGTTAAGTTGCACATCAAGGTATTTCTGACCCATCCGGGCCATCAATCGCGCCTTGTCTTCGATCAGTAGCATTTCACCCTTTGCGATGACACCGATACGATCCGCGATCGCCTCGGCTTCCTCAATGTAATGCGTGGTCAAAACGATTGTGACACCCGCTGATTTGAGATCACGCACAACGTCCCACATATCCTTGCGCAACTCCACATCAACACCAGCCGTGGGTTCATCGAGGAATAACAACCGCGGCTCGTGGCTCAGCGCTTTTGCGATCAGCACGCGACGTTTCATGCCGCCCGAAAGCGCACGAATCTGATTGTCGCGTTTGTCCCAAAGCGACAGCTGACGCAAAATGGTCTCCACTTTGGCGTCATCACGGGGTTTGCCAAACAGACCACGCGAGAAATTCACGGTATTCATAACCCGCTCAAAGGGTTCCAGCGTGATCTCTTGTGGTACCAGGCCAATCATTGCGCGCGCAGCACGGAAATCACGGTGGATGTCAAAGCCTCCGACCCGAACCGTGCCTGTCGTGGGTTGAATGATTCCGCAGATGGCAGAAATCAACGTTGTTTTTCCTGCACCGTTCGGCCCAAGCAAAGCAACAATTTCACCTTCCTCGATGGTCAGGCGCAGACCTTTAAGCGCCTCAAATCCGTCCGAATAGCGTTTTTGCAGATTTTCGATTTCAAGTATGGTCGCCATGCGCATGTCCCCCTGACGCTCAGAGATAAATCCTGTTGGAAACAAAGGACAGAGCAGAAACGCACAGGCACGCCCGCAAAACTGCGCGACCGCGATGTCGCAATCAGACGGGCAACAGCCCTCCCAAGTGTTAATGCTACGTCATGTCGACCACCCCACCCAGCAATGCAAATCTCGGGATCGCCTTCGTGTTGGCAGGTATTCTGGCTATTTCTCTGAACGATATGTTGATCAAACAACTTTCAGATCAGTACCCGCTGCATGAAATCGTATTTGTGCGGTCTTTTCTGGGCCTAACGTTTTCACTGATGTTGGTCAAGGCAGAGGGTGGTTGGCACATTTTGAAAACCCGCAAACCACTCTTGCATGCCACGCGTGGCCTGTTGATCGTGGCAGCAAACATGAGTTATTTCGCTGCGCTCGCAGCCTTGCCGCTGGCTGATGCGACAGCGCTGTTCTTTGCGGCGCCACTCTTTATCACGCTTCTTTCGATCCCGGTTCTAGGCGAAAAAGTTGGCCCCTTGCGCATGACCGCGGTCTTTGTGGGCTTCGCAGGTGTTGTTCTCATGCAGCGGCCTTGGGCGCATACAGAAAGCCTTGAAGTATCGCGCTTTGTGCTGTTGTTACCGGTATTTGCGGCCGTGACCTATGCGTTAAACCAGTTGATGACGCGGCGGCTTGGTGCTGAAACAAAGGCGTCTGCGTTGTCAGTCTACGTCCATTTTGCCTTTATCCTGGTATCGCTTGGGTTCTATCTGGTCGCAGGCGATGGGCGCTTCGCAGATCTGTCTGACAATGCCTCCGTGCAGTTTTTGCTCAGGGCCTGGGTCTGGCCTGAGACCGCAGATATGTGGGTCCTTCTGGGCCTTGGGTTCAACGCGGCCATCATCGGCTACTGCCTCAGCCAGGCGTATCGGCTCGCGGATGCTGCAACCGTGGCTCCCTTCGAATACGCAGGGTTGCCGCTGGCAGTCTTCTGGGGCTGGGTGATCTTTGCCGAGCTGCCAGCGTGGGAGGTCTGGGCCGGCATTGCCCTGATCCTTGGCTCTGGGCTGTTTGTGTTCCTGCGCGAACGGCAAAAATCCAGAACTGTGGCCCGCGCACCCGTCAAACGGCGCTAATCACCCCGACCCGTCTGCATCAGATAAATCCGCACCGCCTCCTGCACATGCCGAAAACGATCCCCACCCAGATGCTTGCCCCCATACCAACGGGTGACCACTATGATTTCGTCCTGAATGTCCATCCGCTCAAGCATTCGCAGGATAACCAGACCCGCACCGGCCTCTCCATCGTCGTTCTTGAGCGGCCCGGCATCAGTGCGCAGTGCCCAACTGTGATGGGTCGCCTTGGCGAATTTCTTTTTCCGTTTTAGCGTTTTGATAAACGCCCGCGCTGCATCATCGGATTGGCACAAACCACCTGAGACCGCATATTTTGACCCGCGGTCGCTGATGATGCCTTCGAAAACCTGCACGCCCGCAGGATCAATCGACGCGCACGACGACTTTCCCGGTCGCCTTGCGATCACGCAGCAGATCAAGCGCATCATTTGCTTCGGTCAGAGGCAACACGTGGCTGACATGCGGGCGGATTTTACCCTCCACATACCACTGCGTCAGCACCTCAAAACTGTCGGTCAGCACTTTGGGATTCACCCGCGTGTAGCCTCCCCAGTAAAACCCGATGACAGTCAGGTTCTTGACCAACAGGTGATTTGCAGGGATCTGCGGCACCTCGCCCGACGCGAACCCAAGCGGGATCAAACGCGCTTCGGGGCGGCAGGCGCGCATCGCCGCCTTGAACTGTGCGCCGCCAATCGGGTCATAGACCACGTCCGCCCCACCGAGGCCTTTGACAATGTCGCGAATGTCGTCCGTTTCGGAATTGAGGAGGTGATCCGCCCCCGCCTGCTTGGCCACGGCCAGCTTATCCGCGCCGCGCGCGACAGCGACGACCTCTGCGCCCATGAGTTTTCCAAGCTCTACCGCTGTGAGCCCGACACCACCAGATGCCCCCAGTACCAGCAGGCGTTCACCGCGTTTGAGGTGCGCCTTGTAATCAAGTGCCACGTGACTGGTGCCATAGGCGATCAGGAAAGCAGCGGCGTGTTCGGCTGTCATTTCATCTGGGATAGGCACACAAATGTTCGCCGGAATTGCCGCATATTCTGCCAAAGCACCAAACCCGCAATAGGCCGCGATGCGTTGTCCTACGACGAGCGTGTCAACACCCGCGCCCACTTCTGTCACCGTGCCGCACAGCTCCATACCCAGTGTGAAAGGCAGTTCAGGGCGTTCCTGATACGTGCCCTTGATGATCAGCAAATCTCCGAAATTCAGCCCGCACGTGTGTACCTTGACCACCACCTGGCCTTCTGCCGCGACGGGATGCGACACGTCTTGCAGGCTGAGCGGTTGCCCCAATTCTGTGACTTGCATGGCTTGCATGAGATGTCCTTTGCTTCCGTGCGCATTGCTGACTGATATCTGCCCAGACGACAAAGGATTTGGCAAGACCCGGCAGGCACTGCAAAACCTTTGTCGCCGGATCGGGGAGAAGCGGCACTGTCAGCAGAGTTGTCAGATATCCAAAGACAAGACGCCGTCCTTCTGCGCAGCCCGAGATTGGCATAGGATCATTTCATGGCGCTGCTGCTCTGACGAAAGAACAAAGTCCCTATGCGCAACGTCACCCTCCAGGACCTTGCATTTGCACACACCACATAGCCCATCCGAACATTTCAAATCCACAGAGACACCTGCTGCAATCAATGCCTCGGCTGCGGATTGATCCGTCGTAACAGAAACGCGTGTGCCACTTTTCAAAGCGATTTCAAAGGGATGATTTTCATACTCAGGCAGATCTGGCACTGCGAAGTACTCCAGATGGCGTGCATTTTCGAGGAACCCTGCGTTTTTGGCAGCGCCAAGCACCGCTGACATGTAGCCTTCGGGCCCGCAGGTATAGACATGATCGCCCGGTCGGTAGCCCGCAAAAATTGTTGCCAAATCGGCCCGTGTTCCTTCCTGTGAGACATGCAGTTGCGTTGCTTGGGCCCAGGGGGTTGACGCCAAAATATCGGCGAAACCGGCGTCAGCGCGACTGGAAACGGAATAATGCAGCGCAAAATCTGCGCCTGCACGGTGCAATGCATGTGCCATGGCAATCATCGGCGTGACCCCAATTCCACCGCCCATCAGAAAATGCCGTTTACCTGTCTGTGCAATCGGAAAATAGTTTATCGGTTTAGACACTACAATCCGCCGTCCGGGACGAAATAAACGGTGCAACATGCGCGACCCGCCTTTACCTTCTTCTTCCAGCAAGACCGCGATTTCATAGGTCTTTCGCTCTGCCGGATCACCACAAAGCGAGTACTGACGCAGCATGTCCGGCGTGATGACCACATCGATGTGCGCGCCCGCCTTCCACGCCGGCAGGTCGACCCCGTTGGGCGCGCGCAAGACATAGCGCGTGACGGCCGATGTCAGCGGCGCAGCCTCGACCACTTCCATCTGGATCACGGGGCTTTCGGAGAGCGCCCCAACCTGATGATCCCAGACCCCTGTTTCGCCCAGCGCCCGTTTCTGTTGGTAGGTCTCAGCCGGGATCATCTCTCCATAGGCTTTGATCCCCGCATCCCGTTCCATGGGATAAGGATAGGACCAAGGCGGTGGCGCAAGCGGGGCTGGATAAACCGCAAGGGTTTGATCTGCGTAGTCAACTTTCAAATCGGGTTGCAAGCCGCGGGCATTCACAGGCGCACGCGCCGGGTGATACCCCCCGTCTTCCTGCAACTCTATGTCCCACCACCATTTCTTGACCGG
>JBGCDG010000029.1:0-20212 GCA_045105195.1 Roseobacter sp. | reverse complement strand
CTTTCGGCGCAAGATGACGCTGGCCGAACATGGCTTCCGCCTGCCCTCTTGCATGGATAACCGGCCCTTGAAGTTCGAAGAATGGGACGCGATGCGCCCGCAATCTGTCTATGTGTCCGCTACCCCTGCTGCTTGGGAATTGGAGCAGGCGGGCGGTGTGTTCGTCGAACAGATCATCCGCCCCACGGGTCTGATTGATCCCGAAATCGAAATCCGCCCTGTCGAGATGCAGGTTGATGATTTGCTGGATGAAGTGCGCAAAGTCACCGAGAACGGCTTTCGCACCCTGTGCACCACGTTGACCAAGCGCATGGCCGAGGATCTGACCGAATACATGCATGAACAGGGAATCAAGGTCCGCTATATGCATTCGGAAATCGACACGCTTGAGCGGATCGAAATCCTGCGCGATCTGCGCCTTGGTGCCTTTGATGTGCTGATCGGGATTAACCTGCTGCGTGAAGGTTTGGACATCCCCGAATGCGGGCTCGTTGCAATTCTGGATGCGGATAAGGAAGGGTTCTTGCGTTCCGAGACCTCGCTGATCCAGACCATCGGTCGCGCCGCGCGCAACGCGGACGGTCGCGTGATCATGTACGCTGACCGCATCACCGGGTCGATGGAACGCGCGATGGGCGAAACAAACCGCCGCCGCATCAAGCAAGTGGCCTATAACGAAAAACACGGGATCACGCCCGCCACGGTCAAGAAAAACGTCGATGACATTCTCGCGGGACTTTACAAGGGCGACACAGATCAATCCCGCGTCACCGCCAAGATTGATAAGCAGATGGCAGGCGGCAATTTACAGGCGGTACTGGAGGGGTTGAGAACGGACATGCGCAAGGCGGCTGAGAACCTGGAATTCGAAGAAGCGGCCCGCCTACGCGACGAGGTTAAACGGCTTGAAGCAGTTGATCTAGCTGTCGCCGACGACCCTATGGCCCGTCAATATGCGGTCGAAAAAGCCGTCGAAGACTCCGCCAAAGCCTCAGGACGCAGTACATTAGGGCGCGGAGGTATGCGCGGCGGTGTGAAGCGGAAACGGGGGCGGTAAATAGAGCAGTTTTTGCTCAGATTATCGAAGTTGATCCGCTGCCAGAAAGATCGGTAAGATTGCTTCATCAGCCTTGGCATATTGAGATTGCTCTAGATAAGGCTTCAAAGGCGTCAGTCGCCAGTCAGGAAAAAACTCTTTGTGCAACCAGAGCAAGTACCGCTGAAAAATCTTAGTGTTCAGGCTACTCACAGATAATGTCCAATCTGTCAGATCTCGAAAATCTTCAACACTCCACTTATCTCTGCCAGCTTCGCGGAAATGTCTTCCAATCCTCGCAAGAAATGCGGCCTCTTCTCCGAATGGATGATACGAATTTCCAGAATTCTCATGCAAAAAAGCGCTGAACTGTGGATAACTCCCCATATCTTGAAGATTCTTGGATACTTCGGGCGGAATATAATGGCTTACAGAATGGTTTCGAATATCTTTCGCTAATAGATATAGTTCGCCATGTTGAAAATTTGCTAAATCTTCTTCAAACTGAGTAAGAACTTGGAGACGATCAGACTTGCTTTTGCGAACCATTGTTCGTTTGAAATTCTCTACGATTTTCAGTGTTTCAAAAGACTTTGCAATTAAAACACGAAGGAGACAGTTTTGCTGGGTTTGATACATACCCGACATATCGTCGTCCGACGGACGCGCATTGAACGTTTGTATCAGCAACTTCTGAAACACTGACAACTCGTCTACCGCAAAGGCCATAGTGGCAATAAATGCCACCTCATCTACTGATAGTCGCTCCAAATCGGCTTTGGGAATTTCCAACTTATAAAGGTGGATAATTTTTTTGTTTTCCAAATCTCTCGTCCCGAAGAACCCTTTGGCGTTCTGTGTAGAATTTGAAACTGCTCAAAATCTAGCGCCGGCTTAGAAAGGGTCGGGATGCTCCGGCCTTGTGGGACCCAGATTGGGGCAAGGCGCAACCCGTAAGTCTCCCAGTGTAATCTGGTTCACATTCGCTCATGCGATAGCGTGCCATAACTGCAGACAAAACAATGAGCGTTTTACCAAGAAAGGCCTGTCCATGACGCAATTTGCTTTCGGCTATGTCTTTGCTCTACTCACTGCGCTGATCGTCATCATTGGTGATTTCTTTATCAAGGTCGCGGCGGATGCGGGGCACACGATCACCTCCGCGTACGTCTTTGCGGGCGTGGCGCTTTATGGGGTTTCCGCGCTCTGCTGGTTTTATGCCATGCAGCATGTTTCGTTGGCACAGGCCGGTGTCGCTTACTCGATGATCACACTCATCGCCCTTGCCCTTATTGGAGCGATTTGGTTCAACGAGCCGCTGTATTTTCGCGAGTATGCGGGGATTGGTTGCGCGCTGCTCGCCATGATCCTCATGAGCCGGATTGCGTGAAAACCCGATACGCGCTGTTGCAACAAGACGGCTGTACCCCACATCTAGCACATGAACAAACGAGACCCCTTTCGCTCCGTTGATGACGATGCACGACGCCTTGCGCAGCGATTGATCGCTGAGGCGACCTTTGCCGCGTTGGCTGTTGTACATGGTGGAGTGCCGTCCGTGACGCGCATCGCATTTGCCATCACGCAGGAGCGCGCGCCACTATCGCTGATATCAGATCTTTCCAGCCATACACAGGCACTCAATTCACACCCGACCTGTGCGCTGCTTGTGGGCGAACCGGAAGAACGCGGTGACCCTCTCACCCATCCAAGGCTGACCCTACAGGCAACAGCGGAATTTATCTCGCACAAGGACCCTGCTTATGAAGAATTGCGCGCGCATTACCTGCACCAGCGCCCCAAAGCGCGTCTCTATATCGATTTCGCCGACTTTCGATTGGTACGCTTCGATGTGCAAACTGCTTTGCTGAACGGTGGTTTCGGCCAGGCCTACAAACTAGTGTTCCAAGACCTGATAACCCCGGTTTAGCACATGACATTTCGCCTCTGTGTTCTACCTTCTGTTCGTGCGAATGATCATCTTTATATGCCTCTTCCTGCCCGGCTTGGCCACCGCGGATGACTGGGATCTTTTAAGTGAACCAGGGGCAATAGCCATCATGCGGCATGCTTTAGCACCCGGGACCAGCGATCCAACCGGCTTTGACGTGCAGGACTGCAGCACCCAACGCAATCTGGACGCGCGCGGCCGCGCGCAGGCCAAAGCAATTGGTACTGAGATGCGCGACCGGAGTATTATGTTTAAGGCTGTTTATACCTCCCAATGGTGCCGATGCCGCGAGACAGCCGATCTGCTGGACGTCGGCCCTGTTTCGGAACACACAGCGCTCAATTCCTTCTTTCAGGACCGTTCGACGCGCGAGGCCCAGACAGAAGCCACACGTCACATCATATATGCGGCGGATTGGCCTATTTTGATGGTGACGCACCAAGTTAACATAACTGCCCTGACAGATGTCTTCCCTACATCCGGCGAGATTGTCGTGATCCGTGCGCATGCCCACAATCGCATTGAGGTTTTGGGCACGATCGAAGTTTCCCCCTGACCCCACGCACTTTTCGCGTTTACGTTGTGTTATCTGCTTGAGATATCAGAGCATTGGGATAGGCTGTCAGCGATACCTATAGGAGAGCAAAATGAACGTTATGACCTATCTGACCGCAACAGCATTGTCTGTGATCTGCGTCACTTCGGCTACCGCTGACACATTCCTTAAGTACGGCGAAACAGAAGGGTGGAACGTCTACATCGATGAGGACAAAAAATCCTGTCTGATCGAAGCCGTGGATGGGGCTGAAAACGTTGTGCAGATGGGACTGACGGATGACCGTGCTGTCGGATATCTTGGCGTCTTTACCAAAGGAGAAACCACCGTCAAAAAGGACGAAACGGAAACTGTTGCGATCCTAATTGGCGAAAATCTCTACGTCGGCGAAGTGAAGGGGATGCGGGGAAACATCACCGAAGGCTACTCTGGCGGATATGTAGTCAGTGATGATCCACAATTTGCAAAAGACATCGCCCAGCAATACGTGATGACCGTTTTCCCGCAGAAGGAATATGCCTTCACAATAGACCTTGCAGGCACAAAAAAAGCGATGGAATTGGCGCGCGAATGCAATCAACAACAAATTGGTGGGTGATCAAAGGGCTCGTCCTCACCTCTTTTCTTGGGACAAATGCGCAGGCCTGGGACTTCACACCCGGCCTGCCTTGCGTCCTGACGCACGAAACGTCAACTGCTGAGATTGAGCTTACTTTCGATCCAACTGTGCCACTCTATTCAATCACGGTCACGCGCGATGCCCCCTGGCCTCAATCTGCAACTTTCGCGATGCGGTTTGAAGGATCAAATAGCTTGTCGATTTCCACCAACCGGCAACAATTCAATGCGGATCGTCGCGCACTCACCGTGACGGATCGCGGGTTTGGCAATGTTCTGGACGGGCTGCAATACAACGATCAGGCAATCGCCTCACTTGGAGATGTGGAAGTGGCCTTCCCACTCGAAGATGCTGCAGATGCCGTCGCTGCATTTCGACAATGTCGAGGGGACGCAAACGTTTAGGGTTAAGGCCTGACCGCAAGGTGTCGACCTCAACAGGGCCAAACCTCGCAGCGCATCCCGGCAATTTGCTCAAAAGTCGAAGATTTCCTCCAGAAATCCGCCACGCTTTTTCTTTTTGTAGCCCCCTCGATATTCGCCACGCTGGGCAGACGCGGGCATAGTTTGGGGGGCAGAGCGATCGATAATTTTATCCAGCTCCCCCCGATCCAGCCAGACACCCCGGCAACTTGGACAATAGTCGATTTCGACACCACTGCGATCTGCAATGACAAGGACGGTTCCATCCACGGGACATTTCATATCAATTTCCTCTGTTACTCTACCTGTTTAGATGGGGTGTCCTCCGCGGAAATTCATCCACCCAAATGGCGAAAAACCAGCGGAACCACGTAACTGTTTCTTAACCGTCGTTAACCATGATGCGGCTTGGGAGATGACGATGATGCGATCTGTTGGAGTTGCGCTGATACTGGCTATTGCAAGCGCACCTGCGGCGCAGGCTGGCGCGTGGTTGCGTGAAAAAGGCAAGGGCTTCCTAGCGACTTCGTTCCAAACAACACGCAATAATGGCAACGAGATCAGCATCTACGCGGAATACGGCTTGTCTGACCGCATCACTCTTGGGCTCGACAGCACATATGACACAGATCTATTAAACTACGTTCAGGGCACAGGGCCAATGGTCTCATCGCTTGAAGAACTCCCGCAAGGCTCCGGCGTGGTGTTCATGCGTTTTCCACTTGGCCCGACGGACGGGATCCATAAATGGGCTTTTCATGTGGGCGCCGGTGCGCGTTACATCGAAGGGGAGTTCCTCAAAGCTGCTGAACTGGGCCTGTCCTGGGGGCGCGGCATTCAATTGGGTGATCGCTATGGCTGGGTGAACGTGGATTCAAGCATTAACGCGGCGGAATCTCCAGGGGAGACCCGGACGAAGCTGGATGGAACGGTCGGGCTCGGCATCACGCCTAAGACCAAAGTCATGCTGCAAATGTTCAACACCTTCGTGGCCGCTGCCTCTTACAACAAAATCGCACCCTCGCTGCTTTACGCACCCGGCAAAGGAAAACTGACCTTTCAAATTGGCAGCGAATACCTTCTGAACGGCGGCGATGCTTCCCTGAAGGTTGGATTATGGCTGAATTTCTGAGCGCGTCAGGCCAGGAAGCCATCCGCATTAAGGATCTTCACACCATTGATGCGCCAGCCCTCGGGCGTTTGCGTCATACGGTAATCAAGAACGTGGATCGTGCCCTCTAGATCGCGTATCATCACGCGTTGCCAATGCATCCCCTCCTCAATGCGGTTCTCCAGAAACTCCATAGAGTCGAACCGCCAAACCATCGGATAGCCTTGCGTCACCATCCGTTGAAAATTCTCAGGCGTCCCAAAGTAGTTTTTAAGAACGGGACTGGCAAATTCCATCGCTTTGGCGAAATCATCCGCCTGAAACGCTTCCAATTGCCGGTCAATCACGGACTGCATGTCTTTTGGATTAGCAAAAGCGCCAACACTCGCAATCATCCACAGTATCAATCCCGCCCAAAGTGCACGCATGTCTGATCTCCAACGTTGCCTAAACCAATGGTAAACCGACGCGGCCCCGAGGCAAGGTTTTAGCTGCTTTTCAACAAATCGCCCGCCAGCGCTGTATCGATCAGATCTATCGTTTCACGGACACCATAAAGCGCGATAAAACCACCAAATCGCGGCCCCTGACTGGCACCAAGCAGAACTTCATAGAGCGCCGTGAACCATCCGCGCAGTGGATCAAACCGCTCCCGCCCACAGGCGTAGACGATGGATTGCAGCGCTTCGTCGTCAGCAAGTCCGTCATAGGCCAAAAGCTGCGCACGTAGATCCTCAAGCGCTTCGCGTTCAAGGTCCGTGGCGGCGCGATAGACTTTCTGCGGCTTTACGAAATCATTGTAGTAGCGCACCGCAAAACCTGCCGCAGCGTCCATGTCAGGATTTGTCTCAGGCTTGGCCTCTGGCGCATATCGCTGAATAAAGCCCCAGAGTTGCGATTTGTCTTCTGCCGCTGAAACGCTCGCAAGATTGAGCAGCATAGAAAACGGCACCAACATATTGGATGTCGGTACATCGCCCCCATGGATGTGCCAAACCGGGTTGTTTAGTTGCTGCACAACGTCCTGACCGGCATAGGCGCGCAGTTGCTGATGGTATTCGTCAACCGCCTTTGGAATGACGTCGAAGTACATGCGCTTGGCCGTTTTGGGCTTTTGATACATGAAGTACGCCAGACTTTCGGCGCTGGCATAGGTCAGCCATTCGTCGATGCTCACCCCGTTGCCAGATGTCTTCGAGATCTTTTGCCCGTCCTGATCCAGGAAAAGCTCATAGGTGAAATGCTCTGGCGGGCGATGACCCAGAATACGGCAAATCTTGTCATAGATTGGCGTGTTGGTCGAATGATCCTTGCCATACATTTCAAAATCAACGCCCAAGGCCGCCCAGCGCGCACCAAAGTCAGGCTTCCACTGCAGCTTTACGTTCCCGCCGGTGAGGGGTAGCGTCATCTCTTGACCGTCTTCCGTGTCAAAGGTCACTGTGCCGTCAGCGGCATTCACCTCTTTCATCGGCACATACATCACGCGGCCGCTTTCAGGGTGGATCGGCAGGAAAATCGAATAGGTTTGGCGCCGTTCTTCCCGCAAGGATTTCAGCATCACGGCCATGATCTCGTCGTATTTCTCCGCAGCGCGCAACAAGACTTCGTCAAACTTTCCGGAGCCATAAAATTCAGTCGCTGAAATGAATTCGTATTCGAAGCCAAACGTGTCGAGAAACCGTCGCAGCATGGCGTTGTTGTAATGGCCAAAGCTCTCAAATTCCCCGAAAGGATCCGGCACCGACGTCAGAGGGCGCTGCAAATGCTGCGTCAGCAATTCCGGGTTCGGCACGTTGCCTGGAATCTTTCGCATGCCGTCCAAATCGTCTGAGAAACAAATCAGTTTGGTCGGGATGTCCGATATTTCTTCAAAAGCACGCATGACCATCGTTGTGCGCGCAACCTCGCCAAAGGTACCGATATGCGGCAGCCCTGACGGACCGTACCCAGTCTCGAAAAGCACAAAACCCTTTTCCGGCGGTGCCTTTTCGTAGCGCTTGAGCACACGACGGGCCTCCTCAAATGGCCAGGCTTTGCTCGTCATTGCTGCTTCACGAAATTGGGACATAGTTCACCACGACAATTTTTGCGCACGTGATGTGCACAAGTTCCGCCCGTCCCTATTGCCTTGCCTCTGTCACGTCAATAATCTGGCGGTGAAACCCTAGATCGAAAGCATCCTCACGTGCCCGACGCGCCCTCCCACTCATTCTCCGCGCAAGACTGCCTTGTCGCGATGATGATTGCCGTCTCCGCTTCTGATGAAGACATCCGCACTGCGGAACTGGTCAAGATCGAAGCTGCTGTTCAGCTCCTGCCAATATTTTTTAAGTATGACGCTGATCGTGTAACCCACGTGACACAAATCGTTTTTGATCTTTTGGAGCAGGAAGATGGGTTGGACGCACTGTTTGGATTGATGCGCGACAATCTGCCCGAGCGTCTTTACGAGACAGCTTACGCCTTGGCCTGTGATGTGGCAGCGGCGGACGGAAAATTGGGAGAAGCTGAACTCCGGCTCCTTGAAGAGATCCGTTATGAACTGGCGCTGGATCGATTGCATGCTGCGGCGATTGAACGCGGGGCGCGCGCGCGGCACTTGTCATTGGACATGCTTGGCGACACCTGACCCGGTTTTCCAATTTTTGATCGTGTTCCGATCAATACTCCAGCGCTGCGGCAATTGATGTTGGTCTCCTGCTTCAAACAATGAAACACGCTAACCCATCGCTGTTGATATATTTTCTACATATATGACAACAGCTTACCCGCAGAACTTTCAAGGGTTGCATGCGGGCCACTGCCTCTTCTAATCACCGCATTTCCATCATGCAATCGCCGCGTTGAGGCGAATTCTCGCCGTTTTTTGACCCGCGACCGCAATACAAGAGCACTTTTTCCGAAAGGGGTGCCTTCACTGCGTCATAATATATGTTAACGATATGTTAAGACTTTTGGGTCGGTCGACGTTGGTGAGGTGTTTTATGTGTTTTGTGGCGAAAACAATACTTGTTTTATGCTTGGTCACGGCCGCGATGACACCACGCAGCTCCGCTTCGACTTTCAAGGTGGAGTTTGAATTTGTGAATCGGCCGATAGCTGGTACGTTCAAATTTGACAGCATTTCAGACGGCATGCAAAGCGCTCGCGCACTTCATATGAAGTCCGACAGTTTTGCTGAAGGCGGCACGGGCTATACTTTTGTAGTCAACCAATTCCATTTCAAAAGCGGTGCCATCGACAAGATTGATTTTGCGGCAAATCGCCGGGCAAATCGCGGAAATCTGACACATTTTTTGACCATCACCTCTGTTCAGGGGATATACGACATCGCTTGCACGGATTCGGACCGGGACGGCAATATTGCGTTTGGGTGTGGCGGTAGTAGCTACCGGTTTCTCAGTGCGCCGGGTATGAAACTGGCGCCGCCTCGCCCTATCTCTGTGCCAGTACCGGGCGGCTTACCGCTTCTCATGAGCGGGATCGCAGGGTTAGCCGGACTGCGTCGTCTTGCCTCCCGGCGTACATCCAGGCCAGCACGCGGTCACCCACCACCACTTTCATCAAAGACCTTGCCCCAGCGCATGATCAACTGACGCTGCAAGCGCCGAGCGCGCGTCGCATAGCTGCGACTGCCGGGCGGGCGTTCGCGTTGCGCACGGGTAATCGTAGCGCGCGTTGCCTCATCTGAAGCAAAAAATGCAAACACGAGATCGCGGCCTTGCGGGGTCTTGATGTACCCACCCAATCCAGAGACAAAATTCAATGTGCCGGTTTTAGCCTCTGCTTGCACTGGATGATTGTTCACAGGACGTCCCTGCGCATCAAGCAACTTCACTGGTTTGAGCATGGGGCGCAGCAATTCTACATGCCCAAGAGCGCCAAGACCGCGCACCATGTCTTCTGCAGAGATCCTGCTCGCACTGCCCAAACCAGAGTGATCCGCAAAAGCCGGAGCGGTCATACCCAGCGTTTGCTGCGCCCAAAAATTCATTTCACCAGCAGAAGCTGCAAGGTTTTCCACCTTGCCGCGTCGGGCGTATGTCGCGGCCAGGCCAATCATTTCTGCTATCAGATTGTTCGAAAACTTTAGCATCGCACGCAGAATATCACTGAGCGGCGCGCTTTCTATAGCACCAACCGACAGGCCTTTTGGCGCTGTTTGCCGCATCTTGGGCGCGGTTAAAACGATGCCATGTGATCGCGCGAGCGTCGCAAACACGTCTCCCGCATACAGCCCAGGTTGCCGAACGGGAAGCCAACGCGCGCCGCCTTTTCCAAGAGCTCCGCTCGCCACCGTCCACTGATCGCGTTTGCCCTCATTTTCATACGTGTAAATCGGCGCGCGCCTTTGGACGACCTGCATGCGCGCGACGTCGACTTCCGGGCGATACCGCCCCGCGCGTGCGTCCATAGTGACCGTATATTTGCCACCCGCGCGTTTCCATTCGAAGTGCACACGATTGAAATTCAACGCGATCCCCGCGACCGCCGGACTGTACCCTACATGATCTGGCTGTTGGGGATCGATCGAGGACACGGACGTGACTGGGCCTTCGTAGACCATGAAATCGCCTTTGACCTCCCGAATGCCTGCTTCCTTGATTTGTGCTGCAAGTGCCGCTAGTGCACGCGTGTCAGTCGTCGGATCACCGCCACCAACCAACACCAGATCCCCTTCAACAATCCCATCTGTGACCCCGCCCGTCGCGATGATCTCCGTTTTGAATTGATGTTCTGGTCCAAGGACATCAAGTGCGTAGAGCGCGGTAATCGCCTTTGTCACACTCGCTGGCGCCAAACCTGTTTCCGGGTTGCGCGATTCGAGAATTTCGCCAGTCTCAACATCCGCGACGGCGAAAACCACCTGCCCTGGCACACGGGCTTTTTTAACAAGCGCCTCAGCCCCAGGGGGCACGACCGGGCCACGGCCACGCGGCGGGCGCAATGATACTTCTGGTGCGATGGCAAATGCAGGTGTCGCTGCCGTCGCAAGTAAAGCTTGCAGCAGAGAGCGACGCGTTAATTCGTAAGCAGTTCTATCACGCATGCGCAGACACTAACCTCAGCTTAAGCCCGGAAACAACCTGCCAGAAATAGCGACCCCCTTCTCTATCACAGGTTGTTGCATTCCGAGCGCCATTCTCCTTTTGTACGCAGCGTGGAAGAAGAAAGATCGACCATGGGCACATTGACGTAACACCAAGCAGGGGCCGACGCGCGCCCCAGAAGCGGCGCCGCATGACCTGCAATACGCGCGTCTCTAAAGAGCTTTGCGGTCGGGCTCATCCGCGCAGAAATTCGGTCACCAGGGCGGGCAATTACCCCCAATGGCACCGTGCGGGCGATCTGGCGCCAATTCTGCCATTGGTGAAATTGTGCAAGATTGTCCGCACCCATCAACCAGACAAACCGCACGCCAACATAACCAACTTGCAATCGCATCAAAGTTTGCGCGGTGTAGCGCGTGCCCAGCCGCTCCTCGATATCCGTGACAACGACTTTGGGGTGCTGCATGATGTCGCGCGCGTGGTGCAAACGTTGCTCCAGTGGTGCAGGTCCGCGCGCTTTGAGAGGGTTTCCCGGCGACACCAGCCACCAGATTCGATCAAGATCGAACCGTTTGAGCGCTTCGAGGGTCACGTGGACATGCCCCGCGTGTGCAGGATCGAAAGATCCGCCTAAAAGACCAATGACTTCGCCGCGGCGCGCGATTGGGAATCCATATCTTACCAAACCGGTGTCCCTACTAAGCCCTATGCCCACGAAACATGGTACGGAGCGTGATCATTTTACAGGCGTTTATGCCAAGTGTTGGTAGCAATAACAGCCTCGCGAAACCTTGGCCATGTACCGGATCCGTTAAATGCACACTGGAACGCCTTGCAGCAAAAGAACCGGTCTGCGATCCCCGGCACAGATGTTAAGAACAAACCGCCGGACAACTTTTCATCCTCGCATTGCACCAGCCAAGGGACGGTTGTATCTGGTGACTTCCAAACATCTGTCATGACAGGAGCACCCCATGGCCGCTTACCAATACGTTTATCACATGTCCGGCGTTTCCAAGACGTATCCCGGTGGTAAGAAATGCTTTGAGGACATCCATCTGAATTTTCTGCCCGGTGTGAAAATCGGTGTGGTCGGGGTGAACGGTGCGGGTAAATCCACGCTGATGAAAATCATGGCTGGTCTGGATACGGAGTTTTCCGGTGAAGCCTGGTCAGCCGAGGGTGCAACCGTCGGCTACTTGCCGCAAGAGCCGAAATTGGATGCCACTCTTTCGGTGCGCGACAACGTGATGCTTGCTGTCGCTGACAAAAAGGCAATTCTCGATCGATACAACGAACTGGCAATGAACTATTCCGACGAAACCGCCGACGAGATGGCGCAACTGCAAGACCAGATCGACGCGGAAAATCTTTGGGATCTGGACAGCCAGATCGATGTCTCGATGGAAGCTCTGCGCTGCCCGCCTGACGATGCTGATATTGACAAGTTGTCCGGGGGCGAAGCGCGCCGCGTAGCGTTGTGCAAATTGCTGTTGGAAGCACCTGACATGTTGCTCCTTGACGAGCCTACCAACCACCTGGATGCAGAAACTATCGCCTGGTTGCAACAACACCTGATTGATTACAAGGGCACAATTTTGATCGTCACACACGACCGCTATTTTCTGGACGACATCACGGGTTGGATTCTTGAGTTGGATCGCGGACGCGGCATGCCTTATGAGGGCAACTATTCTGCATGGTTGGAGCAGAAAGCCAAACGTCTTGCGCAAGAAGCACGAGAGGATAAATCCCGGCAGAAAACACTGGAGCGCGAGCTGGAATGGATGCGCCAGGGCGCCAAGGCACGACAGGCGAAATCCAAAGCGCGGATCAACGCATACAATGAGATGGCGGACCAGTCCGAACGCGAGAAACTCGCGCGTGCGCAGATCGTTATCCCCAATGGTCAACGTCTGGGTTCGAAGGTGATTGATGTCGAAGGCCTGGGCAAAGCCATGGGTGACAAACTCCTGGTCGAAGGGCTGGATTTCTCGCTTCCACCGGGCGGCATCGTTGGTGTGATTGGGCCCAACGGTGCGGGTAAGTCCACGCTCTTTAAGATGTTTACCGGGCAGGAAAAACCGGACGCAGGCACTATCGAGTTTGGCGATACGGTGGATCTGAGCTACGTCGATCAGAGCCGCGATGATCTGGATGCCGGCGCGACCGTCTGGGAAGCAATCTCAGGCGGCGCAGAATTGATTGCACTTGGGGATGCGGAGGTGAACTCCCGCGCGTATTGCTCATCGTTCAATTTTAAGGGCGGCGACCAGCAAAAGAAGGTTGGATTGCTCTCCGGCGGGGAACGCAACCGCGTGCATATGGCCCGCCTGCTGAAATCAGGCGGCAACGTTCTGCTGCTCGATGAACCTACAAATGATCTGGACGTTGAAACCCTCCGCGCCCTCGAAGACGCATTGGTCGATTTTGCAGGCTGCGCCGTGGTCATCAGCCACGACCGCTTTTTCCTGGACCGGATCTGCACCCATATCCTGGCATTTGAAGGCGAGGCGCATGTGGAGTGGTTCGAAGGCAATTTCGAGGACTATGAAGAAGATAAAAAGCGACGCCTCGGGGAAGTCGAGCCCAAACGCATGAAGTTCAAGAAATTCACTCGCTGACTCCGTTGAGTTCCAGCCGGGGTTCAAAATCTGCGTCACAGTCTTGGATCATCCTACAAATTGTGGGGGCGGAATCCGGGTGCATCGGTTGAAGGGTCTACAGCACCTATGACCGAAACGACCTCGGCATAAACTCGGCACAAAAACGTCTTGCTTCAGACTGTCGGTGATGTTGCCCATGCACACCCACAATGCCCACAACTGAGGCGAGATACTTTGCTTTGAGCAAAAGACCTCAGCCATGCGCACTCCTGCTGCACAGTGACACGCATGTATGTCAAAGGTTATCCTCGACATCGGTCACATCGATGCCAAGCGCGTCAAGACCGCTTTCCAGGTGTTCCGCCAATCCTGGGATTCCGGTGAGGTAGTTTTCTGTTGGGGCTGTCGCTTCTCTTTTGGCCTCGGCCTTGGCCTCTTCCAGTTCTGCTGCATCAAAACTGTCGCGCCCAATCCACATTACTGCGACCAAATTGGCTTTTTCGTCATCGTTCAGGCCCGAGATGTAGTCGAACAAATGTGGGCTTTCTGGGCCGTTTTCGCGCGTCAACAAAATGACACGGGCGACTTTGCGTGTGCTAATTTCGAGCATAACGCGTTCCCCCTCACCCCCCGAATTGTGCGCTTCACCGCCCCAATGCAAGACTAAAACCCGTATTCTCGATATGGCAGGATTGCAGAGGACCACAGCCTATGAGCTCACACTTCGCAGTTCAACATTGAGAATAAACTAGAATTGCGCGCTCAATTGGGGGATGCTCAACGCATAGTTGATCATGTTTAAAAGGGCCTTTGATGTCATTTCTGTCATATTCTACGCAAAAGTGTTTGTTTTCCTTTGTCGAAGCGATTCCGCCGTTGGCAGCGCTGGTCAATCGCTGGGCGATCAATCGCGTCGTCAACCGTGCGCGCAGCCGCCCACATCCCATGAGCACCCAGCGCGACTACGTGTGCTGGCCGGGCCTGACTGACAAACAGTGGAGCGGGCGTCACTTGTCCCCCAACCCCCGCGCAGAAGCACCCGACCCTGACGCCCTCGCTGTGCTCTTCAAGCGACCTGACGGAAGACAACGGCTATGTCCAAAATCGACGTGCCTGTTCCCGACCTTTGCGCAGTACCTGACGGACGGCTTTATCCGCACCGAGTCCGAACATCTGACACCAAAGCACGAAGATCCTGCGCTGCGTCTCAAACGCAACACATCAAACCACGAAATCGATCTTTGTCCTCTATATGGACGCACCGAAGCGCAAACACAGTCTTTGCGACTTAAATCGGAACAGCCCAGCGAAAAAGGCCGTCTAAAATCGCAGATCATCGAAGGCGAGGAATACGCGTTGTTTCTATACAAGAGAGGCAGGATCGATCCGCAATTTGCGGTTCTGGATCCACCTCTTGGTGCAGAAGATCTGGACAAGGACAGACGCGCGACCCTCTTTGCGGTGGGGGGTGACCGGGTCAATTCGGTGCCACAAGTCGCGATGTTGAATACGCTGTTCCTACGCGAGCACAACCGTCTCGCTGGTGAAATCGAAGCAGCACACCCCAAATGGGACGATGACCGGGTTTTTGAAACGGCCCGGAATACTGTGATCGTGATCTTTATCAAGATCATTGTTGAGGATTACATCAACCACATCTCGCCCCTGCCTTTCTCGCTGCGCGCAGATCCAGCGGTTGCGTGGCATGCACCTTGGAACAAACCCAACTGGATCACGACAGAGTTCAGCCTGCTGTATCGTTGGCACGCATTGATCCCGGACAAGATCACTTGGGGCGATGCGCAAATACCCGTGCATGAGACTTTTATGAACAATGCGCTGATCCTGCGGACCGGCCTGCGAGACGGGTTCGCGGGCATTTGTCAGACACAGGCCGCGGAGCTCGGACCTCGCAATACTGCGGATCCTTTGCTGCACATTGAAGTCGCTTCGATAAAGCAGGACCGCCTGTGCCGGCTTGCCGGATTTTCGGATTATTGCAACTATATGAGTCAGGAACGTCCGACAACGTTTGAGGCGATTTCCTCTGACCCGGAGGTGTCTGGCAAACTGGCCGAGGTCTACCGCAGCCCGCGCGATGTAGACTTTCATGTGGGACTGTTTTGCGAAGATCGGGTGCCCAATAGCCCACTGCCCAATCTGGTTTTAGTCTTCGTTGCGCTCGATGCATTCAGTCAGGCGCTGACGAACCCCCTCTTGTCAGAGCATATCTTTAACCGCAGCACCTTCTCAGAGCCTGGATGGCAGAGCATTCACAGTACACATACCCTACGGGATGTTCTGGAACGCAACGTGACAGGCGGGCTAGGAAATACATTTATTGGGATGACACGTGCTGAATGGCAGCCAGAGTAATCGAACCGCGCGATCAGATCATGACCGACGGCGCGCCAAACCGGCCGACGAGCCGTTCTTTGATCTGATCGCGCGCCTGCCTGTAACTGACAAGCTTTGCTTCACGGGTTTCCCCGAGACCTGTGGGGTCGAGAATAGGCCAGTATTCAACTTCTAGGCTGTAAAATCGAGTGAGCTCCAACGCACGCCTTTGACTTGCGGGACTAAGAGCGATGACCAGATCAAAAGATCCCAGATCGTCACCCCAGTTTTCCATTTCATCGAAACTGCGCGAGCGGTGGCGTGACAGCTCCACATTCAATTCTTGGCAAACTGCGATGGAAAACCCATCAATCTCCATGTCGTTGGAAACCCCAGCCGACTGGACATACGTTCCAGTGCCGTAGAGTTTCTTCATGATGCCCTCGGCCATCGGAGAGCGCACAGCATTATGGTCGCAGCAAAATAGAACCGACTGTGGCAGGTCCTCGTTCATTTACCCGCCGACATGTAGCACACAGATCAAAGTGAACAGGCGGCGGGCGGTGTCAGTGTCAACCTCAACCTTGCCTTCAAGTCGTTCTTGCAGCACGCGACTGCCTTCATTGTGAATGCCCCGACGCGCCATATCGATTGTCTCAATCTGGCTGGGCGGCAATTTCTTTACCGCGTCAAAATAGCTTTCACAGATCTGAAAGTAGTCCTTAACGACCTGTCGAAAGGGACCAAGGGACAGATGAAATTCAGCCGCCTTTTCCGCCGTCTCCGTTGCGACATCGAAGACCAGCCGCTTGTCCTTGATCGCAAGGCTCACGTGGTAGGGGCCGCCGGGCGCGGCACGGTCATCCCGGCCGGGCAACACAAACGAGTTGTCTTCCAGCAGGTCAAAGATAGCGACCTTGCGTTCCTGTTCGATTTCAGGCGTTGGTGGCGGCAAACCACTGTCATCAAGGGCAATGTGCGAAATATGGGTCATGGCGACGTTTCTTGGAAGCGGGGTCTAGCGCGCATTGCTTAACGCGTACATGCGGGCAAGGGCAACCGTTTCAATCTGTATCTGTGTTGAGTTTGCGGAGCCGAGCAGAAACCGAGAGACCGTGCGCCTCCAGACTTTCCGTCTGCGCCAGCGTTTCCGCGGCGGGGCCGATGGCACGCAAAGCGGCAGGCGTCATGCGTGCCAGCGTCGTACGTTTCATGAAATCGAGCACCGACAACCCCGATGAAAACCGTGCGGAGCGTGCCGTGGGCAGGACGTGGTTTGGGCCACCAACGTAGTCTCCGATGGCTTCCGGGGTCCATTGGCCCAGAAAGATCGCGCCTGCGTGGGTAATCTGCGCACTCAGCGCGTCAGGGTCAGTCACACAGAGCTCCAGATGCTCCGGCGCGATGCGATCCGACAATTGCGCGGCCACCTTAAGATCTGGAACGGTAATGATCGCACCAAAATCACGCCAGGATGCGCCAGCAATGGCGCGACGCTCCAAGATTTCTAAACGTTTATCAATGGCTTGCGCCACTATCTGCCCAAAGGCAGCATCGGTTGTGATCAGAATAGATTGCGCACTTTCGTCGTGTTCTGCCTGGCTCAACAAATCAAGAGCGAGCCAATCCGGGTCATTGTCCGCATCGGCGATCACAAGGATCTCGGATGGGCCCGCGATCATATCAATACCGACCTTGCCAAAAACACGCCGTTTCGCCGCAGCCACAAATGCATTGCCAGGTCCGGTTATTTTGTCCACGGGCGCGATTGTCTCCGTGCCGTAGGCCAATGCTGCAACAGCTTGCGCACCGCCGATCCGATATACTTCGTCGACGCCGGACAGACGCGCCGCCGTAAGCACAAGAGGGTTCAACACCCCATCTGGTGCAGGCACCACCATCGCCAGACGCGCCACACCGGCAACCTTTGCAGGTACTGCGTTCATCAGCACGGAAGATGGGTAGGACGCCAGTCCACCGGGCACGTAAAGGCCCGCAGCTGAAACAGCCGTCCACCGCCAGCCCAGAGTTGCGCCTACTGCATCCGTCCATTCGGCGTCTTTCGGACGCTGCCTGTCATGATAGGCCCGAATGCGTTCAGCAGCGCATTCAAGCGCCTTGATTTCGGCATCAGGTACAGCAGCCACCGCCTGATCGATCTCCGTTTCGCTCACCCGCAACTGCGCAGGCGTTAGCGTCAGTCGATCGAATTTCTCGGTCAGCTCCAAGACTGCGACGTCGCCACGGGCACGCACATCCGCAATGATCGCAGCGACGGTGTCGTCTACTTCAGGGCTGTCCTCACGTTTTGCCGCCAGCAGTCGTTGAAAGGCCGGTTCAAAATCCGTGTCAGTTGCGTTCAGGAAAACGGGCATAGGAGACCTTTGCGCGGGGAATAATATTGTTTTCTAGGGCCAGCGCATAATGGCAAATCGCGCTGCACTCAACCCGGGTGGGATGGTGCTTTCTGTGACGGAGCCACATAGGGTTTTGTGACGTCCTTAAGCTTGGCATCGATCGTTTCAACCGCGAGCCGGATCGCGCCATCGCCTGCAAGCGTAAGCAAAATATGCCCTGAGGGGGCATCTTTCGCCTCATAGCTAACCGTCAAAAGCGACAAAACAAGTTCTTTGTCGGATCTGTCAAACCCACTGACGGCCACTGCATCCACGGTGTCAAAGGCCAATACGGATTGCACTCTTTCGGGTTTGGCGCCAGCGGCGCCCTCCTCCCAACGAAACCGGTTGAGAAGAAGCGCAAAGCGCCGCCCCGCTCGGTCCCAGGTCATTTCGGTACTTGGGAACACCGCATCCTGGGTCAAACTGGCGATGACTTGTAGATCATCTTCATCAAGCGCCCCGAGGTTAAGCGGCGATTCGCGTCCGTCTTCAAAGCGGGCGTCAGTCATTATTCGGAAATCCTCTCGATGTGCGCGCCGACAGCGGAAAGCTTGTGTTCAACGTGTTCGTAACCACGATCCAGGTGGTAGACCCGCCCAACGCGGGTTTCGCCTTCGGCCGCAAGCCCCGCAAGGATCAGCGACACGGAAGCCCGCAGATCCGTGGCCATGACCGGCGCACCCTTAAGCTTTTCAACACCCACAACCGTAGCGGTCCCGCCCTGAACATCGATATTTGCACCCATGCGCACCAGTTCTGGCGCATGCATAAAGCGGTTTTCAAAGATCTTCTCCTCAAGAACCGATGTGCCTTGCGCCGTGCACAGCAACGCCATCATCTGCGCTTGCAAATCCGTCGGGAAGCCTGGGAAAGGTTCGGTCGTCACGTCCACGGCACGGACATCCCCACCACTGCTTTTGACGACAATTCCGTGTTCTGATTGGCTGACGGACACCCCCGCTGCATCAAGTCTCTCGCAAAACGTCTGCAACAGATCCATGCGGCCACCGAGCAATTCAACTTCGCCTCCACAGATCGCCGGAGCGAGCATATACGTTCCCAGCTCGATGCGATCCGTCACAACAGCGTGGGTTGCGCCACCAAGGCGGTCAACGCCTTCGATGGTAATGATGGACGTTCCTTCGCCTGCGATCCGCGCACCCATTGCACGCAAGCAACGTGCAAGATCAACGATCTCCGGTTCTCGCGCGGCATTATTGAGCACGGTAGTCCCTTTAGCCAATGTTGCCGCCATCAGGGCATTTTCCGTCGCTCCGACAGAGGCGAAATCAAAGTCAACCGAGCCGCCTTGTAGACCACGTGGTGCTTTCGCATGCACATAGCCGTCTTTCAATTCCAGTTCAGCGCCCATGGCTTCCAGAGCCTTAAGATGCAGGTCCACAGGCCGCGCCCCAATCGCACACCCACCCGGCAACGACACCACCGCATGCCCATCCCGCGCCAACAAGGGCCCCAGAACGAGGATCGACGCCCGCATCTTGCGCACGATGTCGTATTCTGCTGTGTGGTTGTTGATGTCATGGCTGGACATTGCCAACACTTTACCGCCCTGCAGAGACGTGACTTCAGCGCCCAGCGATTGCAGAAGCTGCGTCATCGTGCGGATGTCTGACAACCGCGGTGCATTGGTGAGCGTCAATGGCTCCTCAGACAACAACGTTGCGGGCATCAGCGTCAAACACGCGTTCTTTGCTCCCGCAATCGGGATCTGTCCCTTTAACGCGCCACCGCCCTTTACAAGTATTGAGTCCATGCGCTTATGCGTCCTTTTCTTGCCCGGTCTTGCCCGGTGATTGCTCTGTTGCCCCTGATTTTTGGTCACGCACACGTGTCTGCGCTTTTCGCCGTTTCAGATTGGCTTTGAGTGCCGCTTTTAGACGATCCTTGCGAGATTCGGCCGCATTTTCTGAATTTCTGGAGCTTTTTCTATCTGCCATGAGTGCTATCTATCGCAGGGGGACGGGTGGGTCCAGATTAGGCTTGCGCCGATCTTGGATTGCGTCTAATCACCTCGGCCATCAGGGCTGCTGTAGCTCAGGGGTAGAGCACTCCCTTGGTAAGGGAGAGGTCCGGAGTTCGAATCTCCGCAGCAGCACCATT
>JBGCDG010000028.1:0-221405 GCA_045105195.1 Roseobacter sp. | reverse complement strand
GTTACAAGACCTGCGATCGCGTAAAAGGTGGTTGTTTTGCCTGATCCGTTCGGCCCAAGCAGGGCAACAACCTCTCCCCGTGCCAGATCCATCGAAAAGTCGCGGATCACCGTCTTTTTGCGATAGGACTTGCGCAGGTGCTCTACATGAAGCCCTGCGCTACCATCCGACACGGTCAGGGTCGGGCGCGCCATCAGTTGTCTCCGGGTTGCAGAACGGTACGAACCCTGCCGGACATTTGTGCGGTGCCATCCTGCACCTGTACGGTCATGCTGTCGGCAGTCAGCGCGGAAGGACCCTGCGCCACCAGCACATTGCCGGTCATAACAATGGTGCCGTCATCCACGCTATACTCGGCACGATCAGATTCTGCGGCGTCTTGGCCGGAAATCAGGATCACATTGCCCACTGCTTCGATCTGGTCAATGCCTTGGGCTACCGTGTCATAGACGACGGTGACCTGATCTGCGGACAGGCGCATCTCACCCTGAATGATAAGCACATTCTGTGAAAAAACAGCGCGCCCTGCGGCCTGATCGACAGAGAGGTTTTCCGCGGTTACTTCAACTGGCAGGCCGCTGTTTTCCTGAATGGTGCCGAATGCAACCTGCGTGCCCTGTGCCGCAGCAAGCGTAGCGGACACGACCAGCAAGGCCGAAGCCGTAATGAGTTTAAGAAGTGTCACGCGTTAAACTTTCATCCTTTGGGTTGATATATCAGCTTCACGCCATTTGTGAAAACCAATTGGCTGTCGCCGGTTTCATCGGGGACAAAGAAACGCATGGTTCCGGCGTCAATGGTGCCCACCGGAGTAGATCCTGTGACCGGTCCGGGAGAGTCCATTTCTGGCGATGACATACGTACAAGCATCAACTCACTTTCCAGAACATAGCCCTGAGATGTCACAATCACAACGTCTCCGGTCAGGCGGGTGCGGTCATCGGCTATATTGATGACGGCTTCTTTAGCGGTCAATTCCGCACTTATACCGCTTACGAACTGGACCTGCACATCGACATTTTCGGCAATGTTCGTGCCAATTGCGTTTGGTGCATTTTTCACGGTCTCGGCGACAAAGTCGATTTGATCGCCGTTGGCTGAAATACCCGAGAAGTAGGGGCCTGTGATCTGTTGGTTGTTCAAACGTTCCTGCACTTCGGCGTCTGCAAAAGGAATTGTAACTGGCGGATCAACGGCGCGAGAGATCAAGAATAAAGTCGACAGTATCGCGAGTGCCAGAAGTGGCAGAATGACCTTGAGCCAAGCCACCATGCGCGAATAGCGATCTGCTTGCATGGCACCTACCCCAGCCCAACGCGCAGGCAGTCATGGATATGAATCAAACCGACAACCTGTCTAGGTGCCTCGGGATCAACAACCAGCAAACAAGTAATCTTTTTGTCGTTCATGATCCCGACTGCTTTTTCTGCAAGGGCATCCGGTTCGATTGTGATGGGCGACGCTGTCATGACATCCCGTGCCGCAAAGGTCGACAGCCCCTCCATATGGCGGCTGATGTCACCGTTGGTGATGATACCTTGCAAATCACCTCGGGTATCTGTGACCGCAACAACCCCAAAGCCTTTGTTCCCGATTTCTTTTAGCGCGGCTGACATCGTTGTTGACTCTGATACGATGGGTAGGGCGTTGCCAGTATGCATAAGGTCTGCGACACGGCTGAGTTGCGCGCCAAGTTTGCCACCGGGGTGGAAGGTACGGAAATGTTCTGGCGTGAACTCGCGATGCTCCATCAACGCCACGGCCAGCGCATCGCCCAGTGCCAGTGTCATTGTCGTGGACGATGTCGGAACCACACCCGTGCCGCAGGCCTCTTGGGCGCGGGGCAGAACCAATGCGACGTCTGATTGCCTGAGCAGCGTCGAGTCAGCGCGGCTTGCCACACCGATCATCGGAATACCAAAACGGCGAGTATGGGCAATGACATCGGCAAGCTCGGGTGTTTCGCCCGAGTTTGACAGCATGATGACCACATCACCATGTCCCATCATGCCCAAATCACCGTGACTTGCCTCGGCTGGGTGCACGAAATGCGCAGGTGTGCCCGTGCTGGATAACGTCGCGGCGATCTTGCGCGCGATGTGGCCCGATTTCCCCATGCCAGAGACGATAACGCGACCGGGTGCAGCAAGGATCAACTCGACCGCTTGGCTAAAGCTTTCATCAAGACTGGCCTCAAGCTGGGTTAGCGCGTCGGCTTCGATCCGGATGACGCGGCGCGCAGTATCTAGGAACGATTTTGTCATGAATGCGCAAAGATATCAGTTTCAGGCCAACCCATGAGATCAAGTTTGGCACGCATCGGCAGAAAATCAAAACACGCCTGCGCTGTTTCCATGCGGCCTTCTCTTTCGAGCATATCGTTCAGCGCCTCGCGCAACTGATGCAAGTACAGCACGTCTGACGCTGCATAGTCGATTTGCGCTTGGGTCAGCGTATCAGCACCCCAATCGCTGGATTGTTGTTGTTTCGAAATGTCGATGCCCAAGAGCTCTTGAAGCAGCTTTGCCAGCCCGTGCCGGTCGGTATATGTCCGCACAAGACGGCTGGCGATCTTGGTGCAGTAGACAGGGGACGCGGTCGCACCAAACGTGTTCAGCATGGCGGCGATATCAAAGCGGCCAAAGTGGAACAGCTTTAGCACAGAGGGGTCTTCCAACAGTTTGCACAGATTAGGTGCTTGGGTCTGGCCTTTGGCGATTTGCACCAGATGTGCTACGCCGTCTCCGCCAGAAAGCTGAACAACGCACAACCGGTCGCGGTGCGGGCGCAGGCCCATCGTTTCGCAATCAATAGCAACCATGGGGCCAAGGTCCAGCCCGTCGGGCAAATCGTTCTGGTAAACGTGATGTGTCATGCTTGTCCTATATCGTGCTTGGGGGCTTGGGCAAAGTGGCCTTGGTGTCGCCGCAGCGTTAGCGCTCTGGTGCGCGGGTGACAAGGGTTCAGGGCATTGATTGCAAGCGCCGTTCCCGCCAAATAATCATTAGGCCGCCAAAGGCGATCAGGAACGCACCGGGGAAAAGCGCATCCCACGGTGTTTCGCCAAAGAAAATCCAACCCAACAGAAAGGCAAGGGGGATGCCGAAATAGCTGAACGGGGCTAGGTTGCTTTGCTCTGTCATGCGGTAGCTCGCCACCAGAAATAAAACTGCGGTGCCGCCAAAGCCGCCCATAGCCATCAGCCACCCGAAGTCCGACCAGCTTTGGATCGGGGTGTAACCGCCCCAGAACAAGGCGATTACCGAAGAAGCTGCAAGCGCTGCTACCGCGGAATAGAGACTGATCAGGGGGTTAAGAACATCATCGTCAAACAGCCGAGCTGTGACGCCAACCAACGCGTAGAAGACTGCCGCGCACAGCGGCAATATAGCGTAGGGTGTAAATGCATCTGTTCCGGGTTGCATGACCATAACGACGCCCGCAAAGCCTATCAGAACCGCGCTCCACCTGATCCAGCCGACCTTTTCGCCCAGTAATGGTACCGCCAATGCCGTCATGAAAAGAGCGTTCGCATAAGTGATCGTGGACGCAGTGGCAAACGCCATCAAGCCCAAGGACATATAAAAGCAAAGTTGTGCGCAGGAGACGATCAAACCGCGCGCCAAGGCAAGCCGCCATTGCCGTATGCGAACGGGCCTGCCTGCAGTATGCCAAGCGCGCGTGCCAAATACCGCTATGACTGACGGGACAAGGCCAAAGAGGTTGCGCCATGCAGATAACTCCATCGCCGAATAACGGTCAGACAAAAGTTTAATCACCAGCCCCATGGCATCAAAGAGTGACAGCGCAATCAGGCTTAGCACAATAGCGAGGCCGGTCCGGTCTGTGGGGCGCATCTTTATGGGTTTCCAATCGTTTCGCGGTGACCCTACCGGAGTTTTGTGCAAAGTCACACGGCCAAAACGCTGGTCAGCAGTCTACTTGCTCGGGTCGACCTTGCCCCGTAACGCTTTTACCTCGCCACGCTGTTTTTTAGCGTTCAACCGCCGCTTTTTAGACCCTAACGTGGGTTTAGTCGGGATGCGCCGCTTCGGAGCAACCAGCGCTTTTTTGATAAGTTCGGCCAGCCGGTCCCGTACGATTTCGCGATTGCGGGCCTGGCTGCGCGTTTCGTCACATTGCAGCACCAGCGCGCCGTCGGTGGTCCAGCGCCGTCCTGCCAAGCGGCGCAAACGTGTTTTGACGGGTGCGGGCAAATTCGGGGACCGGTCCGCCTCAAAGCGCAATTCAACGGCAGAAGACACTTTGTTTACGTTCTGCCCACCCGGTCCTGAGGCCCGCATAAAGCTTTCGCTCAGTTCCCAGTCTTCAATGGTGATGTCGTTGTTTATCCGCAGCATGGGCCATTCTTGCCACGAAATGCGGTTACGAAAAAGGGCCGCCCTGATACAGAGCGGCCCAATCGAATGGTTGCGGAGGTGGGATCGGTTAGACGATCATGTCCACCTTGGGATCTGCCCTACTCAGGGCTGCCTCAGCAGGCGACCTCCAAAGCTGTTCCGACACCTCTCTCCAATACCTTTCTTGACACTGGATCACCTCCTTTACCTATCAATTGACGTTGATAGAATCGTCGCACAGGTTTCGGAAAACTCCAAGCTTTTTTTCGTTAATGCGCGTTAACCATACGAGCCGTGATGACCCGAAAGGGGATTAGAGCAATCAGCGCAAGGCTCAGCTTTACAGCCCAATCGGCAATGGCCAGAGAGACCCAGAGTGGTGCAAGCGGTCCAAAGCCCAGAATTGGTAGGATTTCACCCGCCCATGAGACATCAGTCGCCGGTTCGATAGCGCTGAGCGATGCTGAGAAAGCGATGCTGAAAAAAAGTGCAGTATCGATGGTGCTGCCGATCAAAGTCGAGGCAAGAGGCGCCCGCCACCATGCGCCAGAACGCAGGGCGGAGAAAATCGCGACGTCCAGGAGTTGCGCCGTGAGAAAAGCAAGGCCTGATCCAATGGCGATGCGTAGCGTGACCAACGGGCCAAACTCGCCCATGATCTGTGTGCCGATCAGCGAACAGGCCACACCGACCATGAAGCCCGCAAAAACCACACGGCGCGCGGCAGCGGCGCCATACACCCGGTTCATGACATCGGTGACAAGAAATGCGAGCGGATAAGTGAACGCACCCCAGGTCAGCCAGTTTCCAAACAGGAACTGAACAAGAATGTTGGAGGCCACGACAATGGCGGCCATGGCAATAATGCCGGGGAGGTAAGAGCGGGTCATGTAATATATCCGTTTTGGCAAGGGTGCGGCACTTGGTCGGCGACCGTCGCCGACGCGCGGCTTTTAGGCGCATTACTGTTTGATAGCAACCCTGTCTTCCAGCACGTATTCCACGATCTCGCCGCGCATAAAGGCATAGAAATTGTCGTCTGAGACCATGGTTAGCCGAATCTGCCCTCCGGCATCCTGCCAAACGCCTAGTCCTTCGAGATTTCCGTGATCGCCCAATTTTGTGCGCAGCAAGGTTTTAAAGTTGGAAAAGCCATTTTCCGACACATCCATCACCCGCACCCGAGAAAAGAACCCAAACGGATAGAGCCCGCGTTCCAGTAGGTAAAATCGACCGTCCGGGCCGAAATCTGCACCCACGGGTAAAAATGTTTCATGTATGGGCAGTGTAAAGGCCTGCTCCCAGTCGCCTTCGGGCTTTTTGCGATAGACCAGTGATTCAGTTGCACCGAAATTGATCTCTTCGGGGATAGCGAAAAGCGTGCCATCGGGCGCAACCGCTAGAGCTTCCAGACCTTGGTTGAGGGACATCGCACGCCAAGCTGTTGTGTAGGACGGCCAATAGGCGGCACTGTCCCAACTGTCATAGCGCAGTACACGGTGGGCCTGCTCAAAAGACACATGGATCTGACCCGCAGAATCCAGCGCCAAACCCTCTGCATCAGTGCTAGGAAACTCAGGAGTTTCACCAAAGCGATCTTTCAGTTTTTGATGTTCGGATATGGTGATGCCAGTCAAATCAACACCTTCTCGCTGCAAAGCGCCCCGCGCCCAGTGTCCGCGATCCGTGACCATATGATAATTGCGCCCATCGGGCGAAATATCAAAGCCAGACAAACCGCCCAGCCATCCGCCCGCTTCCGGGATCTGCAAAACGGTGGCTAGTTTGGCCGGCCAGTCGTTGGATGGCGCGCTGGGATAGAACCAAAACCAGGGCGCGATCCCGACCGCTGCGATCAGCGGGATTGTATAACGGCGGCGCATTGGGACGGCAGATCAGCTAATCGGAGTTCGCCTCGCGGCTTTCGTGGCTTGGCATTCGGGTCTGGCGGCGGTGGAGGCGGCGGGTTCAGGATGTTGCTCACCCAGGTCTGTGCTTCGGCGCAACCATCGCCTGCAGGCGGCGGGTTCTGTTCGATACAGCCCTGCGCCCCTTTCGGACAGGAAAGCCGCACATGAAAATGGTAGTGGTGTCCGTACCAAGGTCGGATTTTGCGCAACCAGGATCGATCTCCCTTGGCCCAATTGCACAGTTCGACTTTCGCGCCAGGAAAGATGAAAATGCGCGCAATGCGCGGGTCTGATGCGGCAGCTTTGAGGATTTCCGCATGTTGCGGTGTCCATTTGTCGTTGATGAAGGCGCCGCTATTGCGGCGCAGCGACGTTGACGAAATGCTCTCGCGCTGCGCTACGCTGAGGTTCAGGTTATCTGCAGGCCGCAGCCAGATATCCGCATCAAGCCCGATCTGATGGCTGGCATGGCCGGACAACATGGGGCCGCCTCGGGGTTGGCTGAGATCGCCCACATAAAGCCCATCCCAACCGGGTTGCCGCGCGGCAACACGGCTCAGGTCCTTGATGTAGTCAACTGTTTCGGGATGCCCCCAATTCCGATTGCGCGACAAACGCATGGCCTGCCAAGTGGGTCCGGTTTCAGGCAGCGTCACCGACCCGGCGGCACAGCCCTTGGCGTAGCTGCCAAAAGCCGCAGGCGTTGCGCGCGATCCAGTTTGTTGCGCGCCAAAGACCTGTTTAGCGGGCTTTTGGCTGTCCTTGTGACCGGATGTACCGATCGTTGGCAGGATCTCTTCAGCGGGCGCTTGCGCGCTTTCCTCACCACAGGCGATAAGTCCTGCGGTGAGCGCAAAGGCGGCAAAAACAGTGCGAAGTCTCATGCGAAGTCTCCTTTCGGTTTGACCCAGAAAAGCATCAACAGGCCAAGAATGAACAGCCCAACAAGCGGTAAAATCCCCAGCCGTTGGCTCTCGGTAATGTCCGAGACTAGCGCGATCAAGGCAGGTGCGAGGAACGTGGTGGCTTTGCCAGACAGAGCATACAGGCCAAAGGCTTCGGTCATGCGGCCGGGCTTTGCCTGAAAGGTCATCATGCTGCGGGACGAGGCCTGAAGCGCGCCGCCCGCTGCGCCGATCAAAGCACCTGCCACATAGAAAGCGATATCTGGTAACGCGGAGCCGTCTTGCAGCGTAATCCCCAGCATTGATGTTGGCGTGATTGAAAGGATCAGCCCGGCGGTGAAAATCAACACAACACAGCACCAGACAATAACCGGTTTCGGCCCGATGCGTCGGTCCACATATCCGCCGATCCAACAAAAAAGCGCGCCGCTCAAGGCTGCGAGCATACCGAAAACGCCGATCTGCGTGATGCTCCAATCCAGAACGCCGAGGGCATAAATGCCGCCGAACGTATACATCCCATTGAGTGCATCGCGGTAAAACATCGACGAGCCCAGATAGGCCAACAGGGAAGGGTGTTGCGGCAGATTTCTGATGGTTTGAACCAGAGAGATGATACCATCGCGCGGACGGATCGGGGTGCTTTGGTTGTAATCAGATTCTTTCATATAAAGGAAAAACGGCACCATGAAGACCACAAACCACAACGCGGTAAGTGGACCAACGATGCGCGTATCGGCACTTGTTTCTGGATCCAGACCGAAGAGTGGTCTCAGGCCTGCCATCGTACGCCCGCTATCCCCCGCCTGAAAGAGCAACAGCATCACCAAAAGAGCAACGACGCCACCCAGATATCCAAAGGCCCAGCCTGCGCCCGAAATGCGTCCGCGTTCGTCTGGGTCGGGATGTAATTCCGGCAAGTAGGAATTGGTAAAGATCGTAGCGAATTCCATCCCGATGAGCCCTATTCCAAAGAACAACAACGCCCATAGCACCGAAAAATCCGTCGGTTCCGTCCACCAGATCCCAAGCGCACCAATTATGTAGAGCAGGGAAAATCCCCAGACCCAGGGCAATCGTCTGCCGCTATTATCTGCGATAGCTCCAAGTATGGGCGCAAGCAGTGCGATGCTCAACCCGGCTGCGGTTAGACCGTAGCCCCAATATGCCTGCGCCTGTGCTTTCGCGGCACTTTCCGCCATGCCACCTGCAACAAGCGTATCGGTGGCTGTGGCGGCAAAGTAAGGCCCAAAGATGAAGGTAAGCAATAGCGTGTTATACGGCTGGCTGGCCCAGTCGAAAAAATACCATCCCCAAATGCGTTTGCGCGCGTTCATGTCGGTGCTGCCTGCTCTGGCTTGCCTTTTATAAACCGAATAGGCCCGCTCGTGTCGGGCAAGTAAAGCTTTTTTAAGTGCGACCGGGTAGCAGGAACCGGCCTTGTCCTTTTGCCTTTGCCTGCTTACTTGGACTAGGCGCAAGGAAAGGTATATCGATGCAATCGTTGTTTCAAATTCTGATGCTTCTGCTCAATGTGGTGTGGTTCTTTATCATCGCTCATGTGATCATGAGCTGGCTCATCAATTTTCAGGTGCTCAACACGCGCCAGCAACTGGTTGCTCAGATCTGGTATGGGCTGAACCGCCTGCTGGAACCCATTTATGGGCCGGTGCGGCGCATATTGCCACAAATGGGCGGGATTGATCTTGCGCCTTTGGCGGTACTACTGGCGGTTGCAGCCCTGCGTATTATCCTGGTCAACAACTACGCACTGTTCGTCTGACGCCGGGCTTAATTTTGACGTGATTTCCAACCGCATGACCCGTTAGGGCTTGTCCCGGAATCCGGACTATGGGAGTCTGCATCGAAAGAGCAGACCGCATAATGGATGACACAATGACAGGCGCTTCCGCGATACTTCGCGATGTCTTTGGCTTTGACGATTTTCGACCTGGGCAGGCGGAAATTGTCGACGCGGTGCGCGCGGGTGAAAATGTTCTTGCCATCATGCCGACAGGGGGCGGGAAATCCCTTTGCTTCCAATTGCCGGCTCTGCTGCGCGAAGGCGTCACAGTCGTAATTTCGCCGCTGATCGCTCTGATGCGCGACCAAGTGCGTGCCTTGCAAGAGGCCGGTGTGTCGGCTGGCGCGCTCACCTCTGGCAATACGCCCGAAGAGACCGATGCTGTCTTCGCAGCTTTGGAGGCCAGGCATCTGAAGCTGCTTTACATGGCGCCCGAACGTCTCGCGTCAGGTGCATCTATTGGGCTTTTGCGGCGGGTCGGCGTGTCGCTGATTGCGGTGGATGAAGCGCATTGTGTCAGCCAATGGGGGCACGATTTTCGGCCTGACTACTTGCGTATTGGTACCTTGCGAGACGAGTTGAACGTGCCTCTGGCCGCGTTCACCGCGACAGCGGATGCGGAGACACGCGTGGAAATCGTGGCGAAGCTATTTGGGGATGACAGTCCGCGTACCTTCTTGCGAGGATTTGATCGGCCAAACATTCACCTTTGTTTTGAGACCAAAGACGGCCCTCGGCGCCAGATTTTAGAGTTCGCTGGCGCGCGCAAGGGACAATCGGGTATCGTGTATTGCGGCACGCGGGCCAAAACGGAATCCTTGGCGGCAGCACTCCGCGAGGTCGGGCACACAGCGCTGCACTATCACGGGGGCATGGACCCCGAAGACCGACGCATCGCTGAGAATCGGTTTCAACGTGAGGATGGTTTGATAGTCGTGGCGACGGTCGCCTTTGGCATGGGAATCGACAAACCGGATATTCGCTGGGTGGCGCATGCGGATTTGCCCAAATCGATCGAGGCATACTATCAGGAAATCGGACGTGCCGGGCGCGATGGCGCTCCGGCAGAGACGCTGACGCTCTTTGGGCCTGATGATATCCGTCTGCGCCGCAGCCAGATCGATGAAAGTCTCGCCCCACCAGAGCGTCGTGCGGCAGACCACGCGCGGCTGAATGCATTGCTCGGATTGGCTGAGGCGCTAAAATGTCGTCGCGAAACGCTGCTGCGTTACTTTGGCGAAAATGACGCAACCTGTGGAAACTGTGATCTGTGTGAAACGCCTGCTGATGTCTTTGACGGGACGGTGGCAGTCCGCAAAGCGCTTTCAGCAATTTTGCGCACCGATGAACGATTTGGTGCAGGTCACTTGATTGATATCTTGCTGGGCAGCGCCACGGAAAAAGTGCTGCAACGCGGACATGAAAGTTTGCCGACCTTTGGTGTGGGTCAGGAATATGATCGGCGGCAGTGGCAAGCGGTTTTCCGACAAATGATGGGCCATGATCTGGTGCGACCCGATCCTGAACGACACGGTGCGCTACGAATGACAGACGCAGCCTTGCCCATTCTGCGAGATCAGGCGGGTATTGAATTGCGGCGCGATAGTATCCGCAAAGCCGCGACGCGGCGCGTGGCCGTTAAGGCGATGGTTTCAGAAGAAGACGCGCCGCTTTTATCCGCGCTGAAAGCCAAAAGGCGTGCCTTTGCCGAAACGGCCAAGGTTCCAGCCTATGTGATCTTTAATGACCGTACACTGATCGAGATGGCCGAGACACGCCCCCAAACCCTTGATGCGCTTGCTCAGATTGGCGGGGTCGGTGCAAAGAAACTAGAACGCTATGGAGATGCTTTCCTCGAAGTCATCGCAGGTGAGATAGAACATATGCATCCGATACGCCGTAAGCTTGCAGGACGGTCCGCTGGTTCGGTTTATGACAGGTTGCTGGAGGTACAAGCGGATTTGGCACGAGGCAGTGAGGGACAAGAAAAGCCGCTTAGTTGCTCTTCGTCGTTGCTTGCGAAGCTTGCACAACTTCCACATGCAGATGAAAAAGCCTTGGAAAAAATACTTGGAGACCGGCGTGCAGCACGTTTCGGGTCGGCCTTTCTGGACGTGCTCCGCGCGGCGCGCTAGGTATTCCAATGACGCGCATCAAAGCGCTGGTGATGATTGTGGGGAAAGAAATATGCTGGTGGTTATTTCACCTGCCAAACGGCTGGACTGGTCCGAGCGCGATGTGGCAACGACAACGCCTGATTTTCAGGATGACGCTGTGCGTCTGGTCAAAACAGCACGTAATCTAACGCTTGGTAAGCTGAAGTCCCTGATGGATCTGAGCGATGACCTCGCACGGTTGAACCGGGATCGTTTTTCGGCTTTTGCCGATTCACCTGAACCAGAAACCACGCGTCCAGCGGCACTCGCCTTTGCGGGTGATACGTACCAGGGGTTGGATGCGACCGAGTTGGATGCTGATGACATGGCGTGGGCGCAAGAACACCTGCGCATTTTATCTGGCCTTTACGGTGTCTTGCGTCCACTCGATGCTATTCAGCCTTATCGTTTGGAAATGGGGAGCCGGCTCAAGACACGGCGCGGCGAGACGCTTTATGCGTATTGGCGGGACGACCTGTCTAAAGCGCTAAACACGCAGGCGGATAAAGTTGAGACAGATGTTCTGATCAATTGTGCCAGCCAAGAATACTTTGGTGCTGTGTCCCTAAAAGCCTTGAAGCTTCGTGTCATCACGCCGGTTTTCATGGAAGATAAAGAGGATGGCAAAGGCCCGCGCATTGTGAGTTTTTTTGCAAAGAAGGCCCGTGGTGCCATGGCGCGTTACATCGTACAAAACCGGTTGAATGACGCTCAGGCCATCACTGGTTTCGATGCGGATGGATATGCCTTCCAGCCAGACCTATCACAGGAAGATAAGCCGGTATTCGTGCGCGCTTATCCTACTTGATCCATCGCTTCCGGGCAGGGGTGTTCGGCACCGTCGGGGCAAAGTGTTACGATTTTTTCAATGATCTGCGGTTTGCGTAGTGGTTTGGTCATGTAGTAGTCCAGACCGGCACTGAGTATTTCCTGATCATCACCGCTCATCGCGTGTGCTGTCAGAGCGATGATTGGAACATGCTTTCCGGCTTCTGCCTCAATCTTGCGGATGGCGCGTGTTGCTTCCTTGCCATCCATGCGCGGCATCGAGATATCCATGAAGATCAAATCCGGTACGAAACTCGAATAGGCTTCCACGGCTTCCTGTCCGTCGCAGGCGAACTGCAAATCCACATTCAGTGCCTTGATCATTTTGCCGAAGACCAGCCGATTGGTTTTGTTGTCTTCCGCAGCCAAAATGCGCATTTTGCGTGGTAGATCGGGTTCGGATTGTACCTCAGTTTCCAAAACAACTTCATGTTCGACGGTTTCGTCGATTTCCAAGTCCGGCTCTGGGGAAGCATCCCAAGCTTTGAGCCACTCGACCAAATCTTGACGTAGAAAAGGGCACTTAGAAATGACATCGACCTGAGCGCTGAGAGGGTCTTTGCGCGCGTGCCCGTGATTGCTGCTCAGCAAGATTATTTTTTGCTTATGACCGGCTTTGCGTGCCGTATCGGCCAAGGCTAAGCCGTTCATACCCTGCATCATATGGTCGACCAGCACGAGATCCACCGATTTGTTGAGGGCAGCAAGTGCACAAGAGGCATCCGGGCAGGCCGTGACTTTCAAACCTAACTCTTCCAACTGTCGTTGCAGGAGACTGAGATTAAGTGGCAAATCGTCGATCACCATGACGTGACGTAAAGCAGGGTCCAATTGCGGATGGGGGAGTGTTGCCTTTCCGGTTGCATCGAGCGTCACTTCAAAACCAAAACAAGAACCGACCTCTTCTTCAGACGTTAGCCAAATCCGGCCACCCATCATCTTGATCAGTTGCTTGGTGATCGCCAACCCGAGGCCGGTGCCGTCAAATTGCCGGTTGCGTTCGTTCTCCACCTGATTGAATTCGCCAAAGACATGTTCAATCATATCCTCGGGGATGCCGATGCCGGTATCTTCGACTGTGACCTGAAGGGTCACTTTTGATCCGTCCTCGTTGGGTTGGCCGGTGACACGCACGGCAACGGAGCCTTCGGTTGTAAATTTAACCGCGTTGCCCAGAAGGTTCGTCAGGATTTGCCGGATTCGCCCCGGATCGCCGACAAGTTCGGACGTCAGTAGCAGTGCATAATCCACGATCAGAGAAATCCCCTTGTCGCGTGCCGATGACTGCAACAGCATCACAACCTCGTGGATCGATTTTTCCAGATCGAAGGCTTCTGGTTGTAATTGCAAGCGTTCAGCTTCGATTTTTGAATAATCCAGAACATCGTTGATGATGACCAACAATGCTTCGCCGGAGTTTTTGATCGTGTCGATGTAAAGCTGCTGTTCTTCGGACAAAGGGGTATCATTCAGAACATCTGCCATGCCGACGATACCATTCATCGGGGTTCTGATCTCATGGCTCATATTCGCCAGGAAGGCTGATTTAGCGCGGTTCGCAGCTTCGGCCTTTTCACGCGACGCTTCCAGTTTCTCTTCGTATTTGACGCTTTCGGTGATGTTGATGCCCAGCGAAATGATGTCGCCGTCTGGTCCGCGTCGGTCAATGACACGTACGTATTCATTGTTCCAAAGCTGAACGATAACGGGTTCCGGCTCAGGTCTCTGGACCCGTTCAATCATCTTTTGACGCCATTCCGCAGGATGCATGTTGCCGGGGTTGATGATCCCCTCGTCGGTCAGAATCTGCAGTACGGTGATGTAGCTGATCCCGGGTTTTACCTCTTCCATCCCCTCAAAAATAGACAAATAGGCTGGGTTGGCCATGATGAGTTCAAGATCCGGCGAATAGAATGCGAAGCCATCGTTGATCGATTCAATCGATTGCCAGAGCCTACGTTCTACCCGTTCGATCTGCTCATGCGCGGCTGAAAGATCGGATTTGACCCGTTTGTTTTCATCGCGGACCGTTGCCACTTCGGCCCGTGTTTCGACGATCTCGTTGGAGAGTTGGCGCGCGTGCATTCCGAGTTTTCGGTTGGCGGCAAACAACTCCGCCTGCTTGAGTTCAAGCAGGCGTTCGGCAGCCAGGCGGCTGCGCCGTTCTTGGGCCAATTTGTTGGCCAGACTCATTCAAACCCTCGTATGCAGCACCTAGAAACCGTCGTGCAGTCATGGATTATCTGAGTGAATATCGCCTTAACTGAGATGAAACTGCGCGTTTAGGTGTTAAGCGAAATGCTACCTGCGACCTTCGCGTAACCAACCGGCCGTGATGAATCCTGCGGCCAGCAACAGGACCAACCAGGGTGGCAGCAAAGATGTTTGCCGGACATCGCGTGTCTCATATGCGTCGCGCGGAGTAAGACCGATCCAGCCGCGCCCTGCGGCGGGTCTCCCGACCCGCACATCACGCACCCTCGGTAACCCGTTCTCAAGTAGCATCGTGCCGCCACGCAATCCTGCCATAACGGGCGCAAGGATTTCGGGCGTTGCAATGGTTCTTTCAAATTCGCGCGGTGCTGCGGGGCCAAGGCCGATGACAGCTACTTGATCCCCGTTTTTCAGCCGATACAGACCAATTTCTGGTCCTTCGAATACGGTTTCGAACACGCCTGGACGGTTTTCGGTCAGCGGCAATTCGGTTACAATGCCCAGAGGATCAGTAATGGTCACTGGGGGCACCGTTTCCTCTAGTGTCCGCCGTTGGATGCGCATGGTCTGGCCTGTTGCCTGCGCCGTCAGGGCTTCTTCTTCAAGTTCAGGCTCTTTCATCATCCAATGGGCAAGGCGTCTAAGCAGCTCAAGCTGCGGGCCGCCGCCTTCATAGCCGCGATTCCAAAGCCAGGCGTGGTCAGAAGCCAAGAGCGCCACGCGGCCCTCGCCGACACGATTGAGCATTAACAAGGGGCGGTCATCGTGGCCGGACATGACCACATGGCCTTCTGGTGCGACGACATCGATCTGGCGCAACCATCGACCCCAGTCGCCGCTGCCGGGTAGCTCGGTTGTCACAGGGTGGCGTTCGCCGATATCTGTCACCATGGGCCGGTAAGGCTGCTCGATCACGCGCGCGCTCGGAGAGGCGGGGAGAACAGGCCCCAGAGGCGAGCGATAGATGCTGTCTGCACCGGCATAGTCGGGACCGGCGGCGACCAGAACCGCACCGCCCTGCTGGATGTAGTTCGCGACATTGTCCAGATAGAGCGATGGCAGGATGCCGCGGCGCTTGTATCGATCAAAGATGATCAGATCAAAATCATCAATCTTTTCAAGAAACAATTCGCGTGTGGGGAAGGCGATGAGCGATAGCTCACTCACTGGCACGCCGTCTTGTTTTTCGGGTGGGCGTAGGATCGTAAAATGTACCAGATCTACAGAGCTGTCTGATTTCAAAAGGTTACGCCATGTGCGACCACCTGGGTGGGGCTCGCCAGACACCAACAGTACCCGCAACCGATCCCGCACGCCGTTCATTTGGATAAGGGCTTTATTGTTGCGATCGGTTAACTCGCCTTCGGCCATGGGTACCGAGAATTCCAACACGTTGCGCCCGCCATGGGGTAAGGTGACGGGCAGTTCGATGTCTTGCCCAATGGGCACCTGAAACGATTGTATAGGGCCGCCATCAACGGAGATCTCAAGCGGCGCAGTCTCGGTGCCTTCTGGTGCCGCGCCCATGTCTTCGACCCTCAGGGTCAAGGTGACGGGTTCCCCGATGATGGCAAAGGCAGGCGCGTTGCGGATGCTTAACCGGCGGTCCCAATCGGTGCCCTTGCCCGATAGCATCAAATGAAGGGGTGCGGGCAGTTCGATCGGCAGATCTGCATCATGCACCTGACCGTCCGAAAAGGCGATGATGCCGGCGACACGCGCGCGCGGCTCTTCCGCCAGTGCTTTTGAGAGTGCCGTCATCAATTGCGTTCCCGCATCCCCGTCGCCGTCTCCAACGACGATACGGCGCAACTCGGTGTTGCTGCGCGCGGTGATCCGTGCGGCCAACGCATCTGCCGCGCTTTTGGTTTGATCGGGACGATCAGAGAGGCTCTGACTAGCGCTTTCGTCTTCGAGCATCAGAACAATGTCCGAAAGAGGCGTGCGATCTTCCTGCTGGTAACTGGGTCCAGAGAGTGCGCCCAAGACCACCAGTGCGGCCAGCCCCCTTAGTGCCCAGCCGGAGAGGCCACGGACAGAGGCAAGCAGAACCCCTGCAATGGCGACGATGGCGACAAACGCCAGAAAGGGCCAGGGGATCAGAGGATCAAAAATAACGGTTCCGGTCATTGGCCCAACCTGTCGAGAAGTGCAGGTACATGGACCTGATCCGATTTATAGTTGCCTGTAAGCACATGCATCACGAGGTTCACGCCAAAGCGGTACGCGAGTTCTCTTTGTCGCTCGCCGGAAAAGCCGCGCCCGATTGGTACCAGGGGCGCGCCGTTGTCGGACATGGCCCATGCTGAGGCCCAGTCATTGCCTCCTATAACCACTGGCGTCACGCCGTCATTGAGGTTGCGAAAGGGCATGCCGTCAATTTGTTGGGCATCAGGCGGGGCTGCTTCGACCCAAACGTCCCGGCTGATATGCCGTCCGGGAAAATCCTGCAGCAAATAAAAGGTGCGTGTCAGCACGTGATCTTCGGGTAAAGGCTCCAGCGGCGGAATGTCGAGGGGCGCGGCCAGATCCCGCAACTTGCGTCCATTCGGGCTTGAGGTGCCGAAGCGGGCGATGTCGGCATCACGCGTATCAAACAGGATCAGTCCGCCCGAGCGCAAGTAGGCGTTCAGCTTTGCATAGGTTTCGACCGATGGACGTGGTTGGTCGGGTGTAATTGGCCAGTAGAGGATCGGGAAGAAGGCGAGTTCGTCTGTTTCGAGATTGACCGCGACTGGCGTTGCTGGCTCTACCGATGTGCGAAATGTCAGGGTCTGTGACAGGCCAAAGAGCCCCGCACGCGACAGATCATCAATGCGAGCGTTTCCGGTCAGAACATAGGCTAGTACGACTTCTTCGGTGGACTCCAGGGCAAAGGCATCAGCATCAGCGGTTTGCGCGCGCGTCGTTTCTGGTGCACCGGCCGACAGGATCAACGCAATCAAGAGTGCTGCGGCCTGGCTGTTACGACCGGTCAGGCGACCGGAAAGCGCAAGGGACGCGATCACATCTGCGACCAGCGCCAGGATGGAAAGACTAAGAAGCCACCCGGCGAGAGGGCGTTCTGGTGCTACGGCGAAACCTTTCACGGGGATGCGCGCGGGCCAGGTTGCGGTCTCCAACACCGTGGTCTGGGTGACAACATTGCGGGCAAGGCGCCGTTCACCCGAGGCATAGATACCGGGCTGCATATCAAGGCTTGGGGGCGCGCTGACAAGATCAGGGCCCAAGACACCGGGCAGGTTTCCTGCATCGGTCAAAGTGCCAAACCCGTCCATCACCTGTTCGGGTGTCCATGTGGTGCCTTCCAGCTGCGCGGCATCCGGCCGCGTGGCAGAAGAAGCCACGGCTAGCCGTTCCAGCATTTGGACAAAGAGCCCTGAAAGTGGCAGGGTCGACCAATCTGCCGTGGCCGTAACGTGAAACAACACAATCTGGCCTTGCTCGCGGATTTTGCGGGTAACAAGTGGGGTGCCATCGGTCAGCTCTGCGATCACACGTTCCGCCAGCGTAGGGTCGGGCTGTGCCATAATCTGGCTAGTGATCTGCACATCATTTGGGATCGCCAAGCCGAAGAAAGGCGAATTTTCGCGAAAAGGCGCAAGCGACTTGGGTTCTCCCCAACTCATCGCACCTCCTACTGTGCGTCCACCAGTGCGCAGACGCACAGGCATCATCGGGTCTTCGTCCACCCGGCTGATATCGCTGGCGGCGACGCGGGGGCCGGCAAAACGCACCAACATACCACCTTCATCAATCCACGCGCCAAGATCGTTCATCTCACCCTCGGACAGCGTGGCAATATCAGCCAGTATGATAACATCGGGGTTGGCTGGCAGAATATCCGCAAGCCCACCTTTGATAAGGTCGGCGTTGGGTTCCAGCGCTTGTTCCAGGTAGTGCAGGGGAGACAACAGTTCGAGCCCCTCGCGATCTTCGCGCCCTGCGATCAGTGCGACTTCGCGCCGTCTCAGGCCATCGTCCGCCAGTGTCGTGGCACCGGCAGATCGCTGACCTTGCAAATCAAAACGGGTGATCCGAGCGCGCAGTTCAGCAGGCAGTGTGATGGCTGTATCTGCAGTCGTGGTGCCGTCTTCAAACAGCGCGGTTGCGGTTGCCAGTAGAGTGGCATTCCCTGCGGGATCGCGGCCTTGAACCTGCAATGTCACTTCTCGCTCGGGTCCGGCAGCAGCCCGCATCGCCGTCAGCGTAATTGCGCCATCTTCGTAGCCCGCAGGTGCTATAGCGACGACGTTCGCGGCTGTTTGGTAAACCTCCACTGCACCGCGCGTTTCAAACGTTGCTAAGACGTCCGCGCGCCCGGGATACTCCAGCCCGTCGCTGAACCAAAGCGTGTCGAAATCACCGAGGTCGGCAAGCGCTGAGTTCGCCTCGGCAATCCGAGCCGCATCTGGTTGCCAGGCTGAGGGTGTAAAACCTGCCAGGCGGTTACGCCACACATCAGCGGCTTGAAAAACGGGGACTTCTGGCCGCGCCAAATCGATGAAGGCTACAGTGCGCCCGGCGCGGCTGGCGCGCATCAATTGCGCATCGATCGCCTCCATTTGTTCGGGCCAGCGGGTTGCACCGGCCCAGCTGCCATCCAGCGCGAGCAGGAGTGGTCCATTGCCATCAGCGCGATCCGCGTCCGGGTTCAACACGGGGCCAGCAAGCCCGAGAATGATCGCCGCCACGGCCAACATGCGCAGCAGCAGCAACCACCAGGGTGTGCGATCCGACACGCTTTCGTCATCAGCGAGCCCCAGCAACAAGGCCACACCAGGGAAGCGTCGGCGAATGGGCGCGGGTGGGACAGCGCGCAAGATAAACCAAAGGATCGGCAGCGCCAAAAGCCCCAGCAATAGCCAGGGGGAGGTAAAACCGATGCCCGCCAGAACCGTCATCTGATCGCTCCTCCATCCATTGCCGCATAAAGCCAAAGGAGCGCGGATTGTGCGGATCTATCGGTATGATGCTGGCCAAACTGCCAGCCGGTCAGCGCACAGAGCGCCTGCAATTCGGCTTTGCGTTCGGCCAAACGTTCCAAGTAGCGGTCTCGCAAATCGTTAGCTTTCAAAGTCTCGTGGCTGAGAGTGCCCCCTACGCTCTCAAATATCGTGCGCCCCTTGAAGGGGAATCGTTCTTCGGTGGGGTCCAGCACCTGTAGCAACACGCCGCGCACGCCGCGATCCGCAGCTTTGGTCAGCGCGAGCTTGACCTCATCTACGTTACCGAGAAAGTCGGATACGAATAGCGCACGGGCCGAAGGTATCATTGCCCTGTGCTCCGGCGGAGCATAGTCTTCGGTCGCATCCGCGCTGAACATCTCTGCTAACCGCAGGATCTGCGTGTTTCCACGCCGCGGCGGCAGGGTAGTTCCTGTCAATCCAACGCGTTCACCTCCGCGGACCAGCAAAATCGCCATCGCAAGTGCGAGAACGCGCGCGCGATCCGCCTTTTGCGGCACGTCCGGGCTGCCGGAAAAGCGCATTGAAGCGCCTTGGTCGACCCAGAGCATCACAGATTGTGCAATTTGCCATTCGCGTTCGCGCACAAATTCCGTATCACCCATGGCCGAACGGCGATGGTCGATCATACGGCGACTGTCACCCGGTTGCGCGGGCCGATATTGCCAGAAATTGTCGCCCAAACCCGCGCGGCGGCGCCCGTGATCGCCAAGTAAAACACCGCCAGCAAGCTGTTCCGCCCGTGCCAACAACGGCGGCAGTTTAGCGGCCTGCGTTTCGGCATCGGCCCGCAACGCGGTGGGCCGTTCCTCAGGTGGAAGAGCGGAAAAAGTGCTCACGCGGCGGCCTTCGCCCCGGACAGAGAGATGGCGGTTTGTTCAATGAGGTCTGTCAGGCTGTCCCCACGTGCGCGGGCCGCAAAGTTCAGCGCCATGCGGTGGCTGAGTACAGGACGGGCCATGTTGATTACATCTTCTGCCGACGGTGCGAACCTGCCTTGCAACAGCGCGCGTGCCCGCACAGTCATCATCAAAGCCTGTGCGGCGCGCGGCCCTGGGCCCCAAGCTACGGTGTCGCGAACCTGCTGACTTGCCGAGTCTTCTTCGGGGCGGAAAGCGCGGACTAGGTCGAGGATCATTTCCACAACACTCTCGCCAACCGGCATGCGCCGTAAAAGCGATTGTGCTGCCAGCAATTCCTCTGCCGAGAAAACTTCTGTGGACATTTCTTCGCCGTCACCCGTCGTTGCGAGCAAAATGTCGCGTTCCGTGTCACGGTCGGGATAAGCCACATCGATCTGCACAAGAAAACGATCCAGCTGTGCTTCGGGCAGTGGGTAGGTGCCTTCCTGTTCAATCGGGTTCTGCGTTGCAAGCACGTGGAAGGGTTTGCCCAGGGACCGGTCTTCGCCCGCCACGGTGACGGTCTTTTCCTGCATCGCTTGCAAGAGCGCGGATTGGGTGCGTGGTGAGGCGCGGTTAATCTCGTCGGCCATCAGAAGCTGGCAGAAAATTGGGCCCTGAATGAAACGAAACGCGCGGCTACCATCGCCCGCTGTTTCCAGTACTTCGGAGCCGAGTATATCGGCCGGCATCAAGTCGGGCGTAAACTGCACACGGTTGCCGTGTAGCCCCATGACCGTCGACAATGTCTCGACCAAACGCGTTTTGCCTAGCCCAGGTAAGCCGATGAGCAACCCGTGCCCACCGCAGAGTAGCGAGGTTAGCGTCAGTTCGACGACACGTTCCTGCCCGATAAATCGCTTGGTGATAGACGCTTTGGCCTCAGCCAGTTTTGTGCCGAGCGCCTCGATCTCAGCAACCATATCTTCTGCTTCTGTCATGACTTTCTGCTCCGCTACGTTATATGCTCAGTTTAAATCTATCGCGCTTAAGGGAAATGGCAAAAGCGATGCGTGGACAAAATACCGTTACCCCCTCGGCAGAAAGCCTTACAGCCTCGATAAACGCTGTAAAAACACGCGGTCTGCCGCCCGTGCACCTATGGAACCCGCCGTTTTGTGGTGATCTCGATATGAGGATCGCCCGGGATGGTACATGGTTTTACCAAGGAACGCCCATCGGACGTCCGGGACTCGTTAAACTATTCTCAACGATTCTTAAAAAGGAGAAAGGTAAATATTTCCTTGTCACGCCCGTCGAAAAAGTAGGGATTGTGGTCGATGACGCGCCTTTTGTTGCGGTAGATTTCGATGTGACGGGCAGCGGTATTAACCAAGTGCTTACCTTTCACACGCAGGTGGATGACATCGCAGTAGCGAGCGAGACCCTGCCGTTGCGGGTTGAAAGAGACGCGGAAACAGGCGAGCCATCACCCTACGTCTTGATCCGCGCAAACCTTGAGGCCTTGATCGACCGCAAGAGCTTTTACCGTTTGGTCGATCTTGGCGTGCACCACGAGGATTGGTTTGGTCTGTGGTCTTCCGGGAGGTTCTTCCCGATCATTCCCAGCGCCGAATTGCCATAGGTGCGCGCGCAGGGCCAAAGCGCCGTTTCGCGCATTCGTTAAAAAACCCTCTTTTAATACTCTCCTTTAAGTTGTTTAGTTGCCGAGGGTCGAGACTCGGGAGACGTGATGAAATTTGCAGCCAATCTGAGCAGCCTCTGGACGGAACTCCCGTATTTAGACCGTTTTGATGCAGCTGCCGTCGCCGGCTTCAATGCCGTTGCTGTCCCGCTTCCCTATGAAATGCCCGCGAAAGATACCAAACGCGCTGCCTTGCGGGCGTCCGTGCCGGTGATCCAGATCAGTGCGCCGCCGCCAAACTACACGGGTGGTCAGCGCGGTTTTGCTGCTGTTCCGGGTTTGGAGGAACGCTTCCGCTACGATTTGCGGCGTGCATTGCGCTATTGCGACGCGCTTCGCGTGCCCGTGATGCACATTATGGCCGGGGCCGCAGAAGGTCCCGCGGGACGGGCCACGCTGCTCTCAAACTTGAAATACGCTGTGCAAACACTGCCCAAAGGCGTTGACTTGACCCTGCAGCCCCAGGCGCAAGACGGGGCGTACTTATGCGATTTTGGTTTGGCGGCAGACATCATTGATGCCGTGGGATCAGACCGCCTGGGATTGCAGTTTCACAGCTTTCATGCCCAAACGCTTCACGGAGATGCAGTTCAGGTCTTTCGCACACATGCCGCGATCATCCGCCGGGTTCAGATCGGTGATGCGCCGGGTTTTTGCGCACCGGGTTCAGGGAGTATCGATTTTGCCGCTTTGTTCGAAGCGATTGATGCGCAGGGTTACGCGGATTGGATCATCGCCGATTACCGAGCGGATTGCCCTACCGAGGACAGCCTGACGTGGCGCCCTGCAGTGACGGCCTGACGGGTGACCCCTTTAGTGCGCAACTGCCCAGTTGGGCCCGGCCCCTGCATCAACGGTCAATTTCACATCCAGCTTGACCACAGGGTCGGCGGCACCCTCCATCACACTGCGGGCGGCATCGATTAATCGTTCCTCTGCGCCGGTATCGACTTCGAACAACAGCTCGTCATGCACCTGTAGCAGCATTCGGGCAGGTAGGCCCTCAATCGCATTGGGCATTCGGATCATGGCGCGCCGGATCACATCTGCCGCCGTTCCTTGAATTGGTGCGTTGATGGCAGCGCGGGCGGCAAAACTGGCCTGAGGCCCTTTGGCCGCGATGTTGGGTGTATGAATCCGCCGACCAAAAAGCGTCTGTACATAGCCGTGCTCTTTCGCAAAGGCCTTGGTGTCGCTCATATACGTTTTGATACCCGGGAAGCGTTCGAAATAGCGATCAATGAACCCCTGCGCCTCGCTGCGTGGGATCCGTAGGTTGCGCGCCAAACCAAAGCCGGAAATGCCATAGATCACGCCAAAGTTGATCGCTTTTGCACGGCGACGAATATCGGGCGTCATCTCCTCCATCGGGACATCGAACATCTCGGAAGCTGTCATGGCATGAATGTCCAACCCGTCCTCAAACGCTTGTTTCAGTGCCGGGATGTCCGCGATATGGGCTAGAATACGCAGCTCGATCTGGCTGTAATCCAGTGCAACCAGCGTCTTGCCATCTTCCGCGATAAAGGCCTCGCGAATGCGGCGGCCCTCTTCTGTGCGGATCGGGATATTCTGCAGATTTGGGTCGGTGGAGGCGAGCCGCCCGGTGGAGGCCCCAGAGATCGAATAGGACGTGTGCACACGCCCGGTGTCAGGATTGATGTGGCCCTGCAAAGCGTCGGTGTAGGTCGATTTCAGCTTTGACAATTGCCGCCAGTCGAGGATCCGGCGGGGCAGTTCATGCTCGGTTGCGAGGTCTTCAAGCACATCGGCACCGGTCGCATAGGCGCCTGTTTTGCCCTTTTTGCCACCCTCAAGGCCCATTTCGTCAAACAGGATCTCTCCCAACTGTTTGGGCGAACCAACATTGAACTTGCGCCCGACCAGCTCATAAATTTCGTCTTCCAGCCCAGCCATCTTTTGACTGAAGGCATTGGACATGCGACTGAGCGTGTCGCGGTCGACCTTGATACCCGTCCGCTCCATATCGGCTAAAACACCGACCATGGGCCGTTCGAGGGTTTCATAGACGCGTGTGACTTGCGCGCGGTGCAGCGACGGTTTGAACTGCTGCCAGAGCCGCAACGTGATATCAGCGTCTTCGGCCGCGTAAGGCACCGCCTGCGCCAGCGGCACCTTGTCGAAGGTGATCGCCGATTTTCCACTGCCCAGCAGCGGTTTGATCGGAATAGGCGTGTGGTTGAGATATCGATCAGAGAGCGCATCCATCCCATGGCCGTGCAGCCCGCCATGCATGGCGTAGGACATCAACATCGTGTCATCAATCGGTGCGACTGTGATCCCCACCTGCGCAAAGATCTTAGCATCGTATTTCATATTCTGCCCGATCTTGAGGATGCTTTCGTCCTCCAGCACGGGCTTCAACAGAGCAAGCGCCTCGTCGGTGGAGATTTGTCCCTCGGCCAAGTCGTCCGAGCCGAAAAGATCATCCGTGCCTTGCGCCTTGTGGATGAGCGGGATGTAGCAGGCGGTGCCAGGCTCCACGCAGAGCGAAATCCCGACAAGCTCAGCGATCATTTCATTGAGGCCGGTGGTTTCGGTATCGACGGCCACAGAACCACGTTCGTAAATCTGGTCGATCCAGCCTTGCAGGGCCTTGGCATCCCCGACCTTGCTGTAACCTGCGCTGTCAAAGGGCACATCTGCAATTTCCGGCGCATCGGGCGCAGAGGCAGGCGTGTCGTTGATCTCCGGCATCTCGACTTTCAGCTGGTCAGCGATGCGCTTGGTCAGCGTGCGGAACTCCATCTCTGCCAGAAACGGCATCAGCGTTTCTGGGTCGGGGTCACGTACTTCCAGATCGTCCAGCGTGAAATCGAGTGGCGTGTTTTCATCAAGCAACACTAATCGGCGCGACAGGCGAATTTGATCTGCATGGTCGATCAGAGTCTGTTTTCGTTTGGGTTGTTTGATCTCACCCGCGCGTTGGAGCAAAGCATCCAGATCACCGTATTCATTGATCAGGAGCGCTGCCGTCTTGATCCCGATCCCCGGTGCGCCAGGCACGTTATCCACGGAGTCTCCCGCCAATGCCTGCACGTCCACGACTCGTTCCGGGAAGACACCGAATTTTTCGAACACGCCGTCGCGGTCGATTCGTTTGTTCTTCATCGCGTCGAACATTTCCACACCGCCGCCCACAAGCTGCATCAGATCCTTGTCGGAGCTGATAATCGTGCAGCGCCCGCCTGCAGCCCGTGCCTGAACAGCCAACGTGGCAATGATGTCGTCCGCTTCAAACCCTTCCTTTTCCTCGCAGGCGATGTTGAACGCCTCCGTTGCGCGCCGGGTCAGGGGGATCTGCGGGCGCAGGTCTTCGGGCATGGCGTCGCGGTTGGCCTTATATTGATCGTACATGTCGTTGCGGAACGTGTGGCTGCCCTTGTCGAAAATCACTGCCACATGGGTGGGCGCGTCATCGCCCGTATTGGTTTCCACATAGCGTTGCAGCATGTTGCAAAAGCCCGACACCGCACCGATTGGCAAACCGTCGGACTTTCGGGTCAGTGGCGGCAGCGCGTGATAGGCGCGAAAGATGAAGGCGGAGCCGTCAATAAGATGAAGGTGATGCCCTTTTCCAAATGCCATGCCTGTCTCCCTCAGATACCCTGCTTGCCTAGATGGCGCGGCGGGGCTCCGAAGTCCAGAACTGACAGGCGTTCCGGCCGGCGCTAACCGACAATAGAGTCGAGATTCTGCATGATGCCGACCAGAATGATCGCTCCGGCAATCACAATCGCGACGATCAGTACCACTTGCACCAGGATGGCGCCCATGCTGATGGCCAGACCACAATGCGCAGCGCGCGTGGGTTCGCGTCGGATATAAGCTGCAATGGCAGCGATCAGGCCCAAGACACCCAAGGCTGGTGAGGCAGCCATCAGAATGCGGTCGAGATCCCAGGTCGGGTTGACAATCGTTTCCTCGGGCTGCGGCAGGCCTTGCAGGGCACGTTGCGCTGCAGCCTTCATATTGCCCGCGATCTCTCCGATTGACGTACCCACATCCGGTTGCGGCGAGAACGGCCCGGCGTAGAGGGCAAAGAGCGCCGTGAACATGCCTAAAGCCCCAAGCGCGATAGCGGCATAGGAAAACGTCATGCTTTGAGGGTGGGTTTCCATTATCAAATCTCCGGCGTGTTCAGACGCCCGGATACACTGGAATAATGGCAGTATTTTGTTGGTGATCAGACCTTGTCTGCGAAATTCTTGTGGATGTACTTGCAGTCGCAGTAGCCGCATTCTACCCAGCCCACGTCTTTGGGAATCTGCAGCCAAACGCGCGGATGGCCCAGTGCACCTTCACCACCGTCACAGGCAATGCGGAAACTCTCAACGATTTTAGTCTCTGGTGGTTGCTGCATGGTCGTGCATCCTCGTGCTGTCTCGCTGCTTTATGACCAAAGCAGCGACAAGGGGCAAGCCTGCGTAGTGCTCAAGGCGCTGATGCAGCTTAAGTCGTAGGTGTTAAGTGCAGATTGACTTAGGTATTTTTGGTTCTGGTGACGCGTATATTGGTGTGCAGAGGGTACGTTTTGGGCAGATGCTCCGTGCGGTACCTGCAGGAGTTTCGCACCGGCAATAGCGGCAGGGAATGCCTGACACCATCTGAATGTGTGCCTGCGGGCTGTTGGCTGTGTGCATCATACTGCAGGCTTTGCCTGTTGCGTATGGCGTCGGTTTTTCAACGCCTTTGAAAAGGGACTCCCAATGAGAACAAAAGGTGAATATACTAGGCGCCTGTTATGTTTGCTGAACTGAATATCACCTCCAACTTTTCCTTTCTCAAAGGGGCGTCACACCCGGAAGAGTATATCTCCCGTGCGGCTGCGCTGGGCATCGATGCAATTGCGATTGCGGATGAGAACACAGTGGCGGGGATCGTACGGGCGCATGCGCAAGCACGTGAGATTTCCCGTCAGGTGCGAGCGCGGCAAGCCTGGGACGAGGCGCACGGGCCAATGGGGCCTGCATTGCCCAAAGCGCTTACGACGCATCGACGGTCCCCTGCACTCTATTGCACGCCACGCCTCATTCCAGCGGCACGACTGATCTTTACGGATGGCAGTGAGATAACAGCTTTGCCGATAAACCGAACGGGTTGGGGCAGTCTATGTCGTTTGTTGTCCAAGGGGCGGTTGCGGGCGCAAAAGGGGCATTGCGATTTGCACATCAATGACCTTTTGGATAACGCGAAAGGGGTGCATTTGATCCTCTGGCCACAGGCGCTGCCCTCTCAGCGCGGCGCGGGTGGATGGGTGCAAATCGCGCGACAACTGACGCGCTGCTTTACCAAAGACATGCACATCGGTCTGAGCCCGCAGTATGACGGGAGAGACAGCCAGCGCTTTGCCAATCTTACGGATACTGCCCGTTGTCTCGGCTTGCCTACTCTGGCCAGCGCCGCCCCACTGATGCACCACGGTGCCCGCCGCAAACTGGCGGATGTGGTCACGGCGATTCGCTCTGGCTGTCGGGTCGATGACCTGGGTCGTGACGCTCTACCCAACAGTGAGGCGCGTCTGCGTTCCGAAACAGAAATGCGTCGTCTTTTTGCCGGTTTCGAAGAGGCCGTCGATCACGCCCATGCCCTCGCACAGAGCCTGACGTTCTCACTCGATGAACTCCGTTACGAATATCCGTCCGAGATCACCAAAGATGAAACGCCAACAGGCCGTCTGCGCCGCCTCGCCTACGAAGGGCTCCAGTGGCGTTATCCGGCTGGAGCCTCCGACAAGGTGCACCGTTTGCTCGAACACGAACTCACGCTCATCGCCAAGCTCAAATATGAGCCCTATTTCCTTACGGTTCGGGATATTGTGGCCTTTGCGCGCAGCCGTAATATTCTCTGCCAGGGGCGCGGATCGGCGGCCAACTCGGTGGTCTGTTATTGTCTAGGTGTTACCTCCGTCTCGCCCGAAATCGGCACCATGGTGTTTGAGCGTTTCGTGTCAGAGGCGCGCGACGAGCCACCCGACATCGACGTGGATTTTGAGCATGAACGTCGCGAGGAGGTCATCCAGCACATCTACGAACGCTATGGGCGCCACCGCGCTGGCCTCTGTGCCACGGTGGTGCACTACCGTGGCAAGCGCGCGATCCGCGAGGTGGGCCGCGCCATGGGGTTGACCGAAGATACAATCTCCGCGCTTTCATCCCAGCTCTGGGGGTTCTTTTCGACCAGAGGGATCGAGACGGAACGCCTGGCTGAAATAGGCCTTGATGCGCGCGACCGCCGCCTGAAACAGACCCTTGCGCTGGTCTACGAGATCAACGGCTTCCCGCGTCATCTCTCCCAGCATGTGGGAGGGTTTGTCATCACCGAAGGGCGTCTGGATGAACTCGTCCCCATCGAGAACGCCACGATGGAAGGCCGCACGGTCATCTGCTGGGACAAGGACGACATCGATACGTTGGGTATTCTCAAGGTCGATGTGCTGTCTCTGGGCATGCTCACGTGCATCCGCAAGGCCTTTGATCTGCTCAAGATGCATCACAACGCAAGCCACACGCTGGCCACGCTGCCGCCCGAAGACCCAAAGGTCTATGACATGCTCTGCGCCGCAGACAGTATTGGTGTCTTTCAGGTAGAGAGCCGTGCGCAGATGAATTTCCTGCCGCGCATGCGCCCGCGCTGTTTTTATGATCTGGTGATTGAGGTCGCGATTATACGTCCCGGCCCCATTCAGGGCGATATGGTGCATCCCTACATCCGGCGGCGGAACGGCGAAGAAGACGTCTCCTTTCCGTCTGATGAGTTGGGCGAAGTGCTGGGCAAGACCCTCGGCGTGCCGCTCTTTCAGGAACAGGCTATGCAGATCGCCATTGTTGGCGCGGGTTTCACACCGGATCAGGCGGACCGTCTGCGCCGCTCGCTGGCGACGTTCAAGAAGCATGGTAATGTGAGTGAATTCAAAACGCTCTTTCTGCGTGGTATGGCGGCCAAGGGCTACGACATGGATTTCGCCGAACGTTGCTTTTCCCAGATCGAAGGGTTCGGATCCTACGGCTTTCCCGAAAGCCACGCGGCCAGTTTTGCGTTGCTGGTCTATGCCTCGAGCTGGATCAAATGCCACCATCCGGGGATCTTTGCCTGCGCGTTGCTGAATTCTCAGCCCATGGGGTTCTACGCACCTGCGCAAATCGTGCGGGACGCGCGGGAACATGGCGTCGACGTGCGCCCGATCTGCATCAACGCGAGTTTTTGGGAAAACACGATGGAGCCGGACGGGCAGGGCGGGTTAGCGCTGCGCTTGGGTTTTCGCCAGATCAAGGGCGTGAGCGAAGAAGATGCTACCTGGCTCACGGCGGCGCGGGGCAATGGCTATCAGTCGGTGCGGGATGTCTGGCGACGGGCGGGGCTGGCACCTTCTGCGATTGAACGTCTGGCAGAAGCGGATGTCTTTACTGCCATCGGTCTGGGGCGCCGTGACGCATTGTGGGAGGCCAAGGCGCTGGCGCCCGGCGCGCCTTTACCACTTTTTGCAAGCGATATTGACGGCGAAGCCATCGACGAACCCGCAGCCCTACTGCCCGAGATGACGTTGGGCGAGGAAGTCGTGGAGGATTACGTCGCCATGCGGTTGTCGCTCAAGGCCCATCCGGTAGCGCTCTTGAGGCATATGCTGACACCTACGCAGCCAGCTGATGTTGACAGAAGAAATGGCACACGCATAAAGTGAGTTTTCCCTAAAGACCAAAGGTCGTTTCATGCACACCGCCCGTCTTGCTAAACCTGCGCCGCAGGCAAAGGCTTCAGCGGCATCTGCCAAGGCCCGACAGACAACGGGTAATCTGGCACAGCTGGCGGATATGGCTGCCGCGAGCGGTGCTGTCGCAGGGCTCGCCAGCACGCAAATGAAGGCCGATCTGGCGGTCATCCAACGGGTCAAGCCCAAGAACGACTACGCCTCACCCAGCAAAGATGGGAACAAGAAAGGCAAGTTTGTGGGCGCGCCTCATGGATGTCATATCCATATTGTATCGGACAATTCACATTTCAAAGTGGGAACAAGTGACCGGACGCGGATGGATTTTGACCCGGATACCTACGACGATCAGATGCAGGAAGCATATGACGAGGTACGGACACAGTATTCGGGTAAACCTGGATACGCCAATTGCATCGCCTGGTTTCAGGCGAAAGGGTGCACCTGATGGGCTGGCAGGCGCGCGTAAGACGTGTCTAAAAATGCGGTTCACCCGATGCGTCTGACCCGTTACAAGACGTCGAACTCATTTTACGGAGACGCATGATGACGGCACCAAAACCGGTTGTACTTTGCATTCTTGACGGTTGGGGCCTTGGTGAACGTCCCGAAGGCAACGCGCCTTTGCTGGCAAAGACACCTAACATGGATCATTTGATGGCGACGTGCCCGCATGCAACGCTGACGACCTTTGGTCCGGACGTGGGGCTCCCGCGCGGGCAGATGGGCAACTCTGAAGTGGGGCATACAAACATTGGGGCTGGACGGGTCGTGGCCATGGATCTTGGTCAAATCGATCTTGCCATCGAAGAGGGCAGTTTCGCGCAGAATGACAGGCTTTTGGCCTTTGTCGCAGCGCTCAAAAAGTCGGGCGGGACGGCACATCTTATGGGTGTTGCGTCAGATGGGGGCGTGCATGGACATCTTCAACATATGATCGCTGCTGCAAAAGCGCTGGATGCCGCAGGCCTTCCGGTGGTGATCCATGCGTTGACCGATGGGCGCGACGTGGCACCCAGATCTGCCTTGGGATACTTCGAAACACTTGAAGCGGCCCTGCCGACGCAGGTCAAAATCGCCACGGTCACCGGTCGCTACTATGCGATGGACCGCGACAATCGGTGGGAACGTGTCACACAGGCCTATGCCGCTATCACAAATGCTGATGGGCAGGCAGCCACCAACGCGCGGGAAGCTGTTGAGGCGGCGTATGATCGGGGCGAAGACGATGAATTTATTTTGCCGACCGTACTGGACGGCTATGTCGGTGCGCAGGGCGGCGATGGGCTCTTTTGTCTGAACTTTCGCGCGGATAGAGCACGCGAGATCATGGCGGCTCTCGGTGCCCCGGACTTTGACGCGTTCGACACCGGCGTACGTCCCGAATGGGCGGCACTGATGGGCATGGCGCAATATTCTGAGGCGCATTCGGCATACATGACGACCATGTATCCCAAGCCACAAATTGCGAACACATTGGGGGATTGGGTCGCGCAGAAAGGATTGCGCCAGTATCGTTTGGCTGAAACCGAAAAGTACCCGCATGTGACGTTCTTTCTGAATGGTGGTGAGGAAGTGTCATTCGAAGGTGAAGATCGTCTGATGCCCAAATCCCCAAATGTGGCGACCTATGACTTGCAGCCTGAGATGTCCGCAGATCAGGTCACGGATGCACTGGTCGGGGCGATTGAGGAGCGTTACGACCTAATCGTCGTGAACTACGCCAACCCTGATATGGTTGGGCACACCGGTGATCTGGAGGCTGCAATCAAGGCCTGCGAAACGGTTGATACCGGCCTCGGTCGTGCGCTTGATGCGCTGAAAGCTGCAGGTGGTGCCATGATTGTCACGGCAGATCATGGCAATTGCGATATGATGATCGATCCTGAAACCGGTGGCGCGCATACGGCTCACACACTCAACCCCGTGCCGATCATCGTGGTCGGTGCGCCTGACAGTGCGCAGGTCAAGGAGGGCAGGCTGGCGGACCTTGCGCCAACGTTACTGCACCTTATGGGCCTTGAGACACCGCGCGAGATGACGGGGGATTGCCTGCTCTCATGAGGCTGTTTTGTTTTGTGATCCTGATGCTTTTGCCTGCACCGCTATTGGCAGTTGAGACTGCGGCGGACCGTGCGCGTGCAGCCGCAGAAATGTTGGACGCCGCGAGCGCCGAGCTTGATGCGGCAGAAACAGCGCGCGACAGGGTCCGTGCATTGACCCAGACCATTTCCGCCTTCGAAGTCGGCCTCAGCGTGTTGCGCAGTGGTATGCGACAGTCAGCGTTGCGTGAGGCAGAGCTTGCGGCGCAGTTGCAAAGCCGTGATGCGGAAATCGCGTCTCTGCTGGCCGTGCTGCAACGCATGGGAAACACCACATCCCCGGTCATGCTGTTGCATCCAGGAGGGCCAACGGGTGCGGCGCGGGCAGGTATGCTGCTGGCAGATGTGGTTCCGACACTTAATGACAGCGCGGCGACCTTGCGACAGGACTATGCAGAACTGCGCCAGCTGCGCGATCTACAAACTGTCACCTCTGAACGACTGGAAACCGGACTGGCCGAAGTTCATGCGGCGCGTACAGCGCTTGGCCAGGCAATTGCAGAGCGCAGTGATTTGCCCAAGCGTTTTGTTGCCGACCCCGTCCGCGAAGCGATCCTGCTGTCTTCAGCGCTCACATTGGAAGAGTTTGCCCTTGGCCTTGACCAGATCTCGTCCGGCGTCGCACCCGAGGCGTTGGATGCGATGTCAGGAACGAAAGGCGCATTGGAACTGCCGGTGCAGGGTCTTCTTTTGCGCGGGCCTGGCGAAGCGGATGCGGCCGGCGTAGCGCGCCCAGGTATCCTGTTGGCAACGCCCGCGAAAGCACTGGTTACCAGCCCTGCGAACGCAACATTGCGCTACGTGGGCCCTTTGCTCGATTTCGGGCAGGTGTTGATTCTGGAGCCCCAGACGGATGTTCTGTTTGTGTTGGCTGGCTTGGAAACGGTCTACGGATCCACGGGTGACGTGATCGAAATGGGGGCGCCATTGGGTCTTATGGGCGACGGAGGTGGCGAAAAACTGGGTCAATTTTCAACTGATAGTGATCAGACTGGCGCAGACCTCACAGAAACGCTCTATATAGAGGTCAGAGAAAACGACAAAGCCGAGAATCCGGGCCTTTGGTTTCGGACAGACAAGAATGGATAATGAAATATGAAAAAGTTTGCCATGGCGGCATTGGGAGGCACGTTAGCGGGTGTAGTTGCGACAACGCAGATCGCGGGCCCCCTTCTGGCGCAAGAAGCAGCGAAATCGAGCAATGTCTATGAGCAGTTGGACCTTTTCGGTGATATTTTTGAGCGGATCCGCGCGCAATATGTCGAAGAAGTAGATCCGGGCGAGTTGATCGAAGCTGCGATCGACGGAATGTTGACGTCGCTTGATCCGCATTCAAGCTACCTTAGCCCGGATGATGCCGCACAAATGCGTGTGCAAACGCGCGGCGAATTCGGCGGCTTGGGCATTGAAGTGACGCAGGAAGAGGGCTTTGTGAAAGTTGTCTCGCCGATTGACGGCACGCCTGCGGATGAAGCGGGTGTCGAGGCAGGTGATTTTATCACTCATGTGGATGGCGAGTCGGTTCTGGGTCTGTCTCTGGACGAAGCTGTGACCATGATGCGTGGTCCAGTTGGGTCAGAGATCATCATTACCCTGGTGCGCGAGGGAGAAGCGGAGCCTTTCGATGTTTCGATTATTCGCGACACGATCAAGTTGACGGCGGTCCGCACGCGCACGCAGGGCGACACGGTGGTGCTCCGCGTAACGACGTTTAACGACCAGACCTACGCCAATCTGGAGTCTGGCCTTGCGGAACAGATTGAAGAAGCGGGCGGGATGGATAGAATCAATGGCATCGTGCTCGACCTGCGCAATAATCCGGGCGGGTTACTCACCCAGGCCATTCGCGTATCCGACGCATTCCTTGAAAAGGGCGAGATCGTCTCGACACGCGGTCGCGAGGTCCAGGACGGAGAGCGCTTCAACGCATCTGCCGGTGATTTGGCCGAAGGCAAGCCTATTGTTGTCTTAATCAACGGTGGATCTGCTTCCGCCTCTGAAATTGTGGCCGGTGCGTTGCAGGACCACCGCCGCGCAATTGTGGTGGGCACCAAAAGTTTTGGCAAAGGGTCCGTGCAAACGGTCATGCCTCTGCGGAGCGACGGCGCCATGCGCTTGACCACAGCCCGCTATTATACGCCATCGGGTCGTTCTATTCAGGCTTTGGGTGTGTCCCCCGATATTGTTGTCGAACAGCCGCGCCGGGCACCTGCCACAGAAGAAGAGGAAGAAACACCAAACCGTCCTTCCCGATCTGAGGCCGATTTGCGCGGCTCCTTGAACAACGACAGCTTGTCAGAAGATGAGATCAAGCAGATCGAGGCGGACCGTGCAAAGGCAGAGGCCGCGGCTGCGCTGCGCGAAGAAGACTATCAGTTGGCCTATGCGATCGACATCCTGAAAGGTTTGTCTGCCATTGGCGATCAGGACTGACTCGCGCGCCGCACAGCCCGTGATGTTACCAGTACACCCTGCGCACTGCGCGGGGTGTTTTCTATTCCGCAGCCTGTTTCAGACTTCGGAGTAAATGGTGGAATTTCTCGCCCTGGCCTGCCACATGCGATCGGGCTATGTCCGCTGCGCGTGATCCGTCCCCATCTGTCAATGCGTCCACGATCTGGAGGTGTTCGGACAACGATTGCCGCATGCGCCCGCGCAATCTGAGCTGCATGCGGCGGAAAGGCTTCAAGCGCCGTTGCAGACGCAGGCACTCTTGCTCCAGGAAACCGTTTCCAGCTTCGCGATAAAGCAATGCATGAAACCGCTCGTTCTCCCAGTAATACAGGTTGGCGTCTTGTTGTTCGACGGCCGATGCGCAGCCATCGTTGGCCAGTTGCAGTTCATCAAGGGCGGCGTCCGTGACGCGCAAAGCCGCAAGACGTGCACATGAGGCCTCGAGTTCCGCCATGACTTCAAACATTTCGATCAGTTCGACGGGTCCCGGTTGACGTACAAAGACACCGCGACGGGGTAACTGTTCTACCAGCCCGGACACGGTCAATCGTTGGAAAGCCTCCCGCAACGGCGTGCGCGAAACGCCGAATTGATCCGCAAGTCGGATTTCATCCAACCTGTCACCATCGCAGAAAGTACCGTCAAAGATCATTTCCTCGATTTGCTCGGCAATGATATCGGCGCGTTTTTTCTCCATGTATTGTCCTTAGCACGATAAATTTAGAATGCAAGAATATGTGTTTTTGTATACAAAAAAGTTGACGTAACGTGCAGTCCATGTAATTTCCGGATGGATCCGGTCTCGAGTCGGATAATCCATGGGAGGACACCAATGAACAAATCACTCACCTCAATGCTTGCTGCGGTGGCGCTGATGGCGGGCACTGCCAGCGCGCAGGCCACAGAATTGCGCTTGTCGCACCAGTGGTCGGACAAGGACGTTCGTCATAAAGTGGCGCAGATCATTGCCGACGACGTGGCGGCGGCGGATGTCGATCTTGAGATCAAGATATTCCCGACGCAATCGCTATTTAAAGCGCGTGAGCAATACAAACCGCTGTCTCGTGGGCAACTCGACATGACAGTGCTGCCGCTGAGCTATGCTGGCGGTCAACAGCCCGCATTTAATCTGACACTGATGCCGGGTCTGGTGAAAAACCACGATCACGCCGCGCGCCTGTCCGACAGCCCTTTCATGGCCAAGCTTGAAGAGAAGATGGCGGATGATGATGTGATTGTCCTCGTGCATGGCTATCTTGCCGGTGGGTTCGCGGGTAAAGATAAATGCATTACGTCCCCGGATGACATTGCTGGGTTGCAAACCCGAGCGGCAGGTAAGGCGTTTGAACAGATGCTTGCTGGTGCTGGCGCATCGATTGCGTCCATGTCGTCTTCCGAGATTTACAATGCGATGCAAACGGGCGTTCTGGACGCGGCAAACACGTCGTCTTCGTCTTTCGTATCCTATCGGATTTACGAACAGGTCGCGTGCTACACCCCTGCTTCGGACGTTGCGCTGTGGTTCATGTACCAACCGCTTTTGATGAACAAATCCACCTTTGACGGGTTGAGCGAAGAGCAGCAGACCGTCTTGCTTGCGGCGTCGGCCAAGGCCGAAAGCTACTACCTCGAAGAGGCGAAAAAGCAGGATGCGGCTTCTGTTGAAGTCTTCAAGGGCGCTGGCGTTGAGATTGCGTCCATGACGGCCGAAGATTTTGAGGCATGGCGCGCGATTGCCAAGGAAACGTCCTACAAAGCGTTCCTGTCGGATGTGCCGGATGGTCAAGAATTGCTCGACATGGCTTTTGCGGTCGAGTGATCTGACGACAATTTTCGAGGGGCGGTGCCTGTATCGCCCCTCGTTTACATAGCTGCATAAGAACATCGGAGAGACCAATGGCGGTCCAAAGCTCGGGGGCGGTTGCGCGCACCGGAAACAACAAATTTTTGCGTGTGGTTGCAGCAATTTCCACGGTTGCGGGCTGGTGCTCTGCCGGGATGATCCTGGCGGCGGTGTTTCTCACCTGTCAGATGATTTTTATCCGATTTGTGCTGAACGGCTCGACCGTCTGGCAGACAGAAGCGGTGGTCTATCTGGTGATTGCTGCGACGCTCGTTGGCCTACCCTATGTACAAAGGCTTCGGGGGCATGTGAATGTCGACCTGATCCCGCTCGCGCTGCCACCCAAAGCGCGATTTTTCATGTGCTTTGTCACTCTTGGACTGTCGATTGTGATCGTCGGCGTCATGTTCTACTACGGGTATGAATACTGGCATTTCGCTTGGGAACGTGGCTGGCGATCAGACACCATCTGGGGCGTCAAACTCTGGATCCCCTATCTAGCGCTGCCTATCGGTTTCGGGCTCTTACTGCTGCAACTCATCGCCGATTTCGTCGCCGTACTCTTGGGAATCGACAAACCTTTTGGTCTGGAGGACAGCTGATGGACCCGCTTTTGCTAGGCGCTTTTGTCGCTGTCGCCACCATCCTTGTGCTCTTTTCTGGTGTCTCTGTCGCGCTTGGGCTTTTGATCGTATCCGCAGGTTTCCTGATCATTTTTGACGGAATGCGATCGCTGGAACTGATGCCGGAGATCCTCTTTGGAAAACTCGACAACTTTGCCCTGCTCTCGATTCCGATGTTCATCATCATGGGGTCGGCGATTGCCTCGACCCGTGCAGGGGCGGACCTATACGAAGCCCTGGAACGTTGGTTGACGCGTGTGCCTGGCGGGCTTGTTGTTTCCAACCTCGGGGCTTGCGCACTCTTTTCGGCCATGTCCGGCTCGTCGCCTGCGACCTGCGCGGCCATCGGTAAAATGGGTATTCCGGAAATGCGGAAACGCGGATACCCAGACGGTATCGCTGCAGGCTCCATCGCGGCGGGTGGTACGTTGGGTATTCTGATCCCGCCATCGGTGACGATGATCGTCTATGGCATCGCTACGGAAACGTCTATTGGGCGCCTGTTTCTCGCAGGCGTGATCCCGGGCGTTTTGTTGGTCTCACTTTTTATGGCCTGGTCGCTCTACGCAACCTGGAGGTCGGGTGATGCGGCAGTGCTTTCTGCAGGCAGCTATACCTGGAAGGAACGTTTCGAAATCCTGCCGCGCGTTCTGCCCTTTGTCGCCATCATCCTCGGTGTGCTTTATGCGATGTATGGGGGTATCGCGACGCCTTCTGAGACAGCGGCCGTGGGTGCGCTCCTGTGTCTGCTGATCGCGATGATCATCTACAAGCTGTGGGACCCGCGTGATCTCTGGGTGGTCTTACGGGATTCCACCAAGGAATCGGTGATGATACTCTTCATTATCGGTGCTGCGGGTGTTTTCAGTTACATGCTGTCGTCGCTCTTTATCACCCAGTCTATCGCAGAATGGATCGGGACGTTGGATGTGAACCGTTGGGTTCTCATGGGGGCGGTGAATGTCTTCCTGTTGATCGCCGGGTTCTTCCTGCCCCCTGTTGCTGTAATCCTGATGGCCGCCCCGATTTTGTTGCCGATTATCGTTACTGCCGGCTTTGACCCAATCTGGTTTGCCGTGATCCTGACCATCAACATGGAAATCGGGCTGATTTCTCCACCTGTGGGTTTGAACCTCTACGTCATCAATGGGATTGCGCCGGATATCTCGCTGAAAACGATCCTCAAAGGGTCGTTGCCCTTTGTGGCTTGCATGGTTGTCGCCATCATTCTGCTGTGCGTCTTCCCAGGCCTTGCGACATGGCTGCCCGATACCGTGATGGGCCCAAGGCTGTGACACTTTTTGCGGACATTCTTTCTACAGTGTTCGAACAGCGCGTGCGCTTTTCGACGGGCTGGAGCAAGGATGGTCGGTCCCTTGAAGAACTCAGCACGGAATTGGTCAGTGCCTCTGGCGAACGTTCAGGTCGTGCGCTGGCTGCGGGCATGCTTGAACAATATCAGGGGCTGGACGACACCGAAAAACAGACATTCTTCAATTTCCTTGCACGGGAAATGAACATCGATCCGACGGCAGTACGGGAAACATTGACCGCCTATGAAGAAAGCCCGAGCAAAGACACCTACCGCGCGTTCATGGCCGCCGCAGAACCGCCGCGTCAGGAACTGATCCGCCGCTTGAACATGGTGCCGGGGGCGACGGAGTTATTGGTACGGATGCGTGCCGATCTGTTGCGGCTTGGGACGCAAGATCCGGCGTTGCAGGCGCTCGACATGGATTTCCGACATCTCTTTGCGTCATGGTTTAATCGCGGGTTTTTAGTGCTGCGCCCGATCAGTTGGGAAAGCCCCGCGCATATCCTGGACAAGATCATCGCCTATGAAGCCGTGCACGCGATCCAAAGCTGGGACGATCTGCGCCGCCGTTTGCAACCACAGGACCGGCGCTGCTTTGCCTTTTTCCATCCTGCGATGCCAGACGAGCCGCTAATCTTTGTGGAGGTTGCGCTGAGCCGAGGTGTACCGGGTTCGATTCAAGCGTTGTTGGCGGAAGACCGCGATGTCATCCCGCAAGAGCGCGCAGATACCGCCGTGTTCTATTCCATATCGAACTGTCAGGACGGGTTGGCGGGTATCTCCTTTGGTAATTCGCTGATCAAGCAGGTCGCGCGGGATCTTGCGATGGCGCTGCCTCAGATAAAGACCTTTGTGACTTTGTCGCCGATTCCGGGTCTGATGCAGTGGCTGGAAGAAAACGCCCGCGACGCCGATTTGGAGGATAGCACGTTGATGCGCAGACATGCTGCCGAATATCTTTTGCATGCCAAACGATCGGATGGCTTTCCGCGCGATCCCGTAGCGCGGTTTCATTTGGGCAACGGTGCGCGCGTCCATGCTGTTCATGCTGATGCAGATTTATCCGAAAAAGGGCAGTCACAATCGGGCGGCACAATGGTCAACTATCTCTATGACGTGAGTAAGCTCATGGAAAATCAAGAACGTTACGCTGCACGAAATATGATCCCCGCCAGCTCAGAGGTCAGATCTCTGGCCGGTTCACGGACGCGAACAGAAACATAAGGTCAAGACCGATGCCGAACCCGCTTTACGACACGCTTTTTGGCAAACACGCTAAGAAACGCACACCGTTTTTGATTTTGGCCGATGGTGCGGTAATCACCCATGCGGCTTTTTTGGAAATGACAGCGCGGATTGCGCATGTGCTGGTTGCGGCAGGTGTTTCACCGGGGGACAGGGTTGCCGCACAAGTAGAAAAGTCGCCACAGTCGCTGGCGCTTTATGCGGCCTGCGTGCAGGCGGGCGCGGTGTTTTTGCCGCTTAACACGGCCTATACCATTGATGAATTGACCTATTTCATTGAAAATAGCGGCGCGCGGCTGGTTGTGTGTGACACGCGGCAGCACGTTGGTCTTGATGCTGTGGCGACGCCACTCGGCGTCAATATCGAAACGCTGAATGCAGATGGCCGTGGTTCCTTGATGGATAAATCCGAGGACTGTCCCGGGACTTTTGCAACAGTCGAGCGCACAGCAGATGATCTGGCCGCATTTCTGTACACATCGGGTACGACTGGACGGTCCAAGGGTGCGATGCTCACGCAGACCAACCTGATATCCAATGCGCTCACGTTGGTGGATCTTTGGCGGTTCAGTGCCGAGGATACATTGCTGCATGCCTTGCCTATTTTTCACACACACGGATTATTCGTCGCGACGAACATCGCGTTGGTCACCGGTGGGGCAATGATCTTTTTGCCAAAGTTCGACACAGAACAAGTGATCCAGCTGCTCCCCAACGCGACCGCAATGATGGGTGTGCCTACCTTTTATACCCGGCTGCTGGATGATGTCCGTTTTGATCAGAAACTAACCGCGCATATGCGGCTTTTTGTGTCTGGCAGCGCGCCGCTTCTGGCTGAAACACACAAGCAATTCGAGGCCCGTACTGGCCATCGTATACTGGAACGTTACGGCATGACAGAAACCAATATGAACACCTCCAACCCCTATGATGGCGCGCGCCGTGCGGGCACTGTGGGGTTTCCCTTGCCGGACGTAGAATTGCGCGTAACCGATCCGGAAACGGGCGAGGAAGTTGTACAAGGCGATGTGGGGCAGATCGAAGTACGTGGTCCCAATGTCTTCAAAGGCTACTGGAAAATGCCCGAGAAAACCGCAGCGGAACTGCGTGAGAACGGCTTTTTCATCACTGGGGATTTGGGTCTGATCGATGCTGAGGGCTATTTGCAGATCGTTGGCCGAGACAAGGACCTGATCATCTCGGGTGGATACAACATCTACCCCAAAGAGGTTGAATTGGTACTAGACGCGCAGGCGGGCGTTCTGGAAAGCGCGGTCATCGGCGTGCCGCATGCAGACTTTGGCGAAACGGTCCTGGGGCTTTTGGTTGCACGAAAGGGTGTTTCACCTGATCTGAAGAGCATCGAGGCTGCGGTACACAAGGGCCTCGCCCGGTTCAAACACCCGCGCAAGCTTTTAGTGGTCGATACGCTGCCACGCAATACGATGGGCAAGGTTCAAAAGAATGTTTTGCGGGACACTTACAGAGATTTGTTTGCGCCAGCATAACTGCTCGGAGCTGACTGTGCCGTAACTGTGCGTTACTACACGCCTGTTTGGCTGCTTCTTTTCAAACGCCGTTTTTCCAACCAACGTTCACAGACATCTCGCGCTACTCAGGCCGTAAAATAAAGCGCCGTACCATTCCAATTTCTGTTGGGCAGTTCCGGGGCTCCTGTAATGTGCATGCGCTTAACCTGACCTTGTAGAACGTCAACGTTCTACTTTGGCATGTTATGTTGCAGAGCACTGACCGAACTGGGCCAACGATCCGTATCTAAACGCGTACTAATCGAATCCTGTTTCTTGATGAAACAATGTCGACGAGATATGGGTGTAATTGTGTTTTCCGAACCTGTGTGATGCCGTCCGCCGTATCGTCTTCCGAGATATCAGTCATGGGCTTTCCCGGAAGGCGGAGACAAGTGAAAGCGATTTGAAAAGAAGTACCTATATCTGAGCAGGTGCACGAAGAGGAGGGTCGTAATCCGAAGCCAATTTCCGCGCCACGAAATCAGTATCTTCATAGGACCCTACGGCATGAATTTGAGGTATTCCTTCAATGTTAGAGTCCCTTTAGGTTGATGCACTAGGGAGAACCTCTGGTGTGGCCGGCAAATTTTTGCTGACTTGAGTATTTCTAACCTCAGAAAATGGAGCAATGTTCAATTGTTGCTGTTTGCCTGATGTAAGTTGCGAAACATGCGATCTGTGCGAAGGTCTTCAATCTAGACCACTGGGAGTGCCTGTAGACGCATAGAATAGCAGACCGAAATGACGAGAACACTGATGTGTTCACTGTGGAACGAATGATCTAGATTTGTTTTGCGGCAAATGCACTTACCGTGTTGCTTTCAGAAAGCGAGGTGGCTTACTTGCTTCACCATCGCCGCGCACAGCGTGGAATTTTTCGCGCAAATGCCGACAGCTTGAAACGAATTGTCGCCCATGCGGGAATTGCTGTACATAGTCACAAGAGTGGTTAGGGGTGAACGTCAAAATGGCTATGCCTAGTTCGAAACGATCTATTTCCAAGATAGCATTGGCGGTTTTGGCGGTCGCGTTTTTTCCGATCTCTATTCCTCTTGTTGTATTAAACAAGATCAAGCGGCAAAAGCGCAAAGCTCTTATGGAGGCGTTCACCGCCTTACATGGAGACGGAATTGAGGCAGGTCTCCGCATCCTCAAAAAAAACTCCAAAGTGGTTCCTCCTGGTGTCAAGCACCTGTTTAAGGCGGTCTTTTGTGAAACGGATAGCACTTGGGAAACTGAGACCAACGCATGGTTGTGCCACGAAACTACGATCAATATCCGCCTGAAATCGGGCGGTGAGCCCCGCTTTTATCGGATTGCGTTTGAAGACGTTCCAAAAGTAGACCGGCCCGAAAAAATCACAATTCTTATGGCGGCTTACAACTCCGAGAATACTATCTGTCCAGCCGTTCAGTCTATTTTGAACCAATCGTGGAAAAACATAGAACTGATTGTCGTGAACGACATGAGCACTGACCGTACCGGTGATCTACTTGATGACATGGCACGTGGCGATACTCGCATGACGGTTTTGCACAATACTGTAAATGTAGGGCCGTATGTGTGTAGAAATCTGGCGTTGTCGATTGCGACAGGAGACTTCGTCACTGGTCACGATGCAGATGACCTTGCATTGCCCAACCGGCTTGAGCGACAAGTAGTAGCGATGCTAGACAGTGATGAGATTGACGCTGTGATCGGTCAGATGGTGCGGTTCAACGAAAACGGAGAACTAAGCTTTGCTTCTATCATCCACCGGAATAGCTATGACGGCCTTCATCGCTTGGCAATGATCTCGCTGATGATACGTCGCGAAACGCTGTCGCGCTTTGGATATTGGGACAGCGTTCGCTTCGGCGCGGACAGCGAACTTTTCGCGCGACTGAGAACTAATATTGGTGGCCGTGTTAAAGTCACAAGGGTATTGACGATGCTCTGCCTCGATTCTGAGGGGTCACTCACAAACCATGCGGAGTACGGAATCAAAAAGGCAGGTGGAACGTCCCAGATCCGACAGGAGTATTCGGAGTTGTGGCAAGGTTGGCATGAGACTTGTGCTGGTAAAGTGCCTTACAGAGAGTTTTCAAATGCGGAACGCCCTTTTGGAGCACCGGAGAAGATGTTGGTACCAAAGGAAGATATCGATGCTCTCCGTTCTCAGATTGGTGAGCGCTAACAACTTAAGTGGCTACCCCGTGAACTACTTTCTGTGAAAGAGGTGAGCAAATTGGCTTGTTCAGAAGCAGGGGACACGAACATAACGAGAAGCAATGTTTGTTCGGTGCCTTTCGTCATGCAACTAAGAAATGCAAGGCTTTCCTATGACAAGGCTGCATCAATCGCACAGGATCAAAAAAGTAATATTCTGTCCATTAGTCAAGTTTCTGGTTCGCTGACGGCGAGACATCAGATGCAAAGAATTATTAAGGCAAAGAATACAAAGCTCTACGGGTTTCTGGCTCTACAAATTACATTTGTATCTGCGATCGAGGAGTTGCGCGCAGTTTTACTTTTTGGCACGGATTACGACATTCAACAACCAGATAAATCGTAACAAAGAAAGAACGCAATTGAATATTAGCGAACGGGTTGGCTGAACCTCACAGGTGCTTTCACCCTTCGAGTAGGCACTGCTTCTTTGAACAGTGATCTTAGGGATCAGCCGAAAAAACAGGTCTGTTTGCGATGATGCTTTGCATATCGTTGTTGAAATTTGCTGCTCAACAGTAACAGTAACAGTAACAGTAACAGTAACAGTAACAGTAACAGTAACAGTAACAGCAAGTGAAGTGGTCCTGCTTTTCTGGAAGGTTTTGCGGCTCAGCTAAGATTTAATCTGGTTGGTTTCATGCCGCCTTCTGGGATCGTTCGGCGTTAAAGAATGCGTCCTCAGGGGTTCGCTTGTCGAGAGCCGTGTAAGGGCGCTCCGTGTTATAGAACGTGATCCAGTCTTTGATTACGCGTTTGGCTTCGAAGCCGTCCTGCAATTCGTGCAGATAGACGGCCTTCTGTTTGAGTGACCGCCACAGCTGTTCGATTAAGATATTATCGAGATATCGGTCCCGTCCGTCCATCGAGATTTTGATGTTGGCTTCGGTCAAGGTCGCGATCCAGGCTGATCCTGTGAACTGTGAACCTTGGTCCGTATTCATGATCTCGGGCTTGCCGTATTTTGCGATGGCCTCGTTTAAGGCGTCAACACAGAAGCTTGCGTCCAGCGTGTTCGACAGCCGCCATGCTAGCACCTTGCGCGTCGCCCAATCCATGATCGCGACCAGATAAAGAAAGCCACGGCGCACTGAGATATAAGTGATATCACTGCACCAACATGGCTTGAGCGCGTGATCGGCAGCTTTCTTAGCAAATATGGGTAGATACGATGCTCGGAATGTTTCTTGCTGGTATTAGGCCCTTTGTAGATGGCCTGCAGCCCTATCAAACCCATCAATCTGCGCACTCGGTGGCGACCGGCATGGAACCCATTTCTCGGCAAGTAGGCCGCGATCTGGCGGCTGCCGAAGAACGGATACTTCGTGAACACACGATCAATCTTATTCATCGGCTTCAGCGTCTCAGCATTCACACCAACGGGCACGTAATAAAGCGATGACCGGCTGATCTTCAGCAGCCTACACTGCTTGGCCACGCTCAAATCGGTGCGGTCCCGATTGATCATCGCCTTGCGTTCGGCAGGGCTCATCGCTTCAGCCTTTGTGACAAAAAATCGTTTTCGACCGCCAGCTTTCCGATCTTGACGTGAAGCTCTTTGACCCAAGCCTCGCTATCTTCTGCCCGCCGGACCTTATCGGAAAATACCCCAGTCAGCCCATCAATCGCCTACCGCTTCCACGTCGTCACCTGCGTTGGATGAACCTTGTGCTTGGCCGAAATCTCTTGCGCCGTCTTGTCACCACGCAAGGCTTCGAGTGCCACAGTAGCTTTGAACTTGTCCGAAAAACTGCGTCTCTTCGTCAATTGCGTATCCTGTCTTAAAGGTTGGATACATCTTAGCACGCTGTCCCGTTTTGCCGGACCATTTCAGTATCGATCATTTCTCCATTAAGAACCACGTGATGTTATCTTGTGGCACAAGCTTGTCACGTTTGTAGAAAAAGCCGTAATCCACCAACTTGAGGCCATGCGCATCCATGAGCTCTCCAGCGAAATCGCGTTTGAACAGCCGATCCTGATGCCCACGGTAGTTGATCGTCACCGGGTTAGGATCAAAATACTCTGCTACCAAAACGTAGCGCCGACTATTCTGAACTAAGTTGTTATAGACGGTTGGCAGTATGTCCGGATTGATGTGAATCAGCACGCCCGCTGTAAATGTTAAATCGGCAGGTTGCAGGCTGAGAGGCTCGACGATTGTGCCTTCTGTCACCTCCGCAACATCCAAGGCGCGTGCTTCTTTCGCAGCTTTAGCGTTGATTTCAACACCGGACAGATTAGACGCTGGTAAGAGCTTTTTTATGGCCTGCAAGTTCAGACCTATATTGCACCCCAATTCAATAGCAGATGCCAGTTCCCCACATGATCTGAGCATTCTGGACCACGCAGCAACTTTCGGGATCAGTAGGCGATCTGATTTGTTTCTTTCGACGTATTCATCGCCAAAATCACCTGCCCAAAAAGCTTCCTGTGGGGTTGCATATTGCTTTGTTTCACTCACGCTTTTCTCCTTGGGGCTGTTTGTAAATCTGTGCGTCAAAATGCGGTTCCTCGATCTCACCAATAGGTAAGCTCTTTTGACATTCGTTTCGGTCTATCGGGCCGTTGCGTTACTGGCAACCACCCTGCGCAAATGTTCCAGGTCGCGCTGGGTGTCTATATCGATTGCGCGCCAAGGCGGAAGGACGTGCGCGCGCAGGCGTTCGGGGTAGAAATTTGTATTGCGCATGAAGGCGTCAGTGCGGCCCCAATAAAATGTGCCGTTTGAACCCACTGCACGTGGATAATTCTGGGATTGCTGCAGGTTTAGCTCGGGCCATTGCGCTGTTAGAAAGCCATCTTTCTCAACCATTGCTTTATAGGGGTGGATTGAGAAATCCGATACGCCCATCACACCATCGCTTTCGTCCAGTTTGTCCATACTGTCGCGCAAGTCTTCTGGTTCGATAAGAACGGCCATCGGATACACCATACAAAATCGTTTGGGTCGCACATCGTCTGAATAGCGTTTCAGTAAGAGATCCTTGCAGGCCAAAGCTGCAGGCGCATCATCACGCGCCAGTTCTTCCGGTCTCATTTCGACTTGAGCACCGAAAGTTTGTGCTACATCGGCAATTTCGTCGTCGTCAGTTGAAACAACGACCTCCGAGAAAATCCCAGCCGCAAGGCAGATTTCGATTGGGTATGCCAAAAGCGGCCTATCGCCGATTATTGCAATGTTCTTACGGGGGATCCGTTTTGACCCACCACGTGCCGGTATGATCGCTACAGGTGGTTTCTGGTTTTGCATGGCAGTATGGCTAACCGATTTCCAGCATTTCATTAGCGCTGAAGTCGCGTGGATATGGCCAACCGATGTATTGCTTACTCACAACCCACGAGCTCAAACCTGTTCCTGGGCGCTTGAATTCTAGGTCACTTTGCTGAATCGGCTCACCTTTCTTAACGTCCCGTAGAAGATAGGCTGATTTGTAATACTTCTTGGCGTCTTCTAGGTCTTTGGCCGTCGGTGTGAGGACGGCATTTCCTTTGGCGGTTTCACATCGACGAATATTTGCCACCCATTCGGAAAATTCATCTGGCTCATGCGCTTTCCAGTGCCCGTTAGCAGGAATTTTGCGTGAAGTTGTGAGCCGTTTTTCCAGGATAGCAGCGTCCATGCCGACACTCATGTAATCCAGCCAGTCGCTGCGGCCCTGAGGTGTGTAGCCCGCAACCATTCCAAGCTGCCGGTAAACGTCCATCGCGCGAAAGTTCATTTCAGCTTCAACGCCCGTATGGAAATCGTGCAAGACCACCAAATCACCGCCGCCGGCTTTTTTGTATACGTCTTCCAAGGCGATAAGATCCGCGCGGGTGATGGTTCCAGTGTCAAAAACCAGAGGTTTGCCGTTAGCTGCAAGCGCTTCGATCATCCGTCGATGCGATAAGCTCCACGTGCAGATCTTGTTGGTGATCAAATCGAGGCGGTTCGTGCGTTCGACCCCACCTTCGTAGTGGCAAGTTACGATCATATCCAACCCATGATTGTCAGACGTCTGTTTCAGTTCTGCCCATTCGTCATCAGAATATTCGAGGCCTTTGAACATCTCCAGCATATTTTCCGTATGCGGGCCGTCACACATCGTAGGATAGGTGTATTCAATGCTGTGATCGCCCAGCAGTTTTTCCGACTCCAGCATCTGAAACTTGACTGCATCGACGCGGCTTTCAGCTGCGATTGCGATCAGTTCCTTGGCGCGGGATAAATCGCCGCCGTTCGTCAGTCCCAGATCAGCCATGAGATAGATGGGTTGGCCATCGCCGATGATACGATTTCCAAATGCGACACTAGGCATATTCGTCTCCTGCTTTGATAAGCTTTTATCAGATCGCCATTGCAGCCATCAACATCATTGCAACATGGTCCTGTTCGTCTTGGGTCAGGTCAGGATAAAGCGGAATGCTGATCGCGCGCTGGTAATAGGCTTCTGACGTGGGGAAATCGCCGTGGCAGAAGCCCATACTTGCATAGTAGGGCTGCAAATGTACCGGGATGTAATGTACATTCACGCCAATCCCGGACGCGCGTAGATGCGCAAAGACCTTTTGATGGCGATCAGCATCTGGTTCAGCCAGTCTGACAACATAGAGGTGGAAGGAAGAATGCGCCAAGGGCTCCCTTTCGGGGAGTGTCAGAGCTGATTCGCCAAGCAAATCGTCATATCTGTCAGCCAGGGAATTGCGGCGCTCGACGAATTCATCCAGGCGGTCGAGCTGGCTGTGCACCAACGTTGCTTGGATATCCGTCATCCGGTAATTCCAGCCCAGTTCCAGTTGCTGATAATACCAACCGCCCTCTGAAGGACTGGTCATCAGTTGCGGATCTCTCGTGATCCCATGGCTGCGCAACCGTTCAAGGCGCGATGCCAGATCGTCATCATTGGTCAAAGCAATGCCGCCCTCACCGGATGTGATGATTTTCACCGGATGGAAACTGAAAACAGTAATATCTGAAAACCGCGAACTGCCCACCGGAGTACCATCATAGTTTGCACCAACAGCGTGGCTCGCATCTTCGACGATGCGCACACCATATTGCCGGGCGAGTGCGCAAATCCGCATCATATTGGGTGACTGGCCGCACATATGCACGGGAACAATCACTTTTGGCAAACGGCCGGACTGATCTGCTTGCTTCAGTTTGGCAGCGAGCGCGTTAGGGCACATATTGAATGTGCCCGCATCAATATCGACAAAATCTACATCCGCACCGCAGTAACGTGCGCAGTTGGCAGACGCGACAAAGGTAATAGGTGACGTCCATAGAAGATCGCCAGGCCCAAGATCCAGTGCCGCTACTGCAATATGTAAAGCTGAGGTTGCTGAATTCACTGCAACAGCGTGTTTCGCGCCAACTTTCGCCGCAAGAGCGGTTTCAAACGCTGGGATCGTCGGTCCTTGCGTCAGGAAATCTGATTTTAAAGTTTTGACGACGGCATCAATGTCAGCTTGATTGATGTTTTGACGACCATAAGGGATCATAGCGGTTTGATGAGTTCGGTACGATGAGCATCGATCCATGTTTCCAATTCGGACGTTTTCATCCATTCTGAGTTCAGGTCGCTCGAGTATACGAAGTCTTCGGCTACTGGAACACCATCTTTGATACGATCTGAACTCTTCGACCAATTGTGCAAAGATGGTAAAATCTTGAAGTGTTTTTCGTACTCATACGTGAAAGCGGCATCTTCAAACCCAACCATCTGCTCATGGATTTTCTCCCCAGGGCGAATGCCGACGACCTCCAACTCGGCCTGTGGCGCAATCACTTTGGCAATGTCTGTGACCTTCATGGACGGGATTTTCTTCACATAGATCTCGCCACCGACCATGTCCCTAAACGCGTGCCAAACGAGTTCTACACCGTCCTCTAGTGTAATCATGAAACGTGTCATGCGCGTATCGGTGATTGGCAATGACTTTGCTTCGCGCATTTTCATGAAAAATGGGATGACAGATCCTCTTGACCCCATCACGTTCCCATATCGAACGACCGAAAACCGCGTAGCATGACTACCAGAGTACGAGTTCCCTGCGACAAAGAGCTTGTCGGAGGCAAGCTTGGACGCACCGTAAAGGTTGATTGGACTGGACGCCTTGTCTGTCGAAAGCGCCACGACGCCTTTGATCCGCTTGTCGATCGCAGCATCAATAACGTTCATGGCGCCATTAACGTTCGTCTTGATGCACTCGAAGGGGTTATACTCCGCAGTTGGAACAATCTTGGTCGCAGCAGCATGAACGACGTAGTCGACCGTGTCGAAGGCGCGGTATAGTCGTTCTCTGTCCCTAACGTCACCAATGAAGAAGCGCACGCGAGGATCTCCTTCAAATTTGCGCGACATCTCCCATTGTTTCATTTCGTCCCTCGAAAAAATGATGATCTTTTCTACCTTGGTATGAGCCAAAGTCATGGGAACGAATGCATTTCCGAAGGAGCCGGTGCCTCCAGTGACAAGAACTGTGCTGTTGTCGAACAGGCTCATGGCAGCGATATCCTTTTAACTTCGCGCACCACGTTGTGGAGAAGCATTCTGGCGACGGGATAGGCCGTTGAGTAACAACGACGCGTTTCCGTTGAAGCCTTGGCCGTTCAGCGCAGAGGAATGCTTAACAGAAGGCCTTCTTGCTTCAATGTTGGCACGGTTTGATCATTTGTCACCATATTGTTCATTATTGATGCTCAGTCCAGTGCCCGCACTGGTAATTTTAAGAAATTCACACCCGTTCAGGTGGAACGGCTAAGGTCGCATGAAGCAGAGAGCGCGGACCACCGGAAAAAATGGTGTGTTTCGCCGGTTGTAGGGTGTATTCGAGATCTAATGGGAAGGAAAAAAATGACTTCAGATCTGGGTGTTACGGTTCATAACCCTCGTCGCATGCGTGGCTATAAAGTTCTTTTTTTGGGTTATGATCGCCAAATGACATGCCTGATCGACGCTTTGTTAGATGCGCTTTGCGAAGTGCATCAGACAGCGGATAAGATCCCGCATGGTGACTATGATTTGGTCGTCAGCTTCGGGTATCGTCATCTTATCAAGGCGGAAATGATGGACAGCTTGCGTTGTCCCGTCATCAATCTGCACATTTCATACCTGCCTTTTAACAAAGGAGCGCATCCAAATTTCTGGTCTTTCTACGAGAACACGCCAGCCGGTGTTACTATTCATAAGATTGATGAAGGTATTGATACGGGTCCTATTCTATATCAAAAACGCGTTCATTTTGCGAAAACAGACGTGACTTTCGCGGATACCCAAAAGCGTCTTATAGAACAGGTTGAACAGTTATTTTGCGACCGCCTTCCGGAAATAATCGCGCATGATTGGGATTTAAAGCCCCAGGTGGGCACTGGAACCATTCACTTCAAACGGGATTTGCCTCAAGATTTCAGAGGCTGGCACTCAATCATTGAAGATGAGATAACACGACTGCAGAAAATCGCGGGAACAACAGATGCGTAGCACAATTTCAATAAACGGTCGACCGATTTGCGAAAAGCAACCTCCCTATGTTATTGCGGAAGTGTCAGCCAACCATAACGGTTCAATCGACAGGGCGCTCCAAACAATAAAGGCGGCTAAAGAGACTGGTGTAGATGCGGTCAAAATCCAGACCTATACACCCGACACCATGACCATTGATACCGATTCCAAAGACTTCGTAATACATGATGGGCTCTGGAAAGGCCGGACACTCTACGATTTGTATGGTGAAGCGCATACGCCTTTTGAATGGCACGCACGCATGGTCGACTATGCCAAGCAACTGGGCTTGACGCTTTTCTCTTCACCGTTTGACGAAACCGCAGTTGATCTCCTCGAACGTTTAGACGTTCCGGCGTTTAAAGTCGCATCATTCGAATTGGTGGATCTACCACTTGTCAAATACATCGCGCAAAAAAAGAAACCGATGCTGATGTCTACTGGCATGGCTTCTCTGGAAGAAGTTGGTGAAGCGATAGAGACAGCGAAATCAAATGGGTGTAGCGAGATCGCAATTTTTCATTGTATCAGCAGCTACCCTGCGCCTCTGGATCAGGCAAACCTAAGCGCAATCCGTCTGCTGCAAAGAGAGTTCGACGTTGAAGTCGGATTGTCAGATCACACATTAGGGAATCTTGCCAGCGTGGTGGCCACGTCGCTTGGTGCGACGGTTATTGAAAAGCACTTCACGCTGTCGCGCGCAGAAGGTGGCGTAGATAGTACCTTCTCTCTTGAACCTAAGGAAATGAAATCACTTGTAGAAGACACAAGGCAGGCTTTTTCCGCGATTGGAGAGGGCACCTTCACCCGCTCGGCTGTGGAGGCCCCAAACACCATGTTTCGGCGCTCGCTCTACTTCGTTGAGGATGTTGCTGCTGGTCAGGTCGTCACTTCAAAGCACATTCGGCGTATCCGACCGGGCTATGGGATGGCGCCGAAGTTCTATGATGAAGTTTTGGGAAAAAAACTCGCGAAATCAGTCAAGCGCGGCGATCGGGTGACTGCCGAAGCCTTGCTTTCGACGTGATGACCGGCGAACCCTAGTATGAAAGCCATGGCGATTCTGGCCCATCACATGGATGCACAAGGAATACTCGGTCGCGAGTCCGTAGCCCGTCTTGAGGCCGCCGTTCGATTTGACACGGAGAACCCTTGTGATCTATTTTTGACGACTGGTTGGGCATATAGAAAAGACTGCACAAAGAAAATTGGTGCTGTAATGGCCGATCAATTGGTTTCGCTATATGGCGTTGACCGAGCAAAAGTCGTGGTGGACGAAAATGCTAGAGATACCGTTGGTGACGCGTATTTTCTCAACAAAAATGTCATAAGCCCACGAGAGATCCAGGAAGTAATTGTTGTAACGTCGGATTACCATGCACGAAGAGCCGAGGCGATTTTTAAAACAATACTCGCGCCGAACGTCAAGGTGCAGGTTGTTGGGGCTGATGTCGGACTTGCGATGGACGAAGCGCTTTCGAGACATGAAGAAAATTCTCTGCAGTCTTTCCGAGAGACTTTTGACGGTGTGGATTTCACTGACGACAGTGCAGTGTGCAAGGCTTTGAGTAAGAAACATCCGTTCTACAATGGGGTAGTTTATGAAAAGCTTGCATGTGGTTAGAAAAAGCAGATGCTTTTCGCTTGATGGACTGCGGAGCTATGCTGCGTGAAAGACCTGCCTTATTTAAAAACTAAAGCGTGGTTGTTACGTTAGAAACTGAGTAAGAAAATTCGTCATATGGAAAAGAAGCAGCTCATAAGTTTACCAGAAGGCAAAGACTTCATTCAATTTTTGAATGATGTTGAAAACGAAGTCACGCCGGGCACCTGCACGATTGAAGCTTTCAACTATTGGCCGATTATTCGCTTTGCAATCAACGGGAGACGTGCCGGAAAAAAGCTAAAGGGAGAGGGTATATTACCGGCAGTAACTAAGTTAAAACTGAAAAAGCTCTGGTTAAAGAAGATCCTTCGTTTAAACCGTCGCCCCAAACCCACTTATGCAAAAAGTTATTTCGACCACTTGCAAAAAGCGGACGTGCTATTCCTAAACAGGGACACGCAGTACAACAGCAATCTTCCGGGTTATAGTATACAGTTTTTCACGGACGGCCTTCGGCATGTTGCAGGCGAAGAAGTGACGTGCGCTACAATGGTGAACCGAGATCCGCGGAAGGCCGCAGAGCGGTTTTGGGTAGACACGGTTGTGATGCCAAAACCGAAGTCCGCATATGGCGCGAAGCTGCTGAACCCATCTGGATTCCCTGAATTGTCGGTCCGTGACAGTGTGATTGCAAAGATCGCTGAAGTGAACTCTGTAATCAAAAAGCTCGGTATAGATCATCATGTAAACGAAAGGTACATTTTACAACGCATCGATCGGACTGTGGCGCTGGTGCACTACTTCGACCTTCTACTACGTCATGTTCAGCCAAAAGTTATTTATCTCAGCAGCTTTACAGGAGCTTACCATATCTGCGTCGCCGCCAGGCAATTAGGTATTCAAGTGGTGGATATTCAACACGGTGGCATGCACGAAAATCACCCTCTCGCTGCAAATTGGACTAGAGTTCCCGCTTCAGGGTATGCGCTTCTTCCTGATGTATTTTGGTGTTGGGAAGAAAGAACGGCAACGTATGTATCGTCGACTTTTTCTACGTGCCACAAGGCAATCGTCGGTGGAAACACCAGGGCGGCCTTTGAGAAAATAGTTTTCAAGAATAGCGCCGAAGTAAGCCTAGTCAGCCTTAAAAGACCCAGCGTTTTAGTCGCACTGCAATATGGAAAGAGCGCACTTGTCGCCCCGCATGTGCAAGAAGCTTACCGCGCAACAAAGTATAAAGTAGATTGGCGTTTCCGCTTGCACCCGAGGGGTTTTGATAGGCTCGATGAAGCTGCTAATCTGCTAGAGTTGTCTAGGGAAGATATACTGTCAGCGAGCGAGCGGCCTCTGCATCAGATCTTTCCAGACACGACCTTGCTACTGACGGATGCTTCAACAATTGTCTATGAGGCGCTCGATCAAGGTGTCCGCCCTGCTGTTTGGTCACAAAAGGGAGGAGCATTTTTTGATGATTTGCTCGAAGCTGGTCATTTGAGTTTCGTGGCGACCGTGGAGGATGTCGTAGATTTTGTTATGGCGGATGTCGAAATTTCAGCATCTCGAAAGAAACAACCAACAAAAGAGCAAGATATGTCAGAACTAGTGACTATAAAAACTCACTTTGATGCACTTTTGAGTGGATGAAGCCTGTTTCAGATGATGGCTGGATGTATCTGTTGAATGTCGCTGAGAGCTGACCTCTGCAACAAATAGGTTTACTTTCTGGGCCTTTGTCTAACGCTTTTTCATGAGAACGAAGCGCCCAAAAGGTGCGTCTTGGTACGACAAGCAATAATCGGAATTGCAGTGCTCTATGCCATTAAGTAGCGGGCGCGTGATTTGCCGCCCGTTGGGTCCAATTCTATCCGGCAGTCAGATTGCGGTTACGACAATCATGTTGGTGATACTAGTCACAATCGTTTCAATGATCACATGGTGGATCGCTAGCGACAAAAAACTGCGACCCAACCAGAAGCGTATCGATAAACAGCGCTATCGTGGATTCAACTAGAATTTACTGTAACAATTTCTGCGAGATAGCTTGGTATGAAAGATTGGAGCCGACGTTAGAGTTTATTTGCCCAGCTTGACCACTGTTTCACCCGGTGTGGTCGTGAGCGCGCGCGCAGAATATTGCGGCGCTTCCCTGGATCTACAGGAGTCGCGCCATGAGCGGTGTCGGTGACGAACAGAAAAAAAGTTCCAGCGGGACCACCGGTTGAAACGATAGGGAAGCCTGATTCTTCGACTTGATTCACGATGTTTTTGTAAGGAATACCATCGAACATTGCATCTTCCCGAATGTATCGCGTCCATGCAGCGGTTCCGACCCCGGCACGCATGGCACCGTAGCCTTCTGTTGCATCCGTCACGTAGAGCCAAGATTTTAAGGTAAGCTGTTTGTCCCAGTGCAATGGCCCAGATGCAGGGACATCTGTGTGATCCGTCCATTGAACAAAGAGGTCTCCGTTGTAGTCAAAGGATTGTCCCGCAAAGAATTTTTCAGTGATCTTCTCTACTGTACGAGATCCGAACAATGCTACTATTGCAGGAAAGCGAGACGCATTGAGGACTTTTCGCTGGATCGCAATGGCGTAAGAGTTCGCTGGCGTATCTTCTCGGGCTGCTACATCAAGCGCCAAATTAGCACCATTCTCAATCAGGTCATTGTACTCTTTTTCAATCGTTTCTAATTGAGAATCTGAATAGACGGATGGGAAAATTGCTAACCCATATGTCCGAAGGCAGTCGAGGACTGTCGCTTCCGATACCGGCTCACGAAAAGTGATCTTGTCGAGGCAAGACAATAAATTGCCATCAAATGACTGCGCGCGTGAAATGCGTTTCTGTACCTGATCCACAAGCTGCGTGCCGTCAGCTGGCATACTGGAAGTACCGCTCGCTATCGTTGTCTCTTCGTGCGTGGGTACTAAAACTCTACCCGCCAGTGGATCATTCGCGGAGCTTGAATAATGCGCGCTGCTTGCTTTCTTTTCCAGTTTCTTTCGAAGCTTTGAAAGGATCATCGCTTGCTCTCCCAGTGTCTCTTTAAAATCATTTCTACCGGCGATCGACCTGCACAGTGAGACTTCGTCCTTTCATGCAATACATCGCAGTGATGGGAATTCCTTACCATACGCACATCGCATGGGACACTTTAAACACGCATGGCGGGTTCCTTTTTGATCAATGCTAAGCTCATCGGTTGTTTTTGCCGACTTTATTACGCGATAGAGTTTATCAAGTAATGTGCATTAAATGAACGTATACGGTGTGCTAGTGACCTGATTTTACAAATTTTTTAAGTGCGGTGGTCGAATGTAGAGCAGGTATCTAACGATGTTAGCCCCCGATCAATTTTTCTGTCAGTAGCAATGCGGTGTCGAAGCTTTCCAGGTTTGCGAAGGTTTGAATCCAAGAAATAAACAATAATGTGATGGCTCCAGTTCCTATACCGACGGTACGCTTCAATGGACCACTGTTTTTGACGAGCGGAAAGACTTTCTTTGACATCCCTAGGTGAATTGTCGCGACGGCTATTCCGTTTGCGAAGCCCCACGCTAAGTAATTCAGATCGAAGGAATGCCATAAGCCGAACAAAACGAAGGCGATTATGGTAGAGAGGTAGCTTGCCCAAGGCCGCTTGATCAGCAACACGATGGGGAAGAAGAGAAACTGGTTGATCCAATTGCCCATTGAAATGTGGTACCGCTTCCAAAAGTCTGCGATGTTTGTCACCATGAGAGGGCGATCAAAGTTCTCGATGACTTTCAAGCCGAACAATCGGCTTATGCCAATTGCAATCGATGAAAACCCTTCAAAATTCAAGTAAGTGTATAGAAAGCTGACGATTATCAAACCGAAGGCGTCAACTCTGTCGAACCCGTTGATCTCAGCGTTTGAACGACCGAACCAGGTATCGCGCAAGGGCTCGAGCATTTCGGAACATATCAGCAATATCAGAAACAATCCGACTGCGATGCGATAGATGCCATACTTGGCTTGCTTGCGGTCAAAGTGGGTCGAAAAATTAGTATGTGCAAAAGTGTTTAGCCGCTCGACCGGGCCTACTGTAAAGAGTGGAAAAAAGAAGATGAGTAGAAATACATCTCTCCAGACTAGATCTTGACGTCCGCCATAGGCAATCATTACCAAGCCAAGCGATTTTACCGTCGCGAAGGCCACACCGAAAGAAAGAAAAAAGCTTTGATCAGTCAGCAGGCGCAGTCCGACGAGTGGGCTCAAAGCGGCGGCGACCATTAGCCAGAAGCTCCAGACGTTGCGCCAGCGCGCAAAGCAACTCTGTGCGACAAGCGGCACGCCCGCGAGAAACAAGCAGAACAAGAAGCCGCCAACCGAATAACACAGTACAAGAACGGCAGACACGTAAACGAGCACGGTTTGCCGAAGCTGTGGCCTGTCCTTGGGTGCGGACCAGAAAAGGACAAAAGCAACTAGAACGCCAAAGCAGAGTAGCCCAATGTTAGCGAGCATGTGTGCCTCCAAGGCGAACAATGACCACATGAAGGTGATTGCTCATTGCGATGGGCATCCTGTCGGTGCGATCTGTGTGATTTGGTCCAAGGGTAACCATCTGAAGCCGTCATAGGAGCGGGCGAGCCCGTCGAGTTTCTGGCGTGTCATCTCGACCACGTCACCTTCGACGCCCCAGTCGGTCCCACGAATGTCAAAAATACCGATCACAGCCCCTTCGTGTTTTAATAGCTCCACAAACGCCCGCTCCCAATTTTCGTCATTTGGGTCAGTGAAGCGGGCCTGACCTACCAGTCTCTTGGGTCTTTGGGGGTCACTATGGAATCCAATACTGTTTTTCTCTGATGCCCCCCATGTTTCGATAGCTTCAAAGAAGAATTTTACATCATCAGAAACGTCTCTGCGTTTCGCTTTTTCCTTCAGCAGCGATATGTCGAGGTTTTTTCCAAATGCTTTGGCTCTAATAGCGAAGAGCGGGGAGACTTGGACCAAAACCGTACAGATGCGCGTGTCGGAAATTTCTTTACCAAACTGTAAAGCGCTTGCGACAATGGCAAGGTCGTTCGGATCATATCCATCAATTTGCAGTAGGATGTTCTCGTTTTCGGTTAGATAACTTGGCAGGCTGGACAGAAAGAGGCTGTCACCGACAATCAAGAGGTCGTGATTGCGGGCCTGATCCGGAAGAAAAATAGTTTGTGCCTGATATCGTGCGTCTTGTGAAAATCGATAATTTAGAAGCTGCCAGAAGCCATGTGACGCGGTTAATGCGCCCATAAGCCAGATCGTAAAAAATAGACACGATACGGCGACGATGGGCTTCTTGCTGCCTTCAACTATCTTGTAAAGTCCTGCGCGTATCGCCATCGTGATCGATCTAAGACCTGGTGACTGCATCGGCGTTGGCCAACGCGACACGTGCGGCAAGCTTGCGACGATCGACTTTTCCGGAGCCAGTGCGTGGGATTTCGGGCAAGGTAAAGAATCTGGCCGGAATGTGGTTTACCGGAAGGTGGGATCTCAAAAAGCGTTTCAGCTGGTCCGATGCGACCTCGCCGTTATCTGCCCAGCTGATGTAACAGACAGGTACGTGACCTTCAAATTCGTCCTCTTCGCTCGCCGTAAAAGCATCACGTACGCCGTCAAACTGCATCAGCGCATCGGTAATAATCTGTGCGGAGACCTTGAGGCCTGCACGTTTGAAGACAGAATCAGCGCGTCCTGAGAGAAAGACACATCCGTCTGCATCAGTGTACCCTTTGTCACCATTTCGAAAACCCAATGGACCAAGCGCTTTCATATTGGCCGTGTCATTGCGATAATAGCCTGCAAATCCCAGATGCCCGGTGACGTAGAACTCTCCAATTTCCCCGACATCGCAAATCGAACCGTCTTCTCTCCGGATCGCCAGTTCAAATCCGTTGATTGGAAAGCCAACGCTTCCAATCTTGGCAGGGAGTAAATCTGGCGGAAGTTCGCAAAACCGCCCGCCCAGCTCAGCCATGCCGTACACCACGTGCAATTCCAGTGAATCGAAGGCATCTGCCAGTTTTTCGATCATCGCTGGTCGAAGGTGATCGCCGGATGACATCGCCCACCGCAAATCCGGCAGCCGATTTTGTCCGGCCATCGCAATGAACTGCATGTGGAAAGGTGATCCTCCAAACGCGGTGATCTTGAGCTTCAAAAGAGCCCCAAGCAGATCTTTCGCCATCATGGGACGCTCGATTCCAAAGAAGCTTGCGCCGCTCAAAAGCGTGACCAACAGATGGGAAATCGACGATATAAACCTGAAGGGCGTCGCGATCATCAACCGATCATCGGCTTTGAGCATAAGGCGTTGTGCTGTCGCAAGAGCATTTTGTGTGAGGGCGCGATGGGTAAGCGGCACGCCTTTGGGTAGACCTGTTGTGCCGGATGTGAAGATCAATCCCGCCATTTCAGGCATTACTTCGTGATCTGTAAAGGGCAGGGCATCAAAGCACTCGCGCAGATTTTCAGTGCTGAGAGTTGCATCAAAAGTCGAGGAGATACGCTGCAAATCCGAAAATTCGGCACTCGTTTCGTCGTTTCCCCCGATTATCACCGCCACATCTGTCATGTTGCGAATGGCCTGCGCATGGGCGTCGCTGATCTTGGCCTCGACGCAGATCGGTTTTGCGCCGACAACCCAGGTCGCGAGTAATTCGGTCCAGAAACAAGGGCCGCGGTCGCAAAACAAGACGACAAACTGATCCGCGCGAAGTCCTGCAGAAAACAAAGCCTTTGCCTGTGAGAGAACATTGGCCATGAGCGCAGCTCGGCTTAGGTCAAGGCCATCGTCGCCAATCGCGATTTTGCCGGGCGATTGCAAGAGGTTCCCCAGCACCAAACGGGCGGTATTGTCCTTCACACCGGAAATCCTCTGTTCTGGACGATCACGGCTTTAAACGATGAACCGTTTCGGTAATCTTGCCAATAGTATCGACATCGTCCAGCGATACATCCAGCGGGGAAACGGTTACCCCGAAATTCTGTTCCAAGGACATGAGAAGGCGCAACGAGCTCAAACTATCAAGAAGTCCTGAGCTAAACAGCTTTTCGTCCTCGGAAATCGTGTCTCCGTCCACGCCGAATTCTGTGCTAAGTATGGTGCGAATTGATGTCTCAATAGACATGACCGTCTCCTTTATCTTCTCGCTGATAGTAACAATTTGAACCGTTTGCAATCCAGTTGGCGAACTAATACACCCGTTATAGGCGTAAGGTTGCAACCGCGCTTTTCACAAGAAATGCACATGATATTTCACGATGACTGGATCGCACAAATCACCTGATGTTGAGTTTCGCCGCACCCGTGCGCGCGCGATTGGCGAGCACGCGTTGCAGTGGTACAGGGAGTTGTGCGCGGCTGACGTCGGAGACAAGCGCCCAGCATTTTCAGGCGAAGTTCCTTGTTTTGATCCGTCTTTGGGAGAAGAGATCTGGAACGTACCAGAGTCTTCCCAGGCACTCATTGACACTTATGTTGTCGCCGCAAAAGCTGTGCAGGCTGATTGGGCCGCCTTGCCAGCGCCCAAGCGGGCGCGCATGCTTTTGGCTTGCGCAGATGCTCTGGAGCAGGAGAAAGAAGCGCTTTCTGAAGTACTGGCACTAGAAACTGGCAAAGCACTGACCCACGAATGCCGCACTGAAGTTGGGCTCCCGGTGGAAATCTTCCGGTATTTCGCGGGTCTGGTTCACGAGATCAAGGGAAAGACGATGCAGGCCGCACCCGGCCTCATGGGGTTTACGACCCACCATCCGTGGGGCGTCATTGCGGGTGTCGTGCCTTGGAACATGCCTTTGATGTTCATGGCGTACAAAGTTGCAGCTCCGCTTGCTGCTGGGAACACAGTACTCATAAAGATGCCGGAACAGGCTACCGCCACGCTTGCAATGGCTCTGCGGATCATTCTGCCACTGCTTCCTAACGGTACGGTGCGTTTTGTGAGTGGATCCGGCGGCGGTTCTGGCGAGCGCCTCATCTCGCATCTTGGGGTGGACAAGGTCAGCTTCACCGGTTCTGTTGATACCGGTCGTAGCATTTACCAGCGCGCGGCGGCACACATGCGTCCAGTTACGTTGGAGCTTGGTGGCAAAAGCCCGATGATCATTCTGGAAGATTGCGACATCCCGAAGGCTGTCGGTGGTGTCCTTGCATCCATGCGGTTTACACGATCTGGACAGAGTTGCACCGCATCAAGCCGGATATACGTCCCGCGAAACCTGATGCCAGAATACAAGTCTGCTCTGGGAGAAGCGCTTAATGCGCTGCGTTTGGGTGATGCTCTGGACACCGACACCGATTGTGGCCCGGTTGTTACGCGGGCACAGAAAACCAGTATCGATCGATACATTGAATTGGCGAAAAATGATAATCTCGACGTGCAGGCCTACGGGAATTCGGACGATGCAGTATTTGAACGCGGTTTCTATGTGCGTCCACATCTGATCTTTGATCCAGACCATGTACATCCTGTTTCTCAAGAAGAGATCTTTGGCCCGGTTGCCACGCTGAGTGGGTATGATGGGTTGGGAGATGCGCTGGCATTGGCCAATGGAACCCAATACGGCCTTTCAGCCAGCATATGGGGGCGCGATATCAACGCATGCCTGACCTGCGCTGCAGCTTTTCGAGCGGGAATAGTTCAAATCAATCAAAACGCTATCATGTTGCCGGGTTTTTCGTATGGTGGTGTCGGTATTTCGGGGGTCGGCAAGGAATCTTCGTTGGAGGCAATGCTGGAGACGTACATGTACGAGAAAACCAATATCGTGAACTTTTCGGGCTGAAAGACGTGTCGAGGTTTTTCATAGCACTTGCCGCGGTCGCACTGCTCATCTCCACTGTGCTCTATGTCGGTGCCTCTCCCGAAAGGCGATATGAAACAGCCGATTGTCAGTTCCGTATGATCTACGACTACGAACCAGAACTCGAAATGGGTCTGGTGACGCTGGGAGGATCTAGAGTCCGCGTTTCGACCTCTGCGAGACACTTCAATACCCTTATCGAAGACCTGCACCCGGGCGCAGTACCGGTGCACAATCTCTCGCACAGCTACTACACGCTGGAAAAGGAATACGTGCTGACTCGTGATCTTCTTGAACAACACAGCGTAAAAACTATCCTGATCATGGTCGAACCGCGCTGGAATGATTTTGGGAAAGCTGATCCAGACTTTCTGGAGATCGCACGCCTTTCAGATATTCCGCTAACGGTGAAGGCGCTGTGGCCCGAAAACCCACTGAATGCGGTGCGCGCCGGACACAAAATCCTAATCCAACACTTAGGTATCTTTGATAGGGTTGATGATCCACACCGCGAAACAACAGATCGTGACTGCGATCGATTGGACTACCGACTGGATATTCCGGCACTTGAGCGGGCCGACGACGCTTATGCGAAGGCGTCGCAGTCTGTTTTGGATTGGGATGTAACACGGGATGATCATGCTGGCTTTCTACGCTGGATGATGGCCTTTCGCTCACTGCAAGAGCAAACAGGTACGCAGGTAATGTTTCTTTTGATGACAGCGACCTCGGAACCACTGCCTCCCAAGACCTTCGCGGATCAGTTTTTAGAAACGACGGGCATGGAACTAATCGTGCTCGATACCGAGATACAAGCGGTGCTTGCAGAGGGTGGCAGACGGGATGCATCGCACCTTAACGCGGCCGGACGGGCTGTTTTTATTCCTTGGCTCGTGCCCGAGGTGGAGGCAAAATGCCAAAGACCTGATGGGTGTTTTTAGACGTATGTGGAGTTGCTATCGATGACGAATTTTTTGCTGGACCAATACCAGGCAGTTTTGGACTGGATCCGTTTCGCAGGCTTTTGCGTTTTTTGCAGTTTCGTCTGGCTCTATTTGTTGTTCGGCGCGGAGTTTTCCGCAATCCGTGCCGTGTATGAGGCCTATTGATCTGCGTTTGAAGGCATCATCTTTGGGACAATGAGCCAAGAAAGTTCTTTGACCTTGTTCAGTAGAGCTAGGTTCTGCCCTGCGAAAAGACTGACAAAAGTCATACCTTCGTCGTAGGCAAAAAGACTAGCTTAAGTGCGCTCAGGACGTTTGTGGTGAGCATGGAAATCCGTTTTTTATCACTCAGTTTCCAGATGTACTGGTTTGGGTTTCTTCAAACCCGCTAAGTCACGATTGGTAGCTTTGGCTTTCTATTTTTGCCGATTCAAGTAGAAAACGCGGCTCAAATTGCGATCCTCGAAGGTTCCAATTCTGGGCTGAGCCGCGCTTTCTAGGGTTATAGCTCCATATACTCGTGGCCTTCTTCCTTGGCGCCAGGATGGGTCACAGCACCGAGATACGTCGGGCCAACCAGCTTGGCATATTTCCAGAGCGCGCCTGCCCCGTAAATCGTGGGACGCGGACCTTTCCAAGACTCCTTACGCTCTGCCAATTCATCCTCGGATAGATCGACGGAAATTGTGCCCTCTATGGCGTTCAGAGTGATCAAATCGCCGTCTTTCAACATGGCGATGGGGCCACCATGCGCAGCCTCTGGACCCACGTGACCAACGCAAAAACCGCGCGTCGCTCCGGAAAACCGACCGTCCGTGATGAGGGCTACTTTTTTGCCCATGCCTTGACCAGAAAGCGCTGCGGTTGTGGCGAGCATTTCGCGCATACCAGGGCCGCCCGCGGGGCCTTCGTTGCGGATGACAAACACATCGCCTTCTTCATACGCGCGGTTCTGCACCGCGTCAAAAGCGTCTTGTTCGCACTCAAACACGCGCGCGGGACCGGTGAACAGCAAATGTTGTGGCTCCATGCCTGCGATCTTTACAATCGCCCCTTCTGGCGCAAGGTTGCCCTTCAGACCGACAACGCCTCCGGTTTTCGAAAGGGGGGTTTCCACCGGATGTACAACGCGTCCGTCTGCCTCCAGGGAGACCTTGTCCAACTCCTCTCCAATCGAATATCCCGTGGCGGTCATGCAGTCCTCGTGGATCAGCCCTGCCCTGCGCAATTCCTTCATCACGACCGGTACGCCGCCTGCTTCGTACATGTCCTTGGCCACATACTGCCCGCCGGGTTTAAGGTCGACGAAGTAGGGCGTATCGCGGAAAATCTCACAGACATCGTCGAGGAAGAAATCGATGCCAGCCTCATGCGCCATCGCGGGCAGGTGTAGCCCGGCGTTCGTCGAACCACCTGTGCAGGCCACGATGCGCGCCGCGTTCTCTAGTGACTGACGCGTCACGATATCGCGCGCACGGATGTTTTTCTCGATCAGGTTCATAACGGCCGCACCAGAGGCCTCCGCATAGGCGTCGCGGCTTTCGTAAGGCGCTGGCGCGCCTGCGGAATTTGGCAGCGCGAGGCCAATTGCCTCGGAAACACAAGCCATGGTGTTGGCGGTAAATTGCCCGCCGCAGGCACCAGCCGAAGGACAAGCGACGGCTTCGAGTTTTTCCAACTCGCAGGTGGTCATATTGCCTGCTTGGTGCTGACCGACGGCCTCGAAGACGTCTTGCACGGTCACGTCTTTGCCGTTTAAACGACCGGGCAGGATCGATCCGCCGTAAAGAAAGACGGATGGCACATTCAGCCGGATCATCGCCATCATCATGCCCGGCAGGGATTTGTCACAGCCCGCTAAACCCACGATCGCGTCATAGCAATGGCCGCGCATAGTCAGCTCTACGGTGTCCGCAATCGCCTCGCGTGATGCCAATGACGAGCGCATCCCTTCATGGCCCATGGCAATGCCGTCGGTGACGGTGATGGTTGTGAATTCGCGTGGGGTGCCGCTTTCGCGTTTTACGCCCATTTTCACGGCCTGCGCCTGACGGTTCAGGGCGATGTTACAGGGCGCAGCCTCATTCCAGCATGTCGCGACCCCGACTAATGGCTGATGGATTTCTTCATCCGTCATGCCCATGGCGTAATAATATGACCGATGCGGCGCGCGTGCGGGCCCTTCGGTCACGTGGCGGCTAGGCAATCTGGATTTGTCAAAACGCGGCGTAGACATGAAATTCTCCCCTCAAAGACTGTTGTGACCGGAATAACCAACCGCCCAAGGGCCTGCAAGCACGCTCCGCCGACACGCGCTTTTTATATGTCTGGTTGTATTGCACTCTTTACGATCATAAATTGAGCTTCAGGCAACTGCTGCCGTGGTTCTGCGGGTCCAGTCGACCTGTCTTCAGGCCCAAGTCGAAAGCCGGTTTATGGAACACTCGATTTTCTCGTTCATTTGGAAGTACTCTAGGCGTGAGCAGCTATTCTTGCTGTTTTTCACGATTTTCACGTTTCCATTTCTCTATGCGACGCTGGAATTGCCCAAACGCATCATCAATGACGCGATTGGGGCCGATTCGGCGATCATTGACATGTGGAACGATATCGAGGTGTCCCAGACTCAGTTCCTTTTAATTTTATGTGCGCTTTATCTCGGTGCTGTTCTGGTGCATGGAATTCTGAAAATGCGCCTCAACACCATGAAAGGCGTGCTGGCGGAAAGATTACTGCGGCGATTCCGGTATCAGTTGATCGGTCGCATGATGCGCTTTCCGAGTGCCTATTTTAAGTCAACCAGTCAGGGTGAACTGGTGTCGATGGTCACATCTGAAGCAGAGCCGATGGGCGGGTTGATGGGTGATGCGGTGGCACAACCTGTCTTCCAGTTCGGCCAGATGCTGATCATTGTCGCTTTCCTGTTTGCTCAAAGTATCTGGTTCGGACTGGCGGGCATTGCGCTCATTCCGCTTCAGGCTTGGCTGATCCCGATGTTACAGCGACAGATCAACCTGTTGAACAAAAAGCGCATCGTTCAGGTGCGCGGATTGGCATCGGAAATTGGTGAAACAGCCGCAGGCATCACGGATCTGCGCACCAATGGTGGTTGGCGCTACCGTCTGGCGGTTTTTACCGACCGGCTCGGCCTGCTGTTCGAGATCCGCTTTCAGATCTACCAGAAAAAGTTCTTCATGAAGTTCCTCAACAACTTCATCACGCAGCTCACGCCTTTCTTTTTCTACTCCGTGGGCGGTTTGCTGGCGATCCGGGGCGACATTACAGTGGGTGCACTTGTGGCGGCGCTTGCGGCTTACAAGGATCTGTCGAGCCCTTGGAAAGAGTTGTTGACCTATTACAACCAGGTGCAGGATATGTCACTGCGCTGGGAGATCGTGACAGAACGATTTGCCCCCAAAAACATGATCGAAGAAGACCTTTTTGAGGGTGCGCCAGCGGAAGTGCCGCACCTTCATGGTAGCATATCGATGCGAAATGTGACGGTGCGCAATGCAGATGGCAACGCAGTGCTCGAGAACATTGACCTTGAGATTCCTGCCGGAGCCAAAGTGGCGGTGCAGGCGTCAAGCCAGATTGAACGCAGCGCTTTTGCCGAACTTCTTGCGCGCGAAGTGCTGCCTGCACGTGGTGACATCACCGTTTCTGGTAAGGCTCTGAACGATTTGCACCAAGCGGTGATCGCGGCGCGGATCGGCTATGCACACTCGCGGCCCTATCTTTTCGACGGAACGTTGGCGGATAATCTCCTGATGCCCCTAAAATCGAGCCCAAAGACGGTGCTTTGGGACCCGGGCAAAAAAGATCGCTATGCGATGGAGGCGGAGAAAACCGGCAACAGTCTCGACAGCACCAAAGCCGACTGGCTTGATCCCGGTCTGGCGGGGTTGAATTCGGAGGACGAGATCCGAGGCTGGTGGTTCAACCTTGTTGAAGCGATGGCGACAGAAGACATCATTTTCCGCAGCATGCTTGAATCGATCCTTGATCTCGACAAGCATCAAGAACTCGCGGATCGATTGGTGGGATTGCGCGACGAAGTGCACGAAAAGCTCGTTGAGCGTGGATTGGACAGTCTGGTCAACCGCTTTCATCCTGACGCGTTCAACCCCTCCATTCCTTTGGGCGGTAACTTGATGTTTGCGGCGCCCCGAAAGCAGATTTCCCAACAGGGATTGGCAACCGAAGCTGGATTCCTCGCTCTTTTGTCCGAGCTGGGTCTTACAGAACAGGGCATTGCCATCTCTCAGACGTTGATCGAAACTTTACACCAGACGTTTGGTATGGACGGGACGAAACATCCTTTGTTTACCGCGCTTGGGATCGAAGAAGAGCTGTACGAAAAGCTTGTGGATATCGCCACGCGGCGCAGAGACAAGGGTGATAATGCCATCTCGCAGGACGAGTTTTCGCTGCTGTTGACGGTGCCTTTTGCATTTACGGCCGAACAGATCGGGCCAGGTTTCCCTGAGAGCTTTAAACAAGAGATCATTGAAATCCGCAGAGAGAAAAGCCAGGAAATGCGCGAGCGGATGCAGGATCTCTTTGTGCCTGTGGCGCCGGAGAATTATCTGCCCAGACTGACCTTGATGGAGAACGCGCTTTACGGTCGGATCTCGTCGATCGCAGGTGTTCAGGGCGAGCTGATCGAGGATATCGTCGCCGAACTCATCGAGGAGAAAGGGCTTAAGCGTCTGGTCGCGGAGACTGTGCTGGACATTCAGACAGGCCTCGGGGGATCCAAAATTGCCAGTATTTTCCAGGAACGCATCGCCTTTTCACGCGCGGGTATCAAGCGCCCGGACATCCTTATCCTGGACAAGGCGCTGGCCAGTCACGACGCGGCTGCACGCAAAGGTGCACGGGCCCGCCTGCAAGAGTTGTTGCCCAAGACCACGATGATCTTTCTCGAAGACAAATTCGAAAACCCGACGTCCTACGATCTTTTTGTAGAGATTAAGAACGGTCGGATTGACGGCGAAACCGCTCTGGAGGAGCACGACGAAGGCGCTTCGGGGTCGGACGACTTGCGCCGGAAAATCCGGGTTATTTCCCGTACTGATCTCTTTTCCGAGCTTGGGGCCAGTCAACAACGTCTGTTGGCGTTTGCGGCCCAATGGTACAAGACGCCAAAGGACAAGCAGATCTTTTCCATGGGTGAGCGTGCAGACGCGGTTTATTTGTGCCTTTCTGGCAAAGGCATGCTGAGCTACCGGGACGATGATGGTGTACGTCGCGACGTAACGGAGGTTAAGCCGGGGCGGTTGATTGGTGATCTGGCAGTAATCATGGACGAGCCGCGACAGCTTGATCTGATAGCAAGTGAGGAAAGCCAATTCCTACGGATCGGCGCGGAACAGTTCCGTGCAGTCATTGGTGACGATCCACAGGTCTTGATGAGCCTGCTGCAAACCGTAGCCAGCCACTTGTCGGGTGCGGCGGAATTGCTGCGCGAGGCGCGTGTGAACGTCAGAGAGCAAGCCGAGGAACGCAAAGATGATAACCCGCAGCAACGGGTTGACGCCCCGGCGTCGGAGTAGCACACCTCGGCCATGATCAATCCGACCGCATACGCGCCACACGAAGCTCTAGCGGCTCCGGCGCGCCACACTGCCCAGGTATGGCGCCTTGTTGTGGGCGTCATTCTCATCGCAGGTGTCTTCCTGCTGAGCTATCAGTTTCTTGAACAAACACTTTTCACCTTGCTGGGTGCTGAAGGGTTCGCGCGTCTGACAGGTGCGGATGGCGGGACGTCGCAGCTCTCAGTGCTGTTTTTGCTGTTTAGTTTTGGGTTGATCATTTTCAGTGTGATCGTGGCCCTGCGGGTGGCGCACCATCGTGGCTTTCTGGATGTTTTGGGGGATCTGCGGCTATTTGTGCAGCAGTTTCTGGCGGTTCTGGTGATGATGGTGATCCTGTACGTTGCGCTGGCCCTTCTCCCACCTTGGGGCATGGAAGAGCCGCTTGAACCGAACGTCTCCTTTGGATCATGGTTACTGGTTTTGCCCTTTGCGCTCATGGCAGTGCTGGTTCAGGTCAGTGCAGAAGAGATCCTCTTTCGCGGTTATCTTCAGCAACAACTGGCGGCCCGGTTCGCATCGCCCCTGATCTGGATCGGTGCACCCGCCGCACTGTTTGGTTTTGGCCATTACACGCCGCAGGTGGGCGAACTGGCGATGGTCATTGCACTGTGGTCTGCCTTGTTCGGGATTGCCATGGCGGATCTCACAGCACGCGCGGGCACGCTCGGCCCAGCCATCGCACTGCATTTCGTAAATAACGTGATTGCGATCCTCATCATTTCGATGCCGGATGGGCTTTCGGGCCTTTCTCTATACCACAGTCCGTTCGGAATGTCTGATCAAGCGGCGGTGCGCGCCTGGATGCCGGTCGAATTCATGATGATTTTTGTCGGGTGGCTGGCGGCACGTCTGGCAATCCGACGCTGATTGCACTTTACGGGACAGCGGATTATCTAGGACGCAGGGACGCCAGAGGGGTCGAGGAATGAACTGGATCAACAACTATGTCCGGCCGCGGATCAATTCGATCTTTTCGCGCCGAGAGACACCGGACAACCTTTGGACCAAATGTTCAGAGTGCGGCACGATGTTGTTTCACCGTGAGGTAAAAGACAATCTGAATGTCTGCGCCAATTGTGGACATCACATGTACATCTCGCCGCGCGATCGTTTTACGGCGTTGTTCGATGGCGGCACATTTACAGAAGTTGCCGTACCCGTTCCGACACCAGACCCGTTGTCGTTTCGCGACCAGAAGAAATACCCTGATAGATTGCGCTCCGCACAGAAAACAACCGGAGAGGCGGAAGCGATGCTCGTTGCCTGTGGCGAGATCGGGCGCACGCCTATCGTCTCTGCGGCGCAGGATTTTTCCTTTATGGCAGGATCCATGGGCATGTATGTGGGCAATGCGATCATCGCGGCGGCAGAAGAGGCGGTGAAACTGAAACGCCCGCTTATTCTGTTTTCTGCTGCCGGGGGCGCGCGGATGCAGGAAGGGATCCTCAGCCTGATGCAGATGCCGCGTACTACGGTTGCTGTTCAGATGCTGAAAGAAGCCGGCTTGCCATACATTGTTGTGCTGACCCATCCAACCACGGGCGGCGTCACGGCCAGCTATGCGATGCTGGGCGATGTTCAGATCGCAGAACCCAATGCGCTGATTTGTTTTGCCGGGCCGCGCGTGATCGAACAGACCATTCGGGAAAAACTGCCCGAAGGGTTTCAGCGGGCAGAGTATCTGCTGGATCACGGGATGCTCGACCGGGTGACGCATCGCACACAGATGCGGGACGAATTGATAAGCATTACGCGGATGTTGCTCGATCTGCCGCCAGCGGTACGCGGTGATCTGCCTGCGCCTGATCCGATCGATGCATCCGGCGACGCGGCGACACCACAGACTGACGGAACTGCTTAGAAATGACGGCAGCCACATCGGATGTCATCCTAGATCGGATGATGGCGTTGCATCCGAAGATCATTGATCTGACGCTGGATCGTATGTGGCGGCTGCTGGATGCTCTAGGCAACCCGCAGAATAATCTCCCCCCGGTAATCCATATCGCGGGGACGAATGGCAAAGGCTCCACTCAGGCGATGATCCGCGCCGGGCTGGAAGCGTCGGGTAAGAGCGTGCATGCCTATACCAGCCCCCATCTGGCGCGTTTTCACGAACGCATCCGGGTGGCGGGTACCTTGATCTCGGAACCAGATCTGACGGCTGTTCTGGATGAATGCTACATCGCCAATAATGGCTCGGATATCACGTATTTCGAGATCACCACCTGTGCTGCCCTCCTGGCCTTTGCCCGCACACCTGCTGATTTCACACTGCTTGAGGTTGGTCTGGGCGGGCGACTTGATGCAACGAATGTCATCGAACGGCCCGCGATGACGGTGATCACGCCAGTGTCTATGGACCACGAACAATTTCTGGGCGACACAGTTGGCAAGATCGCGTCGGAAAAGGCGGGGATCATTAAACGAGGCGTTCCTTGCGTGGTTTCGCGGCAGGACCCTGAGGGTTTGGCGGTTATCGAAGAGATCGCCGCGCGACAGAGGGCGCCCCTTTTGGCGTATGGGCAGCATTGGCATGTCGGGCCGGATCGGGATCGCATGAGCTATCAGGATGACACGGGGCTTTTGGATCTGCCGTTGCCCAACTTGCCAGGGGCGCATCAGATCATGAATGCCGGAGCGGCATTGACTGTCTTGCGTCATCTGGGCGTGACAGCTGATGCTAGCGAGGCGGCCGTGACGCAAGCCTTTTGGCCCGCCCGGATGCAGCGTCTGCGTGACGGCGGGCTGGTTGAAACTGTTGAATCTGCCGAGATCTGGCTGGATGGCGGTCACAATCCGGCAGCGGGGGAAGCTCTGGCAGCACATCTCAAAAGTTTGCCCTTGCGTCCCACGTATCTGATCTGCGGGATGCTCAACACAAAAGATACGGGTGGCTATATGCGGCCACTTGCTGCGGTCTGTGACGGGCTGATTGCTGTTTCAATTCCGGGTGAACCCAGCACCCTGACCGCACAAGAGACCGCGGATGCGGCGTGCGCTGCCGGTATGAAGGCGCACGTAGCTGATGATGTCAAAAGCGCGCTGACTAAGATTGTCGGTGCAACACCTGATGCGCGCATTCTGATCTGTGGCTCGCTTTACTTGGCGGGCGCTGTTTTGCGCGAAAACACCTAGCCGCCCCAGCCCTCCGATTGCATTTCGCGCAGACGTGATGCGGTGCGTTCGAACTCAAATGTGCCTTCGCCTTCCAGATAGAGCATCTCTGGTTTCGCTGCAGCAGAACAGATTAACCGCACCTTGGCTTCATAGAGCGCATCGACCAGTGTCACGAACCGTTTGGCTTCGTTGAAATTGGTGCGGGACAGCGTTGGGATGTTATCGATCATCACGACTTTGGTCGCGTCCGCGAGCGCCAAGTAATCACCTGGCCCCAGATGTCGTCCGCAGAGGTCATGAAACCCCGCCCGTGCGACGCCATTGCGGAATGCCGGGATTTCAACGTCTCGTCCCGTGACCCTCAGCACCAAGGGCGTGCCCGGTCCTCCGGCAAGATCTGTCCAGACCGTATCCATCGCTTGTCGCGCGGCCGCATTAACGGGCGTGAAGTAAACCTGTTGTCCGCCCAGGCGGTTTTGACGGTAGTCGGTCGGGCTGACCAGTTCATGCATCACCATCCGTTCTTTGATCAGGGCGATGAATGGCAGAAACAGATCGCGATTGAGCCCGTTCTTGTAAAGTTCATCAGGATGCCTGTTTGATGTGGTGATGACGACAACACCGTCCTTGAACAGAGCTTCAAAAAGCCGTCCGACGATCATGGCATCGGTGATATCCGTAATCTGCATCTCGTCAAAGGCCAACAGGCGAACGGAGGATGCGACGTCAGCAGCGACGGGCGCAATCGCATCGTCCACATTAGTCTTGCGCGCTTCATGGATGGCGGCATGGATTTCCTGCATGAAGGCATGAAAGTGCACGCGGCGCGCTGGAATACTGTCAAGATGCTCCACGAACAGATCCATGAGCATCGACTTGCCACGCCCGACTCCACCCCAAAAGTACACGCCTTTTGGCGGCTCTGGTGCTTTGCGAAATAACCCTTTTTTGACCGGCTGTAGCAAGCCATCATGCACGCGTTCGAATTCTGGCAAGGCTGCGACCTGTGCGGGGTCTTCCTGCAGCACCCCGTCACGGGTCAATTGCATGTAATGTTCTGTGAGCGAAGTCATGACTTCCAATAACTTGTGTGCCTGCGCGAGAAAAGAGATTCGACATATCACAATCTGTGAAGCAGCACCAAAAACATCTGAATTGACCGACGGGTGCACGTGTCTAGGGTGAGTGCAACACCAAGGAATCTTCCATGCCCTCCCGCACCCCTCTTTTTACGCCTGTTCTGATCGTGGGTTGCGCCATTATCGTTATCAGCTTTGCGATCCGGTCGGCATTTGGTGTGTTCCAGATCCCAATTGCCGAAGAATTTGGCTGGGTACGCGCGGAATTCTCTTTGGCCATCGCCATTCAGAACCTTGCCTGGGGGATTGGACAGCCTTTCTTTGGTGCGTTGGCAGAAAAGATCGGCGACCGTAAGGCGATCGTTCTGGGCGCAGTGATCTATGCGCTTGGGCTTGTTATGACGGCGGCCTCGACGACGCCGTTGGAGCATCAGTTATACGCTTGGCTCGTCGGTTTTGGTATTGCGGGAACCGGCTTTGGCGTGATTCTCGCTGTGGTGGGGCGGGCGGCGTCTGATGAAAACCGCTCCATGTCGCTGGCTATCGTGTCTGCGGCGGGCAGTGGAGGACAAATTTTTGGACCTCCTTTGGCGGAATGGATGCTTGGGTTTCTCGGCTGGCAAACCATCTTCTTGATTTTTGCCGTGGTGATCCTGATCGTGCTGCTGTTACTGCCGATGATGCGCGCACCGCGTATGGCCAGTAAGGCTGAGCTGGAGGAAAGCCTGGGGCAGATCCTCGTCAAAGCGTTCAAAGACCCGACCTACACGTTCATCTTTCTGGGCTTTTTTTCCTGCGGATACCAATTGGCCTTTATTACCGCGCATTTCCCGGCCTTCGTGACTGAACTGTGCGGACCGATTGCGCCCGGAGGCATGCTTGATCAAATGGGCATCAGTACGACCTCTGCCTTGGGCGCTGTCGCGATATCCTTGATCGGACTGGCCAACATTGGTGGGACGTTGATCGCGGGATGGCTTGGCAAGTACTACAGTAAAAAGTACCTGCTTGCGGGCATCTATCTGGCCCGCACTGTGATTTCTATCCTCTTTATCATATTTCCCATTACACCGATTTCGGTCATTCTGTTTTCCATCGCCATGGGCAGTCTGTGGCTGGCGACGATCCCACTGACATCTGGGCTCATTGCCCACATTTACGGGCTGCGGTACATGGGAACGCTTTACGGGATTATCTTTTTCAGCCACCAGTTGGGCAGCTTTCTCGGTGCCTGGCTGGGCGGGCGGCTTTATGACGTGTATGGGGATTACACGATGGTCTGGTGGATCGGTATCGCCGTGGGCGCCTTCAGCGCGATCATCCACCTGCCGATCCGCGAAAGACGCCTCGAAGGGTTGCGAACGGCCTAGGCGGTCTTTTCGAAAAACCGGGCGACTGATTCCAAAACCTGATCGGTATGCGTATAGCCGACACCGTGCCCCGCATCCGCGATGACCTCCTGCAGCGCGTCAGGGTTCCACTGGCCAAGCTTGTCTTTTGCGCTGATGGCAATGACGTCGTCTTCGCCGCCCCAAATCGCCAGTACTGGGATTTTGCAGGCATGTATTGTTTCATGCGCTGTTTTAAACTCGTTCTTCAGCATTCCACGGAGGCTGGAGATCACGGCGGGCAAGAACCCGCGGTTATCAAGTTCTGCCGCTTGTAGTTTGGCAAGGCCCGGCACGGTTTTGGGCAGGTGCGCTTCGGCTTGGATCCCGGCGCGGAGCATTTCTGGATAGCGCATCATCATCAGCCAGGTACCGATCACGGGTGTTTCCAGCATGAATTTCGTCTTTTCCGTGCGTACCGGCAGCATGCCTGCGGGCGCAAGCAGTACTGCGCGGGCAACGCGGTCGGGGTATTCCGCAGCAAAAGCAGTGGTAATCGCGCCGCCCATGGAATACCCAAAAAGGGTAACGGGTTCTGCGATGCTTTGGCTGTCGAGCAGTTCGCTAAGTTGTCGCAAAAAGAAATCGGGCGTTTGTGCACCGAAGGGGCGGTCGGAGTACCCACGGCCATAAAGGTCGTACGTCAGCACGCGATAGCCCGATTTTGCCAAGGTTGATGCAATACTGTTCCAGACAAAGCTTGGCGTCGTCAGGCCGTGCACACAGACGATGACAGGGCCATCTTCGGGGCCACGCCATTGAAAATGCGTCGTCCCGCGCGACAGCTTTACAAGTTCGCCCGGTGCATTGGCTCGCGCGTGTTTGTCGATGGGTGCTCTACTGATCTCGATCAGCCAGGGCAGGGCGAGCGGAACCGCGATCACCAGTCCGAACAGGACCCAGAACGTCATGCGCGCGCCCGCCACCTGTCAAGAATATAGCGGCTTGTCATCAGATCGAGATGCGCGCCCCCACCGTTTTTGAAAAGCGTGATCTCTTCGGGGCTCGTACGTTTGAAATGCTCAGGGGCGTAGTAGTCCGCAACAATGGCGTCAGAGTTGAACTGACCCATTTCTATTGGAATCTTGAATTCTCCGATATGCCCCACCGTAGTTTCTAGACTGTCCACAAAAACAGAGGCCTTTTGTAGGGCTGCGTCATCCACCTCGCGCATGTCAGGTCGGTAGGCCCCGATGAGATCGATGTGTTGTCCCGGTTGAAACCACGCGCCCTGCAAAAGCGGTTGAGTCGTCATGGTCGCAGAGGTAACGATGCACGCCGCGCGCACGGCTGTTTCCAAATCGCTTGCGACTTCCAGTCCGGGGATTTCATCAGCGAGCGCTTCGGCGTTTGTCTGGGTGCGGTTCCAGACGGAGAACGCAGCGTTGGGAAAAAGTGCATGATAGGCGGCATGCAGTCCCCTTGCCTGGGTGCCTGCGCCGACAATGAGGATCCGCTGGCTGTCCGGCCGGGCCAGATGGCGTGCAGCCAAAAGGCTGTCGCCTGCTGTCTTCCACTTGGTCACAAGATGGAAATCGACGATCGCTTCCAGCAGGCCGGTTTTGTCATGATAGAGCGTCACGCCACCGTTGACAGTGGACACATCGCTGCCCTTGTTGCCCGGGAAAACGGTAGCTGATTTCACGGCCAGTCCCAGACCGTCAATCCAGGCTGCCCGGTTAAGCAAGGTGTCCGGATCACGGTAGAGGAACGTATCTGCGATCTCAGCTTTGGGCAAACGGTGCCCTGCCTCCATTGCTTCCGTTAGCCCAAGCCAATCCAACCGGGCTTCGCCAGCTTCGAACGGGATTACGGGAATATCTGTCATTGGGCTTCCTCTTGGGGCAAAAGACCCGCGGCCATCAATCGGTCCGCCCAACCTTGCGGTCCCTCAAATAGATGCGTTTGCCAACCGAACTGCTGTGCTGCAGCGATATTCTCTGGCCGGTCGTCCGTAAAAAGCAATGCAGCACCTTTCAGGCCAGAAGTTTCTTCCAGCACGGTATAGATCGCGAGATCGGGTTTGATCAGACCCAGACGGCCAGAAACGAAATCCCGGTCAAATTCATCGAAAAACGTGTAGTGCGTTGCGGCAAAGTCGTAGCTTTCAACGCCAAAATTCGACAGTGAGAAGACAGGCACACCGCGCGCTTGTAATGCGCGCATCAGACGTACCGAATGATCGATCACAGGTTGTGCCATTTCGATCCATCGGTCGTGCCACATGCGGATCTCTGCGCGCCATTCTGGGTGTTTTTCAGCCTTGGCATACACTGTTTCGCGAAAAGGTGCGCCCAGGTCGATGCCTTCGTTCATGCCATTCAGATCGACAGCTTCGAACAAGGCGTGGCGCTGTTTTTCCCCGATTTCCGCATCATAAAACCGTTCGGGATGCCATTCTATCAGCACGTTGCCAATATCAAAGATCACTGCATCGGGTTTTTGATCGATTGTCATATCCTGTCCCTTTAGCACCTGCTATCCAACGGTTTTGGCCTTGCGCAGCGCGCGTTCCAATGCGTCAAGAAAGCGTGAGCGGTCTGCTTTTCCGAACCCCTTGCCACCCCCTTGCCGAAAAGGATCCGCCGCGCGCAGGTCGGCCATCAGGTCGCGGGTGGCCAGCACATTGCCTATGTTGGCTTGCGTCAAGGCTTCTCCATTGTGCTTGAGTACCTGCGCTCCAGCCTCCACACATTTGGCGGCAAGTGGGATATCTCCGGTCACGACCACATCGCCTGTGCTGCATCGAGCGGCGATCCACATGTCCGCCACGTCCGGGCCGTCCGCGACAATGACGGTCTCGACCAATGGGTTCTGGGAGGGGCGGAGCCCACCATTTGAGACCACGTACATCTGAACGCCGTGCCGCGTTGCAACGCGTTCGGCTTCAGATTTGACCGGGCAGGCATCGGCGTCAATGTAAAGTGCTGTCATGCGTAGAGCGCGTCTGCGTGAAAGGCCACGTGTTCTTCCATGAAGGTCGCAATGAAGAAATAGCTGTGGTCATAGCCTTTTTGCAGACGCAGCGTGGCCTGTTGACGACGGCCATTGACCGCTTCGGCAAAGGCTTCAGGCTGCAAGAGATCAATGAATTGGTCCTGCGTTCCAGTATCGACAAGGATAGGTCCGTCGAACCCATTTGAGCGCATCAGTAGGGTGGCATCATGCGCAGCCCAGGTGCTTTGATCGTCCCCAAGATACGCCGCGAACTGCTTGCGCCCCCAATCGCTGGCTGTTGGATGGCAGATTGGGGCAAAGGCCGAGACCGAGCGGAAACGCCCCGGCAGCGACATGGCCAGCGTGAGCGCCCCATGGCCGCCCATAGAATGGCCCGTAATCGCCTGGCGCGACATGTCCAACGCGAAAGTGTTCCCCAGGAGGGTTGGTAATTCGTCGCTAATGTAGTCCCACATGCTGAAATGCTGTGCCCAGGGCTTTTGGGTCGCGTTGACATAAAACCCCGCCCCCTGACCCAGATCATAGGCATCGTCATTCGCGACACTTTCGCCGCGTGGAGAGGTATCGGGAAAAACCAGCGCCAAACCATGCTCGGCGGCCCAAGACTGAGCACCGGCTTTGACCATTGCATTTTCATGGGTGCAGGTCAGGCCAGAGAGAAACCATAAAAGCGGCACCGGACCATCTTGAGCTTCTTCCGGCTGGAAGAGCGCAAATGTCATGTCGCAGGCGCAACTGCTTGAGCTGTGGGTGTAGACACCCTGTGTCCCGCCAAAACATGCGTTCTCTGATACTGTTTCCATCCTGCGTCTCTCCCTGTTTCCCTGCATATTGGCTAGCCTGTGGGGGCGCAGGCGGCAAGCCCTAGCAGGTCAGCCCGGTGAAACCGATGCAATGATGGCGCTGACAGTCACGATGCTAATCACTGTTGAAACCAAAATGGTCGCAGACACGCGCTGGGGTGCGACACCGTAGTGCTGTGCCAGAATGTAGACGTTGCCCGCAACTGGCAAAGCTGCGGCCGAGATGACAACGGCTGCTGTGTAGGGGTCCACGGGAAATAGCACCAGAACGCCTATGGCTACAAAGGCCGGGTGCAGCGCCAGCTTGCAAAAACTCAGCCACACGGCCACTGACAGGCGCTCGGCTGATTTTGAGGCCAACGAAGCACCGATGGCGAACAGCGCGCCGGGCGTTGCGGCACCGCCTAAAATGGCAAGGAACTCATTCATGGGTGTTGGAATCGGGATTTGTAACGCGGACCAGAGCAGCCCTGCGGACATTGCCAGGATCATGGGGTTCTTCACCAAACCCAGCATGATACTGCGCAGAATGCTCAAGCTGAAGCGCCCATCGCGTGAACCAGTGATGAGGATCACGATCAGGCTGGAGAAGACGATCAGATCGACTGAAAGCGCCATCATGATGATGCCAACGGATTTCTCCCCCAGCAAAAGTGCAAGCATCGGTATTCCCAGGAACCCGACATTGCCGATAGCCGCGCATTGGGCTTCGACAGCGGTCGTGGCGATACTTTGACCGCGTGCCATCGCGACGATGGTAGCGATCAGATAGACGGCGACGGTGCCGACCAGATATCCGGCGATCAGGTCAGGATCCCAGACATCTGCAAAGCTTAGGTTGGCGGCAAAGCGAAACAGCATGGCACTGAGGGCAAAGTAAAAGACGAATTTCGTCAGATATGCCGTGGCCTCTTCGGTGAAGAAACGCGTGCGGCCCGCCCAGTAACCAAGCCCGATAAGTGCGAAAAACGGGATTGTTTTGAGAAAAATTTCAATCATGTTCAGCACGCAGGGCGCGCGATCCTTTCGCTATCCGGATCCAATCAGAACACCTGCCGCAAACACCAGTGCACCGCCCAGAACGACCTGAAGTGCCGCACGCATGAAGGGGGTATCCATGTATTTCTTCTGTATCCACGCTATGGCCCAAAGTTCGAAAAACACAACCACAATCGCAGTGATGGTCGCAGTCCAAAAATCCGGGATCAGATAGGGCAAAGCATGACCGAGCCCGCCCAGAGTCGTCATGATACCTGAAGCAAAACCGCGTTTGATCGGTGATCCACGCCCCGAAAGCGCGCCGTCATCAGAGGCGGCTTCCGTGAAACCCATCGAGATACCCGCGCCAACAGAGGCTGCGAGGCCCACAAGGAAGGTCGTCCAGGTATCATGCGTTGCAAAAGCCGTGGCGAAAATCGGCGCGAGTGTGGACACGGATCCGTCCATTAGTCCTGCAAGGCCTGGCTGGACCCAGGTCAGGATAAACTGACGCTGGGCCTGGGCTTCTTCGGTGTCGCGATTAGCGTCAGTCAGGTGCACTGCGCCCAGTGTTTCGGCGATGCGTTGATGATCGGCTTCTGCCGCTGCGAGATCCCCGAGTAATCTTCGGGTTGCGGCATCTGTCGCGCGCGCTGCTGCTTGTGTGTAAAAGCTTTGTGCTGCGCGCTCCATCGCTTCGGCTTCAGCGCGGATTTTTTCAAGGCCCAAGCTCTCTACCAGCCAGATGGGGCGTCGGTTGAAGTACCCTGCGACGTGCTCGCGCCGTATCAGCGGGATGGTGTCTCCAAATCGTGTGCGATGCAGGTCGATCAGAAGTTGCCTGTGTTTGTCCTCTGCTGCGGCCATACCTTCGAAAATCTTGGCACTGTCGGGGAAGTCGGCGCGCAGATGCTCGGCATAACCACGGTAAATACGCGCGTCATCTTCTTCAGAGGAAATGGCAAGTGCGAGAATTTCGCGCTCTGTGAGGTCCGAGAATCTTTTGCGGGAAAAGGAAAAGCGCATATCGTTGATCTCCACTCTTAGAATTATTCTAAGAAATTTTTGATCACCTTTCAATCGATGCGCCAAAACTGACACGTCTTTTCCCTTGGGAACTGAACCGATCAGTTTATACTTATGGGAGAACTTCAGGGGATGGTATGACCGGGGCAACACTGGCAATTCGAAAAGGCCGAAAATTCGATCAGGTTCTGGAAGGAGCTCGGCAGGTCTTTTTGACTGACGGATTCGAAGGTGCCAGTGTCGATGAAATCGCGCGTGTTGCGGAGGTCTCCAAGGCGACGCTCTACAGCTATTTCCCGGACAAACGTCTGCTATTCATGGAGGTGGCGACCACGGAATGCCAGCGCCAGGCGCGAGATGCGCTTGATAATATCGACATGGATGCGGAACCGCGTGAGGTGTTGGGCCAAACTGGCAGACACTTCCTGCGCTTCATAACCTCGGATTTCGGTCAGCGGATTTTCCGTATTTGCGTGGCTGAATCGGATCGTTTCCCGGAACTGGGGCAGAAATTCTATAATTCTGGTCCTGCCGTTTTCCGCTCCGAGATGGCGGCTTACTTCAAGCAGGCCGAAGCACGGGGTGCTTTGCGGATGGATGATCCTGTTCTTGCTGCGGATCAATTTGGTGAGTTGTGCAAGGCGGATGTATGGCCGCGGCTGATCTTTGGTGTCATCAGTTCAGTCTCTGAGGCAGAGGTGACGCGCGTTGTCGACAACGCGGTGGAGACCTTCATGGCACGTTACGGGACTCGTTAGCGCCTGAGGTATCGTGGTGAAAACAGACCTGAAGCGGACTCGACTCGTCACGCGTTCGGGAGTATCAAAATGAGAACAAATAAAGAACAAACGAATCTCCCTGGGTGCCCTAGACTTGAAAACCCGCCGTATTCTCTCCTTGTGGTTCCCGCAATTTGGGGCCGATCGGCTGATGCGCCGGAACCCTGTGCTGGCCGATGTGCCGCTTGGGGTGGTGGAGGAGCAGCATAACACTCAAGTGCTGTCGTCACTGAATGCGATGGCGTCCGACTTTGGATTGCGGGTTGGGCAGCCGGTGCGAGATGCCCATGCCATGTGCGACGGGTTGGTCACGCGTGCGCGCAGTACACCAGCAGAAGCTGCGTTTCTGGCCACAGTTCAGCGCTGGGCGGGTAAATTCAGCCCCTGGGTCGCGACCGAAGCAGACGATGCGCTGGTTGTGGACCTGACAGGATGCGCGCATCTGTTCGGGGGTGAGATGCCGCTTTTGTCGGTGGTGCAGCAGGATTGCGCGGATCTCGGCTTGTCTGTTCGCATGGGGTTGGCTGACACCCGTGGTGCGGCTTGGGCGTTGGCGCGTTTTGCCGGGCAGGAGGCGCTTTCACATCGCAGCGGCGACGCGATTGATCAGGAGGCCCGCGCGACCCGCGCCCGTGCGGGCAAACGGCGGCACTGGACCAAGGGTGGGGCAGCGCCACCTGTCCCGCTGGGCACACAAGGGCAGACGCATCGCATCGCGGCCCCGGGTCAGACTTATTCTGCACTCAGCCCGTTGCCGGTGGCGGCCCTTCGGCTTGACAGCCATACCACAGGGCAGCTGTCCCGGCTTGGCATCCGACGGGTGGGCGATCTGCTGGGGCAACCGCGTGCCAGCCTCGCGCGCCGCTTCGGGCGTGGTTTGGTGATGCGCATGGATCAGGCGATGGGGTCTGCGCCTGAACCGGTCTCTCCCGCCCGCGCGCCCGATCATTTTGCCGTGCGCCTGACACTGCCCGATCCGATTGGGCTGGAGGATGATATTCTGGCCGGTCTTGATCGGCTTCTGTCCCGGTTTTGCGCGCAACTTCATGCAAAGGGCCGAGGGGTGCGACGCGTTCTTTTCCAAGGGTTCCGCACAGATCAGGATGTGCAGTCGATTGAAGTCGGTCTGGCGCGCGCGACCCGTGACCCTGAGCGGATACGCCCGCTCATCGTGCTCAAGCTCGACAGTATTGATGCCGGTTTCGGGATCGATATGTTGCGGCTTGAAGCACTGCAGACAGAGCCGATCCATGCCCGCACCCCCGTCGGACATATGGAAGCCGGAGCCGCCGTGAACAGCCGCCTGGCGGATAACACGGCGATGGATGATCTGATTGGTCGCATTGGGGCGCGTGTCGGTCTTGAAGCGATCACACGCGTGACGCCAGCCTCCAGCCATATCCCAGAAAAAACTGCCAGCGTGCTGGCCGCGGCCTGGTCCGAGCCGCATCAAGGGGATTGGCCCACCCCGCCAAACCCGCGCCCCTTGCTGATCTGGCAACCAGAACCCGTGCAGGCGGCGGATACGCCCAAGGTGCCGGATGTCTTTCGCTGGCGGGGTCAGCGGTTGCGGCAGGTCCATGCGCTTGGCCCGGAACGGATTGCGCCCGAATGGTGGCTGGATGATCCGAACTGGCGCAGCGGCGTGCGCGATTACTGGATCACCGAGACCGAGGATGGCCAGCGCCTGTGGCTGTTTTATGCGCATGGCCATTTGATGTCCTCTGGCTGGTTTTGTCAGGGGGCATATGCCTGAAGATCTGCGCGGCACTTGCCGTATGCATGACGAATGGCACCGCGATGTGCTTAGGGCTTGATTTATAAGCGTAACAGCGCAAGTCTGGTGTCATGAACATTCAGACACCATCGTCCGATAACCTGCACCAGCTGCCCCCAAGCCAGGTCGCATTCCACCGCACAGAACTGTCGGTCATTCTGTCCCTCTACGGCCGTTTCGTCGCCGCCGGGGAATGGCGCGACTACGGGATTTCCTGCCTGCGAGATGTTGCCGTCTTCTCTGTTTTTCGCCGCACGGCAGAGACACCGCTCTATCGGATCGAAAAGCGACCCAAACTGCGCGACAAACAAGGAATGTACGCGGTCGTCGGCATGGATGGTCAGATCATGCGGCGAGGCCAGGATCTGAAAACCGTCTTGCGGGTGCTGGAGCGCAAGTTGATTCGCGCAGTCGACTAGGCGTGCGGCTACAGTAAGAACGGCCGTCTGCGCCCCGTTGGTTCCCCGTCGCCCTGTGATCTGATGCGTGCAATCGCCTCTTCGATGGGTTCATAGACCACGGCCATATAGCCTGCGTTCGAATGGATCAGGTTTTCACTATCCGTAATCTGCGCCACATGACCTTTCCAGAACAGCAAATCATTGCGCTGCAAGGGGACATCGGGTGGCAGCGCTTCTCCGACCTGCGCTTCCTGCTGATCGCTGTCGCCAGGGCAGGGCATGCCGCAGGCCAGATGGCTGGCTTGTACGAGACCTGAACAGTCAATGCCCAGAAAGGAATTGCCGCCCCAAAGATAGGGAGTGCCTAGAAACATCTCTGCGATGCGTACGGGATCCGTGGCATGCGCGTCTGTGGTGTGCACATGTTGACGGGGTAAAAAGCCAAGCTCAGTTTCGATAAAAGTCGCCGTTTGGGAACGCGCTGCGAGGGATGCCCCGAACGAGAGCGTCGCGGTCTCGCGCGATTTGATATCTGGCGCAGAATAGGCCTGTGTGGCCCGTGCGGTGACGCGATGGGTTGATGCAACCGGTTCCCCCAGCGCGGCAGAAGGCACCGTGCCACAATAGCCATCTTTGTGGGAACGGATCAGACTATGCCCTTCGGCGGCGTTCAGAATTGTAACCGCGTCTCCGTATAAAAGCTGCCGGTCCCGCGGACCATCTGGTCCGCGCGTCAGATCAACAATAGGCCAACGCACCTGTGCGGCTTCATCCATCGTGACGTGGTCGGGCGGGGGCGTTGTGCGCTGGTCGGTCACGCGAAATCAAGCCTTGGTAACGCATCTAGCAAAGCCCGCGTGGCTTGCCCGACGCCGCCCTTGGGGCGCGCAGGGGCATCGCTTGGGTTCCAGCCATAGATGTCGAAATGAACATAGGGGCTGTCGCCTACAAAGCGCCTCAAGAACAGTGCCGCAGTGATGGAGCCAGCAAATCCGCCCTTGGGCGCATTATCAAGATCCGCAATGCCGGGCTCGATCATCGCTTCGTAAGGCGTGTGAAACGGCATGCGCCAGACAGGGTCCCACGTCTTTGTAGCCGCAGCTTCAAGCGCAGATACAAAACCCGCATGGTCCGCATAATAAGGTGCGAGATCGGGTCCGACAGCCACCCGCGCTGCGCCTGTCAGGGTTGCCATGGAAAGGATGAGATCAGGTGTTTCTTCCTGTGCGTAGGCCAGCGCATCCGCTAGCACCAATCGCCCTTCCGCATCCGTATTATTGATTTCCACCGTCAAACCCTTGCGCGATGGCAGGATGTCACCAGGACGAAAGGCGTCGCCAGAAACCGCATTTTCAACTGCGGGTATCAAAACGCGCAAGCGTATTTGTTGCCCGGTGGCCATGAGCATATGTGCCAAACCCAGCACATTCGCCGCGCCGCCCATGTCTTTTTTCATCAATCCCATGGATGCGCCAGGTTTCAAATTGAGACCACCGGTGTCGAAGCAAACGCCCTTGCCAACCAATGTTATGGCCGGGCCAGTATCCCCCCAGCGCAGGTCAATGAGTCGTGGCACGCGGTTTGCTGCGCGTCCAACCGTATGGATAAGCGGGAAATTTTGGTCCAGCAAATCGTTGCCGGCAATCACAGTGAAAGATGCGTTATGTGTATCGGCGAGTTGATGCGCCGCAGCTTCGAGTTCCGCTGGACCCATATCATTTGCAGGTGTGTTGATCAGATCGCGGGTCAGCGCTTCGCCTGTTGCAATCGCTTCAAGGCGCTGTGCATCGACACCAACGGGGCACTGCAGGCGCGCAGCAAGTGGCGCTGCGTCATTGTAGCGTTCAAACCGGTAGCTTGAGAGCAACCATCCCAGCGCCTCGTTTTCTGCGTCTGACGCGGCAAGGCCCGAGGCAATCTGGTAACACCCTTTTGGCAGTTTCCCGGCTGCAGCGGCAAGATGAAAGCGTGCGCGTCGGCGGCTCTGCACCGTGCCATAGCCAGCAAGTGCCATGTGTATAGCACCCTGACCATTGGGCACGGTCAAAGCTTGCCCTAGTCGCCCGGAAAAGCCGTGTGCTTCCACCCAACCGGCAATCTCTTGCGGTTGCGTGGCCAACCATTCTTCAAAGGCGTCTTGATGGATGATGTGCAGTGGGGTTGCTGCCTCAGCAGCATCTGCAAACAAAGAGATCATGGAAAACGCCTTTCAGAGCCATTTTCCATAAACCTAGCCGTATCACCGTCCGGTGCAAGAGATCAGATTGTGATGTCCTGCAAATCCCAGATAGCGGTCAAAGACTGTTCACCGATCCGCAGCAAACGCGCCAGCGTTGCCGAAATAGCTGGGGTGTCACCTGCATCCAACGTTTCGATAACGTCATTGGCGACCCTTGCCAGCACCAGCATTCCGATTTGTTCGGAAATTGCGATCAGTGACCGCACACATTTGCGCAGCTCATCCCATTCCTGGACACTGTGAAGCCTGCTGCAGTGTGACAGACGCAGCGCAAGTTCTTCCATTGCGCGGCATACGACGTCTTCAGCGGCAGACTCCCCCAATTCTGTGTAGAGCGCTCCAAGCCTGTCATGATCGACATGCACGGTTTCATTCAGCCTGATTTTCAGGACGTGGTCCATTTTTCTCACCCTTTGATGCCCCCACGGCACATGAGCAAATTGCCCCCAAATCCTGACTAAAGGGTTTAGATGGCGATATGTTTCCTATCGAATTCGATTAGAATTAGGTTTAAGATACCGAGAACAGTGTGCAAGAGAAACAGACAATGCTGAACGCAAAACCGCTGCCAAACTACTTAGTGCAGCGCTATCACGGGTGGAAAGCCACCGGATACAAGGACAATCAAGCCTGGTATCGTCATCTTGCACGCGATGGGCAACACCCCCGCGCCATGGTGATTTCCTGTTGTGACAGCCGTATTCACCCCAGCAGTATATTTGGTGCGGATGAAGGCGAGCTTTTTATTCACCGAAACATTGCCAGCCTTGTGCCGCCGTGCGAACCAGATGGGGAGCCGCATGGCACCTCTGCGGCTGTGGAATACGCGGTCACCGTGTTGAATGTGGCGCATGTGATCGTCCTCGGGCATTCAGGGTGCGGGGGCGTACAAGGCTGTATTGATATGTGTCAGGGAAATGCACCGGCCCTGGAGGAACAAAGTAGTTTCATCGGACGCTGGATGGACATTCTAAAGCCGAGCTATCCGTTGGTGGCTGCCGAAAACGATCCCAAAGTGCAGGCGCAGCAGCTGGAAAAACACTCTGTGCTTGTTAGTATGCGAAACCTCATGACGTTTCCCTTTGTACAATCGCGCGTTGAGAGCGGTCTACTCAGTCTGCATGGGCTCTGGACCGATATCGGTGAAGGTGGCCTGGAATACTTCAACATGGACGACGAACGCTTTTACCCGGTTTAGGCGCACCGGATTGCGTCTTGAAGCGCGGTTCAAAGCCGCCTACACGCCTCTTAACCTGATACGGAGGCGCATATGGAGCAGATACTGACGTTGGCGGCCAACAATCTGTTGTCGCCCATCATTCTGTCCTTTGCGCTGGGTGTCGCAGCCTCCCTCGCGCGCTCTGATCTCAGCGTGCCCGAAGCGGCGGCCAAGGCGCTTTCAATCTATCTGCTCTTTGCGATAGGCTTCAAAGGCGGCGTCAGTGTTGCGGCACATGGGATTGATCTTAAGCTTGGTCTGACCCTCGTTGCAGGCCTCATATTGTCTGCGTGCCTGCCCCTCATCGCGTTCGGGCTCTTGCAGGTCATGACTGGGCTCAGCAGGCTCGATGCCGCAGCTGTGGCGGCCCACTACGGATCCATTTCGATCGTGACATTTGTTGCTGCAACTTCGGTGCTGCAAAGTTCAGGCATCTCCTCAGAAGGATACATGGTGGCGGTTGCGGCTGCGATGGAAGCCCCTGCGATTCTGTCGGCACTTTGGCTCATATCCCGTGGTGGCGGAGGTCGGCGCATGGATAGCCAGCTTTGGCGTGAAATAATGTTGAACGGCTCCATTGTGCTGCTGGTCGGGTCTTTCTTTATCGGATGGGTGACGGGCGAAGAGGGGCTTGCCGAAATCTCAAGCTTCATCGTTGCCCCGTTTAAGGGCGTTCTGTGCCTTTTCCTGTTGGATATGGGGCTTGTGGCAGGGCGTGGCCTGCGTGGTGGGGGCGGTATTCTCCGCCCTGGTGTGTTGGCCTTTGGCATAATAATGCCTATCATTGGCAGCACGTTTGGCGCACTATTTGGTCTGGCTTTGGGCTTGTCGACAGGCGGCGTGGCACTGCTTATGGTTCTGTCGGCATCCGCTTCCTATATCGCTGTGCCTGCTGCCATGCGCGTGGCGCTACCAGAAGCAAACCCGTCGATCTATCTGACGCTATCGCTGGGTGTCACTTTTCCCTTTAACCTGACGCTGGGAATTCCGCTCTATGTTGCGGTCGCCTCAGCCCTCACAGGAGCCTGATCACAATGCGCACACACCAAGCCAAGCGCGTGGAAATCACCATAGAAGCGATCATGCAGTCACGGCTGACCGATGCGCTGCAGTCGACAGACGTCACTGGCTACACTGTTCTACCTGTCCTCGGGGGCTCGGGGCGCTCCGGGGACTGGGTCCGATCGGGAGAGATTGGTCGCGCCAGCGGTATGGTGCAGGTTGTCTGCATTATCCGACCAGAGCGTCTGGACAGTCTTTTGGACGCGGCTTTCGAAGTGGTCGAGAAACATATCGGTGTCGTCACAATTGTGGACTGCGAAGTGCTGAGAGCTGAGCGGTTTTAACTTTTTTTTTACCAAGTTTAAGCAAGTCTGTGACGTATGAGTGTACGTGAAATGAACCTGAAGCTGCCGGCCGAACTCGTGCGGGCTGTCCAAGACCTTGCGAGCGCAAGGGAAGATACAGTCGCGCGGGTAGTGGAAGGTCTTGTGGCGGGTCAGCTTGCCACAAAGGAAGGGATCAAGTCTCGGCCTGTGCGTGCCAGTGAAAGACTGGTTTTCGCCCTGCAAAACCTGCTGTTTCGCGACATGGCCGAAGCGAAAAGCTGGGAAGATTTGGACAAGCGCCTGCGCAAGCACGGGTATTTCCTTAAGATCACCTGGGGCGGTTTGGCGCTTTTTACTGAGACCAGCGGGCAAAAGTTGTGTCACACCCACGATATGGGGTTTTCCTACGGGACGTTCCTGCGCCGATTCGGTCCGGGAAAACCAAAGAACCCGCACGACGTCTAAAATGATTGTAACCTACCTAAACACTTGCATGGCGCTTGGGTTCCTGTTGTCCTAGGCGGTGTATCTTCGCAAAGGCGTCGCCATGCTTTCACAAACGATTGTCAGCTACCGGGAAGCCGTCCGGCTTTGGATGCCACTATTGGCGGTGCGGCTATTTGTGCGCCTTGTAAGCACCGCTGTTCTGGTTCCTCTGATCGGTGGTATGTTGGCCGTCGCGCTGTCCTTTTCAGGTCAGTCCGCGCTGACAGATCAGGATATCGCGCGCTTTCTTTTGACGCCAGTTGGCCTCATTGCGCTGTTGGTTGTCGGGTCGTGCATTCTGGTGACGGCGGTTATCGAAGTGTCGGTAATGACGGCCGTGCTACGCACGCAGGTGCACGGCCCGACACGCGCACTGGGGGCTGCACTGCACTTTCTCATCCACGCGCTGCCGCGTTTGCTGATGATTGCAAGTCACGTGTTGTTGCGGGTTTTGCTGGTGGCTCTACCATTTGTGGCACTGGCTGGTCTGACAGCGGCCTATCTTATGCGTGAACATGACATCAATTTCTACCTTGCGAACACGCCGTTTGAATACAAGCTATCCGTTGCAGTTGGCGTCTTATGCCTTTCCGCCTTGGCCATTATCCTGCTCAAGAAGGTAAGCGCCTGGGCCATCGCGCTGCATTTTTGCGTCTTTGATCTCAAAGCGCCCCGCCGCGCTTTTGCTGAGAGTAAGGCAAAAATGCAAGGCCATCGGTTGGACCTTACCCAACGCATCGTTTCCTGGATCATCCTACGTTCTATACTCGCGAGCATACTGGTTGCGATCGTCGGGGTACTGCTTGCAGAAGTGCCGCAAGTCTTTGGTGAAAACTTGCGCTCGACGTTCATGGTGACAAGTATTTTGCTGGTGATCTGGCTAGTGCTCAACGCTGTGTTGGCGGCCATCGCAAATGGGGCGTTGGCTGATATTCTGAACGAGGAATTTGAACGCAGCCTCGAAGCGCGCCTGGCAAAGAGAGACGTGACTGTATCAGGCTATTCGTCAAATTACGCGATTGTGTCGCTGGTGGCGGCAGGCGTCGCTTTGGCAAGCCTTTTGGCCTCCGGTGTTGCGTCCAACCAGTTTGGAGGGCTCCATGATGTCGAGGTGATCGGGCATCGCGGCGCTGCTGGCGCGCGGCCGGAAAACACCATGGCGGCTGTCATCAAAGCGGTTGAAGATGGCGCGGACTGGGTTGAAATAGATGTGCAGGAAAGTGCGGACGGCGAAATCATTGTTGTGCATGACAGTGATTTCATGAAATCAGCCGGTGTGGCGACGAAAGTGTGGGACGTGACCCGTGCCGAGCTTGACGAAATCGACATTGGCAGTTGGTTTGACCCCTCATATGCGGGCGAGCGCACACCGCTTTTGCGCGACGTCCTGGCGGCAGTAAAGGGCCGCTCCAACCTGTTGATCGAGCTCAAATATTATGGCCATGACGTTGATCTGGAAAACCGTGTGATCGCGCTGGTCGAGGACGCGCAGATGGCAGGTGACATCGCCACCATGTCTCTCAAGTACCCTGCTGTACAGAAAATGCGCAGCTTGCGTCCCGACTGGCGCAGCGGCGTGCTGGCTGCGACGGCGATCGGCGACCTGTCGGGACTTGAGGGTGACTTTGTCGCGATCAGTGCCGCGCGGGTGTCTGCGGGGCTTTTGCAAAAGGCGCATCTCGTGGATAAAGATGTTTACGTCTGGACGGTCAATGACCCGCTCATGATGTCGCGGATGATCTCACTTGGGGTCGACGGGTTGATAACAGACAGACCGAAAACCGCGCGAGATGTGATCGAACATTATGCGACGCTGAGTACGCCAGAACGGGTGATGCTGCGCCTCGGCGATGCGGTCGGCTTTGTGTTTGATCTCACCCCGGAAACGGTGCCCGAGATATGAGAGTGCGCGCCGTCGTTTTGTTCACATGCGCAGGCTTGGGCCTCAACGCACAAGAGCAGAGCACGTTCAGCGATGTGTCGCGCGGTTTTGAGATGCCAGCGCATCGGTCTTTGATGGCGCTTATGGCAACGCAAGGAACGGAACTGGCTCCCTTTGAAACCGATGGCTGCAGTGGCGGCATGTCTTGGAGTTGGCGCGTCGTGGCAGATGTGTTCCCTGATTTTGAAGTGTTACAAGGTGCGCACCCACCTTGGGAGGCCTGTTGTGTGACACACGACAGAGCGTATCATGATGCTGGTGGTGGGGTAACGGGCGCTGCAGAAAGCTACGCTGCACGTCTAGCTGCAGATAATGCGCTGAAACACTGTGTGGCCGATCCGAGTGCGATAGAAATTGATCGAGTGGCTTCTCTATATGATGTACCCAGAGAACGTGCGGTTTTTGCCTATAACTTGATTGCAGAGGCGATGTTCAACGCGGTCCGTTTTGGCGGGGGCCCGTGCAGCGGTCTGCCGTGGCGCTGGGGCTACGGCTACCCCGGTTGCGTGCCGGGGTTTTGACAGCTGTGGTGTTGATACGGCTTAGTTTGAACCGATTGGCAAAAGCTATACCAGGACAGCGCTTATGAGCATTTGGCGTCCGCACCCTGAGATCCGCGTCAAAGCGTTGGGCCTGCACTGGCGCGACAGGAGACTGCTTGCAGCCGAAGTGCTGGATGATCAGAGGCAGGTAAAGGGCGTCCGACCCTTGGGCGGGTCTGTGATGTTCGGCGAGACTGCACAAGATGCTGTTGTCCGTGAATTCAAGGAAGAGCTTGACCTTGATATACAAACTGCGGGCTCCCCTTTTTTCATGGAGAACCTATTCACGCACGAAGGTTCCAACGGGCACGAGGTCCTGATCATTTTCAACGTTGTCTTTCCGGCAGGGGCTTTCGCGGATGAAACGCGCATCACATTTCAAGAAGACAACGGTGTCACCTGCCATGCTGAATGGTTTGATCTTGATCGGCTGGATGTGCCAGGGACGCCACAGCTTTTTCCGCAGGGTCTGAAAACTTGCTTGCAGCATGCTTGAATGCGGGTCGTTTTCAGAATTACCGGTCCGCCACAAGAAACGGGCAGACCGGCATGGAGCTTAGCCCTTTTTAAGCACTTCGCGGCCCAGTAGTTCCGCGATTTGCACGGCATTGAGCGCCGCACCTTTGCGCAGATTGTCACTGACGCACCAGAAGTTCAGGCCATTGTCGATGGTGCTGTCCTGACGAATGCGACTGATAAACGTCGCAAAGTCACCGACACATTCGATGGGCGACACGTAGCCACCGTCCTCGCGCTTGTCGATCACCATGACACCGGGTGCCTCGCGCAAAATCTCGCGCGCTTCGTCCTCGTCCAGATGATCTTCGAACTCGACGTTGACGGCTTCGGAATGTCCGACAAACACCGGCACCCGCACACAGGTTGCCGTCACTTTGATTTTGGGATCGACGATTTTTTTCGTCTCCACCATCATCTTCCACTCTTCCTTGGTGTCGCCGGAATCCATAAAGACATCAATTTGCGGAATCACGTTGAAAGCGATCTGCTTCTGGAATTTTTTTGGTGGCTTGTCATCGGTCGGGTTGTAGATCGACTTGGTTTGATCCCAAAGCTCGTCCGCGCCTTCCTTGCCTGCACCAGAAACGGATTGGTAGGTAGAAACCACCACCCGCTTGATCGTGGCGCGGTCGTGCAGCGGCTTGAGGGCCACAACCATTTGCGCGGTCGAACAGTTCGGGTTGGCGATGATATTCTTTTTTGCATACTCGTGAATCGTTTGCGGATTCACTTCTGGCACGATCAATGGCACATCCATGTCGTAGCGATAGAGTGACGAGTTATCGATTACGACGCATCCCGCCTTGGCCGCGATCGGCGCATAGGTCTTGGTGGCGTCAGATCCGATGGCAAACAACGCAAAATCCCATCCCGTGAAGTCAAACGTATCGAGATCCTTCGTCTTGAGCGTCTTTTCACCAAAGCTGACTTCCGTGCCCAATGACCGGCGCGACGCCAGCACGGCAATCTCGTCCACTGGGAAGTGGCGTTCAGCAAGGATATTCAGCATTTCGCGGCCCACATTGCCTGTGGCACCCGCAACGACGACGCGGTAACCCATCTCGTTTACTCCGATGTGACTGATAGGATAGTGGCCGCCTCATATACCCCTTGGTCGCCACTGGAAAGGGGGGAAACCACAGCATGGAGTGTCGGGGGACAAATGTGTTAACCTTTGTGAAGTGATTGGGGGACGTCAGCGATGAGGGATATGGATGCAGATCGTTTCTACGATACCCTCCCGCGCGAACGTGATTTTTCGCGATTAACCGATGATGCATGCTTTCACCCGCTTCCGCCCAATTGGATGCTGGGTGTTTCAGACATCAAAGGATCTACTAAGTTGATCGAAGAAGGGGCCTATAAAACGGTCAATATGGTCGGTGCGGCAGTGATTTCTGCAGTGATGAACGGATTGGGCAGTCGGTCTTTTCCATTCGTGTTCGGGGGGGATGGAGCAGGTTTTGCCGTAAGCCCGGAGCATGAAGATGTCGTCCGCAAAGCACTTTCAGCTGTCGCGCGTTGGGCGCAAGCAGAGTTTGACATTGAGATGCGCGTGGCCCTTGTGCCCGTGACGGCTGCGCGCGCGGCGGGACATGATGTGCGCATTGCACGGTTCTCGGTCTCGCAAGGCGCCGATTACGCAATGTTTGCAGGTGGAGGTCTTCTGTGGGCTGAAACGCGCATGAAAGAGGGTGCCTTCTGTCTTGAAAAAGCGGAACCCGGGACTGTGCCGGACCTGACGGGTCTGTCTTGCCGCTGGGCCAATATGCGTTCCAGTCAGGGTCGTATCTTGTCGCTTGTTGTGGCGGCGGCACCTGAGGCGCCAGCACATTTGGCGGCGGGGGTATTTGGCGATGTCATTGCGATTGCCGAGAGCCTGTCACGTGGCGGCCACCCGGCCCCGGCAACAGGGATGGAGGCGCGACGCGCGCCCCGCAGTGCCGCGCTCGAAAGCCATGCTGCGCGCGGTACCGGGGAAATCGGCCCGGCGCGTCGACGCGCAGCTTTCGAGGTGATGATCTATTGGGTACTGTATCACCTGAAACTAAAGCTGGGTGGGTTTGACCCGCGGCACTATGCACGCACGGTCGCGACCAATGCAGATTTTCGCAAGCTGGATGATGGCCTTAAGATGACGCTGGATTGTGACGCTGAAACCCAGGCCAAACTCGAAGCAGTGCTCTCTGAAGCTGCGATGCGGGGGATCATTCGGTATGGGATCTCCGTGCAAGACGAAGCCATGATGACCTGCATCGTGCCGTCCCCCATGACGGATGACCACCTGCATTTTATTGATGGCGCATCGGGGGGCTACACCAAGGCCGCGACCGTGATGAAATCGACCTAGCGGTTTTTCCACTTGGCGGCCGCAATTTTGGCGTTGTTCAGCAAAAGCGCGATGTCCATCGCCACGGCAACAAAGCGCGCGCCCGCGTCCAGCGACGCTTGGATCATGCCCTCATCTGACGTCAAAATACCGGCTGCTTTGCCGCTGTCGCTGATCCGCTTCAGTGCAGAGAGTATCGTTGCCTGCATGTCGGGGTGCATCGTTTGACCAAGGTATCCAAGGCTGGCGGACAGATCTGCAGGGCCAATAAAGACGCCATCGACACCCTCGACCGAAAGGATCGCATCCAGATTATCGAGACCCGTACGGGTTTCGACCTGTACCAGCAAGCTGATCTGATCGTTTGCGGTGGGGCCATAGTTTTCCATCTGGCCAAAATCTGACACGCGGCCCACAGCGTAACCCACGCCTCGCGTTCCATCCGGTGGATAGCGACAGGCCCGCACGAGGTCTTCGGCCTGTGCAGCCGTTTCCACCATCGGCACGAGGATCGTCTGAGCGCCCACATCAAGTGCTTGCTTGATGACCCAGGTCTCGCCCACGGGAACGCGGACAACCGGATGGCTATCGCTGCCCTTCAGCGCCACGATCTGATCTTTGATGGAGCGGATGTCGTTGGGCGAATGCTCCCCATCGATCAATAACCAGTCAAAACCCGCGTGCCCCATGATTTCGGCTGTGTAGCCTTCTGCCATGCTCATCCAGCAACCAAAGAGGGTTTCGTCCTCTGACAGTGCTTTCTTGAAGCGATTGAGAGGTGCGGGCATAGTGTTTTCCTGACGATTTACTCTGTTTGCGCAGACTATGCGCCGAAAACTGCAAAACACCAGAGTGCTTCGGAGACATTTTTCGATGGAGCCGCCACCTCAACGCGGCTAGTGTGCGGCGAAATTTGATTTCCGGCAGTAAATTGGAATTAGAGATAACCACATGACCGACGCACGACACCCTATGGCGCCCGAGCACCTGCCCTATTTCTTTGCAGGGGCCGATGGTTCAGATTCCCTCTTTACAAACATGATATTCCTGACGGTTGCCGTCATTGTTCTGCTCGGGGTGCTTTATTTTACGCTGCACTCCTTGCCCGAACGTATGGCGCACAAAAGCAATGCGACGCAGATGCAGTTGATCAGCATATTATGTATCCTCGCCCTCTTTACGCATAACAATGTCTTCTGGGTTCTTGCGCTGGTACTTGCAGCCTTCAGGCCGCCCGATTTTGCGACACCGCTCAATTCGATGGCAACGTCGCTACAACGGCTTGTGGGTAAGGAAACTGAACGTGATTGAGCTCTTTCTGTGTTCCCTGGTCACGATCCTGCCAGACTATCTGATCCGCCATTATGCCCAGGGCAAACGTTTCGGAACCGACATCACTTTTTTCACGATCTGGTACGAGCTGCGCTGGGGGATCACCCTTTGCCTGATGCTCACGATCAGCCTCGTGACGGTTGTTTTTTATTACCATCCGTCGACATCCAGCACCGTTTCTGCCTTCCGGACTGTGACGATTCTGTCCGAAGGTGCTGGCCGGGTAGAAGAGGTCTTCGTTTCGAACAACGAGGCGGTTGAAGCAGGTGATCCGCTCTTCCGGCTGGACAGCAGTCGCCCCCTTGCCGCGGTCGATGCGGCGGAGCGTCAGATCGAAGAGGTCAATGCGGCTTTTGAGGTCGCTGCAACCGAACGTGCTGCTGCTGAGGCGGCGGTTGCGCAAGTCGAAGCATCCCTGTTGCAGGTGCGTGAAGACCTCGATCGCCGGCTGGAGTTGCAGGCGCGCGGTTCAACTGTTGTGTCTGAACGTGACGTCGAGGTGCTTGAGAATGAACTTGACGTGCAACAAGGCGCGCTGGATGCGGCGCGGGCGGGCGTCGCGTCTGTGGATGCTAATCTAACCGTATTGTTGCCCGCACAACGCGCCACAGCAGAAGCGGTTCTGGAGCAGGCGCAGGTCGAGCTTAAGAAAATGACCGTGTTTGCCGGGACATCTGGCCGGGTGGAACAGTTCACCCTTCAGGTCGGAGACATCGTCAATCCGATCCTGCGGCCAGCGGGTATCCTGGTACCAAAAGGCTCTGGGCATGACCGATTCCAGGCAGCCTTCCCGCAAATCTCGGCGCAGGTCGTGAAACAGGGCGGCGTGGCTGAAATCATGTGCATCTCCAAACCCTTCACCATCGTGCCGATGGTCATTGTTGGTGTGCAGGATGTGATCGCTGCGGGGCAAATTCGCCCCTCTGACAGTTTGGTAGATGCACAACCTCAAAACACGCCAGGCAGCATTGTCGCGTTCCTCGAGCCGATCTATCCCGGGCAAACTGATGATATCCCTCCAGGCAGTCGCTGTACCGCGAATGCGTACACCAGCAATCACGACCTTCTGGAAGATCCCGACCTGGGCACTGTAAAGCGTGTGTTTTTGCATGTTGTGGATACAGTCGGGTTGATTCACGCAGCAGGCTTGCGGTTACGTTCCTTGCTGCTGCCACTGCAGACGTTGGTGCTGACCGGACACTGAGCGATCAAATCACCTTGATCACGTCCTTGTCGATCGCGAGCATATACCCGCGCCGCGCGATGTTCTTGACCAACAGTTCCGCGACGATCTGATTGCCAAGGGTATCGCGCAGCCGCTTGATCCGCGTGGCACCGGCGGCTTCGTCGCAATCGGTGGAATGGCGACCGGAAATCACGCCTTCGATTTGTGAACCCGTCAGCACGTCATTATCCATGCGCGCCTCGGCCAGTACTGACATCGTCTCCATCGCGGCATCCGTCAGTTTAAAGCCAAGATTATTGAGATAGACGGTGTTTTCCTCTCGGCTGATGAGAAGTGAGTTCACTTGTATGCCCGCCCGCTCGATCTGCGCCAACCTGCGGTTATAGCTGACCAACAACAGCAGGAAGACAAGCGCTGCAACCAGCATTGCTGTGGCAAAGACCAGCAGCACAAGGATGACGAGGCGATAGCTCATCAGCGTTTCCGAAAAGGCGGTGCCGGACTGTGCGAGGATTTCCAGTAGCTTGATTTCTGCCTGCGTGGTCAGATCGTCGTTTTCAATAAACAGACGCTCGACCCGTGCGTTAAAAGCATTGGCGTCGGGCAGGGCCCAAAAGAGAAACGCAACTGCGATCACGAGGATCAAGACAACACAGGCGACCCCAAATCCCACGATGCGCCCGCCTGAGCGCCGCATATCAGTAGCGGAGGTAGTTTGGTCCTGCACTGTCTTTCCTTTCTGCCAGGCCACTTTTGTCAAAGACGGAGACAATGTTCAGGAGTGTCCATCCCTGTTTGGCGAGGCGTGGTGTCAGTTCTGATTCGGCGGCCTGTTTTGAGCATTGCGAAACTGCGGCGACACCATAGTGGAGCCGCAACGGATCATCCTGCTTTGCTTTGTAGTCGGCATAGCAATCAGCCGCATGTGCAGTTCCCGCTAAGGTGCTTGCGGTCAAAAAGATCATTATTAAGGCGGTCTTTCTCATATCACGACCCTGCTCAGGAAGCGGAAGATATTCAATAACAAAAAGGTCTTGGCTGCGATGATATCGGATAACAGCTGGGCGATATTGCCTGTCGTAGAGGGGTTTCCCCATTCTCTGTCCAACAAGGCCGCGCATCACAGCGGCAAGGTTCAGGTAAGGAAGGATGTTGTTTATGTCGCGCAAATTTATCGGATACGTCGCTGTGGCGGCACTCGCGGTGACGGTGATCGGGTCGCGTCCCGCACAGGCTAATAACGATCTGGCAACCGCGCTTGCAGCGCTTGTGGGTGTTGCGATTGTCGGGGGAATTATCGCAAATAATCTGGACGACGAAAAGAAGGCGTCCAAGTATCGGTCCAAAGCACCGACCCACTTCCGTGAACCTTCGAACTCACGGGGACATCAGATCTATCGACAGGCAAGCCCAAAGCATACACCGCGTCGTGCGAACCGCTATGTTCTGCCGGGTGACTGTCTGCGTAGTTTCAAAACGCGCGACGGACGGCAGCGGATCTTTGAAACGCGCTGTCTGCAGGCAGAATACAGTTTCACCAACACCCTGCCGCGCAGTTGTGGCGTCAAAATTCGTACGCATAACAAACAGAGGCGTGGGTATGACGCTGGCTGTTTAGGGCGCGCGGGGTACAAATTGGCCCGCAGCTAATGTCGGGTCAGTCTAGGGCCTTCTATGGCCCTGACCTTGGGGAGGGCGTTCGGGCGTTCTCCTCCTTTTTTAACGAGTATCGCGCCTCGGGGTCTTTCCCGGGGCGCATTTGTTTTCTTTTGGATGTTCTCGGCCTTGAAACCATCTGACATTCATTGGATGAAAACACATGGGACCGAGCTTTGACATGGAACGAGAGGCAATGGCCGCAGGTGTGCTGCGCGTCGCCGGTGTTGATGAAGTTGGGCGGGGACCATTGGCGGGGCCAGTCACGGCAGCTGCAGTCATTCTGAACCCTGAGCAGATTCCCGAGGGCCTCAACGACTCCAAACAGCTATCGATCAAACGCCGCATCGCGCTGGCCGAGATTTTAGTAGATTGTGCGACTGTGAGTGTCGGTCACGCCAGCGTTGAAGAGATTGAGCAGCATAATATCCTGCGCGCCAGTCATTTTGCCATGCAGCGCGCGATTGCAGGGTTGCCGATACAGCCTGATCTTGTGCTTATTGACGGATCGATGATTCCGCGTGGTTTGAACCTGCCAGCCCAGCCGGTGGTCAAGGGAGATACCCGGTGCCTCTCGATTTCGGCGGCCTCGATCGTGGCGAAAATTGCCCGCGATAGGATCATGGTGGATTTAGCGCAACAGCACCCGGGTTATGGATGGGAAACCAACATGGGGTACGGGTCAAAAAGCCACATATCTGCACTTCAAAATCTAGGGGTAACCCCACATCATAGACGCACCTTCAAGCCAGTACACAATATGTTGTATCAAGGCGAAATCGTAAAGCCTTGATTCAAAAAAGAAATTGACCGCGAATCGCCTTTGACTCATCTTGGTGCTCAGAAACGAGTGCGAAAAGCACCGGGCAAAGAGGCAAAATGATGATGACAAAGTCCAAGGGCGCTACGGCGCTTCCTTTGAACACGATACTTGACGGTGACTGCATCGATGTGATGAACAGTCTGCCCGAAGCGTCTGTCGATATGATCTTTGCGGATCCACCCTACAACCTGCAGCTCAAGGGCGATCTCCACCGGCCTGACAACAGTCGGGTCGATGCGGTGGACGACGAATGGGACCAGTTTTCCAGCTTCAAAGCCTATGATGATTTCACCCTGGCTTGGCTCAAAGCGGCGCGTCGCTTGCTTAAGCCCAATGGCGCAATTTGGGTCATTGGAAGCTATCACAATATCTTTCGCGTCGGTTCTGCTCTGCAAGATCAGGGATATTGGATCCTGAATGATGTGGTGTGGCGCAAGTCCAATCCGATGCCAAATTTCCGCGGTAAGCGTTTCACCAATGCGCATGAAACGATGATCTGGGCGGGTCGTGACGAAACAAGTAAATACACGTTCAACTATGAAGCGCTGAAGGCGCTGAACGAGGGCATTCAGATGCGCTCTGACTGGGTCCTGCCAATTTGTACCGGTCATGAGCGTCTGAAGGGCGAGAATGGCGAGAAGGCCCATCCGACACAGAAACCGGAGAGCCTGCTGCACAGAGTTCTGGTGGGGGCCACGAACCCGGGCGACGTCATTCTCGACCCATTTTTTGGCACTGGTACAACCGGGGCCGTCGCTAAGATGCTGGGGCGCGATTTCATCGGAATCGAACGCGAAGCAGCCTATCGCAAGGTGGCGGAAAAACGGATCGCCAAAGTGCGCAAGTTTGATAGAGAAGCCTTGCAGGTCAGCGTATCAAAACGCGCTGAACCCCGCGTACCCTTCGGCCAACTGGTCGAACGCGGCATGTTGCGACCCGGCGAAGAGCTCTTTTCACCCCGGGGCAAGGTCGCCAAGGTGCGGGCTGACGGCACGCTCATCGGCAATGATGTCAAAGGATCCATCCATCAGGTTGGTGCGCATCTGGAGGGTGCACCAAGCTGCAACGGCTGGACGTATTGGAGCTTCAAGCAGGATGGTAAAAAAGTGCCAATTGACGTGCTGCGTCAACAGATCCGCTCGGAAATGACCAACTGAACACCAAAAATTTACGCGCACACCGCCGGTGCCTGTGGCCTTGTGAACAAGGCTGCCTGTAATGGGCACCCGACTCGACCCCGTCCTTTGTGGCGGGGTTTTTTTTGGCGCGATTTCATGACTGAAAGGCACCCCATTTAGGCGGTTGACGTCGCCCTGATTACTTCAATAGGTTGAAGGCCTTGCGCATGACGGTCGGCAGATCGGTTGGACGAAAAATATCATTGGCCAGGAAACGTCCGCGCATTGGCACCGTCGACAAGGGCACCTGAGCATACAGGATATTCAGCGTAAGGTGGAAATGCGTAAAGGTGTGGCGGACCTCAGCGTCGCAGAGCTGCCAGGTTCCGGGGCACGGGGGCGACGTCTCTGGAAGGGGATGTTCGGTTGCTATCCAGTCTGATCCGGGCCAGCCGAGCATGCCGCCCAGCAGGCCTTTGTCTGGGCGGGTTTCCAACAGCCAGGCACCATCTTCACGCTGCGCCAGAAAAACCGTGCCATGACGCAGAGGTTTAGGTTTCTTAGGCGTTTTTTTCGGCAGCTCTGCCGCTGTGCCGCCCAGACGTGCGAGACAAGGCGACTGCCAGGGGCAAAGACCGCAGGCGGGTGACTTGGGTGTGCAGATGGTCGCGCCAAGATCCATGACGGCCTGCGCGTAATCCCCGGGCCTGAGATCCGGCGTCAAAGCTTCAGCCCGCGCCATCATTTCGGGCTTAGCGGCGGGCAGCGGTGTGTGGATGTCATAAAGGCGGGCCATCACGCGTTCGACGTTTCCGTCCAGTACGGCGTAGGGCTGATCAAAGGCAATCGATGCGATAGCGGCGGCCGTGTAGGGACCGATCCCGGGGAGCTTTAACAGCGCCTCGTGTGAATGTGGGAAAGCATCGTCGTGATCCGCGACCACGCAGCGGGCGCATTTCAACAGGTTGCGCGCGCGCGCATAGTAACCCAATCCGGCCCATTCGCCCATCACATCGGCATCTTCTGCTGCAGCAAGTGCCGACACTGTGGGCCAGCGGTGGATGAACCGTAGGAAATAGTCTTTCACTGTCGCTACAGTCGTCTGTTGCAGCATGACTTCAGAGAGCCAGATCAGGTACGGATCAGGCAAACGCCCGGTCTTGCTTTCGACGGGGGGTACGCGCCAGGGCATGTCGCGCGCATGAAAGTCGTACCAGGACAGCAGTGTACGGCTCAATTCTTGCCGATCCTCGGGATTGTCACGCAATGTTTATGGCTCCTGGAGGCGGCTTGGTCTGGTTGGACCCGCCATCTCACGCTAAGTTGAGGTGTAATTTAATCGAAAGATAGCGATGCCATCCCGCCGCGCCACCACAAAAGGGTTCGCCCGCACTTCCAGCTTGCTGACACAGCGGATCCGTAAGGGGTCCGAAGCGCGTGGCTTTGTGCAAAGTCGGCTGCTCACGCAGTGGGTCGAGGTGGCGGGGGCGGCGATCGCCAATATCTCCCGACCTGTCGAAGTCAGCTATGGTCGAGGTGGCATGGGCGCGACCCTGACGCTGCTGACAACCGGGCCGCATGCGCCGGTTCTGGAGATGGAAAAGGAAAAGCTGCGCGTCCGTGTAAATGCGGTTTATGGCTATAACGCCATCGCCCGTATCCGTATCACCCAGACGGCGCCTACGGGTTTTGCTGATGGCCGCGTTGATTTTGAACATGCACCGCACGTGACCGCGGAACAAAAAACAGATCCAGCCCTGAAACGCAAAGCGGCAGATGTCGCGCGGCCGGTGCAAGACGAAGATCTCAGAGATGCATTGGCAAAGCTGGGCGAAAATATTCTGAACAAAACAAACCGATGAAAAAGGAATTGCAATGTCGCGTATGATGATAATTTCGGCCGCGGTGGCGGTCATCGGGCTTGGCGCGTACTTCGTCACGTCGCCCGGTTCGAACACAGTTACGCCTGTAGATCCGCTGGGCGCGGCCAATGCGCAGGAAGCCGAAGACCTCGATACGTCCAGTATCGTCGACATGAGCCTCGGCAACGCGGATGCGTCGGTGACGGTCATTGAGTATGCCAGCTACACCTGCCCGCATTGCGCCAGTTTCCATTCTGGTCCCTTCAAGCAACTCAAAGCGGACTATATCGACACCGGCAAAATTAACTTTGTCTACCGTGAAGTCTATTTCGACCGGTATGGTTTATGGGCGTCGATGATTGCGCGTTGTGCGGGAACGCCCGAAGCCTTCTTTGGGATGAGCGATCTATTTTATTCCAAGCAATCGCAGTGGGCGCGCGCGGGTGAACCGGCCGCCATTGTAGATGAGCTACGCAAAATCGGGCTTTTGGCCGGTTTGGATGGCGAAACCATGGAAGCTTGCCTTCAGGACGGTACCAAAGCTCAGACGCTCGTGGCATGGTATCAGGAAAATGCGACCGCTGATGGTGTGGACAGCACGCCAAGCTTTGTCATCAACGGCACGAAATACAGCAACATGTCCTACAGTGAGATGTCGCAGGTGATTGATGCAGCGGCAGAATAAGCTCAGCGCTTTTTCTTATGCGTCGAAGGCACGAAACTAGCCATGCCTTCGACGCTTGGTCTTGGGGATATCTCGTGAGGCTCTATTGCGCGCGGGTTTGCGCCAAAGCAGATTTCAACGCGGCACCACCATCGTCAAAAGCCAGCCGAACGGGCAGCGTAATGACTTTGCTGCGAAACTTTGATGGCAGGCGTACCGCGTCTTTTTCTGTCGTAACCAGTTGGGCATTCTGGCGTTTGGCGTCTGCCTCCAGTCGGCCAAGCAGTGCAGATGTCAGTTTTTGATGATCATCAAGAGGCTCGCATTGCACCAGTTCAGCACCAAGGCCGTGCAACGTGGCAAAGAATTTCTCTGGATGCCCAATGCCGGCAAAGGCGATTGCGCGCGTGTCAGACCAATCCATTCCGGTCTGCAAGGGCGTAAGTTTGGCTGTCATATGCGGCACAGAATGGGGCAAAGCTGTGCGCGCAAAGGCGGCTTGAGCGATTTCATCGCCGATGGATAGCAGTGCGTCGGCGCGCGGTAATCCGATGTGTACGGGTTCGCGTAACGGGCCCGCCGGAAGGCAGCGCCCATTTCCGAACCCCTTTTGTGCATCAACCACAATGATGCTGTAATCCTTGTGGAGTGCGGGGTTTTGAAACCCGTCATCCAGCACGACCACTGTCGCTCCTCCCTCAACAGCAGCACGTCCACCTGCGGCGCGGTCTTCGGCGACCCAGACTTCGGCAAATGCTGCGAGCAGCAAAGGTTCGTCCCCAACGTCTCGGGCGCTATGGCGCGTCGGATCAACCTTGACGGGGCCCTTGAGGCGGCCGCCAAAGCCACGCGTGACCACATGAGGCGTTTCAAATGCATCGGTCAGCATGGATAAAACCGCAATCACGGTTGGCGTTTTGCCCGTGCCGCCCGCATTCAAATTGCCGACACAAATCACGGGAACATCAAGACGGGACGGTGTCGCGCGCGCCATTCTACGGGCGGTTGCCTGCGCATAAATCCAACCCAATGGCTGAAGTACGCGGGCTAACAGAGCAGGGCGGTTCGGAGCGGTAAACCAGAAATCAGGGGCGCGCATTTGTCATATCCGCGTCGCCGTCAAGCGTTGCATGGACCAGCCCGATCACCCGGTCGGTCAAATCGGCACCTTCGCTCACCACATCCCATCCGGCGATCGCCATGGCGGCCGCCTGATCGGGCGCAATCAGTTTAATCACAGCAGCGCCGAGCGTCTCGCCGTCCTTGACGATCTGTGCGGCCCCCGCTTTGGCCAGACGTGCATAAAAAGGCATATAATGCCGAACATTCGGCCCATAGAGCACAGCTGATCCCAAAGCGGCGGCTTCAAACGGATTGCGCCCCTGGTGGCCACGCACCATTGAGCCGCCCATGAAGGTGACGGGGGCCAATCGATAAAACAGGCCAAGGTCTTCTGCGTCAGAAACCAAAAGAACTTGCGTCCCATCATCGAGCGGGTCGCCACTGGACCAGTCGGCAATACGGAAATTTTCGTCCTCGACCTGCTCTGAAAAGGCACTTAGCAATTCTTCTTCGGCTAGGTTCAGAATGAGCAAGAGACGATGGGACAGGCGCACCGCTTGCCGATGCGCCTTGAGCACTGGTTCGATTTCTTCGGCCTGAATGGTGTTAGCAAGCCAAACCGGCCGTCCAGACAAGGTTTGCCCGAGGTCCGAAAGATCTGAGTCTTCGCATGGTAGCGTGTAACCGCCAGCCTGCAGATGTGGCGTGATTTCAACGCGATTTTTGTGAACCCCGAGCGATTCCAACCTGCGTAGCGTATCGCTCGATCGGACAAGAATTGCTTGGAACGGATCCAGCAGATGACGGGACAGATCCGGCAGCCACCGATCCCTCCGGCCGTCAAAGCCTGATTTATCTGCATCGATCAGCGCAATGGGGCATTTTTTTCTATGGGTAAACTCAAGTAGATTTGGACGTAGATTGCCATAGGACCAGACAGCCATGTCCGGTGACCAACGCCACCAGAATGCCTTTACCGCGTCAGGATGTTCACTGGGACAGCACTCGATTCCTATGCGTGCGTTGGGTGTCCAGGTCTTTTGTGCAGTCTCGAGGCTTTTTTGATCAGGCAGTGTAATCAAGACGTGCAGATCATACCGTACGGCGCAGATCCGATGGGCAAGATCCACAATAGCGAGGAGATTCTTGGCTTCGGCAGCATGTATCCAAAGCAGTTGACCCTGTGGCCTCTTTGCGTTGGTGACATAAGATCGGTCTTCGGATCTGCGCTTAAGCGCTCGATACGCCGAGAACCCCAGCGAGCGTGCCATGCTGGCCTACCCTAGCTCTTCCGTCGAGGAGGCTGCTGCTTCTTCGTCCCGCAGACGGTGCAGATGTGCGATGTAGTAGCGCATATGCGCGTTGTCGACGGTCTTTTGCGCTTCTGCTTTCCAGGCGTCAAACGCCGTCGCATAGTTCGGGAAGATGCCGACAACGTGCAAATCGTCCACGTTCTTGAATACATTTTTGCCAGGATCGACCAGTTCACCGCCAAAAACGAGGTGCAGGCGTTGTGTCATTTGGAGTGGTCCTCAGATCAGGTTGGGTTGACGCGGAAAGTCGCTGATAAGCTCTCTGTGGTCAAGCGAATGCGCGCCTTAGTGCCCCATGGCGCGCAAAATCGGTGCATGCATGTTCCGCCCTGCGGCAATCATGCCGTCAAGCTGCGGGGTTGGGTTATTGAACCGCAACGCATGGCCGTGCCGGTTGCTGCAGGTGCCGTTTGCCTCTTCGACAATCAGCGCACCTGCCGCCACATCCCATTCCCAGGTTGGACGCAAAGTCAGCATGGCGTCAAAACGTCCTTGCCCGACCAAACCGAGCCGGTAAGCCAGTGAAGGGCGGTGCGCGCGAGTAAATCCAGGCACCCCTGTTGGCCAGTGTTCGGGCGCAAGCATGGGTTTCGCAGCAAGCACGTCTGCCGTGCCAAGGGTATCCTTGAGAGACGTTTCCATCCGTGTACCATTAAGCCAGGCGCCCGTTCCACGGGCAGCCGTGTAAAGTAAATCGCGCAACGGCAGGTAGATTGCGCCCGCCGTGACGACACCGGCATGGGCGATGGCGATAGAATGCGCCCAGGTTTTTGAGCCTTCAACAAAACTGCGCGTGCCGTCGATCGGATCAACGATAAAGACTGTTTCGCAAGCCAACCGGTCCGCGTTGTCTTCGGTTTCCTCTGACAGCCAACCATAGGTTGGGCGGGCGCGACGCAGGTGCTCTTCCAGATAGGTATTCACGGCAAGGTCAGCTTCGGTCACCGGGCCCGCACCACCGGGTTTATCCCAGCTTTTCGTCGGTTGCTGTGCGAACTTTGTTGCGATGCGCCCGGCTTCCTTGATCGCCGAAACCAGCAGCGGGAGGTCAGCTTCCTGCAAGTGTCATCCCCGGCACCAGCAAGGAAGGAACAACGCGGCTCAGATGTGCGCGCGCATCATTGGCGGGCACCATGTTGCGCAGCATCTCGAGCAGATTTCCTGCAATGGTGCATTCATTTACGGCGTGGGTGATTTCACCTTTCTCGATCCAGATGCCCGCAGCGCCACGGGAATAATCGCCCGTATTCGGGTTGATTGTGGCCCCAATCAGAGATGTCACCAAAAGGCCTGTTCCCATATCGCGAATGAGGGCGTCGCGGGTTCGATCGCCTTGCGTCAGCGCAACATTCCATGTGCTGGGCGAGGGGGCGGAGGATGTACCGCGCGCCGCGTTGCCGGTTGATTCCAATCCTAACTTTCGGGCCGTGGCCAGATCTAGTGTCCAGCCTGTCAGTACCCCATCTGCGACGATGTCGCGGGGCCGGGTCGGCAAGCCTTCGGCATCGAAAGGGCGTGAGCCCGTGGCTCTCGGGCGGTGGGGGTCTTCGTGCAGTGACAGGCCCGCCGGTAAAACCTGCGAGTCCTTGGCATCGCGCAACCACGAAGCACCGCGCGCAATCGATGCACCATTGGCTGCAACCAGCAGGTGCCCGATCAGCGATGAGGCGATCCGCTCATCAAACATGACCGGGTAGCTGCCGGTCGGTGGTTTGCGTGCGCCACCTCGTGCGACGGCACGTTCAGCGGCGCGTGCGCCAATCTCTTCAGGCGTGCGCAGGTCAGACTGAAAGATCCGGCTGTCGCCGTCATAGTCCCGTTCCATCGATGCGCCAGCGCCACTGATAGCAACACAAGATAACCCGCGATCGGTACGGCTGTATCCACCCTGAAATCCGTTCGTCGCAGCAAGATGTACGCGGCGCGAGGAGTACCCGGCAGACGCTGATTGGACCTGAGAAATTTCGGTGTTTTCCAATGCTGCTGCTTCGGCGCGGGCCGCGTCTTCCTGGAGGGCAGCAGGGGAGGGTTCTGGCGTGGCGTCGAAAAGCTCCAGCGCGTCGATATCGGCAACCGCGCCAAGCTGCGCTGGCTCTGCAAGGCCAACATAGGGATCCTCGGGGGATTCTTGCGCCATGGCGACGGCACGGATGGCCATTTCTTCCAGCGTCGCGTCCCGCACATCAGATGCGGACACTGTCGCGCTACGCTGTCCCAAAAACACCCGCAATCCGATATCGATGCCTTCTGATCGTTCGGCGTGTTCCAGCACGCCAGCCCGCACATCAATGCTGAGCGACGTGCCGTCAACGGCCATGGCATCGGCGTTATCTGCCCCCGCCTTGCGCGCTGCGCTTAGAATTTTATCGGTAAGGTCGCTGAGGGCTTGCGTCATGTACTCTTCCACTTACGTGCGCATGAAGTAGCGGTGCCCACCTGCCTCTGCAAGGGCACCACTGAAAAAGCCTTGGCGGCGTGCTCTATTGGATGCGTTGTCCGTTGGCCAGTACATGACCTTCCGCATTGATTTCGATACGTGACTTTAACGTGTCGGGTGTGTCCCCGGGAACGGCCAAAAGACCCATCATCATGCGGACGCCCATGGCTTGATCTTCAAGCAGCAAGCCGGTGGCCACAAGCTGGTTGATCAAGGTGTTTCCGCCAATCAAGGTCAGGTTGAGCGCGCCCATGGGTTTGGGCGGGCCAAAATCGCTGTTCTCGAATGTGAAGGCCCCGTCGCCGGTGAGCTCAGAACCAGCGGCTTGGAGTTGAAGTGTGTTGACGTCAAGACTTTGTAATTCTGCAGGCATTTGTCCGGGCGACAGTGTGGGTGCTGCTGCTGGGTCCAGAAAATTAAACAACAAGCGGGTCTTGCCGGTGACATCAAGAACCAGTGTTGCAGGGTCCCGTGGGAGCTGCGCGCCAGGGTCGAACAGGCTCCAGATCAGGTCCGACATCGAAACATCGTCAAACGTGAGGCCCAAGGCAAAATCGCCGAACTGTTCTGTTTGCTGAATGGGCATTGCAAAGTTGAAGGCTGTGCGAGCCGCCGCGAATTCGATCGGTATCGGAATTCCACTGGAGGTGGCTTGAACCTGCACATTTTCCTGTGAAATGTCGTAATCCAGCCCGGCAGTGTCGAGCGTGACTCCGAAGCGTCCTTTGTCTGAAATGAAAGACATTTCGGTAGAATCGCGTGGCGAGGTCGTTGCCAATGTCATCGCATATGCTTGATAGGCAAATGCACCTTCAGTCTTGAAGCCTGCCTCGAGCATCTCCTCCATATCGTCGGGTTTCTCAACCTCTGTCGGCAGCGCGCTCTGGCCTTCAAAGGACACATTTTGCATTTGCCCGCTGATGTTTGCTGTCCCCTGTTCTTCAGGGGCTACAACGTCGACCGCGAAGCGCAGTGCGGCGGCGTTCAGGTTTTGATCGTAGGTGACGATGCCGTCCCCTTCAACATTCGTAACACCGTCAATGTCTTCGAGGGCAATTTCAACGTTGAGTTCATCGTTGGCTGTGGGTTGCCCGTCACGCTCAAATCCTGTTGTGACGATGGTAATCTCTTGCGCGTCATAGGTGTATCGCAGCGCATCGGGTGTACCGGATGCGACGATATTCAGATCCGTTTGGCGGTAATCCATGGAAATGCGCAACGGTTTGCCGGCGTCGTCCAGAGCGGACAGTTCAATCGGCATAATAGCAGGTAGGTCGATCGTGACTGTGCCATCTGCTGTCTCTGTCAGGACGACCTGATCCATGAAGATCGTCCCACGGCCCACGCCATCTGCACTCTGGCTGGCAATGGTCGCGCCGGTAACCGTCAAACCACTATCAGTTTTAGTCTCTGTGCCCTGAATCAAGTAGCCGAACCCTTTGGTATAGCTGCGCCAATCGTTCCAGATGTCTTCGGCCGTCAGGTCTGCGTGGGCAGCAGACGCCAGAAAAACAGCTGTCGCACTGATCAGCAAAGAGCGGGAGATCGGGGGCATAAAAGGATCCTTGTTACCGATTGAGCGCACATCGTCTGCGAAGGTGGAACGATGGTCAAGAGGTCTTGGGGTAGACCGTTGTGGCCTGCGGGTTTACCACTGGGTCAGGATGGGTTGGAAGGGGTTACCAAAATGCAAATGACCGGGAAAACAGTTGTGATCACCGGCGCCAGCCGAGGCATTGGTGCCGAGACAGCGCGGGTTTTTGCCGCAGCCGGGGCAAATGTTGCTTTGCTGGCGCGCGGGCAGCGCGAAATTGCCGACCTTGCGGGTGAGATCGGGGAACGTGCTATCGCCATTCCTTGCAATGTTGCGCGCTACAGTGACGTTCTCGCGGCGGTCGAGGCGGCGCAAGATGCGTTTGGTGGTATTGATGTTCTGATCAACAACGCGGGCGTGATCGAGCCGATTGCGCATCTTGCGGCCTCTGATCCGGATGCCTGGGGGGATGTGATCGACATCAATCTCAAAGGTGTTTTCAACGGCATGCACGCGGTGTTGCCGGCTATGCGTGCGGGGGGCGGCGGCTCTATTTTGACCATCAGTTCGGGGGCGGCACATAACCCCATTGAAGCCTGGAGCCACTATTGCGCATCCAAAGCAGCGGTGAACATGCTGACGCGCTGTCTCGACAAGGAAGAAGCGGTACATGGCATTCGTGCGATCGGCTTGTCGCCAGGCACGGTAGCCACGCAGATGCAGCGCGAGATCAAAACAAGCGGTATTAATCCTGTCAGTCAGTTGGACTGGGACGCACATATTCCCGCAGATTGGCCTGCGCGGACATTGCTCTGGATGTGTGGCCCTGAAGCGGATGTCTGGTGTGGACAAGAGATTTCGCTACGGAATGAGGATATTCGCCGCAAGGTTGGTCTGACATGATCGACCTTTCCCGCTCGGAGGATGTGTGGATTGTCACGCTGAACCGCCCGGAAAAGGCGAATTCTCTTACGCCTGAAATGCTGCAGGAACTGGTACGCATTATGCGTGGCGCAGAAACTGCACGCGCGGTTATTCTGACTGGAAAAGGAAAAGTGTTCAGCGCGGGGGCGGATCTCGATGCAGCCCGTGCTGGCCTTGCAACATCGCCACTTTGGGAGGCGCTTTCCGGTACGATTGCGCAATTGCCATGTATCACAGTTGCCGCGCTGAACGGTACTTTGGCGGGTGGCGCCTTTGGCATGGCGCTGGCTTGTGATCTGCGGATTGCGGTGCCGGATGCGCGCTTTTTCTATCCGGCAGTCAAGCTTGGTTTTTTGCCACAGCCCAGCGATCCGGGAAGATTGGCTGAACTTGTCGGACCATCCCGCGCCAAGCTTATCTTACTCGGGGCGCAGAAGCTGAATGCCGAAGAAGCGCTGTCTTTTGGACTGATTGATCGGATCGTGTCGCCCGATGCATTAAATGCAGAAACGCGTGCCTTGGTTGCAGCCGCCTTGGCTGCATCGCCCGAGATCGCAAATGGCATCAAGGCGATGTGTCGTTAGAACGTGCGCTTGCGTTTCCCTCCTGGCACCTTCGACATGAAGCCAGGTGGGCGTTTTCTCACCCAGGATATGAATTTTTCCAACCTTGGGTGCCCACGCAATGCCTCGACGGTGCTGTAATCCTTCGCCAATTGGGCCTCGGTCAGCGTGGCATGAATTTCGCGATGACAAATGTGGTGTAACAAAACAGTTGGCCCACCTTTTCCACCCTTCAGTTTGGGGATCAGGTGGTGCAGGCTCTGTTTGGTCTCCGCTGGGATAGGACGCCCGCACAGCGGGCAGATTGGGTCAGACATTTGGCTTGCTCAAGCGCTTTGGGACAGGCAAGTACTTAGAAGCCCTGCGGGTGCGGGAAAGAGGGACATGCAGTGGAATTTGATCTGACAGAGCAGCCGGAGATCGTGCAGCAGGCTGCTGGCTACGGGTTGCAGGCCTGGGATCTGGCGCAATCGTGGCTTTTGAGTCCCGCAGCCTGGTCGCAATTTGCCCTGTTGGTCGTGGCCTATGTGTTGGCCGTGTTCGTCGCAGCACGCCTGCGTGGGACGCTTTCCCGACTGCTGACGCCGCCAGAAGAGGCGACACATGTCTTCGCGCGCGGGCGGCGCGCGGCGCTTGTCTATCTGCCATTGCTACTGCCGCTTCTGGCCTATGTCTTCACGGCGCTTGGCGAAACTGTGGTGCGCTCGCTTTTTGACAGTGGCGCGGTCATCGCATTTGGCAAACGCGTCTTCTTGTTCCTAGCCGTGCGGACACTGGTGCGCGAGATCCTCAAGGATCCGCTGCTGAAACTATTGGGGCGTTATGTGTTGATTCCGATCGCTGCGATCTATGCGCTTGGGATGTTGGATGCGGTTACGGCGAAACTCAGCGAAATGACCGTCAGCCTGGGCAATATCACGTTCTCGGTCATGAGCCTGGTGCGCGGCGTTATCGCAGGGGGTTTCCTGTTCTGGCTGGGTGGTTGGTCAAACCGGCAAAGCGCCCAGTTCATCGAGAATCAAAAAGACATGCGCCCATCGATCCGGCAGCTGATGGCAAAGGTCGTGGAGTTTGCGATTTTCGGCGTTGCCTTCTTGCTGTTGCTTAACATCATGGGGATCAACCTCAGTGCTCTGGCGGTGATCGGAGGGGCTGTTGGTGTCGGTTTGGGCTTTGGCCTGCAAAAGATCGCGTCCAACTTCATTTCCGGTGTGATCCTGCTGGTTGAGGGGCAGGCGACCGTTGGCGATTACGTGGAGCTCGATGGCGGTGAATTTGGCCAGATCGTCAAGATGACAGCCCGCGCCGCTGTGTTGGAGACCTTCGATGGACGTTGGATCGTGGTGCCAAACGAAGACTTTATTACAACGCGGGTAGTGAATTACTCTGATAGCGGTTCTGCTAACCGCTTTGAGGCACCGTTCTCCGTCAGTTATGACACGGATATCAATGCGGTTCCGGCTATCATCGAAGCTGCTGTTGCGACCCATCCAGACGTTTTGGACAGCCCGTTTCCGCCGGATTGTGAATTGCGCGGGTTTGGCGACTCGGGCATCGATTTCGCGGTTGAATTCTGGGTCAACGGGTTGGACGACGGCCCGAACAAATACACCTCTGACGTGCTGTTTCTGGTCTGGAATGCATTGAAAGCTCATGACATTGAAATCCCCTTTCCCCAGCGTGTGGTGGAAATCAAAGGCGGCCTGCCGCAGGTCGACGCGTGAGCCATACGCTTGTCATCGGCGCTGGGCCTGCTGGGTTGATGGCCGCGCAAACCTTGGCCGAAGCTGGAGTGTCCGTGACACTTTGCGATGCAAAACCGTCTTTTGGGCGCAAGTTTCTGATGGCGGGAAAGTCTGGGTTGAACCTAACCAAGGACGAACCGTTCGAGGACCTCATCCGTCGCTACTTTGAGCACCGAAGTGATCTTTGGCCAATGGTTTCAGCGTTCGACGCGCAGGCGGTTCAGGCCTGGGCGGGAGATCTGGGGCAGCCAATCTTCACCGGATCGACGGGGCGGGTGTTCCCCAAAGCGATGAAAGCCTCGCCCCTTCTGCGTGCCTGGCTTGAACGGCTGGACACGTTGGGGGTGGTGCGCCGCCCGCGCTGGCATTGGACTGGTTGGCAAGGGGATCAGGTGCAGTTCGAGACGCCTTCTGGCACGCAAGTTGTTGCTGCAGATGCCGTGGTATTAGCCCTTGGCGGTGCAAGTTGGGCGCGTTTAGGCGCGGACGGGGCCTGGGCGCCACTTTTGCAGGCTCATGGCGTCACACTTGTGCCTTTCGCGCCTTCTAACGCGGCAGTGCCTGTTGAATGGACGGCGCATATGGCGCCTCTTTTTGGGTCCGCGTTGAAGCCTGTAGGCTGGCGCGCGGGGACGTTGTCCTCTCGCGGTGAGGCAACGATCTCTGCGCGTGGCCTCGAAGGCGGGGGGCTTTATGCGTTGACCCCTGAGTTGCGGCAAGGTGCTTCGCTTTATGTTGATCTGGCCCCGGACCGCGATGCTGACATACTTACCCAGGATCTAGGCAGTAAACCGTCAAAATTGCGCCTCTCGCATTGGCTGAAAAATACCGTGCGTCTGTCGCCTGCAAAGATTGCGCTGTTCAATGAAATGACTGCTGGCAAGGGGCTGGATCGTGCAAGCTGGGTTGCGACACTGAAAGCTCTGCTAGTTCAAAACAAAGGGTTGCGCCCGATGGACGAGGCGATCTCCACAGCGGGCGGTGTCGCCTTCGCCGCGCTGACTGAGGATTTGATGCTCAACGCGCGTCCGGGTGTGTTTTGCGCGGGTGAGATGCTGGACTGGGAAGCACCAACCGGTGGGTATCTGATCACTGCTTGTCTGGCGACGGGGCGCTGGGCCGGGCAGGGCGCCTTGCGTTACTTGGCGGCAGCGGCCTGATAGGCGGGGCGATTGCGCAGGTTTTTTCCATAGGCCCAGAGCCTGTCATCTACGCGGGGGAAGCCTGCGCCCACGGACCAGTTGATGCAATGACATGCGAGAATATCCGCAATGCTCATCTCTGAGCCCACGAGGTAGGGCCCGTCCAGTTTGGCGGCAAGCCGAGACGCCGACGCTGTGAATTCCTGCTTCAACACATCTTTGACCGCTGGCATACGCATGTCCTCCGGCAAGACAAAACTGTGCTTTGCCGCGGCCCAGAGAATAGCGTCGAATTCGTCCAAAAGCCAAAACGTTATGGCGTCTTGTTGCGCGCGGGCAAGCGTGCCTGCGGGTGCGGTCAGCTTGCCGTGTTTATCTGCAAGATACGTAATGATCGCCATCGAATCAGTGAGCACCGTCTCGCCATCCACCAGTGCCGGGATCTTGCCAGACGGATTATAGGCCACGGCTTCGACGGAACGGGGCGCCACAGCTAGATGTTCATAAGGCGCGCCCAGTTCTTCAAGCATCCAGAGCACACGCAATGCACGGGATTTGCTGGCACCAATTACTTTGTACATGATGTGTCTCCTTACGTGCGCTGTCGCCCGCCCAACATGGCCAAACGGATGAATGCGCGTTCCACGAGCGCCATCCCCGGCGCATGTTGCCCGGCAGAGCGCAGTTTGAGGTCAGTATCCGTTAGCAGCACGATCGCAGCTTCCAAATCCGCCGCTCCCCACGCGCGCGATTGCGCCAGCATGCGGTCGCGGTGCGGCCCGAAGATAGTCGGTCGTCCCGATGTATCACAGGCGGCCCGATGCAAGGTTCGGAAATGCCGCATGGCACCGATACACAGGCCCACCGGGCTTGCGCCTTGGGCAACCAGTTTCTGCATCATTGGCCCAATATCCCTGGCGCGCGCTTCTGCAACGACCATCAAAACGTCATCCACGGCAGCTTCGGTTGAGGTGGGAGCGCAGGTGGCAATATCCTCAAGCGACAATGCGGCGCTGTCGTTCAGTTTATAGAGCGCCAGTTTTTCGACTGTTTGGCGGAAATCGCCCGGATCCAGCGCCTGTGCCAAGTCGTTTAGCGCCGCGAGAATGTCATTTGAGGGGTGCGGTAGGCCTGCATCGCGCAGGGCATTTTCAATTTCTTCGCGGCTGGGCGGATTGTCGTAGATCCCGACGGCATAGGCATTGCGATGCGCTTCAAAAGCTTTGCGCAATTTGGAGGTGGGTTTCAACGCACCACCGGTCACGACAATCTGTGCGTCCCCCGCGTTCCATTCCTCCAGAGCGGCGAGAATGGCAGGAGCTGCGTTGTCATTGGCGTCCTCAACAAAAACGGCGCGGGTGCCAGGGAAGAAGCCAACCGCCTTGATGGCGTCCATCAGCAAGGCAGGTTCTTTGCGCAGATCATTGCCGTTCATACGGGTGAGGCGCATCTCTTCCTCGGCCCCTGGTCCCAGAAGAGCGCCGAGCACTTCCTGACGTTTGAGAGCGACACGCATGGCATCTGCGCCATAGATCAACACGCCGGTTTTGGCAGGATCGGGTGACCGGAAATAGCTATTGGCATCCCGGGTCGACAGTTTCATGACAAATCGGCGCTCAGCAGTTTGGTCACGATTTGATCGGCGAGCAGTATCATCAGACGTTCACGTGCATCGCGTGCGGCGGCCTGTGTGGCAAGGGTGGTGCCAGTTGCGGATGAACCGGTGAAATTGTCAACTTCGCCTGAGGTGACAACCCGCCCGGTGGCTTGTTCGACAAGCACATAGCGGGCCTCGCCGATAAGATTAAAGCGGTTGATGTTGCTTTCCGTGTTCACCGCTAACGAATCTCGTTCGGTGGACACGTTCAATGTGAGCTTATAGGTTGGCGCCCCGCTGCGCCCCAGCCGTTCTTCCAAGCGGCGCGTGATCAGGTACCCATTGGTGTCATTGGGTTCTGAAACTTCGACCTGATTTTGCAGCTGACCCCCTGTGCCGCCTGTCCCATAGACTGGGCTGAAACCGCAAGCGGCCAACACCAGCGGTAAAAACAAAAGGCTGCGACGGCTAAACAACGACATTTACGATCCGCCCCGGTACGACGATGATTTTCTTGGGCGTCGCACCGTCCAGCGTTCTAAGAACCGCCGGATCAGAAAGCGCGACCTCTTCAACGCCCGCCTTATCGAGGTCCGCAGGTACGGTGATTTCCGTGCGTCGCTTGCCGTTGACCTGAATGGGCAGGGTGATCGTATCAGAGACCAGCAACGCCTCATCTGCCTGCGGCCAGGGCGCGGTTGTGATCAGGCCCTCACCACCGAGATGTTTCCAGATATCTTCGGCCAGATGCGGTGTCATCGGGGACATCAGTTGCGCGAGGGTCATGATCGCTTCGCGTTGCGCTGTGTAGCTGGCCTTGGATTTCTGCACTGTGGCGGTGAACGCATAGAGCTTTGCGATTGCGGCATTAAAACCGAAGCTTTCAATGCCCATTGTCACGTCGTGGATGCACAAATGCATCGCGCGCAGCAGATCTGCGTCCGCTTCTCCTTTTGCGTCCTTGTCCATTGCACCGATACGATCACATTGGTTCCAAACCCGCGACAGGTGCTTGTATGCCGCTTCGGCACCGGATGCCGTCCATTCCACGTCACGCTCAGGCGGGCTGTCGCTTAGGACAAACCACCGTGCGGTGTCTGCGCCAAACTCGGAGATAATGTTAACCGGGTCCACGACGTTCTTCTTGGATTTCGACATTTTAGCTGAGGGAATGATCTCTACTTCCGTGCCGTCTGAAAGCGTGCCGTCGGTAACGTCTTCGGGCAGGTGGTACACGGGGCGCCCGTTTGTGTCTTTGGTCTGGTAGATTTCGTGCGTCACCATGCCTTGAGTGAACAGCGCGTCAATGGGCTCGGACGCGGATTTCGGCAGATGGCCACAGATGTGCATCGCCCGCGCGAAAAAGCGTGAATAAAGCAGATGCAAAATTGCGTGTTCGATGCCGCCTATGTATTGATCTACGTTCATCCAGTAGGCAGCGTCCTCGGCATCCGTTGGCGTTTCTGCCTGGGGCGATGTGAACCGCGCGAAGTACCATGAGCTGTCTACGAAAGTATCCATCGTGTCAGTTTCACGCAGCGCAGGCCCGCCGCAGGAAGGGCACGTGCAATTGCGCCATGTGGGATGACGATCGAGCGGATTGCCGGGCGTGTCGAACTCCACGTCATAGGGCAGTTCGATGGGCAGGTTTTCTTTCTTTTCCGGCACAACGCCGCAGGTGTCGCAATGCACAATCGGGATGGGACAGCCCCAGTAGCGCTGACGGCTCAATCCCCAGTCCCGAAGACGGTATTTTGTCACCCCTTGCCCAATGCCATTGGACTCGCAAAAATCGATTGCCGCGTCGACAGCCTCTGATCCTGTTTGATGGGTCTCCCCGGCAAAACCTCTATTGTAGAACACTTTTTCCGTTTTCGCAGGTACATATGCCTCGTTGAGAGTCTCTTCGGTGTCCTCGGAGGGTAGGAAGGTGGAGACAATCGGCAACGCGTATTTGGTCGCGAACTCGAAATCGCGCTGATCATGGGCAGGACAGCCGAAAATCGCGCCGGTACCGTAATCCATGAGGATGAAGTTGGCGATGTAGACCGGCATTTCATGCGCCGTTTCAAAGGGGTGGCGCACGCGGATGCCAGTATCGAAACCTAATTTCTCAGCCGTTTCGATGGCTTCTTCTGTGGTGCCACCTTTGCGACATTCGGCACAAAACGCCGCAACATCCGGATTGTCGCGTTCCAATACCTTTGCCAGCGGATGGTCAGGTGAGATGCCAACGAAGGAAGCACCCATAAGAGTATCGGGCCGGGTCGTGTAGACTTCGATCCGGTCGTGGCCATCCGGGGCACTCACCGTCGAAAACGCAAATTGCAATCCGCGAGACTTGCCGATCCAATTCTCTTGCATCAGCCGGACTTTCGCTGGCCAGTGCTCCAGCCCGTCTAGTGCGTCCAGCAATTCTTCGGCGTGATCTGATATTCTGAAGAACCATTGGGTAAGTTCGCGCCGCTCGACCAGCGCACCAGAGCGCCACCCCCGCCCATTTTCGACCTGCTCATTGGCCAGAACGGTCATGTCGATCGGATCCCAGTTCACGACTGCGTTTTTGCGATAGACGAGACCGTTGTCGAGAAAGTCCAGAAACAGGGCTTGTTGCTGGCCATAATACTCCGGATCGCAGGTTGCAAATTCGCGTGACCAGTCGATGGACAGCCCCAGCGGTTTCATCTGTGCGCGCATGTCGCGGGTGTTGCTATACGTCCAGTCCTTGGGATGACCGCCAATGGCCATGGCCGCGTTTTCCGCAGGCATCCCAAAGGCATCCCATCCCATCGGGTGCAACACGTTGTGCCCCGTTGCGATCTTGTAACGCGCGATCACGTCGCCCATTGTGTAGTTGCGCACGTGCCCCATATGAATGCGGCCCGACGGGTAGGGGACCATCTCAAGCACATAGTATTTCGGCTTGTCCGCCGAACGCACCGCTTTGAAGATTTCATCCCGGTCCCAGACCTCTTGCCAACGGGCTTCGATCTCTGCGGGCGTGTAACGCGTCATTTATGCGTCCTTTTTAACGAAAGAGCGCCGAGGACAATCCAGTGCGAAAAGTCTGGCGCTGTGGCTGGTATGTGGTGGCGGGCACAACGGCGTGCACCGTTTTGCCGTACTTCAAAGTGCGTTGTCTTCGATGCGAAGTTGGCGCGCGCGGCTCAGTATTGCATTTTCGACCGCCCGAACGGCCGGTGCGCTGGCGGGCCCGTTGCGGGTTTGCAGCGACACATTCAAGGAACGTGCATCAAGTGCCGGATCATCGATCAAAACTGTGGCGCGATACGCGCGACCGCTTCCAGGTGGTGTACCGAACCCCGTCACGATGACGCCGGTGAAGGGGTCAACGGATTGCACGGGAAGGAAATTCAACACCTCAAGCGATGCTGCCCAGATGTACTTGTTGACTGCGATGACTTGTTCTTGATCAGAAGAACGAAAGACATCGAAAATGGACGTGCTTTCTGCACCGACGCCGCCTTGTGCGCGTACCTGATCGCTATCGTTGTCAATCGCGCTGCCCGCTGGCCCACCTGAAGAATACGCGCCAGGCGTCGAGGCTCCACAGCCTGCAAGTAGTGCAGTCGCCATAACCAGTGACATCGAGACCTTGAAAACAGACTGTACCATTGTCGCGTGCACTCCTTAAATTCCGCGCTAAGGTAATCCATCTGACTTGGCGGGGACAAGGCCCATCCACAGCTTCTTTTGTGACCTTGGCTCCTTTATTTGACGGTTCTGACGCGAATTTCCTGCGCGCAGTAAAACTGGCCCTTTCAGAGTGTGGCAAAGCTGCACCATTTTTTTCGTGTCTCGCACCACTTGTATCCAAATTCTTGAATGGTGAACGAGAAAGAGCGAAACACCTCTCAGGCTCAAGAAAGATTCTTGGGCAAGGAACGAAATCGAGGATAAGTCATGAAAAAACTTCTTATCGCTTCAACAGCTCTGGTTGCGACAGCCAGCGTTGCTGCAGCTGAAATTAACTTCAGCGGGTACGGCCGTTTTGGTCTCTTGTACGAAGAAGACCGCGCTGAAGGCGAAGAAACACGGTTTGAAAGCCGCTTCCGTCTGAACATCGACGGTGTAACAACAACAGACGGCGGCGTTCGCTTTGCGGCACGTATCCGTGTTGAAGCCAACGACAATGCTGATAACACAGCAGACGCTGGCTCCTTCGGCGGTGCGCGTTTCCAAGTGTCCGCAGGCGGTTTCCGCGTTCGCGCAGGCAACATCTCCGGCGTTACTGACGCGGCAGAAGTAGTTAACTACTTTGGCTTCGAGCCAGGCCTCATCGGTCAAACTGGTCAGTACGCAAACTTCGGCGCAAGCTTTGACGCGTTCGCTTCTTCCAGCGCCGGTGGTGCTGAAGGTGCAGGCGGCGTTAACGGTATCAACGTCAAGTACGAAGTCGGTGATTTCGCGATCATGGGTTCGTATTCCGAAGACCAAGACGAGAACGACGATGCAGTCGAAGCTGGTCGTGAAGAGCGCATTGAAATCGGTGCGTCCTACACATTCGGCGCATGGACAGTTGGCGGCGTTTACGGTGACGCAGAGTCCGACGGTTCTGACGGTGGCGCAGAAGTCGACAACGACTGGTGGGTACTGACAGCTTCTGGCTCCATTGGCCCAGCTGACGTTGTATTCTTCGTCGGTGATAGCGATAACGACGATGACGCGACTTTGGGTATATCCGGTTCGTTCCCTGTTGGTGCATCCACCGACATCGTTGCATCCATCTCTGATGGCGGCGACAACGACAACGATACGTCCTACGGCATTGGCTTCGCTCACTCGCTGGGTGGCGGTGTATCGCTCTCCGGCATGGTCGGTAGCAATGCAGACGACAACACCATCGCGGACTTGGGTGTACGCTTCAACTTCTAAGTTGAAACTGATATCCTGAATCTGGGGCGGTCCTTTTGGTCCGCCCCTTTTCTTTTGCGCATGCGCAATATCTATGCCGAAGAGAAAGTCGGAGAGTGACATGAGTCTGCAAGAGACTTCCCAAAAGATTATTCAGGCGACAGAAGACGCCGGGCGTGAACAGAATGACGTGACGCTAATCGCCGTGTCGAAAGTTCAGCCCAACGCGCGTGTGGATCAGGTCTTGCAGCAAGGTCATCGAACATTTGGCGAAAACCGGGTACAGGAGGCTGCTGGGAAGTGGCTCATGTTTCGGGAGCAATATAACAATATTGACCTGCACCTCATCGGGCCCTTGCAAACGAACAAAGCACGTCAGGCCTTTGAGCTTTTTCAGAGCATTCACACGCTGGATCGGCCCAAGTTGGCCAACACGTTTGCTCGGCTGGCGCAGGAAATGGGGCATTGTCCGGCGCTGTTCGTACAGGTGAATACAGGTGAAGAACCGCAAAAGGCTGGGGTTCTGCCCGCCGAAGCTGACGGATTCATTGCCGAGGCGCGCGCGCTGGATTTGCCTGTGTGTGGCGTGATGGCCATCCCACCGGTGGACGAGGAGGCCGCGTTGCATTTTGCCTTGCTGGCGAAAATTGCAGAGCGCAACGGTCTTGACGGGCTGAGCATGGGGATGAGCAGCGATTTTGAGAAAGCCATCGCTTTCGGTGCGACCCATGTCCGCGTGGGATCTGCCATCTTTGGCGCGCGTGTCCCAACCTGAACGGTTCAGGAAATGATAAGGCGTGTTTTCAACATGATCCTTGGGGCGATATCGTGCAGATTTGTGCGTGATAGCGCGATGCAGCCTTCTGTTGGATAACCGGGTCGCCGATACTGGTGAATAAAGATCGCCGAGCCGCGCCCTTTCACGGCATAGGGCCAGTTCCAATTCGTCAGTATCACAAGATCATAGAGTGGATCGGCTCGTCTCAACGTCTCATGACTATGCGCATAGGGTGCTCGAACCATCATGTTATATTCTTGATCTGCGGGATCATCTGACCACAAATCGCCGGGGCCGATGGCGCGTGCCCAATCTGTAGGGCGCGCAATACGGTCGGGTCGGTACAACATACCTACAATGCTATGTGTGCCGCGGGGTGTGGCGCCGTCCCCTTCTTTCTTTCGTGAGGTGCGCCCGGATTTGCCGATTGTACAAGGGTAGATGCATCCTTGAAACCGAAGCCCTCTGGGCGTTAGCACAAGATCATCCGGGGTCACTTAAGATGCCCGGATTTAGCGATTTTCGTCGCCATATACGCGTGGTTATGCGGGTTTGCGCCAACGTGTAGGGGGACTCTCTCGGTCACATCGATGCCACTGGCGGTGAGCATGTTCACCTTGCGCGGATTATTGGTGATCAAACGTGCCGTGCTGAATCCCATAGATATCAGGATGTCTGCACCCAATCGAAAATCACGCTCGTCATCTTCAAAACCGAGCCGGTGGTTGGCTTCTACGGTATCAAATCCCTGGTCTTGCAATGAGTAGGCACGCATCTTGTTGGCCAAGCCGATCCCTCGACCCTCTTGGTTGAGATAGAGCAAGACGCCATTGCCCTCGCTTCCCATCATGGCCAATGCAGTGCGCAACTGTGGCCCACAATCGCATTTCAGCGACCCCATCAGATCCCCAGTAAAACAGGCAGAGTGCAAGCGTGTCAAAACAGGCTTGGATCGGTCGGGTCTGCCTATCTCGACTGCATAGTGTTCTTCTCCACCATCGTCCGGGCGAAAAACATGCAGTCGCCCGGCTTCTGATACCTCAAGAGGCAAGCGCGCGCTGACGATTGAATTCAAGGCGCTGTTTTGCGTCAACAGCGGTGCGGCGTATGCCGCGTCTAAACATACGAAATCGTGCTTGCGTGCGAACGCGGACCCGGCATCGATCTTTGCTGCCACAAAGGCTGGAAGAAGGCGCGCGGATTTCGTCAGTGAGAGTGCGACGCGATGCGCAGTGACGTCGCCCCCGCGTGCTGCGTTCAGTGGACCTTTCATTGGGGTCATCAAATCACCTGCCGGATCTGCAATACCTTGAACCCACGAAAGTGACGCCTCGGCGGGTAGAATGACGCGCGCAAGATCTCCATCATAGGCACGCGCTTTTAGAGTTTCGGCACGACGCGCGGAAATCACGATCGTAACGGCGTCATCAAGTGCTTTGAGGGTATCAAGACGTGCAGTCGTCAGCGTCTCGGCGGGCGCAAATACGATGGCGTCGGAGCCGTCTATGACGACCGGTACACCCATCCGCAGGTCCGCACGGGCGCGCGCTAGCATCTCTAAAAGGTCGGGGGCGAAGCTCATGATGTTACAATACCTACCGAATTCAGCTTTCCATCTAGGCCATTTCAAGCGGAATTGAAACAATTGACCACTGTTGTAACACGAGGCTGTGAGTACAGTAGACAGAAACTTGCCCCGAGGCGTTTGAAAGCACATGTTTCATCTCAAGCAAGGGAGCAAACCTATGGCACAGCTAAAGAAAATTCTGTTGGTTGACGACGACGATGATCTGCGTGATGCGCTGAGTGAGCAATTGATCATGACCGAAGACTTCGATGTCTTTGAAGCAGCAAATGGCTCGGATGCGATGGTGCGCGCCAAGGAAGCCATCTATGATCTCGTTATTCTGGACGTTGGTCTGCCGGATACTGACGGGCGCGAGCTGTGTCGTTTGATGCGCAAGCAAGGTGTCAAGAGCCCGATCCTCATGCTCACCGGGCATGACAGTGACGCGGACACGATCCTTGGATTGGATGCGGGTGCTAACGACTATGTCAGCAAACCGTTCAAATTTCCTGTCCTTTTGGCGCGGATCAGGGCGCAATTGCGTCAGCACGAACAATCCGAAGACGCGGTTTTCCAGCTTGGGCCATATACCTTTAAGCCGTCGATGAAGACGCTGATCACGGAAGAAGAAAAGAAAATTCGTCTCACTGAAAAAGAAACGAATATTCTTAAGTTCTTATATCGCTCGACCGAAGGTGTGGTGCCGCGTGACGTGCTGTTGCATGAAGTCTGGGGATACAATGCGGGTGTAACCACGCATACGCTTGAAACACATATCTATCGTCTGCGTCAAAAGATTGAACCTGATCCCTCGAACGCGCGCCTTCTGGTCACAGAATCCGGCGGATACCGACTAATGGCTTAATCACTTTCCTGAATATTTTTGATCTACGTCAAGATTGTGTTAACCATATTTCCGTAGGGTAAACGTATCCCGCGCATGTCCGGGTTTGACATGCACCTCCCTGTTGGACTTGGCCGGGCCTTGTGCCCGGTCCTTTTTTTTGTCCAACGTCCTCCAGTCAGACGCAAAACTGAGCGAGGCCCGTCTTACAGGCATGGCGCCTTGCTGTAACGGCAAGTAATGTGCCGTCGAATCTGACGAAAGCGGGGGCGCATGACTTTTTCACTGGCGACATGGAATATCAATTCGGTTCGACTGCGCGAGGGACTTGTGTGCAAACTGCTTTCTGAAGAAGCGCCGGACGTTTTGTGCCTCCAAGAATGCAAAAGCCCTGTCGACAAAATTCCTTTAGAAGCATTTGCGGCTCTGGGATACGGGCACATGGTTGCGCGCGGGCAAAAAGGTTACAATGGCGTAGCAATTCTTTCCAAGCTACCGATAGTGGAGGTCGGTTCGGAGGATTTTGCGGATCTTGGGCATGCACGGCACATTGCAGGGCGTCTGGAAAACGGTGTGACTGTCCACAACTTCTATGTTCCAGCGGGCGGCGATGTCGCTGATCGGAACGTCAACGAGAAATTCGGTCAGAAACTTGATTATCTGACAGGGATGCGTGACTGGTTTCGCCAAAACGGACCGAAAAAATCCGTTCTCGTCGGAGATTTGAACATTGCGCCGCGTGAAGATGACGTCTGGGATCACAAAAAGCTGCTGAAGGTGGTGAGCCATACGCCGATTGAGGTCGCGCACCTGGCCGAAGCCCAAGAGGCGGGTGCATGGGTGGATGTGACACGCCAGGATATTCCCGACGGGCGATTATATAGCTGGTGGTCCTACCGCGCCAAGGATTGGGACGCCGCAGATAAGGGCCGAAGGCTGGACCACGTCTGGGCAACATCCGACATCTCAAATGCAGCGCACAGCAGTCGCATCGCGCGCGCCGCGCGGGGTTGGGGAAAACCAAGCGACCACGCCCCTGTCTTTGCCTCTTTTGACCTTTGAAAAATGGTTAAGCCTCCCATATAACTCCAAACGCGCATGCGGAAGGAAAAGAACATGATGGATCTCAACCTCGGGGCCGCTCCTGCGGCGGACGACCTGATCAAGGAAACTACTGAGGCCTCTTTTATGGCCGACGTGGTCGAAGCATCTCAGACGATTCCAATAATCGTGGATTTTTGGGCACCCTGGTGTGGACCTTGCAAGACGCTGGGGCCTCAGTTGGAGGATGCAGTGCGCGCGGCCAAAGGTGCGGTCAAGATGGTCAAAATCGACGTTGATCAGGCGCAGATGATTGCCGGCCAACTACAGATCCAGTCGATTCCAACAGTATATGCGTTCTTCAAGGGCCAGCCCATTGACGGGTTTCAAGGCGCTCAGCCAACCTCGGAGATTACAGCATTTATTGAACGGGTGATCAAAGCGTCAGGGGGCGAGGCACCAAGCGATGGGCTTGCCGATGCGGTTGCCGCCGCCGAAGATATGCTGGCGGACGGTTCGGCGACGGACGCGGCACAAACGTTTGCAGCCGTGTTGGGTGAAGATGCGAACAATGCCGCGGCTTATGGTGGGCTGGTTCGGGCGCATATTGCGTTGGGCGAGTTGGAGCAGGCCGAAGCGATCCTAAATGGCGCGCCAGCCGAAATATCCGACGCCCCGGAACTGGAAGCCGCGTTTGCGCAACTGGAGCTGGCGCGCCAGGCAGAAGGCGCAGGTCCGCTCGACGATCTGCGTGCGGCTGTGGCGGCCAATTCGGATGACCATCAGGCGCGGTTCGATCTGGCATTGGCGTTGCACGCAAATGATGATGTTGAAGGCGCAGTCGAAGAGCTGCTTGAGCTTTTCCGTCGCGATCGGGAGTGGAATGACGGCGCTGCGAAAACGCAGCTTTTTATAGTTTTCGACGCGCTCAAAGCAAACGACCCTGTCGTTTTGAATGGACGTCGCAAACTAAGTTCGATGATATTTGCCTGACGGCTATGGCGGACTAGATCCCCTTATATGATGAATGCCGCAGAACTGCCTAAGACAGTACCGATTTTTCCGTTGCCCGGTGCGCTATTGCTCCCGCGTTCCCGACTGCCTTTGCATATTTTCGAACCGCGATATTTGCAGATGCTCGAAGACGCGCTGAAGACACCAACGCGATTGATCGGCATGGTCCAACCTAATGAGGTACCTGGGCGCAGTGGGACGGGCTTGCATACGATTGGGTGTGCTGGACGTATCACCCAGTTCTCGGAAACTGAGGATGGGCGTTATCTGGTGACCCTTGGAGGAACGTCACGGTTCCGTATTCTTCAAGAGGTTGAAGGGTTTACACCATACCGCCGCTGCGATGTGAATTGGGATGGTTTTGACCGCGACCTCGGGCCTGATGAAAAAGATCCGGCCTTTGTCCGGGAACCCTTCATGAGTTTGTTGGAGCGTTATTTTGACTCCTGCGAGTTGTCTGCTGATTGGGACACGTTGAGCGAGGCGGACGATGAGCTCTTGGTGAATTCCTTGTCGATGATGCTGGATTTCGATCCTGAGGACAAACAGGCTTTGCTCGAAGCGCCTTCGCTCAGCACGCGGCGCGAAACGCTCGTGACGTTGCTGGAGTTCCAAATGCGCGGTGGCCAGGAAAACGAGGTGATGCAGTGACTGAAACAGTGACGGATTTTGACCGGCGGATGCTGGAGGCGTTAATCTGCCCGCGTGCGCAAACTACGCTGAAGTACGACGCTGAAAATCAAGAGCTGATTTCGACGTCCGCCAATCTGGCATACCCCATCCGCAATGGCATCCCGGTCATGTTGATCGATGAAGCACGCACTCTGGATTGATACGTAGGCACAGGTGCGGGCCGGCGCGAGACACACGTCATTAAAGGCGTTGGCCTTTCAGTAGTTTTGGCAAATCACCCGTTAAACCTGCCGCCTCCCGGATGAAGCCGCGCCTGAGGCGGGGCAAGCGTCCGACGAGGCCCATGCCAATATCCCGCAAACTGCGGGCGGCAAAATTATCGTTCGAGAATAATCGGTTGAAGGTGTCTGTTGCGAGCGCCAATGCTGTGTTGTCAAAGCGTCTCCATTGCTGGTAGCGCGTGAGAACGGGTGAGGATCCGATATCTTCACCGCGCTGCAAGGCCTCAGACAGCACCTGTGCTAAGGCTGCCACATCGCGGACACCTGCATTTAACCCCTGTCCTGCAATGGGATGCACACCATGGGCCGCGTCCCCGACCAGCGCCACCCGTGGCGCAACCAAGTCATGTGCGAGGGATAGGGACAATGGATAGGTAAAGCGTTTTCCAACCAGTGCAATATCGCCTAGGAAGCTGCCAAACCGAGGTTTGAGGATTTCGATATAAGCATCATCCGGCAGTGCGGTTATAGCTGCTGCGTGATCGCTCCTTTCCGTCCAAACGATGGACGACCGGTTTCCTGTCAGTGGCAAAATTGCGAGCGGGCCCTGCGGCATGAAGAACTGATGGGCAATCCCATGATGCGGCAGCTCATGTTCAATGGCGCAGACCAGCGAGGATTGATCGTAGGCCCAGCCGGTCCTCGTGATGCCCGCACGGGTGGCTGTACCAGACTGACGCCCGTCACACCCCACAACAAGTTTTGCACGCAGTGTTTCACCACCATCAAGCGTGAGCGTCACGCCAGACGGATCGAGCTTTTGCGCTACGACGGTTTCACCATAACGCTGATTGATTTCCCCTTTTTCTTTCAGTTGGTTCAGCAAGGCCGCACGCAAATGGCGATCTTCGACCATATAGCCCATGGGGCCTTCCTCGATCTCCGCATGATCGAAATGCATGAAAAAGGGGGATGGACCCTCGCCCGCACGACCGTCCGATACTTTGATCTCCAGCATGGGTTGAGCATGATCTTCCAACGCACCCCAGATACCGATTCCCTGCAATAGTCGCGTGGAGGTCAGCGCCATGGCATAGGACCGCCCATCGAAGGTTTTGTCTTCGAGTCGCCCACGCTGTTGGCTGTCGATCAAAGTCACATTGAGCCCGGTGCCTGCTAAAGCCAGCGCCAACGCGGGTCCGTTCAGGCCGCCGCCCACGATCAGAATGTCACAATCAAATTCCATGTGGGTGAATATGACTGTCGCCAAGGGATTGTCCATGCGCGCTTGCGTCGCTACCTTCGCGATTGGTGATGCAGTTGGGGGTACGATGCACAAGGAAAAATTCAAGTCAGCAGCTGATTTCGGGCGCGCGATCGGATCGGGCGAAGTGGACCCGGTTTCCCTGACCGAAGGGTATCTGGATGCCATCCAACGGCACGCATTGCGCGATAAGATATATGCGCGCGTCACCACTGATCGCGCTTTGGCCGAAGCAAAGGCCGCATCTGAGCGTGCGAAGTCAGGCCAGCGCTTGTCCTTGCTTGACGGCGTGCCAATCAGTTGGAAAGATCTGTTTGACACCGCTGGGGTTGCCACGGAATCTGGTTCGAACCTCTTGGCAGGCCGCGTGCCGGACCAGGATTCGCGGGTTCTGCAAAACGCGACTGCGGCGGGGCTGGTCTGTCTTGGCAAGACGCATATGAGCGAATTGGCCTTTTCTGGGCTCGGCTACAATCCAAGTACTGCCACACCACCCAACGTCAACGATGCAGCAGCGGTCCCAGGGGGATCCTCCTCGGGTGCTGCAGCGTCCGTCGCTTTTGATCTCGCGCCCCTGGGCATCGGTTCCGACACCGGCGGCTCTGTTCGGATACCTTCCGCCTGGAACGATTTGGTCGGGCTGAAGACTACGTCGGGGCGGCTTAGCCTCGAAGGTGTCGTGCCGTTGGCGCTGCGTTTTGACACGGTTGGTCCGCTGTGTCGGACTGTGGAGGACGCGGCTTTGATTCTGGCGGCGATGGAAGGCGGTAGGCCTGCTGATATGGAAGGCAGCACGCTGGAGGGCAAACGTTTTGCGGTGCTCAACACCGTCGCGCTTGATGATATCCGGGACGCTCCGATGGCCGCTTTTCAGCGTGCGATCGACACCCTTGGGGCCGCGGGCGCGCGCATCCAAGAAATTGAGGTGCCCGAAGTGGCGACCGCCATGCCACTCAGCACCTGTCTTTACACGGCTGAGGCATATGGTTTGTGGCGTGATGTTATCGAAGCAAACCCGGATGCGATGTATAGCGAGATCCTGGAACGTTTCCGCTTGGGTAAAAACCATTCCGGCCCTGACTATGTCGCCGCCTGGGCTGCACTGGAAAACGCGCGTCAGGCCTACTTAGGCGCAACAGCCGGGTTTGATGCGGTTCTTCTACCGACAGCCCCGCATTTGCCGCCAAATCTTGAACGCCTGAACAGTGATCATGACTACTATGTCACTGAAAACCTGATGGCCTTGCGCAACACGCGGATCGGAAATTTGATGGGTCTCTGTGCGCTCAGTTTGCCCACTGGAACCCCAAGTTGCGGTTTGATGATGATGGCACCGCCGCACTGCGAAGAGGCACTTTTGCGACTTGGCGCAGCAGTTGAACAGGCCTTGGCCTAAAAGCCACAAATTCTCAGAATACTGCGCCTTTTTGTGGACGCAGACCACCACCTTGGAGTACCTTGGACGCAACGGGACATTTATGATCCCGACCTGAGGCAGTATTGATGTTTTATCCTGAGCGGTTTTCGAACCTTCCGGCGCACGCATGGCCGCGTTTGCGCGCACTTTTGGATGCGAATCCAGGTGGTGGGCCGGAGATCCATATGACGATCGGTGAGCCGAAACACGCTTTTCCCCAGTGGGTTACGGATGTCATTGTGCAGAACGCTGCGGGTTTTAATCGCTACCCTCCGAATGAAGGTGCGCCTGAGTTGCGTGCCGCCATCTGTGGCTTTATCGCGCGGCGTTATGGTGTCGATTTGGATCCGGACCGTCATGTGATGGCGCTGAATGGCACCCGGGAGGGACTCTATAATGCCGTTATGGCGCTGTGTCCGGAAACCAAAAACGGTGCTCGGCCTGCGGTTTTGATGCCAAACCCGTTTTATCAGGTCTACATGATCGCAGCGCTTTCCACGTCTGCAGACCCGGTCATGGTGCCTGCAACAGCTGAAACAGATCACCTTCCAGACTATGCCAGCTTGCCGGCTGATGTGCTGAACCGAACGACTGCTGCTTACATTTGTTCGCCCGCCAACCCGCAAGGGGCCGTGGCCAACCGGGACTACTGGCGCAGTTTGATCGCGCTAGCAGAGACGCATGACTTCAAAATCTTTGCTGACGAATGTTATTCGGAGATTTACCGTGGCACGCCACCAGTCGGCGCGTTGCAAGTGCTGACCGAAATGGGCGCGGACCCGGATCGCCTTGTTATTTTCCATTCCTTGTCAAAACGCTCCAACTTGCCGGGGCTCCGGTCTGGTTTTGTCGCTAGCGGTGCAAAGAATATGCGCGAAATCCGGCAGCTGCGGAATTTCGCGGGTGCACCGCTTCCCTTACCATTGCAAATGGCGGCGGCGGCGGTTTGGGACGATGAGACCCACGTAATCGAAAACCGGGCGCTCTACACTGAAAAATACGAGATTGCGGATCGCATTCTGGGGAATGTACCAGGCTACATGAGCCCGGAGGCGGGGTTCTTTCTGTGGCTACCGGTCGAGAATGACGAAGTTGCGGCTGTGAAGCTGTGGCGCGAAACGGGCGTCCGCGTACTGCCGGGTGGCTATCTCGCGCAGGACTGGAACGGGAGCAATCCCGGACAAGGGTATATCAGGGCCGCGATGGTGGCCCCAAAAGCGGAGACAGCGCGTGGGATCGAATTGATCCGCGATTGTCTCTATCCGCGGTAAAGATGAAGGGCAGAAAAACTATGGCATATCAGACACGCGGGCGCGATCCTCTGTTCGACAGCAACATGGCTGAAGCCATGGAAAAGCGCGGCAAAGAGTTGATCGGACTTTTGCTCATTGCGTTTGGGTTAATGGTCTGCGCCATGATTGGTTCTTACACCCCGGACGATCCGAATTGGATGGTCTCGACCGATATGCCAGCGCAGAACTGGATGGGGCGCTTTGGCGCGTCGCTGGCTGCACCGCTCTTCATGATTGTCGGATGGGGCGCTTGGGGCTTGGGCATTGTGTTGCTGGTATGGGGGATCCGCTTTGCCGTGCACCAGGGGGCCGAACGCGCTCTGGGGCGTTTGATCTTTGCGCCGATTGCGATTGCTTTCGGCTCGATTTATGCCGCGACATTGACACCTGCGGGCAATTGGCTTGACACGCATAGCTTTGGTCTGGGCGGGCTTTTTGGCGATACGGTGATGGGTGCGTTGCTCACCTTGCTGCCTGTCGGTTCGGTTGTGACGGTTAAGATCATGTCGCTGCTGATGGCTATCGGGATCATTGTGTTTGGCGGTTTCGTTCTGGGTTTCACGCGTGTTGAAGTCTCTCGTATCGGGCGATTCCTCGTGATGGGGCTGGTCATGCTTTATGCATGGCTGATGCAAGTACTTGGACGGGGCACGCAAACTGCCGTGCAACGCGCGCAAGCTTTGTCAGCGCGGCATGCGGAAAAACGTGCCGCGGCGCAGGAACAGTCGACAACCAGTTTTGACGATGTGCCGCAAGAACATCAGTTTGCAGAACCTGAACCTGAAACTGAGCCAAAGACTGGATTGTTCGCCCGCATGCCTTCTCTTGTGCGACGTGCCGAGCCAGCACTTGAGCCGGAATTGGTGGAACCCATGCTGTCGGAGGATGCGGTGCTGGATGCACCGGGCGAAGACCGGATTAAGGCGCGGATCGCGGATGTTATTCGGTCGCGGGTCCGTACAGGAAATGCGGTACACACGCCGGTGACGGCCCCGTTGACGCGTGGACGCGGGCGTGGTCCTGACCCGCTGGTACTTGATACATCAGGAGTGCGGTCGGAACCGCCGTTGACCGCGCGTCGCGAAACAGTCAGCACCCCGGAAGTCGAAAACATTGATTTGATCGAAGAGGCGGCACCCTTCGTCGAGCCCCTGGAAATTCCCGTGGCCGAACCCCGTCGTGTGGTGCAGCAACCTGTGCGCAAACCCGTGCAGCCTTCTCGTCGCGCGAAGGCGGAAGCGCAACCTACTTTGTCCTTTGATGACACGCACCCGGGCTTTGAGTTGCCGCCGCTCAATTTGCTGGAAAACCCGACCGATGTGCCGCGTTTGCAATTGAGTGATGAAGCACTCGAGGAGAATGCACGGATGCTTGAGTCTGTGCTGGATGATTACGGCGTGAAAGGTGAAATTGTTGCGGTCCGTCCCGGCCCCGTCGTCACCATGTATGAGCTCGAACCGGCGCCGGGCTTGAAAGCCAGCCGCGTGATCGGCTTGGCAGATGACATCGCACGTTCGATGGCTGCCTTGTCAGCGCGGGTTTCTACTGTGCCTGGGCGCTCGGTGATTGGGATCGAACTGCCCAATGATTCCCGCGAAAAGGTTGTTCTGCGGGAAATCCTTGCGGCGCGCGATTTTGGCGACAGCAACATGCGTCTGCCGTTGGCGCTTGGCAAGGATATCGGCGGCGATCCGATGGTCGCGAACTTGGCGAAGATGCCGCACCTTCTGATTGCGGGGACCACGGGCTCTGGTAAATCGGTTGCCATCAACACGATGATCCTGTCGCTGCTTTACAAGCTGACGCCCGAAGAGTGCCGGATGATCATGATCGACCCGAAAATGCTGGAACTCAGCGTTTATGACGGCATTCCGCACCTGCTGTCTCCGGTCGTGACCGATCCGAAAAAGGCTGTTGTGGCCTTGAAGTGGGTCGTTGGTGAGATGGAAGAACGCTACCGTAAAATGTCCAAGATGGGTGTGCGTAACATCGAAGGGTACAACGGGCGTGTGCGCGAGGCGCTGTCAAAGGGTGAGATGTTCACACGCACGGTGCAGACCGGATTTGACGATGATACGGGCGAACCAGTATTCGAGACCGAAGAAAATACGCCGGTGGCGCTGCCCTATATCGTTGTCATCGTAGATGAGATGGCAGACCTGATGATGGTTGCAGGCAAAGAGATCGAAGCCTGTATCCAACGGTTGGCCCAAATGGCGCGTGCGTCTGGAATCCATCTGATTATGGCAACACAGCGCCCATCGGTTGACGTGATTACGGGCACGATCAAAGCCAACTTCCCGACACGAATTTCTTTCCAGGTCACGTCCAAAATCGACAGCCGAACGATCCTGGGCGAAATGGGCGCCGAGCAGCTTTTGGGCATGGGCGATATGCTCTATATGGCGGGCGGGGCAAAAATTACGCGCTGTCATGGTCCTTTCGTATCAGATGAAGAGGTCGAAGAGATCGTCAATCACCTCAAAGCCTTTGGCGCGCCTGATTATGTCAGTGGCGTGGTTGAGGGGCCGTCTGAGGACGCAGAAAGTAATATCGACGCTGTTCTGGGGCTCGGGGGCAACACGGATGGCGAGGATGCGCTTTATGACCAGGCCGTACAGGTCGTGTTGAATGATCGAAAATGTTCGACCAGCTACATCCAGCGTAAACTGGCCATTGGCTACAACAAGGCTGCGCGGCTTGTGGAACAGATGGAAGATCAGGGCCTTGTCTCGCAAGCCAATCACGTGGGAAAACGTGAAATTTTGGTACCAGAACAGAATTGATTGCCAATCGTCCGCTCATTTAAGCAATGTGATATCGCATATCAGCGACAGAGAGACTATCTCGGGTCCAGTGGAAATAAGCTAAGGATTTCGCGTGCGTATTCTGTTGCGTTTTATCATTGCCATTTGGGTGAGTGTTCTACCGGTCATGAGCTCGGCTGCGGAACAATTATCCCTGGCGGACATATCGGCCTACTTGAATAGTCTTGGAACGGTGAAATCAGATTTCCGTCAGTTCAATGATGACGGCTCTATCAGCACAGGGACACTGTACATTCGGCGCCCTGGCCGTATGCGGTTCGAATACAATCCACCTGAACAAGCGTTAGTGATTGCCGCTGCGTCCGCTGTTGTGATCATTGATCGCAAGTCGAACCAGCCTGCTGAAACCTATCCGCTGCGTCGCACGCCCTTGTCTCTGGTCTTGGCGCGCAACATTGATTTGACCCGTTCGAACATGGTGCGGGATGCGCGGTTTGACGGAACGTCGACAACCGTCACGGCCAGAGATCCGGACAACCCGGAAAACGGCTTTATCGAGATGAAGTTCACGGACAGTCCCACACAGCTTGAGCAATGGATAATTACCGATGCTGCAGGTGGGCGCACAACGGTAGTTCTTGACACGTTCGAGACAGGTATGGACCTGCCTCTGGTGCTTTTTGACGCGGATCGCGCCAAGAACAGCGACCGCTGATCTTAGCGCAGATTACATGTTGCCAGCTGTGCCTGATAAAGATCCGCACGAGAATCCACTTTGTTGGCTACGTTCACCAACCAGGATTTTCGTTTGTAAGAGCCGCGCGCGTAACCGGTATGCCCTTCGTGATAGGCCAGATACTGATTGCGCGCATCATGCAGCGGAATGCCGTTCTTTGAACGGGTTGTTACCATGTACCAGCCCATGAAATCAGAGGCATCGCGAATACGATCGCGCTGTGCAAAACGCTTACCAGTCGCGCTCCGGTAGTCGTCCCAGGTGCCGTCAAGCGCTTGCGCGTAGCCATATGCGCTGGACACACGACCCATGGGGATCACTCCAAGGGCATATTTATGTGGCGTCTTGGCATTGCTGATAAAACGGCTTTCCTGATGCATCGTGGCCATTTGGACGTGCACGGGGACGCCCCATTTTTCCTGAGTGCGTTGAAACGCTTTTATGTATTGTGGGCGCTGTTGGGCAATGCTGCACGCGTCATCTAAATTGCGTGGTGCCGTGCCTGAACCGCCCCCGCAGGAGGCGACCAAAAACACAATTGCCATAGCGCGAAGAGTTCTGCTCATCTGCCTCTCGCTTCTTTGTTCTATTTTTCTAGCACCTTACCGCAAAACGTGGCTTTGTGAAATCACGAAATCTACAAAACGAGTGCCAAAAGGACCGGTAGTGCGGCCACAGACAGCAGTGTTGATGCAACAACAAGCCCTGCGACGTCTTTGGCGGCAGCCCCATATTTCTCTGCGATGAGGTACGACGTGACAGCAACGGGTGTTGCCACTTGCAGAACGAGTACGCCAAAGGCGACCGGATCAAGATCAAAGAAGCGCCCCGTGATCCATGCAATGCCGACACAGATCAGCAGTTTGACAAGGCTTAGCAGGCTGGCACGCACCATACCGCCAGGTTTCAACCGGGCAACAGCGACCCCCAGCGTGATCAGCATCAAGGGAATGACCATCTGACCAATCAGGTCCAGCGTGTTGGTCAGAAAAGTTGGAGTTTTCCAGCCTTGCCAAAGAAAGAGAGCTCCTAGCAATGTCGCGGCAACCAAAGGTTCACGCAGAACCTTTCCGGCTGACCCGGCCCCGGCGACCAGCCAGATCCCAAAGGTAAACGACCAGATGGCCATGATGGCAAAGACAACAATCGCATAGCTTAGCCCCGTCTCTCCGAAAGCGAAAAGAGCGAGAGGCAGGCCAAGGTTGCCGGTGTTTCCAAAGATCAAAGGGGCGGCAAAGGTCTGGCGGCTCAGCCCCAATACACGGACGAGAATCAGTATAACAACAGTGAGGGCTCCATAGGCGGCAATACTTGCAAAAGACAGAGACGCCAACGCTGCCGGGTCAATCTCTGTTTCCATCAGGGAAACAAAAACCAAACAAGGCAAGGACAGTGTCATGGCCAGTTGGGTTACGAACCCCATGCGATATTCCAGCCCGCATTTGACCCAAGTGTAGCCCACACTTGCCAAAATAAAGACGGGTGCAACGATTTCGAGCACTGTCAGCGTTAGGTTCACAATCTGTTTCCTGATTTTGAGGTTCTGGGGTTGGACAAAGGGTGTCTGATCCGTCTACTAACTGGAAACAGAGGCTACAATGCAATGATACGTACGCGCGCGAAATACCATTTGGGCCAGGTGGTCCGGCACAAGAAACATCCCTTTAGGGGTGTTGTTTTTGATGTCGATCCGCAATTTTCAAATACAGAAGAGTGGTATCAAGCGATCCCGGAGGACAACCGTCCTTCAAAAGAGCAACCGTTTTACCATCTGTTGGCGGAAAATGAACAAAGCTACTACGTGGCTTATGTATCCGAACAGAACCTTGTCGCGGATTACTCCGGCGAGCCGGTGGATCATCCGGATATTGACGACCTTTTCGGCCCGTTTGAAGACGGCGCTTACCCTTTGCATTTTCAACTGAACTGACGCGCCTGCTACGTCAGTAGCCGAGCGCGCAACCGTCTTTGCGTGGATCACTCGCGCCTTCAAGCACGCCGCTATCATGAATTTGAATTGCCTGTGCGCCGCCAATGGCAGTCTCAGGAATGCTGACACTGTGCCCCATGTCGGACAATTCCTGACGCACGGTATCTGAATATCCGCGCTCCATCTGCATATCGCCCATATCCGAAAAGGCCCGCGGTGCGTCGATGGCGCTTTGCGGATCCATCCCATAGTCTATCAGATTGGTGACGAAACGCGCGTGCCCATTGGGTTGGTACGCGCCGCCCATCACGCCAAAAGGCATGAACGCCTTGCTGTCCTTCTTAAGCATCGCAGGAATGATCGTGTGCATGGGCCGTTTGCCGCCTTTCAATTCGTTTGGGTGACCTTCCTCCAGCGTGAAGCCGGCACCGCGGTTCTGCAGCAAAATGCCAAACTTGTCAGAGGCAATGCCGGAACCAAAATCTTTGAAGATGGAATAGATCAGCGAAACGGCCATGCCATCCCTGTCCACGACTGCGATGTAAATCGTTTCCTTATGCACATCCTCTGTCAGAGGAGCGGCGGCAGGCATCGCTTTGGTTGGGTCAATCAAGGCTGCTAGTTTATCTGCGAGGTCCAGATCAAGCATATGGTCCAACCGGGTCATGTAGTCGGGATCAGACAGGAAACGGTTCCGGGCATCATAGGCCAGTTTTGCGGCCTCTGCCTCGATATGGGCGCGTTGGGTGCCGAGTGGATCCATCGAACTGAGGTCGAATTGTGCCAGTATATTCAGCATTAAAATAGCCGTTGCGCCGTGGCTGTTGGGCGGATGCTCGACGAGTTCAATGCCTTTGTAGTGCCCCGAAATTGGTGTCGTGCGCGTGCAGGCAGCGTTTGCGAAGTCTTCAAGCGTGTGGACGCCGCCAAGAGCATTCAACGACGCAACCATGTCCTGCGCGACTTCGCCCGTGTAAAAAGCACGTGCCCCGTCCTTGGCGATACGCTTCAGAACCTCCGCTTGACCGGGTGCCCGAAAAAGATCGCCGGCTTTTAGTGGCTTACCATTCTTGAGAAAGGCATCCCGCGCGTGACCCTGCAGGTTTTGCGCATATCCCGCCCAATCGAATGCGGCACGCGGTGCCACAGGAATTCCGTGTTCCGCGTAGTGGATCGATGGTGCAAGCAGCGTGTCCAGCCCAAGTTTGCCGACATTTTCAGACAGATGTGCAAAGGCGGACACTGCCGTTGGAATCGTCACTGCGTGGGCTGTGAACGTGGGAACGCTCGTGTGCCCGGCTGCCCTGAGGCTTGCTGCATCCAATGCCGCAGGCGCGCGTCCAGAGCCATTCAAACCGTGCACTGTTTCCCTGTCGCCGTCGGACCACAGCACAAAACAGTCGCCGCCAAGGCCGGTCATCGCCGGTTCACAAAGCCCCAACAAAACTGCGGCGGAAATGGCGGCGTCCATCGCATTGCCGCCCCGTTCAAGCATGTCGACGGCTGTTTTTGAAGCCAGGGGGTGTGACGTGGCGCAAAGACCATTTGTGGCAAATACCGGGGACCGCCCGGGGAAGTGGAAATCGCGCATGTGGCCGCCTCTTTCGGAAGTATCTACGCGGGATAAATACCGATTTGGATTGGAAAGTCCAACGGCAGCCAATGACATAAAATTTTATGGGGGAGAAGTTCCTCGGCGCTACGCTTTGGGTGGGGGCTATTACACGCAACGCCGAGGGAAGCTATATCGAGCTACAAGGCTGTTATGCCTATTGAAGAAGGCGGCAATATGATCGATTCTGGGCGCTTTACGGGAGAATTAAGAAGCAAATTAGGCACTTTTGCCCAACGTGTTAACAGGCATTTATGATGAGCAACCAACAGCAAGCCGCATGCTCAGGTGGTTTTCATGTCCAACTCTTTGATAACTGACATCTTTGGCCAGATGCTGGATCAAAAACCAACCAAACCCACCTTCGGGCATGTCTTTTAGTTCTACGTCAACAGAAGCGAGGCGCCCAGTTGGCAGGCGTTCCTGTGGCATTGGGTGCCCTGAGTCGCAAATTTTGACCTGTAGACCGTCTGGTTGATGCACACAGGATATCCCAATTGATCCGATTTGAGCCGGATCGGGATAGGCATGTTCAACAATGTTGTTAAGCACTTCCGCCAAAACGATCTCCACCATTCCTCTCTCTTCGACATTCAGATCAAGTGGGCCGAGTGCTGAGATGAACCGCGCCAGTGCCTGGCGCACAGCAAATTCCCCGCTTTCGAAATGGATTTCAAAATTCTGCAAGGGCTCTGTGTCAGTTGCCGCAGTTTCATCGGGTTGGTTCATTGTGGTTTGAACGCTGCCAAAGCGCCTTCCAGCGTTGGAAAAACGCTGAAAACGGAATCCATCCTTGTGAGCTGGAATACACGCTCGACCGTTGGTGTCAGGCCCGCCAGCGCCAACCTTCGTTCTGCACCCATATGTTTCATCGCAGCAACAATCGCCCCGAGGCCGCTGGAATCAATAAATTCCACTTTGCTGAGATCCAGCACAACCAATTCCGGACCACCATCGGTTTGGACGCGCATAGCATCCTTGAACTCTATGGCGACGGCCGCATCGATGCGCGACCCCTGTACAGAAACGATGCGCAAATGCTCTTCTGTTTTGCAAGCAAGTTCCATTATATACTCCGTGAATAGATACGCTGGCACTATTAGTCGGCATTTCTTACGAATGTGTTGAATGTCCAAGGAGGTATTCTCATGCGGCATGTAGTGATCGCTGGCGCGATACGGACCCCGATGGGCGGATTTCAAGGTGTGTTTTCAGATGTGAGCGCCACTGAGCTTGGGGGCGCTTCGATAAAATCTGCCTTGACCGCCGCGCGTGTCCAAACGGTAGATGAAGTGATCATGGGCTGCGTTTTGCCTGCAGGTCAGGGGCAGGCCCCGGCGCGTCAGGCGGGTTTTCTGGGCGGATTGGGTGAGAACGTGCCAGCGACGACGCTCAACAAGATGTGCGGATCAGGCATGAAGGCCGTTATGATGGCTTTTGACCAGATCGCACTGGGCCAATCCACTTCCATCGTTGCGGGTGGCATGGAGAGCATGAGCAATGCGCCCTATCTTTTGCCCAAGATGCGCGAAGGGGCGCGGCTGGGCCATGCAAATGCGCTTGATCATATGTTTTTAGACGGGTTGGAGGACGCCTACGAACCTGGGCGCTTAATGGGTACTTTCGCGGAAGATTGCGCCGAGGCTTTCCAGTTCACCCGCGAGAAACAGGACGCATATGCGCTTGCATCCTTGTCGCGTGCGCTGGAGGCGGATGCGCGCGGTGCGTTTGAACATGAGATTGCACCCGTTGAAATCAGGTCACGCAAGGGTACCGTCACAGTTTCTTTGGACGAGCAGCCAGGGACTGCGCGGCCTGAAAAAATCCCGCATTTGAGGCCTGCGTTTCGCGACGGTGGTAGCGTTACAGCAGCCAATTCATCTTCGATTTCGGACGGTGCGGCCGCATTGGTGGTGGCCGAAAAAACCTATGCGGCTGAAGCGAAACTTCCGTTGCGCGCCCGCGTCATGGGGCATGCGAGCCATGCGCAAAAACCGGCGCTGTTCACCACAGCACCGATCCCAGCCGTGCAAAAATTGTTGAAGAAGATTGGTTGGGACAAGAATTCCGTCGATCTGTGGGAGGTGAACGAAGCTTTCGCAGTGGTTCCGATGGCCTTCATGCAGGAAATGGATCTCTCGCATGATATCGTAAATGTGAATGGAGGCGCTTGCGCCTTGGGCCACCCAATTGGTGCATCGGGCGCGCGGATCATCGTGACGCTTTTGAACGCGATGGAAAAACGGGATGCAAAACGCGGTGTTGCGGCCATTTGCATTGGTGGTGGTGAAGGGACTGCGATTGCGTTGGAACGCCCGTGAAAGTAGACTACGCTACCCTGGCAAAAACCATCTCCGCCCTGACGGAAGGGGAAACGGATGTCGTCGCCTTAATGGCCACGGTGGCCTGCGAAGTGCATCACGCTGACGATCGGTTTGACTGGACTGGCTTCTATCGTGTCGCTGGGCCTGAAACACTCAAGATTGGTCCCTATCAGGGCGGGCACGGCTGCCTGGTGATCCCGTTTTCGCGGGGCGTTTGCGGTGCCGCTGCGCGCACGCGTGCAGTGCAACTCGTGCCGGATGTCGATGCTTTTCCCGGTCACATCGCCTGTGCGTCCTCTACCCGATCTGAACTCGTGCTGCCAGTCGAGACGACGCAAGGTGTCCTGCTGGGGGTCTTTGATATAGACAGCAATCAAGCCGATGCATTCACACAAGAGGACGCGGATGCGTTCGCCGGTATTCTGGCAACAGTCTTTGCGCAGTGCGAATAGCACTGCTTGGCAGGGGCTGTGTCGAGACCAGTTCTGCGAGTACGTCGCTGAGACATCCGGATTTTCATCGGTGCCACGGCGTGATTAGAACGCGGGCGCGTAACAGGAAATACGCCTGCTAGCGCTAATGACACTTTTGAAATGCCTAAGAAGAACAGGTGTTTTACACTTTGCGCGTGCTTCGGGCGCACCTGAAAAGCAATCGCCAAAATAGTATGGCGTAACGAGCTAGCAAATTCTGACGCGTACTGTGAAATTCTTCTGGAAAATTTCATGCGACTCAGGCATCGTGAAAAAAACACGGAAAATTTCACGACTATGCAAATGCATCAGATAGACTGTTCCATGACTCTTGGCGCTGATCTACGCGCCTTGCGCAAAGCGCGGGGGCTGACGCTGGTTGATCTTGCTGAAATGCTGGGACGCTCTGTGGGGTGGCTCAGTCAGGTGGAGCGTGACAAGTCCGAGCCGACAATCGCGGATCTGCGCGGGATAGCCGCCAGACTTGATGTCTCTGTTTCGATGTTGTTTCGCCATTCAAACGGGCCGGCGGATGAAGCGGGCTACATCGTGCGCGAATCGGCGCGACGTCCAATCGGTGCTTCCATTGAAGGGCTTGTCGAAGAGCTTCTGTCCCCAGATCTTACAGATGATTTCGAGATGGTGCATTCCACTTTTGCGCCCGGTAGTAAGATTTCTGAACCGGTCCAGCGCCCAACGCAAGAAGTGGGCTATCTCGTCTCAGGCCGCCTCGACATTGAGATCGCGGAACACAATTATACCGTAAGCCCCGGCGACAGTTTCCGCATACGCGGAGAGCCTTTCCGCTGGGCTAACCCCTATGATGCCCCGGCTGTGGCCATATGGGTCATCGCTCCTCCAGTATACTGATGGGCTTTGAAGCATGGATCATATTCGCGCTTTTCTGGGTGGTTTTTGTCACGACGCCGGGGCCGAACGCGGTCAATTGCATCCAGAACGGCATGCATTTGGGCTTTTGGCGGGCAATGATCGGCGTACTGGCGATTTTAACCCAGGCGACGGCGTTTCTGTTGCTCTCGGCGCTCGGCGTTACTGCTTTGATCGCGGCCTCGCCAACCGGCTTTTTCATTGCGAAGATGATTGGTGCAGGGTTTTTGATCTACCTGGGGGTGCGGGGGTGGATATTGGCAAAACGCCCGGTGGATGTCGCAGAGAAGCCCGGCCGGGCAGTTTTTTTGCACGCACTTGCGATCGCGACAATCAATCCCAAAAGTGTCGCGGGATATCTCGCTGCTTTTTCGCAATTCGTTCAGCCGGATGTCCCGATTTGGGAGCAGATGGCGGTGATCGTGCCAACGGCTTTGACACTGACAGCGCTCAGTTACACGGGCTTCACAGCATTGGGTGCGGGTCTAGGGCGCGCTGCGCTTGGCGCTGTTTTCAATGTTTGGGTGCGCCGAACCCTGTCGGCTTGTTTTATCATCTACGGTGCCCTGCTCGGGGCCACCGCGACACCAGGAAGGGCGTGATATGATGGGATCTTGTACATGCGGGGCCATTCGTTTTACGGTTCACGGTGCTCCTAAAGGGGTTTCCATGTGTCACTGCGGACAATGCCGCAAGCAATCCGGCGGCATCTGGTCTTCGGCCTATGTCGACGAAACGGACATCAAGATTGTGGGCGCACCCACTTGGTATGCATCCAGCGCATCCGCAAAACGCGGTTTTTGCCCGACCTGTGGTGCGTTTCTGTTCTGGCAACATAATGACGAAACCACCATCAGCTTTGCGCTCGGTGCCATCGACGGGCCAACGGGCCTGACGCTTGAGAAACACATCTTTGTCGCGGACAAAGCGGATTACTACGATATCGCGGACGGCGTGCCGCAGGAGGAGAACTGATATGGCTGACTTTCCAACAACTGCACGTGTCGTCATCATTGGCGGCGGTGTTGTGGGCGTTTCGGCGCTGTACCATCTGGCCAAGGAAGGCTGGACGGATTGTGTGCTGCTCGAAAAGAACGAACTGACAGCGGGGTCCACCTGGCACGCTGCGGGCAACTGCCCGTCCTTCAGCACGTCTTGGGCGGTCATGAACATGCAGCGCTACTCGCTGGGACTTTATGCGGGGCTCGCCGAAGACGTCGACTACCCGATGAACTACCATGTGACCGGGTCTGTTCGCCTCGCGCACAGCAAAGAGCGGATGCAAGAGTTCGAACGCGCGCGCTCTATGGGCCGCTACCAGGGGCTGGACATCGAAATGATGACCAACGCGGACATCAAAGACCGCTATCCATTCATTGAAACGCATGACCTTAAAGGCGGTCTTTGGGATCCAGACGATGGGGATATTGACCCCGCGCAGTTGACGCAGGCGCTGGCAAAGGGCGCGCGTGATATGGGTGCAAAGATCCTGCGTTTCACACCCGCAACCGGCGTTCGCCGTGAGAATGGTGAATGGATCGTCGAGACTGAAAAGGGTGAGATCCGCTGTGACAAAGTCGTGAATGCGGCTGGGTATTACGCGCAGCGCGTTGGAGAGTGGTTCAAACCCTATGGCGGGCGCACGGTGCCCATGACCGTCATGAGCCATCAGTACTTCCTAACAGAGGAAATCCCCGAGCTGAAAGATTGGACCGAGGCCAATGGGCGCAAAATTCCGCTCCTGCGCGATGTGGATAGCTCTTACTACTTACGGCAGGATAAGAACGGGCTGAACCTTGGGCCCTATGAACGCAATTGCAAGGCGCACTGGGTCACACCAGAGGATCCGATGCCGGAAGATTTCTCCTTCCAGCTGTATCCCGACGATCTGGAGCGGTTGGAATGGTACATCGAAGATGCCATGGCGCGGGTGCCGCTGCTGGGGACTTCCGGTGTGGGGCGTGTCATCAATGGCCCGATTCCCTATGCGCCTGACGGGCTGCCACTGGTTGGGCCGATGCCGGGCGTGCCCAATGCCTATGAGGCCTGTGTGTTCACCTTTGGCATTACGCAGGGCGGTGGTGCAGGCAAGGTGCTTGCGGAATGGGTTGTGCATGGCCAGACCGAATGGGACATGTGGGCGGTCGATCCGCGTCGCTACACCGATTACACCGATCAGGACTATTGCGATCAGAAGGCGTTAGAAGTCTATGGCCATGAATATGCCATGCATTTCCCGCATCATGAATGGCCCGCCGGGCGTGACAAGAAACTCTCGCCGGTGCATGACAAGATTACCGCGCAAGGTGGGGTCATGGGGGCCTACAACGGCTGGGAGCGGGCCAATTGGTTTGCGCAACCCGGCGATGACATCTCAGAGGAGAGCACGCATACCTGGGACCGTGAAGGCCCTTGGGCGCCGCGTGTCCGCGCAGAAGTAGAAGCCGTCCGCGATGGCGTTGGCGTCTTGGATCTACCCGGGTTTTCCCGCTTTAAACTCAGCGGCATGGGTGCTGCGGAGCATCTTCGGGGGCGTATCGCGGGTGCTTTGCCCAAAGTCGGCCGTATGAACCTGGCCTATTTCCCGGATCCGCGTGGCCGCATTCTGACGGAAATGTCGGTTATTCGGCATGGTGAGGATGACTTTACGCTGATCACAGCCGCAACTGCCGAATGGCACGACACTGACGTGGTGCGCGATGGTCTGCCAGATCATCTGACGCTGAGCAACCACACGAAGGACTACAGCACGCTGATCGTCTCTGGACCCAAGGCGCGCGCGCTCCTTCAAGACCTGGGCACCGAGGCCGATCTGACCCTGACCTGGCTCAGTCACCAGACCGCAAAGGTTGCGGGCATCGACTGTGCGCTGTTGCGTGTGTCCTTTGCCGGCGAACTGGGTTGGGAGATCCACGCCCGCGTTGGCGATATGCCCGCGCTTTATGATGCGGTGCGGGAGGCAGGGGCGTTGCCCTTTGGCATGTATGCGCTCAACTCTATGCGGATCGAAAAGGGCTATCGCAGCTGGAAAGGTGATTTATCCACGGATTACTCCCTTCTCGAAGCCGGTCTTGATCGTTTTGTGAAACTCGACAAGCCGCAGGATTTTCCCGGAAAGGCAGCTTTGATGAATGAAAAACAACAAGGCAGCAAAAAGCGTTTCGTGATGCTGGTGGTCGATGCAGGGGATCAGGATGCGCCCTACATGTCGACGATCTGGCACGGCGATGATGTCGTCGGGGAAACGACATCGGGTGATTGGGGCTATCGGATCAATGCTTCCGTCGCACTCGGTATGGTGCGTACGGATCTTGCCGCCCCAGGCACAGAACTTGAGATCGAGATCTTTGGGCAGAAGCGCAAGGCGACGGTGCAGCCGGATCAACCGCTTTGGGACCCGCAAAACGAAAGGTTGCGCGCATGACGGCAATTACCCTCCTTGACGGCGGCATGGGGCAAGAGCTTATTCGCAGGTCAGGAAAGCCTGCGTCGCCGCTCTGGTCGACACAGGCCCTGATTGATGGCGAGGGGCTTGTTGCTGACGTGCACCGCGACTACGCGGACGCCGGTGCGACGGTCGCCACCACCAATACATACGCCATTCACCGGGATCGGCTGCGCGAAGGCTCCAATCATTACGCGTCCGGCGATGCGCCGTTGCCGGATCGGGAAAGCCAGTTTGAAGATTTACTCGATGCGGCCATCAAAGAAGCCCAGAGCGTGCAGGACCGGTGCCGAATTGCGGGGGCCATCGGGCCACTTGCGGCAAGCTATCGCCCGGATTTACATCCAGATCAGGATACGGCGATCCCGCTTTACGCGGAACTGGCGCGCTGGTTTGCAAAAAACGCGGATCTTCTTTTGTTCGAAACAGTCGCATCTTTGGATTCAGCCCGGGCTGCTTTGGCCGGGGGACGCCAGACAGATCTGCCGGTTTGGCTGGCCTTTACGGTTGATGATGCGGACGGTCGTGTGCTGAGATCCGGCGAACCTGTGTCAGAAGCTGCCAAGATCGCTGCCGATGCGGATGCGGCCCTTGTCAATTGTTCAGCGCCCGAAGTGATGCCGCGAGCACTCGATGCGCTGTCTGTGGCGGGATGTCCTATTGGCGCTTATGCCAATGCCTTTCAGGGGTTGACCAAGGACTTTATTGCGGGCGGGACGACCGCTGATGACCTCAGCGCGCGCCGCGACTTGGGGCCCGAGGTCTATGCCGATCACGCGCTGTCCTGGCTCGAACATGGTGCCACGATTGTCGGGGGTTGCTGCGAAGTTGGCCCTGCCCATATTGCTGAAATTGCGTCGCGGCTGACCGCGGCGGGTCATGAAATTGTCTGAACCCGATACTCAAAAGGATTACCCATGGCACTTCCTCCTTCTCAGGCACGTGTTGTTATCATTGGCGGTGGCGTCATCGGCTGTTCTGTGGCCTATCACCTGGCCAAGCAAGGTTGGAAGGATATTGTCTTGCTGGAGCGCAAGCAACTGACGTCTGGTACCACCTGGCATGCGGCTGGCTTGATCGCGCAGTTGCGCGCGACGGCCAATATGACCAAGCTCGCCAAATACAGCCAGGAGCTTTACGGCAACCTCGAGGCTGAAACGGGCGTGGCGACCGGGTTCAAACGCTGTGGGTCGATCACTGTGGCGCTGACCGAGGAACGCCGTGAAGAGATCTACCGTCAGGCGGCTATGGCCCGCGCCTTTGGAGTGGAAGTCGAGGAAATCTCTCCTCAGGAGGTCAAAACCCGGTATGAACATCTCAACATCTCGGACGTGACAGGTGCGGTCTACCTCGACAAAGACGGGCAGGGGGATCCCGCCAACATCGCCCTGGCGCTGGCTAAGGGTGCGCGACAGAACGGCGCACAGGTTTTGGAACGCACGCGGGTCACGGGCATTACTCGCGCGGGGCGTCGCGCCACGGGCGTTGACTGGGCGCAAGGCGGCGAAAGTGGTCATATTCAGGCTGAGATGGTGGTCAATTGCGGCGGCATGTGGGGTCATGAGGTAGGCCGCATGGCTGGTGTGAATGTGCCACTGCATGCGTGCGAACACTTTTATATCGTAACCGAGGCCATCGCAGGTCTAACGCAATTGCCGGTGCTGCGGGTCCCGGATGAATGCGCGTACTACAAGGAAGACGCTGGAAAAATGCTGCTGGGTGCTTTTGAGCCCAATGCCAAACCCTGGGCCATGGAGGGTATTCCCGCCGATTTTGAGTTCGACCAATTGCCGGAAGATTTCGACCACTTTGAGCCCATCCTCGAAAATGCGGTAGAACGCATGCCGATGCTGGCTGAAGCAGGTATTCACACCTTCTTCAACGGACCCGAGAGCTTTACCCCGGATGATGCCTACCACCTTGGCCTGGCGCCGGAGTTGGACAACTTCTGGGTTGCGGCGGGATTCAATTCCATCGGGATACAGTCTGCCGGCGGCGCAGGCATGGCATTGGCACAATGGATGGAAGGCGGCGAAAAGCCCTTCGATCTGGGAGACGTAGACATCAGCCGGATGCAGCCCTTTCAGGGCAATAAGACCTATCTTTTCGAGCGCTCGAAAGAAACACTTGGCTTGCTCTATGCTGATCACTTCCCTTTTCGTCAGAAAGAAACAGCCCGCGGAGTCCGGCGCACTCCTTTTCATCAACACTTGCTGAACAACGGCGCCGTGATGGGAGAGCTCGCGGGATGGGAGCGCGCCAATTGGTTCGCCGTGAATGCACAAAAATCTGAGTACGAATATTCTTGGAAGCGACAGAATTTCTTCGAGAACGTTGGCGAAGAACTGGCGGCGGTGCGCAGCAACGTGGGCATGTATGACATGTCGTCCTTCGGCAAGATCCGCGTCGAAGGACGCGATGCTGTGGCCTTCATGAACTATGTGGGCGGGGGTCAATACGATGTGCCGGTCGGCAAGATCGTCTATACACAATTTCTCAACATCACCGGTGGAATCGAAGCGGATGTAACCGTCACGCGCCTTTCTGAAACGGCTTTTCTGGTGGTGACGCCAGCGGCCACGCGCTTGTCTGATGAAACCTGGATGCAGCGCCATGTTGGTTCGTTCAACGTGGTCATCACAGACGTTACGCCGGGCGAAGGCGTTCTGGCCGTTATGGGGCCGAATGCGCGTGCGCTCTTGCAAAAAGTCTCTCCCGCAGATTTTTCAAACGCTACGAATCCATTTGGCACGGCGCAGGAAATCGAACTGGGGATGGGGCTCGCACGGGTGCACCGGGTCACCTATGTGGGCGAGCTTGGTTGGGAAATCTATGTGTCGTCAGATATGGCGGCACATGCTTTTGAGATCCTGCACGCAGCGGGTCAGGACATGGGGCTGAAGCTTTGCGGGATGCATATGATGGATAGCGGGCGCATCGAGAAAGGCTTCCGTCACTTTGGCCATGACATCACCTGCGAAGATCATGTGCTGGAGGCGGGCTTGGGCTTTGCTGTCAAAACCGATAAGCCGGATTTCATCGGACGAGACGCCGTCCTGCGCAAGAAGGAAAGTGGCCTCGAAAAACGCCTGGTTCAGTTCAAGCTGACGGATCCGGAACCCCTTTTGTACCATAATGAACCTGTTTTGCGGAATGGCGAGATCGTGGGATACTTGGCATCGGGTGCCTACGGGCATCACCTGGGGGCCGCGATGGGGCTGGGATATGTGCCCTGCGCGGGTGAAACCGCAGCGGAGGTGCTGGCGTCTGCGTATGAGATTGACGTGGCCGGTACACGGGTCGCGGCAAAGGCGTCGCTCAGGCCAATGTACGACCCTAAGTCGGAGCGCGTGAAAGCCTGAGCCGGTTGAACAATCCGTGCGCATCTGCCAGCAGGGCGCATGGATAACGTCTACGATCCCCCGGACACGCCGCTTTCGATTCTGCATGAGGATGCGGAGGTGCTGCTGGTCGACAAGCCTCAGGGTCTTTTGTCTGTACCTGGCAAGGGGCCGGATCTTAGCGATTGCCTGTTGTCTCGCGTGCAGACGGCTTTCCCGGATGCTCTGCTTGTGCACCGACTTGACCGCGATACCAGCGGTGTCATGATCTTTGCACTGACGCCATATGCACAGCGCCACCTCGGGCTACAGTTCGAAAAACGGATGACTCGTAAAACCTACGTGGCACGTGTCTGGGGGATTCCTACAGAAAAAAGTGGAACCGTTGATATACCGCTGATTGTGGATTGGCCGAACCGACCGCGTCAGATGGTATGTCACGAGACGGGCAAATCGGCGCAAACCGAATGGCGCGTCCTCAAAGCGCAAGGCGACACGGCGCGCGTGCGCTTGCATCCGAAAACGGGCCGCAGTCATCAGTTGCGCGTGCATATGCTGGCGCTGGGTCATCCTATCCTGGGGGATCCGTTCTATGCGACGGGCGCGGCACGCGATTTTCCGCGCTTGATGCTCCATTCCGAAGAACTGCGGTTCAAACATCCCGAGGGCGGGCGATCCATGAAGGTGCGCGCGCAAGCACCGTTCTGACCGATTTCGAAAAAAAAAGCAATTGACATGATACCATTTGGTTTCCTATAAAAGGATACCAAATGGTATCTCTATGGAGTTATTATGTCTCAGATCCAACCAACTTTTCGTGCTTTGGCTGACCCCACACGTCGCGATATTCTTCTTCTGTTACGACATGGCGATATGACCATCGCCGAAGTTGCTGAAAATTTCGACATGACTCGTGCAGCCGTCAAAAAACACCTCACAGTGCTTTCTGATGGTGGGCTGATTACAGTGCGCACGCAAGGCCGTGAACGGATTAACGCGCTCGATCCAAAGGGAATTGCGCCAGTCATTGATTGGCTGATTTTTTTCGAAAATTTCTGGGACGATCGACTTGGAGCCCTCAAAACTGCAATTGAAAAGGAAACGAAATGAGTCAACATGTTTTACGCAAGTCGATTTTTCTCAAAGCCCCGCGCGAAGAAGTCTGGGCGTTTCTGACCGAACCGGAGAAATTGGCTCAGTGGTTTCACGCGCCCAAAAACACATTGGATGCAGGGCAAACGTTGGAGCTTTTCGGCACAACAAGTGGCGATCTGCTAATCTGGGGCGAAGTGCGTGATGCTCGCCCGCCCGAATATCTTGAATATACGTTCACGGTAAAACCGATGGGGGGCGCAGTTAGCCTTGTAAAATGGACCCTCACCGAAGTTCCGCATGGTACACAACTGTCATTGGAACATGAAGGTTTACCCGCAAGTGCGGAGGGTTTCGGCGTGATACTGGCGTTGGACCACGGATGGGACAAACATTTCATGAAAATGCGGGATGCGGTTCACGAGACAGAGCCTGCTTAAAAGTGCTGTAGTTCGGGCCATCGCGTGTGCAAGTTTCTTAGAATGTGTCCTCGAACGGATGCTTGCACAAAATCACCCGATGCAGCGGATGTCACCAAAGCTTTCTGTTCTTGGAAACACCGCAAAGCGGTCAATGGCGAAAAAGAGAGTGCGTGCATGGGTAGGCGATTGGTACTATTTAGTGTTTGCGAATAGGAATCACGTCACTTTGGAGGATATCATGGGCTTACGCATCAACGACACTGTTCCCGATTTTAAGGCTGAAACGGACCAGGGTACTATTCAGTTCCATGACTGGATTGGTGATAGCTGGGCGATCTTGTTCTCGCACCCAAAGGACTTCACCCCCGTTTGTACAACTGAGTTTGGTGCCGTTGCGCAGCTTGCTGACGAATGGGCAAAGCGGGGCACAAAAGTCATTGGTGTTTCCGTGGATGGAGTAGAAGACCATAAGAAATGGAAAGGCGATATCGAGAAAGTCGGGGGCGCTACTGCAGGTTTCCCGATTATCGCAGATGAAGGACTGGCCGTGTCTAAAGCGTTCGATATGCTGCCGTCAGAGGCCTACCTGCCCGATGGCCGCACCCCTGCAGATAGTGCGACTGTGCGCTCAGTTTTCATCATCGGCCCGGACAAACAGCTAAAGCTGTCGATGACCTATCCAATGACAGTTGGTCGCAATTTTGCCGAAGTGTTGCGTGCACTCGATGGGCTGCAAATGTCTCTTGGAAACGGTGTGGCGACACCTGCGAACTGGAACGTTGGAGATGACGTGATCATTCCACCAACGGTTTCCGACGCAGATGCAAAAGCAAAATTTGGGACGTTCGAAACTGTGCTGCCCTATTTGCGTAAGACCAAAGCCCCAGGCTGACCCTAAAAATGGCGCGGTCCAATTGGCCCGCGCCGTTTTCAATCGCCGGTGACGGTCTTGTATAGGTCGGAGCGGCGTCCCAGTAGCGCGTCAAAGCGCCCGGCGATCCATCCGCTGGTACGTACCGCATCTAGCAAAGTGCGCCCACCGCTGAAAGGTACGGCCAGAAGCAAGCCGGCAACCAGCACAATTTTGATTGGCACACTTATAAGAACGTTGAACTTCGCAGAAGGTTTGCGTTCTAGTTTTCGGTGGTAGTTGGTCGAAGACTGGTCGCGCCCGCGTTTGTACTGATACGCAATGGATAACCGCTCGCGGGGTATTTCCTCATAGACAGCTGCTTTTGAGGCCCAGGCAGTGGGTAATCCGGCTGCCTTGACGTCTGCATAAAGCTTTGAATCCGTGCCGCCTGTGAAGCGCATCTTTTCATCAAACCAAATATTGTTCTGTGAGAATATCGCAGTTTCAGCCAGCCAGTTGTTGGTTACGATGGTAACGCCCGGCGTGCCTGTCAGATCTGCGCGCCGTGCGGCACGAGTCTCTTTTCGAAGATAACGTCGGGTAATGCAGCGGTCCATCAGACCGTCCACAAAGGAAAGATCTCGATCTGTATTCTTGACCCGTAGTGGGCCGCCAATCAGTACCGCTTGGCTGTTACGATACGCGCTGATGATTTCTGCCAGCCAGTCCTGCGCCACGATTTCATCATCATCCACAAAGGCAAGAAGATCGGCGCCCTGCGCAATAGCTTCCTTGGCCGCTCGGTTGCGTCCAAAGGGGATCCCAAGTTCAGGTTCATGAACATAGGCAACGTGCGCTCCGTTGGGCAAAGCGGCCAGTACTTTTACGGCATCAGCGCTCAGCGGTGCGTCATCGTTTTCGACGATTAAAAAGGATGCGTCCGTGTTTGGCGGTACATCCAATTGACCCCAAGATCCGATCAATGCGCTCAGCATTTCTGGTCTGCGGCGGGTTAGCGCCGCCACGACAACCTTGAGGCGTTGCGTGCGTTCCATACTCATTGGTCACCCAAAAAAACAGGACATCGTGGTTAAAAGCGGCTTCCGTGTCGGATGGTGCCGATCAGATCAAAGCATGTGCGCGCCGCAAATGAAACTTGATCCGGTGTGCCTCCCCCCTGAAAGCAGGGGAGAGGACAATTCCTATGTTACCCGGTTCAGGCGTCGCTGGCTTCTTCTTTTTTGACTTCTTCGCCAGTCTCCTGATCCACGACTTTCATGGACAGGCGCACTTTGCCGCGATCGTCAAAACCCAAGAGCTTTACTTTTACTTCCTGGCCTTCTTTCAGAACGTCTGAAGGATGGTTCAGGCGGCGGTTTTCGATCTGGCTGACATGCACAAGACCGTCGCGTTTGCCAAAGAAGTTCACAAAGGCGCCAAAATCGACAATCTTCACCACGGTTCCGGTATAGACCATACCTTCTTCCGGCTCGGCCACGATAGAGTGGATCATGTCGTAGGCCTTCTTGATCGAATCGCCATTGGGGGACGCGATCTTGATGATGCCTTCGTCGTTGATATCCACTTTCGCACCCGAGACTTCCACGATTTCGCGGATGACCTTGCCACCGGAGCCGATGACTTCGCGGATTTTATCCGTTGGGATTTGCATGGTCTCGATGCGTGGCGCGTGAACAGAGAAGTCCTGCGCACCAGTGATGGACTTCGCCATCTCACCAAGGATATGCATCCGACCGTCTTTCGCTTGTGCGAGAGCTTTCTCCATGATCTCTGGCGTGATGCCTGCAACTTTGATGTCCATCTGCAAGCTCGTGATGCCGTTTTCGGTACCCGCCACTTTGAAGTCCATGTCGCCAAGGTGGTCTTCGTCACCCAGGATATCGCTGAGGATCGCGTAGGAGCCATCTTCTTCGAGGATAAGGCCCATAGCCACACCGGCAACCGCGTTCTTCAGCGGCACACCTGCGTCCATCATGGACAGCGAGCCACCACAAACGGAGGCCATGGAAGAAGAGCCGTTGGATTCGGTGATCTCGGAAACCACACGCACGGTATATGGGAAATCCGTCGCTGCGGGCAGAACCGCCTGCAACGCGCGCCATGCCAGTTTACCGTGACCAATCTCACGACGTCCGGGAGGGCCCACGCGACCCGCTTCACCAACCGAATAGGGTGGGAAGTTGTAGTGCAGCAAGAAGTTGGATTTAAAGTTGCCATGCAGCGCGTCGATGAATTGCTCATCATCGCCAGTGCCCAGGGTGGTCACCACAAGGCCTTGTGTTTCACCACGGGTGAAGAGCGCAGAACCGTGTGTGCGGGGCAGAAGACCCGTCTGGCAAACGATGTCACGGATCTCATCGGTCTTGCGACCATCAATCCGCGTGCCGTTTTTCACCACATCGCCGCGCAGGATCGAAGCTTCGAGACCCTTCATGGCGGAGCCGAGGTTCGGATCTTCTTTTTGTTCGTCGCTGAGCGCAGCCAGGATGGTATCCCGCGCGGCAGAGACGGCAGAGGTGCGTTCCTGTTTGTCAGATATCGCGAAGGCTGCCCGCATCTCTTTTTCGCCCGCTTTGGCAACGGCCTTGGACAGGTCCGAATAATCGGCAGGCTGGAAATCAAACGGTTCCTTGGCGGCATCTTCGGCAAGATCAATGATCAGATCGATGACCGGCTGGATTTGCTCATGCGCAAATTTCACAGCACCCAGCATTTCCTCTTCCGTTAGCTCATAAGCTTCGGATTCGACCATCATCACCGCATCTTTGGTGCCCGCAACGACTAGATCAAGACGCTGTTCTGGGTTCAGACGTAGGTCCTGCATGTCGTCGACGGTTGGGTTCAGCACATAGTCGCCGTCTTCAAACCCGACCCGTGCGCCCGCGATTGGGCCCATGAAAGGTGCGCCCGAAATGGTCAGAGCCGCGGAGGCCGCGATCATCGCGACCATATCTGGGTCATTGACCAGATCGTGCGAGAGCACAGTACACATCACCAAAACTTCGTTTTTGAAGCCGGGGACAAACAACGGGGGGATCGGACGGTTGATCAGGCGTGCCGTCAGCGTCTCTTTTTCCGTGGGGCGCGCTTCGCGCTTGAAGAAACCGCCGGGGACTTTACCCGCAGCATAGTATTTTTCCTGGTAGTGCACGGTCAGCGGAAAGAAATCCTGACCGGGTTTTTGTTTCTTTGCAAAGGTGACGTTTGCCATCACGCTGGTCTCGCCCAGCGTCGCAATCACCGACCCGTCTGCTTGACGGGCAACTTTTCCTGTTTCCAGTGTCAGCGTTTCTTCGCCCCACTGAATTGATTTTTTCGTTTCGTTAAACATCTACGTTTCCTGTTTCGGCCCATTGGCCATTGCATAGGGGGCGCATTCCCCCTGACCTCGGTATCTTCTTTTGTCAGGCGCTGAGGTCCGGGCGCCTACTCCAGATTGCGCGGGCATACACGAGATGGGTGCATTTGAAAAGGAGCGATCCTTCATCAGGTCGCAAAGCGCCAATCTGTCGCGAATGGTCTGTAAAACTGTCGTATTCAGCGTTGTGCGTATGCGGCCAGTAGGACCACCAGAAGCATCGAAGCGGCCATGAAAATATTGATCATGCGTTGTTTGTGCTGCGGCAAATCGAGTCTTTGGAGGGCGATCCCGGCCCAGAGCCATGCAAGATGGACGGGCACCCAGACTGCATTCGCGATTACGAATTTCAGCGCAATTTCCAACGGGATATTCTGTGGCATGAAGCCAAAGCCGCTAAACAGAGCGGTATTGACCGCATAGGCTTTGGGATTGATGGCTTGCAATGCGACCCCTCCCAGGATTCCGGGTGGCGCATGTTTTTCAATGAATGCGATCTTGGAGCCTGCGAGCGCAATCCTTAGGGCGAGATAGACCAGATATGCGGTCGATGCCAAAAACAATAAACTGCGCAGCCTGTCATCTGCCAAAAGCGCTGCCGTTAGCCCGCTGACGACTGCGATACACACCAGATTGCCTCCGATGAAAAGGCCGGCGACATACCTCATGCCTGCTGCGGAGCCAAAGGCGGCACCGACGCCTGCCGTTGACAGAACCCCAGGGCCGGGCGTGATAATCAGAAAAAAAACGGCGAGTGCGAAGGTCAGCATTTTGAAACACTAGCGAGAATTGCGGGAGGGTAAAGGTCGCCTTCTTAACAAAAAACCGCGCCGGAAAGGCGCGGTTTGGGTTCGTGGTATCTTGAGCGTGCTTGCGGCTTTAGCGGCGCAGACCCAAACGTGTGATCAGGTCTTTGTAGCGTGATTCGTCCTTGCCTTTGACATAGTCGAGCAACTTACGACGGGTTGCGACCATTTTCAGCAGGCCGCGGCGGCCATGGTTGTCTTTCTTGTGGGTCTTGAAATGCTCTGTCAGCGTCGCGATGCGCGAGCTGAGGATTGCAACCTGGACTTCCGGTGAACCAGTGTCACCTTCCTTGGTTGCAAATTCTTTCATGACGCGGTCTTTTTCTTCGGCTGTAATCGACATCGGGGTCTCCTTACGGTTTGTGTTTCAATAAGGCGCAGGCCGGGATGTCGTCCAGCGCAGGCCCATGGAGGTATCCGGACAGATTCTCTCCGGAGTTGGGCGCGTATAGGCAAGATTTCTGGTATTGGCAAATACTGAATCAGGGCTGAGGGTTCGTCAGCTGTTTCGTTGTCGATTTCAGGACTGCCTGTGAACCGCAATGCCGATTGGGGGTCATACGTGTTGCAAATGCCGCCCTGGCAGCGGCGATTGTACGTGTGCGGTCAGCGTCGCTGTGCCCGCGCACACTCTGTTCCGCGACCTTGAAGGAATGCCGGCAAGAACGTATCACCAGCCTCGTCCAAAAGCGGACCAGCCCAAGGATCTTCGACAATGTCTCTCAGCAAGTCGCACGCGGAGGCAGGTGCGGCGAAAATATTTTCTACCGTGTCGTATGGATCGCCAATGTTGGTTTGAGACGTGCTTTCACATGTATCGATTGCGTCGCGGATGTCAGAGATCGGTGGCAGAGTGTTATTGATCTGGGGGTGATCGTCGCCGGTCTGGTGCGCACGGTCTGGCTGAATGCAATTGGTTTGTGTCGGGATTTCTGTTGAAGCGGCCAACGCAGCTGCATGACCACATCCCAGGAAACGAAACGAGGTCGCGTGCGCGCTCATTACTTTGAGTATACTGATCAACCAAAGCATACGCGACCTCTACAAAGTACTCGATACTTGAACTGGGGCGACAGTTAGCCAAGATTCATCACCAAGCAGTTAATCGTCAGGGTCGAGCCAGACCTGTGGCAACTGCCGATAGGGCACGTAAAGCGGGTGGCGCGGATGTCCGTTTTTGGACACCCCAAGATGAAAGAGCTTTATGTTCTGCGCGCGCAACATTTGCGCAACCTCTAAGCCGCGTTGCCGGTGCGCGCCGTGGACCCCCCATGCTGCGATGACCTTTCCGGCTTTCCCGGCATGCTGAAGAAGCACATCGTCATTTTCCGGACCCTGTGGTTGAGGAGCGCGCCGCATCGCCGCCGGATCCGTATCGCGCCAGGCGAAAATGTTTGTAACGCTGAAAGCCGCGAACTCAAGAATCCGCGCGCGCCGCTCGCAGCGCTCCACCGTTGGATCATTGCGCTGTTCATCCGCAACAGACGGATTGAGCATGATGAAATTTATCTCCGGGCCCGGTTTCCATCTGCGTTTGAGCCAGTAGCGGTAGGACTCACAGGTGGAATAGGCGGCTTCGGAGGAGATGTCTTCGGTGTGGTGATGGCGCAGTAGCATGCGTATCTGATGCCAAAGCGGGCGGGCAGGTGCAACAATGCAAAAGGCCGCCCGAGTAGGACGGCCTGTGCTTCAGAAGTGCTTGGCCATTAGCCGATCGCGACTTCACGCGGTTTCGGCAGATCAAATACCACGCCGCGTGTTTCTAGGACGACAGCGGCGATCACGGCGTAGACGATGTGACCCCAAAGGGCGACCCATGTGATCCCGGTGAAGCCTAGGAACGCGGGCATGCCTGCAACAAGATGGGCCATCACGTAGAGTGCAAAAAACCACAGGACGACACCGTAGAGGATGGCGGTCACGCTCCAGTGGAGTTGCGGCAGAATAGCGCGCTGAAGTGGCCGGGCGATGGCAACATATCCGATGACATAGAATAGCAGACCGGTCAGCCCGTGAAGCAAATGGGCAGCACCGGAAGGACTCGCGCCGAATACAGATTTCAACGTAGCACCAGCAAGGCCTACTGGCGCGAGCTTGGCGTATCCCAGAAGCGGGCTAAGCGCCTGGCCGAACATATCGAAACCAATGGTAGCGAAGGCGCCGGCGGCCAAAATTGTGAAGGCCCTTTGCGTTTTGTCTGAGTTTGAAGCGAAGGTCATGAGGGAAGTCCTTTCTGGGTCTGTCCGTTTCTGTTGACCCTGAAATACGCCTCCATAGGGCGCAAAGGAACAAGCCTCACCAAACCATGACTGGTCACCGCTGAATTGTAACAAATACTGAAACAATGCCCCGATCTTACTGACGAAAGCGAGAGATTTGCGTCAGTTTGAAACAATCCCTTCGGTGCTTGGCTGATTTATGACACGTGTAGGATGTAGCTCACCCGCTTTGTAGGTGCCGATTGCGACAGCGTGCCCCTCAAAGGAGGCCCAGCAGGTGTCCCCGTACTCGCATCCCGCAGTGATCACCATGCCGGGGTTGCCATTGCGCATGCGGGCCGCCCCTTGAGCAGTTGCTTTGACTTCGGGCAGGTCGGCCAGCCCGGTTTCAAGCGGCAAAAGATGCGCATCGAGTTCGGATGTGCGTGCCTGCGCCTCAACATCCTCAAGACTTATGCCGTCTTTGACATCGAAAGGCCCTGACCAGAGCCGGCGCAGCCATTGAACGTGACCATAGCATCCCAGAACGTCGCCCAGATCCCGCGCAATCGACCGCACGTAGCCGCCCTTGCCACAGACCATTTCCAGCATGGCCAGGTCGGATTCCAGCCTTTCGGTCAACAGCAGGCGTTCGACAAATAAGGGACGCGCTTGCAGCGTCATCTCTTCGCCATCGCGCGCACGTTTGTAGGCCCGCTCTCCATCGATCTTGACAGCTGAGAATTGCGGGGGCACCTGCTCGATGTCTCCGACAAACCCGTTCAGGGCGTCTTTGATGTCTGCATCAGATGGACGCAGATCGCTCTCCGCAATGATCTCACCCTCGGCATCGTCGGTGTTTGTGGCAGCGCCCAGGCGCATGGCGAAGGCGTAGGCTTTAAGCGCATCAGTGACATAGGGGACGGTTTTCGTGGCCTCACCAAGGGCAATGGCCAAGACGCCTGTTGCATCCGGGTCAAGTGTGCCAGCGTGCCCCGCTTTCTTGGCATCAAATGCCCAGCGGACTTTATTGACTACTGCAGTGGAGGTCAGCCCCGCAGGTTTGTCTAAGATCAACCAACCGGATATGTCGCGTCCCTTTTGCCTGCGTCCCATGGTGTTCCCCGTTCTTTCTTTGCGCGCGGAGCGCTATTCGATCGGGGCGACAACACCGACGATCGGCCCCAGAGCAAATCCGAAGTCACTACGATCCAGCTCGGGCGCATAGAGCCGTGAGATGTTGCCGTCAAGATAGAGTGCGTTGGGCAGTTCCAGGTGATCCAGAAACAGCCTGCCAAAGGTATGAAAGTTCACAGGTGTATCCGAAATCGCAAAAACCGCACGTGTACCGTCTGCAGAGGTGCCAACGCCGTTTCGTATATAGCGCGAAGTGCCATCCGCCAGAAACTTTGGATGCAGAGCGCCATCGATCACCAACATGGGCCCGGACTGGGTTGCATCGACGCATTGTGGTGCCAGTTCGAGAAACGCCTTCGTCTCAAAAACATCGGCGCGGCCGGGGCGCAGACACAGTATACCATTGGGCAGCAGACCAAAGTTGCCCGGCCCTGCGTTGGAAATCACGCGCATGATTTCTTTGCCGTCTTCCACGTAATGCCCGACGGGGGAACGATCATCATGGTACATGCCTGCATTCATTGCAAAGACCAGTCGTTGCCCGCTGGTTTCCAGCGACCGGTTAATCGTGCTGAATTGGCCGAATAACGCGCCATCGGCGTTGCGCAAATAGAGCTCCATCTGCTCGGATTGCGGCTGCACTTCGCAAACTGTGTAGGGTTGGTCGTCGAACTCGATGCTCTGACAGGTGACGGCGTTTGCCCCGGATGCAAGCAGGCACAACGTCAAAGCCATGCCGAGCAAGCGGATCATTCCGGTGCGCTTTCCCCCGCCGCAGGCGCACGGGTATCACGGCGCACATTATCCCGGTTCAGCATTTCCCGGGTCTGATCCATGCGATCAAACGTCTCGTCGAGCTGAAAGCGCAGGTCAGGCGCAAATTTCAGTGTGAGTTTCTTGGCAACTTGACGTCGCAATTCACTTTTGTTGCGGGCCAGCAGGGAAATAACCTCGTCTCGCCCCTCGCCGCCCAAGGGTAAAACATAGGCTGTCGCGATTTTCAGATCGGGTGACGCGCGGACCTCTCCCACAGTGATCGACAGGCGATTGAGATCGGTATCATGCACGTCACCGCGCGCAAGCACTTCGGACAGGGCACGGCGAATGGTCTCGCCGACGCGCAACTGTCTTTGTGAAGGACCGGGGCCATCATGAAATTTGTTCTTTCCCATGCACCCCATCTAAGACGTTAAAGTCCCTTTGCCAAGCAATGCCTGTCGCGCTAAGACGCAGCGTCAGGTTACGCAGGAGAGAGCATCAATGAATGTGCCGTTGAAAATAGCCATCACCGGCGTGTCTGGGCGAATGGGCCGTATGCTGGTTGACACGATTGATGCTGCAGAGGGCGTTGATGTTGCCGCAGCCGTTGAACGGACGGGGCATGCTTGGATTGGGCAGGATCTGGGCGTGGTGATGGGTAGCGCTGCGCGTGGGCTGATCATAACCGACAGCATAGATACGGCACTTGAGCGCGCGGAGGCGGTGATCGATTTTACAGCACCCGCCGCGACTGTAGCCTTTGCGCAAGCGGCAGCAAAGGCGGGGGCAATCCATATCATTGGTACCACTGGCATGACGGAAGACGACATTGATCAGTTGTCCGCGCCAGCGCAGAGCGCCCGAATAGTCCGTGCTGGCAATATGAGCCTTGGTGTGAACCTGCTGGTGCAATTGACCAAGCGCGTCGCTGCAGCACTGGATGACGACTATGACATCGAAGTCATCGAAGCTCATCACAATCAAAAAGTGGACGCGCCGTCTGGAACTGCGCTGATGTTGGGTCAGGCCGCTGCGGATGGGCGCGGTGTTGCGCTGGATACGGTCTCTGATCGCGGACGGGACGGGATTACCGGCGCGCGGCGCAAGGGCGACATCGGCTTTGTCGCGGTGCGCGGCGGTGACATCATTGGTGAACATGACGTAATGTTCGCGGCATTGGGTGAGCGGATCACTCTGCGCCACGTTGCCTCCGATCGCTCTGTCTTTGCGCGGGGTGCACTCAAAGCAGCGCTTTGGGCGCGGGGACGCGCGCCGGGGGCATATGATATGCTGGATGTGCTTGGGCTCAAAGACGCTTAGGGCGCACAAAATAAACGCGACAACTGTGATCCAAGGGGTGGAGCCTTACGTACACCTGTCAAACGAGTTGACGGAGCTTGAGCTATGCGCGCCTTTCGCCCCCTGTTTTATGCAGTTGTTTGCTGCGCCCTCGCCACATCGGCTGCGGCCGAATTTTCCACAGTCAATGACGAGTCTAACTTTTTGAAATTGGTTGAAGGCAAAGAGTTGAAACGCCCTTTTGTGAATATTGAAGTCTCGCCCGGAGGCGATATTTCCGGCTACGGCGCCGCGTGGCCCGTGACCGGGAACTGGACATGGAACGATGGGTATTTCTGCCGTGAACTTTTTTGGGGCGGTGATCCCTTGGGCTATAATTGCCAGCAGGTGATGGCATCCGGCGATCGTATCCGATTTACATCCGACAAAGGGTCGGGGGATTCAGCGGACTTCCGTTTGCGCTGATTCCACTGGGCTGGCGGCGTAGCAGGCGCATGGCGTGGTAGGAGCCGACGTCAGAAATCCACCGCGATCCCTTTTTTCTCCCAATCGCCAAACCGTACGGGTTCTGGTCCGTCTCTGCCGCCAAGTTCGGGCGGAAGGTCCACATCCTTGGCCGCCTTTCGTCGCGCCTCTGCTTCTGCCAGCGCGCGTTGTGCTGCGGGTGGCAAGTCGCTGGGATCACGTGCGTCTTCAGTTTCGTCGGTCATTTCTCGCTGTCCTCTGGGTTACGGCTTGATATACCACTGAAAAGAGCTGCGACAAGGTCGTCGCATCACAAGAGGCATCCCAACCGATGGTCGACACCGGAATTCCAGCACGCCGCAGCGCGGTTTACCTTCTCGATCAGGTTTTGGGAGAAGGGCGGTTGATGTCCGAATTGCTGGGAGCCGGTGTGCTGGAAAAGTTGCCCGTTGCTGATCGCGCGCGCGCGGCGCGCCTCGCGATCGAGACGTTGCGCAATCTGGAACGGTCCGACCGCATTTTGCAAAAGCACCTTTCCAAGTATCCGCCGCTGACGGTGCGCAACACGCTGCGTCTCGGCACAACGGAATTGTGCACGGGTGCTGCGGCACATGGCGTCGTCAACGACATGGTTGAAATAGTGGCACGGCATAAACGCTTGGGGCATCTGAAGGGTCTGACCAATGCAGTTTTGCGCAAGGTTGCGCAAAACGGACCAGAGGCCTGGGAAGCACTGCGTGCACCGCGCCTGCCAAAGTGGTTGCGTGGCCCGCTGGTGCAGGCATGGGGTCCGGATGCTATGGCGGCCATGGAACGTGCGCACCTATATGGCGCGCAACTGGATTTGACCGCAAAGACAAATGTCGTTCTGGTTGCTGAAATGACCCAAGGTGTGATGGTGCCGACAGGGTCGGTGCGCGTTGTGGATGCTGGACAGGTCTCGGCGATGGCGGGATTTGCCGAAGGTGCGTGGTGGGTACAAGACGCAGCAGCGGCTTTGCCTGTGCGCATCCTGGATCCAGCTCCGCAAGAGGCGGTCCTCGATCTGTGTGCCGCGCCGGGGGGTAAGACGCTCCAACTCGCCGCAGCCGGAGCGCGGGTGACAGCCGTGGACGATTCTGCCACCCGAATGGCCCGGGTTGAAGAGAATCTTTCGCGCACGCGCCTGACGGCTGAGTTGCGCATCGAGGATGCACGCCAGACGACGGGTGCATTTGACGCTGTGTTGCTGGATGCGCCCTGCTCGGCAACGGGGACGATCCGGCGCCACCCCGATCTGCCCCATGCCAAGGATGGGAGCGAATTCGCGTCTCTCATAGACTTGCAGGCGGAGCTGTTGGATCACGCTTGGAGCTTGGTGAAACCGGGTGGGCGAATGGTCTTTTGCACGTGCTCGCTGTTGCCGGACGAAGGCGAGGTCCAGATTGAAGAGGCGCTTGCGCGCCACGCTGACATGGCTGTGGACAAAGCTGCTCTTGATCGCCCGGGTGTGGAGGCCGCGTGGCACAGTTCTGAAGGCGGGCTCCGCCTTAGGCCGGATTACTGGCCAGACCGGGGTGGCATGGATGGCTTTTACATTGCTGCTTTGCGCAAAGCGGGCTGAGCACTTGCACATCCTTCAAATGCGCCAAACTCACGGGTGCGGTAAGAGAAACGACAAAGGGCGGTGACACGACACCTACCTGCGGTTATCATTTGCGCAACGCGACGGTAGATCGCTTCAGGCAGAGAGGCCCATGTCCCACAGCAACAGTTTCGCGGCAACGAAGGAGCATTTCCTGAACCGGTGGCATGCCGTGCGCGCGGGACGCATGTCGTCGGCTGCTGTCGGGTTTGTGTCCTCGCCCGAACCGAGGTCGATTGGCAGCATCGCGCGCGCGCGCCAATTACAGGCGGGAAATTTTCTCTTTGCTGGGCATCTTATCGAAAAAGAAGGCGGAGAGATCTGGTCCCTGACTGCACCCACTGTCGAGTTCGCGCATGAACTGAACGGGTTTCAATGGCTCGATGATCTGGCCGCTATTGGTGATAAAGAAGCACGGGAGATGGCGCAGCGCTGGCTCCGGGGGTGGATCGTACGATACGGGCGTGGGCGTGGGCCGGGGTGGACGCCTGAATTGACGGGACGGCGCTTGATCCGCTGGATTCATCACGCGCTTTTCCTGCTTCGCGGGCTGAACGCCGCAGACAGTGATGCGTTTTTCCTCAGCCTGCAAAAGCAGACGCATTTCTTGGCCAAACGCTGGCCCGGTGCACCGGAAGGGCTGCCGCGTTTCGAGGCGCTGACCGGGTTGATCTATGCGGGCCTGTCTCTTGAAGGCATGCAGTCCATGGCAGATCCCGCAGTTAAGGCGCTGGCGCGGGAATGTAGCAAGCAGATTGATGCAGAAGGCGGCCTGCCATCGCGCAATCCCGAGGATCTTTTGCATGTGTTCACCCTGTTGAACTGGACCGCAGCTGCCTTGGGTGAAGCAGGGTTGAACTGCCCGCCCGCCCAAAAGGAAGCGATTGAGCGCATAGCCCCGACGCTGCGTGCGCTGCGGCACTCTGACGGGGGTCTCGCGCGCTTCCATGGTGGCGGGCGTGGTGCGGAAGGATGGCTGGATCAGGCGCTGGCACAGGCACATGTGAAGCGCCGCCAGATCAAGAGCCAGATCGAGGGGCAGACCAAAGGCCTGTCCATGGGCTTTGCGCGGCTCTCTGCCGGGCGTACTAGCGTTGTGATCGATGCAGCTTTGCCACCGGGGGGGCGCGCTTCGGTGCATGCGCATGCATCCACGCTTGCGTTTGATCTGACGTCCGGCCGTCGACCCGTGATCGTTAATTGTGGGTCGGGGCGCACCTTTGGGCGTGACTGGCGGCGGGCGGGTCGTGCAACCCCTTCCCATTCAACACTTTCGCTGGATGGTTATTCCAGTGCACGCCTTGGGCCGGTTGACCCCGCAACCGGGCGTGAACAGCTGATTGAAGGCCCGGGCCATGTCCCAGTGGAAATCCAAAACCAACGCGGGTGGTGGCATTTCCAGGGAGGGCATGACGGATTTGTGCGCACGCATGGTCTGACCCATGCGCGCACGTTGGAAATGACGGTGGACGGGCGCGATATCTCGGGCGAAGATATGCTGCTAGCCATGAAAGACCTTGATAAGAAACGTTTCGATTTGGCGACATCTGCGGGAGAGCGGGACGGGATCGCCTTTGACATTCGGTTCCATTTGCATCCGGAGGTCGACGCGACCATTGATCTGGGCGGTACGGCGATCTCTCTGGCGCTCAAAAGTGGCGAAATCTGGGTTTTCCGCCATGACAACACGCAAAGCTTGCGTCTTGAGCCTTCCGTTTATCTTGAAACCGGGCGTCTCAAGCCGCGTGCCTCAAATCAGATTGTTCTTTCTGGTCGGGCTATGTCATACGCCACCCGTGTCCGCTGGTCCTTGTCCAAGGCGCAGGAAACTGCGATTGGCGTGCGGGATCTGACACAGGACACATTTGACCTGATTGATTAGCTTGCCCAAAGGACCAAACAATGACTGACCTCGCCCCGATACGCCGCGCGCTTCTTTCCGTATCCGACAAGACTGGGCTGGTCGATCTGGGCAAGGCGTTGGCCGCACACGGTGTTGAATTGCTTTCCACCGGTGGGACGGCGAAAGCGCTGCGCGACGCAGGGTTGGCGGTCAAGGACGTGTCCGAGGTGACAGGTTTTCCCGAGATGATGGACGGGCGGGTAAAAACGCTGCATCCGGTGGTGCACGGTGGGCTGTTGGCGTTGCGAGACAATGACGCACATGTAGCCGCGATGGAGGCGCATGATATCAGCGCAATCGATCTGGTTGTCGTGAACCTCTATCCTTTTGAGGAAACCGTGGCCAAAGGTGCAGCTTATGACGAAGCCATCGAGAACATCGACATTGGCGGCCCTGCGATGATCCGTTCGGCGGCAAAGAACCATGGGTTCGTGACCGTGGTTGTCGATGTGGAGGACTATACCGAGGTTGTCGCCGCGTTGGAGGCCAATGACGGGCAAACATCCTACGCATTGCGCCAACGGCTTGCACAGACAGCTTACGCACGCACTGCCGCTTACGACACAGCTGTGAGTACTTGGATGGCGACGCAGGTCGGTGACACGCCGCGACGTCGCAGTTTCACTGGAGCGTTGGCTCAAACGCTGCGCTACGGGGAAAACCCGCATCAGGCCGCTGCATTTTATTCGGATGGCTCTGCGCGCGCGGGTGTGGCCACAGCAACCCAGCATCAGGGCAAGGAGTTGAGCTACAACAATATCAACGACACCGATGCCGCGTTTGAGCTTGTTTCTGAATTTGATCCGCAGCAGGGGCCTGCTTGCGCCATTATCAAACACGCCAACCCTTGCGGCGTGGCACGAGGCGATACACTGAAGGATGCCTACACGCGCGCTTTTGATTGCGACCGGACCTCTGCATTTGGTGGGATTATCGCACTGAACCAACCACTTGATGCGGCAACAGCCGAAGAGATCGCAGGGATCTTTACCGAAGTTGTGATCGCGCCTGGTGCTGATGAAGCTGCGCGCGCAGTCTTTGCCCGTAAGAAAAACCTGCGTTTGCTGACCACTGAAGGGCTGTCAGATCCGGCGGTGGCTGCCATGGCCGTGCGTCAGGTTTCCGGCGGCTTTCTTGTGCAGGACAAGGATACGGGACGCGTCGATCCGGCGGATTTGAAGGTCGTGACCAAACGCGCGCCATCGGATCAGGAAATGGCTGATCTTCTCTTTGCCTGGACGGTTGCGAAACATGTGAAATCCAACGCCATCATCTACGTGCGTGACGGTGCGACCGTTGGCGTCGGTGCAGGGCAGATGAGCCGCGTAGACAGTACCCGTATTGCCGCGCGCAAAGCCGAAGACATGGCCCAAGCCATGGGTTTGCCTGCACCGTTGACGCAAGGGTCGGTCGTGGCGTCAGATGCGTTTTTCCCCTTTGCGGACGGCCTCGTGACCGCTGCAGAGGCTGGTGCAACTGCGCTCATTCAACCGGGTGGGTCCATGCGGGATGATGAGGTCATCGCAGCGGCGGACGCGGCTGGTCTGGCAATGGTCTTCACTGGTATGCGCCATTTCAGGCACTGAGGATGGTGTCGATGCGCTGGCTTTATGTTGCGGCTCTTTTCGCCTTTGTCCTTGATCAAGCCAGCAAGTACATTGTGGTCTTTGGCATGAAATTGAACCGTGTTCTGGTGATCGATGTTTTTCCGCCGCTCCTAAATTTTCGCTATGGTGAGAATCGCGGGATCAACTTTGGCTTGTTTGACGGAGATTCCACCTTGGCACGCTGGGCTTTGATTGGTCTGGCTGTTGCGATCTGCATCGCCGTGTTCATCTGGGCGCGCCGGAGTGCGCTGGGCTTTATGGCACAGGTTGCTGCGGGCTTGATGATCGGCGGTGCATTGGCCAATGTGTTGGATCGCGTAATCTTCGGTTTCGTCTTGGATTTCCTCAACATGTCGTGCTGTGGTATCAACAACCCCTTCGTTTTCAACCTCGCGGATGTGTTTATATTCCTCGGTGCTCTTGGCCTCGTATTTCTGGCGCCAGACGGCAAGACCCCGCCTGAAAAAGGCCAGTGACATTGCCCAAAGGTCTGGGGTATCTAAGTCAGGCTACAAGGAGAAAACACATGCGCCGGTTCGTGGCCCTCATCCTGATACCTCTTGTTGTCAGCGCCTGTGCGAACCAGGGGCTCCAACAATTGACATCCACATCGCGTGGCCCGGATGAATTCATCGTTGAGCCAAAAGCCGAACTGTCTTTACCCGATGATTTGAGTGCGTTGCCGGCGCCCACGCCGGGTCAGAGTAACCGCACAGATATTGATCCAACCGCAAACGCTATTGCTGCTCTGGGTGGAACGGCAGGCGATCCCAATGGTCCTGTTCCGGGTTCTGACGGTGCGCTGGTAACGGCTGCGAGCCGGTTTGGTGTAACGCCGAACATCCGTCAGGCGTTGGCACAGGAAGACGCGGAGTTTCGTAGAAACAAGTCCCGGTTCACGCAACTAAAGCTGTTCCCCGAGAATATATACCTCGATGTGTACAGCAGCCAGTCGCTGGACGCGCGGGATACTGTGGAAGCCTGGCGCCGTGCGGGCGCACGCACACCAAGCTATCCGCCGTTTCAATAGCTGAAATTAACCGGAAAAACTCACTTTCCCGATAGACTGCCTTGAATGGCGTCGCGTGCAGCGTACCTACTGCACGACATGGTTGCAATTTGACGACTGGAAGGAACGCACATGCTGCGATTGACTGCTTTTGCCTCTCTTATGGCGCTCATCCCTCTGACAGGACATGCGCAAGAAGAAGCGGTAACGACATTTGTGCTTGATAATGGCATGCAGGTCGTTGTTGTAGAGGATCACCGCGCACCGGTCGTACAGCATATGTTGTGGTACCGGGCAGGGTCAGCGGATGAACCGAAAGGTTCTTCTGGCGTTGCGCATTTCTTGGAGCATTTGCTTTTTAAAGCGACAGACACGCTGGCTGATGGTGAACTATCCGCGACGGTGGCGAAGAACGGTGGGCGCGACAATGCCTTCACTTCTTATGACTACACGGCTTATTTCCAGCGTGTGGCTTCGGACAGGCTGGGTCTTATGATGCAGATGGAAGCAGACCGGATGAAAAACATCCGTCTGACCGAAGACAATATCACCAACGAACGCAATGTGATTATAGAGGAACGCAATCAGCGGACTGAAAACAGCCCGGGTGCGCTGTTTGGCGAACAGGTCAGTGCCGCGCAGTATATCAATCACCGTTATGGCGTGCCGATCATCGGTTGGATGCACGAGATGCAGACGCTCGATATGAACGACGCCTTGAGTTTTTACGATATTTACTATTCGCCCAACAATACGGTGCTGGTGGTGTCTGGCGATGTCACGCCGGAAGAGGTGCGCACCCTGGCTGAAACACATTACGGTGTGATCCCGGCCAATCCTGATCTACCGGAACGGCTCAGGACAGACGAACCGCCGCAGATTGCCGAAAGACGACTGATCTATCGCGATGCACGGGTTGCGCAGCCTTATGTGCGGCGTTCCTATCTTGCTCCGGAACGCGATCCAGGTGCCCAGGAGACTGCGGCGGCGTTGGTTTTTCTGAGCGAGGTTTTGGGCGGTGGTACAACCTCTTTCCTCTCCGAAGAGCTGCAGTTTGACAACCAAATCGCAACCTATGCCGCGAGCTTTTATCGCGGTGTTTCTCTCGATGATACGACCTTTAATCTGATCGTTGTTCCGCGCCCTGACGTAAGTTTGCAGGAAGCAGAAGATGCGATGGATGCTGCAGTTGCCAAGTTTTTGGAAACTGGCGTTGATCCCGAACAATTGGAACGTATCAAATTTCAGATCCGTGCGGATCAGATCTATGCACGCGATGATGTGGACCGCATCGCCAACCGCTATGGGCAGGCGCTGACCTCCGGGTTAACGGTTGCAGATGTACAGGCCTGGCCAGATGTCCTTCAGGCCGTCACTGAAGAAGATATCATGTCTGCTGCACATGCGGTGTTTGACCGGCGAAAGTCGGTGACAGGCTGGATAATGCGTGAGGAGGTGACCCAATGATGTATCGCTTTTTTGTATCCGTAATTGCTTTCTGTTGCTTCGCTTTGCCTGCTGCAGCGGCGGTAGACATCAAGGAAGTGAAAACGCCAGGTGGCCTGACTGCTTGGTTGGTCGAAGATCACTCAATCCCGTTCGCGGCTTTGGAGATTCGGTTCCGTGGTGGGGCTTCTTTGGACGTGCCGGACAAACGTGGCGCTATCAATTTGATGACGGGCCTCTTGGAAGAAGGGGCTGCTGATATGGATGCGCGTGCCTTTGCCCGTGCGGTCGAAGGACTTGCTACATCTATTAGTTTCAGCGTGGATGATGATGCGCTTGGGGTTTCCGCACGTTTCCTGACCGAGAACCGCGATGAGGCGATAGCTCTGTTGCGGGCAGCGATAATCGAGCCGCGTTTTGATCAGGATGCGATAGACCGGGTGCGCGAGCAGGTCATCAGCGGTATTGAATCTGATGCCAAGGATCCCGATCATCTCGCCGGTGAAGCCATGGGGCGGATACTGTTCGGAGACCATCCCTATGCCACAGCGATCAACGGCACAGTGGAATCGGTAAAAGCGCTGACCCGCGAAGATCTGACCACCGCGCATGGCAATGTGCTGGCACGGGATCGAATCTACATTGGCGCAGTTGGCGACATTTCTGAAGCGGAACTGGCAAGCTTGCTCGATGATCTGCTCGGGGCTCTGCCTGAAACAGGTGCTCCGATGCCGCCACTCGCTGACGTGGATATCCCTGGTGGCCTCACGGTCATTCCCTTTGAAACACCGCAATCCGTTGCGCGCTTCGCACAGGCGGGCATCAAGCAGGACCATCCTGACTATTTTACCGCCATTGTGCTTAACCATGTCCTTGGAGGTGGCTCATTCGAGAGCCGTCTGATGCAGGAAGTACGGGCGAAACGGGGTCTGACGTACGGTGTTTATTCCTACCTGGCCGGCAAGGATCTTGGCGAAGCTTACGTGGGATCAGTAAGCTCTGCGAATGATCGGATTGCGGAAGCCATAGAGGTCATTCAGGCGGAATGGTCGAAGGCTGCGGCGGAGGGTGTGAGCGTGGAAGAGGTCGAGGACGCAAAGACGTATCTTACGGGAGCGTATCCTTTGCGTTTTGACGGGAATGGGCCGATCGCCAACATTATGGTCGGTATGCAACTGCTCGGTTTGCCCATCGATTATATCGCTACGCGTAACGATCGGGTCGAGGCTGTCACGCCCGAGGATGTCAAACGCGTCGCTGCTGAATTGCTTGATCCTGAGGGGTTGCACTTTGTCGTGGTGGGCCAACCGGTCGGTTTGGAAACAACACCGGCGAATTGAACGTTTCACGGCGTGCCCCCCACGGTGGCGCGTCCGAAATCGCTGGCCGCTCAAGTTCTGGCTATTCGCCGTAGGGCACCCAAATGTTCTTGACCTCGGTTGCTGCGTCGAGAAAGTCGCGACCTTGCCCGTCGCGACCCATCCAATCGCGCGCGCAACCATTGTTAATCCACGTGCGCTTGAGGTTCCCGGCGGAGGCGGCTTCTATTCTCTCGCACAACGCGCCGCTGCCAAAACTCCAGACAGCATCTATGTCCATATGCCCTGCAAGTGTCTCGACGAGGTCGCTGTGATCACCAGTGATGATATTAACAACGCCGGCCGGCATGTCTGATGTCTCCAGCACTTGTACAAAATCAGTTGCCGCAAGCGGGTAGGGCTGTGAGGCGACAAGCACTACGCGATTTCCCATCGCGATCGCAGGCGCCATACAAGAAATCAGCCCCAAAAGTGGTGCTTCATCCGGGCAGATGGCGCCGATCACCCCAATCGGTTCCTTCATTGCCAGCGCCACCCCGCGAATTGGTAGGCCATGCACCTGACCGTCGAATTTATCGGCCCAGGCAGCATAGGTAAAAAGGCGGTTTATCGCAGCTTCAACCTCTGCTGCACCCGTTTTTCCACCCTGTAGGTCATCAAGCCGTTTGGCCAGTTCGCGCGCACGAGCCGAAAGGTTCTCCGCAATATAGTACAGGATTTGGGCGCGCAAATGTCCGGTCGTTTTGGACCATCCTTTGGCTGATTGCGCAGCTTCAACCGCATTGCGGATGTCTTTGCGACTGCCAAGCGACACATGGCCCAGGATCTTGCCGCGCTTGTCCCATACAGGGCGGGAATAGCTGCTATCGGGCCGCACCTGCTTCCCGCCAACGTACAGTTTTGCCGTACGGTCGATTGGGTCTGCGGGTTCTTTGTCGCCAGTAAACGCATGGAAGGGAGAGAGCTTCTTGGAGAGCCCCTTGGGTTTAGTATAGGCGCTCAGCCCCTCCCAACCGCCTTCGCGCCCAAAGCCACTTTCCCGCACGCCACCAAAGCCTGCGGCTGCGTCCATCATGTTGGTACCATTGACCCAGACGATACCAGTCGCAAGTTTGGGCGCGATGTCGAGGGCGAGGTTGATGTTTTCACTCCAGACCGACGCGGCGAGGCCGTAGCGCGTGTTATTGGCAAGTGCGACAGCTTCTGCAGGGGTGCGGAAGGTCGTGGCGACAAGCACCGGTCCAAAGATCTCCTGCTGCATCAGTTGGTCTGCGGGCTGTAACCCGGTAATCAGCGTGGGCGGGTAAAAGCAGCCATCCTCTGGCATGGCGCAAGCCGCCACATGCGTTTCACCGGCTGTGTTGCGCGAGACCATCTCCGAAATGCGGGCCAGCTGTGCAGGATCAATGATCGCGCCCACGTCGATACTTTTATCGAGCGGATCGCCGACGCGCAGTTTGTCCATGCGCGTGCGCAGTTTTGTGTAAAACCGCTCCGCAATGGGTTCCTGGACCAAAAGCCGTGAGCCCGCACAGCAGACTTGACCCTGATTGAACCAAATGGCATCGACCAGCCCTTCGACGGCGCTGTCGATATCGGCGTCATCAAACACAATATAAGGCGACTTGCCGCCAAGTTCGAGCGTGAGCGCCTTTCCGTTGCCCGCTGTCGTCTCGCGGATGCGACGCCCCACAACGGTTGATCCAGTGAATGCAACCTTGTCGACGTCCGCGGCAACAAGCATTTCACCTACGTCGCCATTTCCAGTGACAATGTTCACAACGCCCTTGGGCAAACCGGCCTGCAGGCATATTTCACCAAATAACAGCGCCGTCAGTGGCGTGTATTCAGCTGGCTTCAAAACGACGGTGTTTCCCATGGCCAAGGCGGGGGCGATCTTCCACGCCAACATCAGCAGTGGAAAGTTCCAGGGAATAATCTGAGCGCAGACGCCTCGTGCCACGCGGCCGGGCAGTTCTTCTTCCATGAGCTGCGCCATGCCCGCGTGATAGTAAAAATGGCGCTGCGCCAGAGGGATATCGATATCCCGCGCTTCGCGGATGGGCTTGCCGGTGTCCAGCGTTTCCAGAACCGCAAACAGGCGGCTGTGTTTTTGCAGCAAGCGCGCCAGTGCGTAAAGCAGCCTTGCCCGTGCAGGGCCGCCTGACTTTTCCCACTTTGGCTGGGCAGCACGCGCGGCGCGCACGGCCGCCTGAACGTCGTCCTCACCTGCCTGAGAGACCTGCGCGATCAAGGCACCTGTTGCCGGATTGCGGCTTTCAAACGTCGCGTGTGCCGGCGTAAAGCGACCGTTGATGAAATGCCCGAACGTACCGCCCTTTTGCGCAATCCAGTCAATTGCATCTGCTGCGTTTTCAGGCGCTGTGCCATAGTCCATCGTGTCGAAGATCTCGGAAACTGTCATGGTCGGGTGTTCCAATCTGCAAAAAGCGCGTCAGCTTGTGGCATGCCGATAACCGGCCGAATATCGTCCGGTCACGTGGTGTTCTAACTGCCGTTCGATGTCGTTCAGCAGCGAAGAGGCGCCAAAACGAAAGAGGTCAGGGCGCAGCCAGCGATCTCCGAGCTCTTCCTTGATGAGGGCCAGATAGGTGATGGCGTCCTTCGCCTTAGAGATACCACCCGCAGGTTTGTATCCAACCCGGTGGCCCGTGCGTTCGTGGTAGTCACGTATGGCGCGGATCATTACAAGGCTGACCGGCAGGGTTGCATTGACGCTTTCCTTGCCCGTTGACGTTTTGATGAAATCCGCCCCGGCCATCATGCAGATCGCTGAAGCACGCGCCACATTGCGCAGACTGCCTAACTCGCCCGTGGCAAGGATCGCCTTAACGTGTGCATCCCGACATGCCGCTCGGAAAGCGCGCATTTCATCATAAAGCGCCTGCCAGTCTCCCGATAGCACATGGCGACGCGAGATTACGATGTCGATCTCTGCGGCACCGGCCTTCACGCTCTCCTCGATCTCTGCGATGCGCAGATGCAACGGCGAAAGTCCGGCGGGAAACCCGGTGCTGACAGCCGCGACCGGTATGCCGCTGCCGTGCAATGCCTGTACCGCCGCGTAGATCATCTCGTGATAAACGCAAACAGCGCCAGTCGTTAGATCCGTGAAACCCAGCGCAGTCAGTATTTCTGGCGCGACTGGTTGGCGGGCTTTGGCGCAAAGGCGCGCGACACGCGCTTGGGTGTCATCGCCGGATAGCGTGGTCAGATCGATGCAAGAAATCGCACGCAGCAGCCAGGCAGCTTGATGATCTTTCTTGACGGATCTGCGCGCAGAGAGTGTTGCGGCCCGCCGTTCGATTGCCGACGTATTAGCCTGCATTCTCATGACCCAATCAAGGTCCAGTGGCGTACCTTCGTTGCGAGGTTCAGTGACCTGAGGCAACTGGTTCGTTGCAACCGTCGAAGTCTTTGGGGCGCTTTGGGTATGCATCGCGACTGTCCTTTGGTCAGCAGAGTCGGAGAATCGCATGGGCGTCTAACCTTGGCAAGGATGCAGTTGCAGGGCTTTCTGCCTAATATCTAACCTTTCAAAACCAATTTCTTTTTGTACATGCGAATTATTCGCATTTCAGTTGACTTCTTGAGAATGATTCTCATATTCAATTTTATGAAACATGAAATCACACGCCAATCCCTCTCTCGTCGCGCCGTGCTCAGCGGTCTGACCGCAGTAGTAGCGCTGGTTTCCACCGGCCCCCGCGCAATGGCCTCGGGTGCCACGCTCAATGTTGTGGCCACCACTGGCATGATCGCAGATGCAGCCCGTATCATTGGTGGTGATCTCGTTAGCGTAAAAGGTTTGATGGGCGCGGGTGTTGATCCGCACGCGTACCGCCAGACGCGCAGTGACATTGTTGCTATGACGCGCGCGGACGCCGTTTTGTGGCATGGTCTGTACCTCGAAGCTCAGATGGAGCGGTTCTTTGAGGACCTGACTGAGAGAAAGCCAGTGACCGCGGTGGCCGATGCACTGCCGCGCGAACTGCTGTTTGAGCATGAAGACTACGACGGTCGCTTCGATCCGCATGTTTGGATGGACGCGACGCTCTGGTCATTGGTTGTTGATGAAATTGCGGCGGCTCTGCGTGCAGCAATGCCTGACGCGACGGAGACGTTCACGGCTAATGCAAATCGCTACAAATCCGAGTTGGAAGATCTGGACGCGTACACGCGCACATCGCTTTCAAAGCTCACGCCCGAGCAACGCGTTCTGGTGACGGCCCATGATGCCTTCGGATATTTTGGCAAAGCGCATGCGTTTGATGTGATCGGAATCCAAGGCATTTCGACAGAAAGCGAAGCAGGCCTTAGCCGGATATCCGAGATGGTAGATTTGCTTGTTGAGCGAGATATCCGCGCAGTCTTTGTCGAAACCTCCGTGTCGGATCGCAATATGCGGGCGTTGATCGAAGGAGCTGCTGCGCGTGGGCACCGGGTCGAGATCGGCGGTTCGCTCTTTAGTGACGCCATGGGACCGGACGGCACTTACGAAGGGACATATTTGGGCATGATCGATCACAATGTCACAACGATAGCGCGGGCTCTGGGGGCCGACGTGCCGGCGGGTGGTCGATTGGGTAAACTGGCGGTGGGTAGCTGATGCAACCAGAATTGGAACTCGCATCTCTTGATGGCGACCCGCGCATGAAGACGGTTCAAACGGCCGCGCTCAGCGTGCGGGGATTGACGGTCTCTTATGGTCAGAAACCTGCGGTGTTTTCGGTTGATATGTCGGTGCCAACAGGCGCCATGACAGCCATCGTGGGACCGAATGGTGCGGGAAAATCGACGCTGTTAAAGGCCGCCCTGGGGATTTTGAAACCCCTTGCAGGGCAGACCCTTGTCTTTGGCAAGAGCCTGGCGCAAAGCCGTGACCGGATCGCCTATGTGCCACAACGCGCCAGTGTGGACTGGGATTTCCCGACCCGTGTCATTGATGTGGTTTTGATGGGGCTCTATCCAAAGCTCGGTCTGTTGCGGCGTGTGCGTGCAAGTCACCATGCCGAGGCCGAGGCGGCGCTCGCGCGCGTGGGCATGGAAGACTTTGCAACACGACAGATTGGCCAACTTTCCGGTGGCCAGCAACAGCGGGTGTTCTTGGCGCGTGCGCTGGCGCAGGATGCAGACCTCTACCTGCTGGACGAACCCTTTGCGGGTGTGGACGCTGCCACTGAAAAGGCGATTATCTCTGTGCTGAAATCTTTGCGAGATGCAGGTAAGACCGTGGTCGCCGTCCACCACGATTTGACCACGGTGTCAGAGTATTTTGACCGGGTGTTCATGATCAACACGCGCAAAGTCGTGGAAGGCCCCGTGGACGCGGTGTTTACACCAGAAAACTTGCAGACAGCATACGGCGGACGACTTGCAACTGCGCAGACCGATCAGATTCAGGCATCTGCAGGATAACCCATGCTGCTGGATGCTCTGCTTTTGCAACTGGGGTACAACGCGACCCTGGTCACACTGGGCGCGGCCCTTTTAGGCATGGCGGCGGGTGTCGGCGGCACGTTCCTGTTTTTGCGCAAGCGAGCGTTGGTCAGTGACGCGATTTCTCATGCGACACTGCCAGGCATCGGGCTGGGATTTATGGTTATGGTTGCATTCGGTGGTGACGGGCGCGACCTGCTGGGGCTGCTGCTTGGGGCGGCCCTTTCTGCGGGCGTTGGTTTGCTGGCCGTAAATTGGCTGACGACCCGGACCCGTCTGGCCGAGGATGCGGCCATTGGGGCTGTTCTGTCGGTTTTCTTTGGTCTGGGCATCGTGCTTTTGACCGTGATCCAATCGATGAGCATAGGTCAACGCGCAGGCCTTGAAGGATTCTTGCTGGGTTCAACTGCTGGGATGTTGCGCGAGGATGCCATCACCATCGCGATTGCTGCGAGCTTGACTTTACTGCTCGTGATGCTCTTGCGGCGTCCGCTTACGCTTGCGTCTTTCGATCCTGAATATGCTGCGGCTACCGGACAGAATGTTGCGCGTATGGATCTGGCTATGATGGGTCTTGTGCTCGCGGTCACCGTCGTGGGCATGAAAATCGTGGGGCTGATCCTCATTGTTGCGCTGCTGATTATCCCGCCAGTCACCGCGCGGTTTTGGACAGAACGCACGGACAGTGTCGTGTTGATTTCCGGCGCTGTGGGAGGGATTGCGGCCTATGTTGGTGCCTGTGTTTCTGCGGTTGTGCCTGATATGCCAACCGGTCCCATCATCGTTCTGATCGGGTTTGGCATTTTCGCCGTGTCTCTGCTGCTGGCTCCATCGCGAGGTATACTGGCGGCATATCTCAGCCACCATCGGTTCCAACGTCGAGTGCATCTGCGCCAAGGCCTGCTTGCGTTGGCCCAACACCAACCAATCTATGAACCTTTGACGCTGCGCTTGTTGCGGCGTGAAGGCTGGGCGCGCGCGGATGGCGTTGCCACAGAGGAAGGGCGCGGTCGGGCAGGTAAGGCGCTACTCGATGAAACGCGTTGGCAGTTGGTGCGCAGCGACCCAAACTTTGAAGCAGCAGCGGCCCACTATGACGGGCTCACGCCGATAGAACGGGTCCTCACACAGGATCAGATTGCTGAAATTGATGGACGTCTCCCGCGGCCAAAAGAGGTGCTGGGATGATTGGCGCAGAGTTTGTTGCCCTATCGCTGCCGCCGACGCTCATCGGGATTCTTGTGGCGATCACTTGCGCGCTGCCAGGCAACTTCCTGTTGCTGCGCAGGCAAGCCTTGATCGGCGATGCAATCAGTCATGTGGTTTTGCCGGGTATCGTGGTCGCTTTTCTGCTCACGGGGGTCATTTCGACCTGGCCGATGCTACTGGGGGCAGCGGCAGCGTCAATTGTGGCGGTCGCGGCCATTGAAACCATCCGGCGCTTGGGCAAGATCGAACCAGGTGCTGCGATGGGTGTGGTTTTCACCAGCATGTTTGCGGCGGGTGTGCTTTTGCTTGAGCAATCTGACACGTCTTCAGTGCACCTAGACGTGGAACACGCGCTCTTTGGCAATCTTGAGAGCCTGATCTGGCTGGATGCGACAGGTTGGGCGTCGCTGATCGATCCCGTAGCGTTGTCGGGTTTGCCTGTGGAGATTTTTCGCATGAGTGCGACGCTTGTCGGTGTCTTATTCTTCATCGGGTTGTTCTGGCGCCCCTTGAAAATTTCGACCTTTGACGAAGATTTCGCGCGCACCATCGGCATGCGGACGCAGCCTTTGGGTTTCGGTTTGGTCATTGTCGCTGCGATTGCGGCAGTTGCCGCCTTTGATGCGGTGGGGAGCATCATCGTCATCGCGATGTTTATCTGCCCGCCCGCCGCCGCCCGCCTTATGACGAACCGGCTAGAGGTGCAGGTCGCATGGTCGATCGTATTCGCAACACTCTCGGCTGTCTTTGGCTATGTTCTGGCTGGATACGGGCCATTTTGGCTGGGGTTTACATCTTCTGTCTCGGCTGCGGGCATGATTGCCACCGTGTCTGGCGTCATCCTTGCCATCGCAGCACTTGTGGGACCGCACCGCACGCGTGGTGGCACGGCGGCTGTCCCAGACGTTTAAATCGCCAAACGTATCACCGAAAACGCGCGTATTACGGCATCTGGATACAGGGAAATCGGTTTCAGAATCGGCTTCAGTCATGCTAAGTATTGTTGCATGCGTTCCGCTGACCCCAATATAGGCGATACCCGCCCAAATATACGCCAACTTGATGAGGCCGCGATCAATCGTATCGCGGCTGGCGAAGTTGTTGAGCGCCCCGCGTCCGCCGTCAAGGAGCTGGTTGAAAATGCCATCGATGCAGGCGCGCGGCGGATCACCATCGATTACGCTGACGGGGGCAAGACATTGATCCGCGTTCAGGATGATGGCTGTGGTTTGACGAAAGAAGATCTCCCCTTGGCGCTTTGCCGTCATGCGACGTCCAAGATCGATGGTAGTGATCTGTTGAATATCCACACGTTTGGCTTTCGGGGCGAGGCATTGCCCTCGCTTTCCGCAGTTGGTCGGTTGACGCTCATGTCGCGCGCCCAAGGTCATGCAGGTGTGGAACTGACGGTTGATGGCGGAAAGACTGGCACCATAAAACCCACCGCCTGCAACCAGGGAACCACAGTTACCCTGCGGGACTTGTTTTATGCCACACCTGCGCGCCTCAAATTCTTGCGGACAGATCGCGCCGAAGCGCAGGCGATCGCAGATGTGGTCAAACGCCTCGCGATGGCAGAACCGTTTGTCTCTTTTGCGCTGCGTGATGTCTCCGGTGAAGACAAAACCCGCGAAGTTTTTCGTGCAGACGTCGAACAAGGAGAGCTCTTTGGAGCGTTGCGGGGGCGTCTGGGACGGATTCTTGGGCGCGATTTCACAGAGAACGCGATCCCGATTGATGCTACCCGCGAAGACCTGCATCTGAGCGGTTTCGCAGCACTCCCGACCTATTCACGCGGTGCGGCGATTGCGCAATTTTTTTTCGTGAATGGCCGTCCGGTGCGGGACAAGTTGCTGATCGGTGCGCTGCGCGCGGCCTATTTCGATTTTCTCAGCCGAGATCGGCATCCTGTCGCGGCCTTGTTCCTGGAATGTGACCCAAGACTCGTGGATGTGAATGTTCATCCGGCGAAATCCGAAGTCCGGTTTCGTGATCCGGGCATCGCGCGTGGCCTGGTTGTCTCTGGGCTGCGTCACGCCTTGGCGGAGGCGGGACATCGCGCTGCAACCACCGTTGCGCATGCAGCGTTGGCCGCTTTAACGCCAGAAAACACACCTGGCCGCATCTATCAGATGGACCGGACGCTGCGCTCCGCACCTGCTCATTTTCCGCAAGATCTGGAACCGGCCTTTGCCGAAGCGGCCACGCCTTGGGGGCGGATTGAAGCACCAGAACCTGTAACAGAAACGGACGCACCACCTGAAAATTATCCACTTGGTACCGCACGCGGTCAGGTCCATGAAAACTATATTATCGCACAGACCGAAAGTGGCATCGTGATCGTAGACCAACACGCGGCGCATGAGCGACTTGTGTATGAAAAGCTCAAAGCGCAAATGGCCGAGAAAGGCGTTCCCGCACAGGCTTTGCTGATCCCAGAGATTGTGGAGGTGTCGGCGGGCGACTGCGCGCGCCTTCTGGAGGTCGCTGATGACCTGCGCACTGTGGGCCTTGTGATCGAGCCTTTCGGCGGCACTGCGCTTGCCGTTCGAGAAACACCGGCGATTTTGGGTAATATTGACGCGCGCGGGTTGCTTCTGGATGTCCTGGACGAGCTCTCTGATCAGAGCAATTCAACGATCGTACGCGCAAAGATCGACGCAATCTTGAGCCGTATGTCGTGTCATGGCTCGATCCGTTCGGGTCGGCAGATGCGGGCTGAGGAAATGAACGCCCTGCTGCGCGAAATGGAGCAAACGCCGCATTCAGGTCAATGCAACCACGGCCGCCCGACCTACGTCGAATTGAAACTCTCGGACATCGAAAAACTGTTTGGCCGTACATGATCGAAGTTTTTGGATATACGTTTGACCTGAACGATCCAATGACGTTGGCGTTGGCTTGTGGGCTTGCGGCATTTGCACTGATCTTCTTGTTGCTCGTGATTTCCATCCGCGTGGCTGGACGGAACGCACGGTTCTCCGAACCGCTTGCGCAACAAATCGGGCTGCTCGGGCAGCATGTGCAGCAACTAGGCGCGGGACAAGAGCAGTTGCGGGGGGGGCTTCAGACCGTTTCGGACACTCAGGCCAATGCACAGACCCAAGTCATTCAGACCGTCGAGGCGCGACTTGCGGCTGTACAACAGAACATGCAGGATCGACTTGCCGACAACGCCATGCGATCACAACGGGCAATGACGGACTTGCAGGAGCGGATGAAAGAAAGTCTGCACGGGTCAAGCAAGCAAACCACCACGTCCCTGACACAGTTGCAAGAACGGTTGGCCGCAATCGACAAGGCGCAGGACAACATTACCAAGCTTTCTGGCGATGTTCTCTCGCTGCAGGATATTCTGAGCAACAAGCAAACCCGAGGTGCATTCGGAGAAATACAGCTGCGAGATATCGTCTCGAAGGCGTTGCCGAAAGACAGCTATGCGATGCAACACACGCTATCGAACGGAAAGCGTGCGGATTGCCTGATCCATTTGCCAAATCCGCCGGGGCCGATTGTGATCGACAGCAAGTTCCCCTTGGAAGCCTATGAGGCGCTGCGCGCGGCGGAAACCGACTGGGATTTGAAAGAGGCGGTCGGCAAGATGAAAATCGCCGTGACCAAACATATTAATGACATTTCGGAGAAATACATCTTGGATGGTGAAACCGCGGACGGGGCGTTGATGTTCTTGCCTTCGGAAGCCGTTTACGCCGAACTCCACGCGAATTTTCCGGATCTCGTGCGCAAAGGGTTTGATGCGCGTGTCTGGATTGTCTCGCCCACGACCTGCATGGCCACGCTCAATACAATGCGGGCGATCCTGAAAGACGCGCGTATGCGGGAACAGGCGGGCGCGATCCGCAAGACCTTGAAACAGCTGCATCGTGATGTGGAACTCGTCGTGGAACGGGTCGGTAAATTGGATACGCACTTCAGGCAGGCGCAGAAGGATGTGCATGAGATCAGCACAGCCGCAGAACGCGCCGGCAAACGAGCCACGCGACTTGATAACTTCGACTTTGAAGATCTTAGCGAGGTGGACGAACCAAAGGTTCTGCCCCTATCTCGGTCTGAACTATAAGCAACAGGATTGCCTATAAATCAGGCGCAGGGCACCAACCGGCATAGCTTTCATGGGTTTCATCCAGTGGGAGCTGAACCCGTTCACCCGTTTTGGCCGCATGATATATCGCCGTGACCAATGCAATAGAGTCGGCACCTTCTGCCAGTGAAACCGCCTGATGAGGCGCGCCGTTCAGCCGCCCGGCGACCTGAGTTAAAAAACCGGCAAATCCAGCGTGTTCTGGCCTGACGCCTTTCAATGCGGCATCGATTTCAGGTTGGGTGCGGGGGGATCTGGCGGTGAAGGTCCACTCGGACTGCCCAGGCGCATAAGGTGTCGTACCAGACGTCGCGGTGAGATTTTCAAACACGAAGCGTAACCGTGTTTCATCTGTCGCCGCGCCTAGTGTGATACTGCTGGTCGCTAAAGCGCCGTTCTCAAATTGAAATGTGACGGCGCCGCAATCTTCGGTTTCAATATCGTTGATCCGCGTCGCCGTCATGGCGGAAACAGCGCGTACGGGACCCATGAATTGGGTCAGCATGTCGTGGTTGTGTATGGCATGTCCCAGCACGGCGCCGCCCTGTTCCCCTGCCCAGGTGCCGCGCCATGGCACGGCATAGTAGCTGTCATCACGGGACCAATGCGTTTCAATCGCGGCCATATGCGGTGCACCTGTCAACCCAGATTTTACAAGGTGTCGCAATTGAGCAAACGCTGGTCCCCAACGGTACTGAAACACGGGAAAAACAAAGCGTTCTGCAGCGTCGGACGCGCGCTTTAGCTTTTGGGCATCGGCCATGGAAGTGGCGATAGGTTTCTCGCAAATTACGTGTTTGCCAGCGGCGAGTGCTTGGATCGTGACAGGTACGTGCAAATGGGGGGGGAGGCAGACATCGATCAGATCCACGTCTGGGTCATGAATTGCGACATCCAGATCATCCCGCACGGAAATGTCCTGCGTGCCACAGATCTCTGCAGCTTTGTCCAGATCGCGATCAATGATGTAGGCGACTTGGAAAAAATCGGGCAATGCGCGGTATGCTTCAAGATGCTCACGTCCAATCCCGGCGCCCAAGATGGCAACTGTGATCACCTGTGCTTTCCTTCCGCCTTTGCTTGAGCGGTCAAGGCGAGTTCTACAACCTTAAAGCAATAGTCTTGTGACATAGCTGTTGCTGTGCGGTTTCGTATATCGTTGGAAAGATCTCCAAAATACGGAAGTCCTGCGTCACTGCAGGTGATCTTTTCACAGGTTTTGTCTGTGACCAGTATCAAGTGATCCGTGCCCTCAACGCCACCCACGTCAACGTATTTGCGCAGTTCAATGTAGCCCTTGGTACCCAATATTGTCAGACGGCCATCGCCCCAATTTGGCAACGCATCGGGTGTGTACCAATCAACGCGGATTGATCCGGTGGCTTTTTCGCTGCGCAGCGACACCTCGCCAAAGTCCTGCAGTCCGGGTGTGTTCGGGTTGGCATGATTTGCGACATGAGCGTGGGTTACGTCAGCGTCTGAGGATTGCGTGAAATGCATGAATTGGTCGATTTGATGCGATGCAATGTCCGCAAGAATACCCCCGTAACGTTCCCGCTGGAAAAACCAGTCAGGACGCGTGTCTTTGTTGAGACGATGTGGACCAAGACCGGCCGTATGCACTACTTGGCCAATCGCACCGGAAGCCACGATTTCGCTTGCTTTAGTGACGCTGGGGACTTCGAAACGCTCCGAGAAATTCACCGACCAGATCCGCTGGTAGGTCGCAACAGCTTCCTTTATCGTATCAAGCTGCGCAAAACTGATGCATCCTGGCTTGTCTGTCATCACGTCCATGCCATGCTGCATGGCTTTGACCGTGAGTTCGGCGCGGTCTGCGGGAATTGCCGCGATAAGGGCCAAGTGAGCACCACAGGCCAGGGCGTCTTCAAGTGTTTTAAAACGAGGTACATCGGGAAAGCGCTTTTCGTATCCAGCCCGCGTCGTAGGTTCGTCCAGTGTCCAGTAGCCTGCGCATTGTGCGCCTGTTCCAAGCATGTTTTCGGTCATGCCGTAAATATGCCGGTGGTCGAGTCCCAGTGCGATGAAGGTGAGTGTCATGTACGGGGGACCTCCGTGCGTGTGCCGGTTTCACTGGCCTTCTGCATCGCGTCGATGACAGCATGAGACATGAGGGCTTCGCGCCCGGATGAAAGCGGGGCACTGCCGCTATCCAGCGTGGCTGCGAAATTTTCCAAGACGGTCCGGTGCCAATCATGGGTAAAAGCCATCGGGTCTGCGCCACCACCCGTCGCGGCATTTGCACCAATTTCTTCCGTGGTCCCGTCGATACGGGTCAGTTTTAACACGCCAGATTCCAGATGCGCCGATGCTTTGGTTCCGGTGATAGTAATCGTCTCACTGCCGCCGGGAAAGGAGGCGGTCGTGGCAAAGAGTGTGCCGATGCACCCGCGCGTGGTTTCAAAAAGCGCTCCGGCCCAGTCTTCGGCCTCAAGCTGGTGGATCGGTGTTTTCCGCATCATCGCTTGAACATGTTGGAACGGACCCAGCATCCAAAGCGCCAAATCCAGCGTGTGGATGGCTTGTGTGATCATCACACCGCCACCATCACGCGCGTAGGTGCCCCGCCCAGGGGTGTTGTAATAGGCTTGATCGCGCCACCACGGAATACGGATTTCAGCAGAAACGATATCACCCAACTGGCCTGCATCGACGGCGTTTTTAAGTGCACGCGAAGCCGCACGGGCACGGTGCTGAAACACGATCCCGAGAGGGAGTTGTGCCGCCTCAAAAACCTCCACCACGCGGCGGGCCGCTGCAAGATCGCGCTCGACTGGTTTTTCCATCAACACAGGTTTGCCGGCGGCCGCAAGGCGCTCCGCAAAGGGCAAACGCGCGTCCGGTGGGGTCGTTAAAACCACGAAATCCACATTGGGATCAGATGCCACTACATCCAGGCTATCGTATACGTGAACGGTGTGCCCTATCTCGCGTTCTGCACGTTCGGCAAAGGCCTGTGTTTTTGCAGGGTCGCGTGCAAGAATCCCCGTTAACGTGACGCTCTGAGCATCGCGCAAGGCGGCAAGGTGTGTATCCGCAACCATACCTAGTCCAATCAGAACGACATTCTTCATCACGCGTCCGCCGGAATAATAGCACCTCGGTGCTGAACGACTTTTGCGGCGCAATCATGACCCGCGCGCAGCGCGTCGGCTTGTGATGCGTCCGATAAAAGGGCCGCAAGATACCCGCCGTTGAAACTGTCCCCGGCTGCGGTTGTATCGACGACAGCCGTCGCAGGTGCGTAGCTCTGGATCACATCAGAGCCCAGGGACAATGGACCGATAGCGCCTCTTTTTAGAGCACCGCTTTGCCCGCGCTTTTGAAAGCGTGCGATCACCTCGGCTTCGGTTTCGTCGAAAAGAAGCATCTCGTCATCGATAGAAGGAAGGCAAATATCCGCACGATCCCAGAAAGCATTCGTGATTCGCTGCGCTGTGATCTGATCTTCCCATAGGCGGGGGCGATAGTTGCTGTCATAGGCCAGACGCATCGGCGTTTGCGCAAGCCATTCCAATAGCTTTTCGCGGGCTTCAGGCGGAAGGATCGCGACAGAAATGCCAGACAGATAGATCAGATCAAAACCCGCAAGGCAGGAAAAGTCATAGCCTTCTGCCGACTGAAACAGATCCCGCGCCGCAGCAGCACTACGCCAGTAGGTAAAGGAGCGTTCGCCATCATCCGTTGTGGTGATGGCATAGAGCCCGGGCGATTTGCCTGTAATCCGCGAAATGGTCGATGTTCCCACAGTTTGATCCGCGATAAATGTTTCGATCTGATCCGAGAAGGGATCATCTCCGAGGCATGTTACGTAATCGACGGCCAGATCTGGCCCTGCGCGCTTGAGGTAAATTGCCGTGTTCAGCGTGTCTCCCGCCACACCAACCTGCGCTTGTGACCCTTGCAGAGAGAGTTCAATCATTGCTTCGCCTATCGCCGCAACCCGTATCATTTGAGTGTTTCCCGCTTCCAGATAATCAGGCCTGAGAGGATGATCGTCATGGCGCCGACAATGACCCAGATGTCCGGCACGTGATCGAAAATCAGCCAGCTGAAGGCTGCCATGTAGATCATGAATGAATATGTATAAGGCATCAACGTATGTGCTGGCGCAAAACGATGCGCGTTGGTCAGCAACTGATGCCCGGCCCACCCGGCGACGCCGAGACCGATCAAAAGCCCAAGCTCCAGTTGGCTTTGCGGCGGCTTCCAGGTCCAGATTGCGAAGGGCAAAAGCAAAAGCGTGCCGCATGCGCCAAGGTAGAACTGTTGTGTTTCCACAGCGACGACACCTGCAAGCCGTCGCGTCATCAACGAATAGAGTGCGATGGCGGTGGCATTATAAAGCGGCAGGATCATAGCCGGGTGGAAGGTCTCGCCAAAGGGGCGGATCACCACCATGACGCCGACAAACCCCAAGAGAATAGCACCCCAGCGCCAAGGGCCAATGCGTTCTTTTAAAACGGTCATCGACAGAATGCAGACGATGATTGGGCTGGAGAACATAATCGCGGAGACGACTGTGAGCGGCAGCACGTAAAGCGCATGAAAATTGCCGATCGTCGCCGAAATCAATAGCAACGCGCGGCTTATGACCTGCCAAAAGTGGTCTGTTCTGAAACGGTCAAGATCGACGCCTTCCTTGGCGATCATGCCAATCGATATGACGAAATGCCCTGCATACCGCATGAAGGCGAGCTGGAACGCGGGAAACCCCGCAAGAACCATCCATTTTGCAGAAACGTCCACCATCGCAAACAGGAACCAGGCCGCTAGCATCAGCAAAATGCCGAGCTGCGGCCTGTCTTCCAGAGTTTGCGCGGCGACCGCCATGCTACTTGCTGAACTTCGCGACGTAGAAATCGACCATTTGGCTGACCATGTCGTCAGCACGGCCCGTGTCGCGTGCTTCGTTCAAGGCCGCAAGCGCGCATTTTGACATAATGCTGTCCACGCCCGCGTCGTCTGCCATCCGGGCGTAGTAACCGACGTCCTTTGCGGCATTTTTGATCGCAAAAGCCAGTTGGCTTGGATCACCATCAACCCCGTAGCCTTTGACGAAATCCATCATGCCCGAGTGCAAAGGGCCCGCCGCCATGACATCATACATCTGTTGACGGTCAACGCCCGCAACATCGGCCATGGCAAAGGCTTCGGCCATGGCGTTTGCGACGGTCATGCCAAAGAAGTTGTTAATCAGCTTGATCGTGTGACCGGACCCCAGCGCACCCAGGTGAAAGACGTTTTCGCCCAGATCTTTCAGTACAGCTTCGACCTTGTCAAATGCAGCCTTGTCGCCGGAGCACATGATGTTCAGCAGCCCATCTTTGGCGTGGCTGGGAGTGCGGCCTAGCGGGGCATCAAGGTAGATGCCTCCTGCCGCAGCAGTTTCTTCACCCAATGTGCGGGTCGAGCCGGGCAGGGACGTGCCAAAGTCAATAACGACAGCGCCGGGCTTGAGTCCTGCAAGGATGCCATCGGCGCCGCGCATGCGTCCTTCCACATGCTCAGACGTACCCATGCAGAGCATGACGATATCCGAGGCAGCGGCCACGTCCTTGCCGCTTTTGGCTTCTGTGGCACCGCGTGCCAGTGCGGCATCCACGTAGGTGCGGTCCCGGTTGCCAAGCACGGTCAAGGCATAACCCTGGTCCTGCAGGCGTCCGACCATGGCGCCGCCCATAAGGCCAAGCCCGATAAATCCGATTGTAGGTTGTGTCATAGCGTTCTCCTGTTTGATCGCTTCAATGGCGTGAATTGAATGGTGCTGCGCACCGTTTTTGACCCCGGCGAAAAGCATCGGGCTGCGTGCGACTGCAAAGCGCCGATGTGGCAGTCAGATCAGGCGATTGCAGTTTGACCATGATCGCCTCCTGTGTTTTGCACTGCGAGCTGGCTTTCGATCTGCAGCGCTACGTCGAGCGTGCGCGTTGCGTCTTCGACGTCAATCATTGGGCGCGCGCCTTCCATAACTTCAAGAAAGTGGTCAAGCTGTGCGTCCAGCGGTACTTTGGCGTTGGTCATTGGTTTCAGGGGCTGCCTTGTTGCCGCGCGGCTCCAGTCCTTCCCAGACCAGAGCGTCATTGACGGGAAGCTGATACCGCCTTTGGTTCCCATGATCCACATCATATCCTGCGTTGTCGTACCAATATTCGGATTCTCACCAGTGCCCGCTTCAAAACCCCAAGGGCTGGGCGTGGTATCTGCAAAGCTGATGGTTCCAGTGGCACCGTTTTCAAAGGCCAGTGCAATGGCGCCGGATTCGATACGAACTGATCCGCGCTGACCCATTCCGCGCAGGGCAGAGGTCGCTACGATTTCGCCCATTACAAAACGCAAAATGTCGATGTCATGTACAAGGTTGATCATCACGGGGCTGCCGCCCGCCGTTCGCCAGTTTCCTTCGAAATAAGCGTCCGGTTTGCGCATGGCCCAGATCAGGCTGGCCGCGATCGGCGTGCCGATCCGGTCTTCAGCGACGAGGGTTCTGAGTTGCTGCACGCAAAGGTGATACCGGCGGTGATGACCGACGAGAGACCCAACGCCTGCGGCATTTACCGCGCGGCTGAGAGCCAGAGCGTCGGCCAAATTCCCCGCAACGGGTTTTTCGATCAGCATGTGCCATCCGCGCGCGGCAGCGTATGCGCCTTGTGTGCTGTGCAAATGCGTGGGTGTCGCAAGGATGACGCCATCGACCGGATCGCTTACGTCGGCCAGATCCGCGAAACGCGGGATGTCACGAGGCGTTTCAACGGTTGGATCCGGATCCACCAGCCCAACTAGCGTGCATGCAGGGTGGGCTGCGACAGAGGAAAGGTGCCGCGCACCGATCAATCCGCCCCCAGCCACCAGGAGCCGTTTCACATGACCGCTCCGATTTGCCATGGAACGAATTCGAAATCACCCAGGCCCTGCGCTTCGGATTTTGAGGCCTCCCCCGAGGCGACGCGCAAAAACAATGCGTAGATCTCGCGCCCCATGTCTTCAACGCTCACCCCATCCGAGAGGATCGTACCGGCATTCAGATCCATGTCTTCATGCATGCGTTGGGCCATGGCAGAATTTGTCGCCACCTTGATCGTGGGCGCTGGTTTGGAGCCGAACGCGGATCCGCGCCCAGTCGTAAAGCACACGAGGTTACAGCCGCCCGCAATCTGGCCGGTAACAGACGCGGGATCGTAGCCCGGGCTATCCATAAAGGTGAAACCTTGCGCGGTGACAGGTTCGGCGTATTTGTAGACACCCATCAGTGGTGATGTGCCGCCCTTGGCAGCTGCACCCAGTGATTTCTCAAGGATCGTGGTCAGTCCACCCGCCTTGTTGCCGGGGGATGGATTGTTGTCCATCGAACCCCGGTTCCGGGTGGTGTAATCTTCCCACCAACGGATGCGTTCGATCAAGCGTTCTCCGACAGCAGGGTCGATGGCGCGACGGGTCAGCAGATGTTCTGCACCGTAGATCTCAGGGGTCTCCGCCAGAACGCCCGTTCCCTCCTGTGCTGCGAGCAGATCGCAGGCGTAACCAAGGGCGGGATTTGCAGTGATGCCCGACCAGGCATCTGAACCGCCACATTGCAGCGCGACTTTCAATTCTGACACTGGGCAGGGTTCTCGCTTAGCTGCGTTCGCAATGGGTAGCATCGCTGAAATCTTTTCAATCCCAAGTTCGACAGTGCGGCGCAATCCAGCCACGGATTGGATGTTCATGACCTGAAACGCAGGTCCTTGCTTTAGCCCATACGCCTCAAGCAGCCAGTCGATCTGGTTCATTTCACAGCCCAGGCCGACCATCAGGACACCCGCATGATTGGGATGGCGCGCGTAGCCCCACATGACCCGCTGGAGCGCCTCGAAGCCGTCTCCGTCACCCGCCATGCCGCAGCCGGTTCCGTGCACAAATGCGGCGACCCCGTCCACGTTTGGGAATGCTGCAAGGCGTTCCGGTGTGAAGTGATCCGCAATCATCCGCGCCGCTGTAGCAGAGCAATTCACCGAAGTGACGATCGCGATATAGTTGCGCGTGCCCACCATACCGTTTGAGCGCCGGTACCCCATGAATGTGTCTCTTGCGTCTTCCTCTACCGGATCTACGAAACGCAGGTCCGTCGAAAACTCGTAGTCCGCATCGGTGTTGCGGAATTCAACATTGTGCGTGTGTACATGATCGCCTGCGTTGATGTCGCATGAGGCATATCCGATGACTTGGGCGTATTTGCGCAGAGGCGCGCCTGTTGCGATATCCTGGGTGGCCACCTTGTGGCCCGATGGAACAAGCGCTGTCGTCTTAACGTCCTCGATTGTGACACCGACCTCAAGCGCACGGGCCGCTGTGACAACATTATCTGACGGGTCAAGGCGAACCGTATCCATGATCTCTCCTTAAGCGCGGATGCACGCGCGTTTTGTGTCGTGGCGAGTGCCAACTGGCCGCTCTACGGTTATCTGTGTCCGATCCGTCTAGTGTACTTTTACAGCGGTCAGCATCAGATCCCTTGGTCAGAGCAGTATCGAAATAATGCCAGGCCAGATCAGCAGCACGGACAATGCGCAAAGCTGAATGCCGATAAAGGGCAGGAAGCCTTTGAAGATGTCCGTCAGGCTAATGTGTGGCGGGGCGACGGATTTCAGATAAAAGGCGGCAGGCCCAAAAGGTGGGGACAAAAAGCTCACCTGCATATTCATACAGAATACCACACCAAACCAAATCGCCACATGGCGTGGTTCTAATTCACCGATAAATCCGATCTCTTCGATGGGAAGTGCGCGCACAATCGGCAGGAAAACCGGGATGATCAAGAGCACGATGCCGACCCAATCCATGAACGCGCCCATGAAAAGCAGGATAAGCATCATCAGCAAGATTACCATCATCGGCGCAAGTTCCGAACCGAGGATGAAGCCCGCGACAAAGGTGGGGCCGCCCGCGATCGTATAGGCCCCCGCGAGGGCTGTGGCACCGATGGTGACCCAGATGATCGTGCCCGTTGAGCGCAGGGTGCGCATGAGGCTGTCCCAGACCAGTTCAAACGAGGCCTCGCCCCGGCAGATCGCGATGATTAGAACGGCCAACGCCCCCATGCCTGCAGCTTCGGTGATTCCGGTGATTCCGCCGTAGATCGAGCCCATGACGACTCCGATGATCACGATCGGCGGCACGAGGCCCTTGCCCAGACCCCAACCACGCGCGGTCCGCTCTTTGCCAAAGAAAAAGAACGCCAGCGCCAGTGAGGCGGCGAGTATGATGCCGAAGGTTGTCACGTGATGCGGTTGTCCAAGAGCGATGGGATCAACCCCTTCGACGACGGCATTTTGCCCTGTGAATGTAAAGAAGCTCACCCGCAGGAAAAGGGCCGCAGAAAAGCCTGCGACCACCACATTGAGGAACGCAAGGAACAGCATGCCCTTTTCACGGCCCACAGGTTCGCCTGGCTCCGGATCGGGCAGGGGGGCGTCTTGGGGGCGCAATTGAGTGCGCACGATGATGTAGGTGATAATCAATGAGGCGAGTAAAAAACCGGGAATGAAGGCCGCAGTAAACAGCGCCTTGATCGAGGTTTCTGTGATCAGCCCGTAGATAATCAGAACAATTGACGGCGGAATCATGGTTCCCAAACTGCCAGAGGCGCAGATGGTCCCGATGGCGAGGTTCTGGTTGTATCCCAGCCGCAGCATCTGCGGCAACGCGATGAGCCCCAACAAAACGACTTCCCCGCCAATTATACCTGACATGGCTGCCATGATGACGGCCATGATGGAGGTCACGATTGCAATGCCACCGCGCGTACGGTTCAGCCAGATCGACAGCGAGGAATACATCTCCTTGGCGATACCGGAGCGTTCGAGCAGGGCGGCCATGAAGATGAAAAGCGGAATAGATATGAGGACGTAACTCGTCATCACGTCCCCATAAATGCGCTGCGACAGAATATTGAGCGGGCCGGAGCCTGGCCGCCCCGTGAGAAAGCCCTCGCCCCAAAGCGTGGGATCCATCAGGACCGCAGGCTCAAACTTCATAAAGAGCACAGCAACCGCCATGAAAGCCGATGCAAAGCCAAGTGGCATACCGATGGCGAGCAGTATGATAAGGCCCATCATCAGGACCAGCGAGATTGTTCCGATATCCATTGGGGCTAGCTCTTCTTTTCTTTGAGAGGGGCGGCGCGTGTAACGTCAAGATCTGACACACCGTCTGCACCGACGGCGGCGCGTAGCTTGGCAAGTTCGTCTTCGTCCGGGCCGTCAGGGCCATGGACGACGTGTCCCTTGTTCCAATCCGAAATCAGATTGACCACCGCCTGCACGGCCACAAGACCCACGATGACAAGCACCGAGATCTTGATCGTAGCAGGAATGGGCGGATCAAATACGGTGCCGAAGGTCTCCCAGCGGTAAAACTTGTCCAGCGCCTCACCATAGCCGCCATAGATCAGCATGAAGGCAAAAACGACGATCAGCGTCGTCGAGACCACGTCAAAGATATGCTGCATCCAGCGCGGCACGACATCATAGAGCAGCACGATGCGAATATGGCTGCGCTGCTGCATGGCATAGAGCCCCGCGGTCAGAAAGACGAAACCGGCAAGCCAAAGTGACAGCTCGTTGGCCCACAGCGTAGGGCTTTCGAAGATGTATCGCAGCACAACCTCATAAAGCATGACAGAGGTCAGAAGCACGACGAGCATCATCGTGATCCGCCCGATAAAGACAGACAGCCGATCCACTGCACGCCAGCTTTCGTATTCCATGGGCGCGCGCTCGACAGTCATAACGCCAAGCACGAGAAAAACGGGGACGAGCAGCAGCGCGAGCCAATCGATCGTATCGACGTAACCGCCAAACCAACCGCCCATACCCGGGGTCACGTCGATGCGCGAGAACAAGGCCGAAAGTTTATCATATTCTGAAGGGTCAGTTGGTGGCGCCCAGCTCAAGGTGAAAGCCGGCATATGCCAGGTTACCCACCCGGCACAGAAAATGAAGGCGAGCGGAACCAGCCATTCGACAAGACTTCCGGACTTTTCCTGCATGATTTCCCCCAGAGGACCGTTTGGTTATCTGCCCCGGCCCGAGACAAAAAAACCCCGCCCTGATCCGGGCGGGGTCACGTTCGTCGTCAGCTTATTGCTTCAGGCCCAGCTGATCGAGGTAGGCCAGATGCGAATCGACCAGTGCTTTTGCTTCTGGCGTATCGGCAAACTCAGCCCACGACGCCTGTGCGGCAGCGCGGAACTTGTTGAGCTCATCTGTTGGCCACTGGGACAGCGTCACACCTTGCTCGCGCAGGGTCGCCGCAGCTTCAGCATTGGCTTTCTCGAAGGTCAAAGCAGTGCGGAGCGCCAGCGCCTCCATCGCCACCTTCATGATTTTCTGGTGGTGCGCAGGCATCGCATCAAACACGTCCTTGTTACACGCCAGGTGATCGGATGGCATCGAGTGGAAGCCGGGGAAGTTGGCGTGCTTGACGATGTCATAGAGACCCAGGCCCACGTTGTTGGCCAGACCAGACGCGTCAGCACCATCGATGATGCCGGTTTCCAGTGCGGTAAAGATCTCGGTGAAGTCCATCACGATGGGCGATGCACCCAGCTTTTCAAAGATCAGTGTTTGCATGCCGGGGGGTGAACGGAATTTCCAGTCTTTGAAGTCTTCAACTTTGGAGATTGGCTTGGAGGACGCAAAGCTTTCTTGGCCATAGACCCACCAGCCGATCAGCTCCATGCCATATTTGTTGTAAAGCGGGGCTGCAGCTTCTCTGCCGCCGCCGAAATACAGCCAGCTGAGCTGTTGGTAAGGCGTATCGTAACCGCCCATAATGTCGCCGACGAACTGAAAAGCGGAGTTCTTGCCGGTTTGATAGCCGCCACCTGTCATATCGCAGTCCAGGATGCCGGTGGCCGCCGCGTCGAATGTTTCAACCGATTTCACAACGGAGGACGAGTAGAACATCTCTACCTTGATCTCGCCGTTGGACATGTCCTGAATGTCTTGCATGTACTGCGCGGCCAGCTTGCCTGAGACGGTTTCTGGTGCGTAGTGCGTTTGAATGCGCAGCGTCGTCGACTGTGCTGACGCGGTGAATGCCGTGGTTGCGGCAAGTGCTGCGAGAGCAGCGACAGTTGCCGCCTTTTTCATGAGTTTCATTATGTCCTCCCAGACGTTGAAGCGTTTTTGTTGTTCAAGCGCCGCATGGCGCCGGATGTGATACGCTGCAAGGACGTTATGCGCGGCAGCCCATTCCCGCAACAATATTTTTGTATTTCTGAGAAATTTTGAGATTCTAGTAGATTGTCGAAGTTTTCGCCGCTAGGCTCGTGGGAGTTTCGTGGGGGAAAAATGAGCGAAACCGACTTATACGCGCATCTGCAACACCGGTTGATCTCGAATGATTTCAACTATGGTGAAAAGCTTCGCGCTGAGCAACTCAAACAGGATTACGCCTGTTCTGCAAGCACGGTCCGGGAGGCGTTGTTTCGCTTGTCGGCCGAAGGACTGGTCGATTTTCAGGAGCAGCGCGGCTTTCGGGTGCCAGAGAAATCTGGCCTGTTGTTGTCTGAACTCACCCACCTACGCATCTTGCTTGAGGCGGATGGAACAGTTTTGTCTATCCGGTTCGGCGGTGTGGCCTGGGAAGCCCGTCTGACTGCTGCGCATCATCAACTCAGCCACATAGAAAAACGGATTCATGCCGCGTCAGACGCATCGCCGCTTGTGGATTTATGGTTTCTGGCGGAGCTGGAGTTTCACCAGACTTTACTATCCGCCAGCAGGTCTGAAACGCTGAAGGCCATGCACCTTCAGGTCTACCGGCGGTTTCGTCAGCAATTGATGGAAGCGGATCGCTGTTTTGACTTCATCTCGATGAACATTCGACACCACCAGGCCATTCTTGAAGCCGCGTTGGACGGCGACGAAGTGCTGACACGCCAGAAGATTCATGACCATCTGGCGCGCCATCTCGATCCGCGCAACAAAACCCAGAACCCTCAGGTCGCCAAGTCTTCGGCGATGTAGGTCTCAATAATTTGATCAAAGCTGGCCTCTGCCTTGAACCCCAAAGCGATCGCGCGCTCCGGTTGAAAGTTGCGCGGCCACCCTTTGACGATTCGCATGATCGTTTCATCGGGACGCGCAACAATGCGGTTTACGGCGTCCTGCCCGGCAATTCTGCGCAGCGATTCGATCTGTTCCGCAACGGTGCAACTGAGCCCTGGTAGGTTGAGCGCACGTCGCCCTTCCAGTTTAGCGGTGTCGAGTGTTGTGGCATGAGTCAGAAAGCCAGCGGCGGCCTTCGGCGACGCGTGCCAGTGTCGTACGCTGTCCGGCACCGGCAGGATGGCTTCCATGCCATTCAGCGGTTCACGGATGATTCCGGAAAAGAAGGAAGAGGCCGCCAGATTGGCCTTGCCCGGCCGCACGCAGATAGTCGGCAGGCGCAAGGACAGACCATCCACAAAGCCCTTGCGGCTGAAATCTGATATCATCAGTTCGCAGGTCGCTTTCTGAGCGCCATAGCTGGTTTGCGGTGCGCATAAGAATTCATCGTCGATCTTTTCCGGGTATGGCCCACCGAAAACGGCAATCGATGACGTAAAGACCAAACGTGGAACATAAGTTTCCCCTGATGCGAGATGCTCCGCGCGCAGGGCTTCGAGAAGATGCCACATCGACATCATGTTAATGGCCCAGCCTTTGTCGAAATCCATCTCCGCTTCACCTGAGACAATCGCGGCGAGATGGAAAATGACGTCATAGCGCTGGCCCGCCAATTTCTGCAGCGCACCGGGATCGCTTAGGTTGCCAGTGATTTGCGCACCTACAGCACTGTTCGGTGGAAATCCCATATCAAAGAGCGTGACATCAATCTTGCTATATCCGGCAAGCCCTTCTGCTGCCAACCGGTGTGCGAGCTTCTGGCCGACCATACCGCCGCCGCCGAGAATTAGAACCTTGGTCATAGTGGCAATCCATTTCGTGCTTTGAGTTCAAGATAGAGGCCTGAATGGTCCTTTTCGGCCCCACCCATGGCATCGCTAAAGTGCTGAAAACGGTCCCTGACGGACTGCGTTGCAGGCAACGTTAGACCAAGACCCGCAGCCTCAGCCAGCGTATTGTCCAAATCTTTGATCTGGAATTTCGTGAGTCCGCCGGGTTCGAAATCCCCTTCCGTCATGCGTGCGCCGTGCTGTTGGAGGATTACGCTGTCTGCAAAACCGCCCTTTAGCGCGGCCCTGACAGCTTGTGGATCGGCCCCGCCCTGTTCGGCGAGCAACATGGCTTCGGCTACGGCAGAAATGGTGACTGCAACGATGGTCTGATTGGCTAATTTCGACAGTTGACCGGCACCGGATGGGCCAACGTGAACCGGCCGCCCCATCGCTTCGAAAGCTGGACGGGCCAGCTCAAAAGTGTCAGCCTTACCGCCCACCATGATCGCTAGCGTTCCAGCCTCTGCTCCTTTGGTTCCGCCTGAAACGGGCGCGTCCAGATGGCCAAACCCCATGTCTAAGAGAGTTTCGGATTGGGCACGCGCATGTTCAGGTTTGGTACTCGACATGTCGAGCCAAATTGCGCCAGGAGACAGGGCGGCCTGAATTTCCGGGTCATTGATCAAGGCGCCGGTCGCGACGCCATCTGATAACATCGTAATGATCATCTCGGCACCACTCACCGCATCGACGGCTGAAGCGGCAACCCGAGCGCCATCAGCTGCCAGTGGTTCTGCCCGCTCAATCGTGCGGTTCCAGACCGTCAAATCAAAGCCTGCCTTCAAGAGGTTTCGAGACATCGGAACTCCCATCAGGCCGGTTCCGATCAATGTAATTTTTCGCTTTGCGTTCATTTTTCTCGCCTCATCCCTGCAGTCCATTCTGTAAGCGGTGGTCAAATCCGTCGCGCTGGCCTACGCTAACGATATGAAGCCATTGGACCAGCCCGTCCGGTGGTTTTTTGATGACGTCAGCAAAAATTTTGCACAAAGGTCTGGTGGAATGACATCGGATAGCGTGGGGCGAAAGCGCTGTGTAGGGGAGGAAAGTAATGACAGGACAAAGGCTTAAAGGAAAGCGCGCATTGGTCACTGCGGCGGGTCAGGGGATCGGCCGCGCGAGTGCGCTTGCGATGGCTGCGGAGGGTGCAAAGGTCTTTGCGACCGACATAAACCTAGATGCGCTATCATCGATTCGGACAGAGAATCACGAAAATATCGAAATTTTCGAACTTGATGCCCGCAGTGATGAAAGCGTCGCGGCGGGTATCGGCCGTGCGCAACCGGATGTTCTGTTCAATTGCGCAGGCTTTGTGCATCACGGGACTGTCCTGGATGCATCCGATGACGAATGGGAATTCGCATTCGATCTGAACGTGCGTTCCATGATGCGGACAATCAAGGCGGCGCTGCCGGGAATGCTGGAGCGTGGTACAGGTTCGATCATCAATATGTCATCCGCCTGTTCATCGGTGATCGGTGCGCCAAATCGCTTCATCTACGGCACGACGAAGGCCGCAGTACTTGGCCTGACAAAATCGGTGGCCATTGACTACGTTGCACAGGGAATCCGCTGCAACGCGATCTGCCCTGGCACTGTAGAAAGCCCAAGTTGGCACGACCGCGTGGATGCGCTTGGCGAAGAACTGGGCAGCAAGGACGCGGCGATGGAACAGTTTGTGTCCCGCCAGCCCATGGGTCGCGTGGCCACAGCAGAAGAAATAGCAGCACTGGTTGTCTACCTCGCCAGTGACGAAAGCGGTTTTACCACCGGGCACCCGCATATCATCGACGGAGGTTGGTCAGGACAATGAACAAGGATATTGCGAGCAAACGCATCGGAATAGAAGACCTGCGGTCACGCAAATGGTTCATGAACCCAGATAATCCGGAGATGACAGCGCTCTATCTGGAGCGCTATCTGAATTACGGCCTGACCCGCGCAGAATTGCAATCAGGCAAGCCCATTATCGGGATCGCGCAGACGGGCAGCGATCTCAGCCCGTGCAATCGGCACCATTTGGAACTGACCAAACGTGTGCGCGACGGCATTATCGCGGCGGGCGGCACTTGCATTGAAGTGCCGGTGCATCCCATTCAAGAGACCGGCAAACGCCCGACCGCAATGCTGGACCGCAACCTGGCCTACCTGAGCCTGGTGGAGACGCTTTTCGGCTATCCGCTCGACGGCGTGGTACTGAATATTGGATGTGACAAGACGACGCCTGCGCTTTTGATGGCGGCGGCAACGGTGAACATTCCCGCCATCGCTTTGTCTGTTGGCCCGATGCTGAACGGCTGGTTCCGCGGCGAACGCACGGGCAGCGGTACGATCGTCTGGAAAGCGCGCGAAATGCTGGCAGCCGGAGAAATCGATGATGATGGCTTCATGGAGTTGGTTGCCTCCTCTGCGCCCTCCGTGGGCTATTGCAACACGATGGGCACCGCGACGACGATGAATTCTCTGGCGGAAGCCTTGGGAATGCAACTGCCTGGTGCCGCTGCGATCCCTGCGCCCTATCGTGAACGTGGGCAGATCAGTTATGAAACGGGCCAACGGATTGTGGACATGGTCTGGGAAGATCTGCGCCCCAGTCAGATTATGACACGGGAAGCCTTTGAGAACGCGATTGTCATCAATTCCGCTATTGGCGGGTCGACAAATTCGCCGATTCACCTGAATGGTATCGCGCGCCACCTCGGCGTGCCGCTGGACAATAATGACTGGCAAAAGCTGGGTCATGATGTCCCCTTGCTCGTCAACATGCAGCCCGCGGGGGAATACCTCGGCGAAGATTATTGCCACGCGGGCGGTGTGCCCGCCGTTATTGGTGAGCTTATCGCAGACGACCGGCTGCCGCACCCGGATGTACTTACCGTTAATGGCAAGACGATGTTGGACAACTGTGGCGCACGGCGCAGCGAAGACACGAAGGTGATCAAACCTACCTCTGCGCCGTTGATGCAGCAGGCGGGATTTATTAACCTGACCGGTAATCTCTTTGACAGCGCGATCATGAAAACCAGCGTCATCAGTGAGAATTTCCGCGCCAAGTATCTGTCGAACCCGGATGATCCCATGGCGTTTGAAGGTCGTGCGATTGTCTTTGACGGCCCCGAGGACTTTCATCACCGGATTGATGATCCGGCGGAAGGCATTGACGAAGACTGTGTTCTCTTCATGCGCGGTGCGGGTCCCAAGGGGTATCCCGGTGGCGCTGAGGTCGTGAACATGCGCCCGCCTGCGTATTTGCTGAAGAAAGGCGTCGAAGCCTTGCCTTGTGTCGGCGACGGCAGACAGTCTGGCACCTCGGGCAGCCCGTCGATCCTCAACGCCTCCCCCGAAGCGGCGGCGGGCGGTGGGCTTGCGTTTTTGCAAACCGGAGACCGGGTCAGAATTGACCTTGCGAAATGCACGGCAGACATGCTGGTGCCCTTGGACGAACTGGCTGAGCGCGCCCGCGCATTCGAGGTAGCGGGTGGTTATGACGCGCCCGAAAGCCAATCGCCATGGCAGCAGTATTTCCGCGAAAAAGTCGGACGCTTTGATCAGGGGATGATCCTGGAAGATGCGGACAAGTACCAGGACATTTCGCGCAAGTTCATGCCGCGCGACAACCACTAAGGAACAAACAGAATGAAACTAGTAAGATACGGCGCTGTTGGGTCGGAAAAGCCCGGGATGGTGGATGCGCAGGGCGTCCTGCGCGATCTTTCGGGTCACGTTGCGGACATCACGGGCGATGTGCTGTCTGAAGCGGGGCTGGATGCTTTGCGGGCGATTGATCCTGCTTCACTGCCGGTTGTTGCAGGATCCCCACGGATGGGGGCCTGCGTCGGCAAGATTGGCAAATTCATGTGCATCGGGCTGAACTACAAAGATCATGCGATCGAAACAGGGAACCCTTTCCCGGATCACCCTGTGCTTTTCATGAAGGCGACCTCTGCCGTGATTGGTCCGGACGATGCGGTTTCGATGCCACGCGGATCTACCAGCACAGATTGGGAAATTGAGCTGGGTGTCGTGATCGGCAAACCTGCGAAATATGTCAGTAAGGAAGACGCGCTGGACTACGTCGCTGGGTACTGCCTCTGCAATGACGTGTCAGAGCGGCATTTCCAGAACAACCTGACGGGCACGTGGACCAAGGGCAAATCCTGCGATACCTTCGGGCCAACGGGGCCCTGGCTGGTGACCAAAGATGAAATCGAGGACGTTCAGAACCTCGATATGTGGCTTGATGTGAATGGCAAGCGCATGCAGACGGGCAACACAAAGACCATGATCTTTACGGTTGCTGAAATCATCGAACATCTGTCGGGTCTGATGACACTGCATCCGGGCGACGTGATCTCCACCGGGACACCGCCTGGCGTCGGTATGGGAATGAAGCCCGCGCCCGTCTATCTGAAAAGAGGCGATGTGATGGAACTGATGATCGAGGGTCTTGGCCAGCAGCGTCAAACCGTGACGGAGGACGCGTAAGATGGCGGATCTTTTGCAAATTGGCGGTATTACGGATGTCATGCGGTCGCGGCTGGATGCTGCGTTCAGCATTCACAAGCTGAGCGATGGCGGCTATCCTGCTGAGGCGATCACGCATATCGCGACCAATGGTCATGACGGCGTGCCTGCTGATGTCATGGCTGCCTTGCCGAACTTGAAAATGATCAGCTGCTACGGTGTCGGGTATGACGCGATTGATGTGGCGGCAGCAAAGGCGCGAGGGATCATGGTGACCCACACGCCCAATGTGCTCAATGCTGAGGTTGCGACAACGGCCGTCATGCTGATGATGGCTTGTTACCGCGAACTGCTGCGTGATGACGCCTGGGCACGGTCGGGGAACTGGGAGTGCAAGGGCAATGCGCCGCTGACGCGTTCCGTGGACAATCAGACCGTTGGAATCCTCGGTCTGGGACGCATTGGCCAAGCAATTGCCGACAAATTGGCCCCGTTTGGCACAACGATCGTCTATCATTCCCGCAGTCCCAAGGATGTTTCCTACACCTATTACGCGGATCTGACGGAAATGGCGGCTGCGGTGGATTGCCTGATCTGCATTACGCCGGGCGGTCCTGCGACCAACAAGATCGTCAATCGCGCCGTACTTGATGCGCTTGGTCCTCAAGGCACACTGATCAACGTAAGCCGTGGCTCTGTTGTGGATGAGGCTGCGCTGGTTGCGGCTCTGCAAGAGGGTCGTCTTGGCTGGGCAGGGCTAGATGTGTTCGAAGCAGAACCCAAAGTGCCCGATGCGCTGAAGGCCCTGCCCAACGCAGTGCTTTTGCCGCACGTGGGTAGTGCTACGGTTGAAACTCGCGCTGCCATGGGCGGGCTGACGGTCGACAATCTGTTGCAGCATCTGCAGGACGGATCGGTGGTGTCGCCAGTGCCGGAATGCGCGGACATGTAATGCGATGACCCGGATTGCATCGATCAAAGCACGGCTTTTCAATGTGCCGCTGGATGAGGTGCTTGTGGATGCGAAACATGGGCTCCACAGCCACTTTCATCTGATCACTGCTCAAGTGGTACTGGAAGATGGTCGCAGCGGTGTCGGTTACACCTACAATGGGGCGCGCGGTGGGCATGCAACAGCTGCGATGATCAGCCATGATCTTGCCCCGTTTCTGGTGGGGAAGGATGCAGACCCAGTCGAAGCGCTGAACGAGGCCATGCAGTGGCACATGCACTATGTGGGGCGCGGGGGTATCCTGAGCTTTGCGATCTCAGCAATTGATATCGCACTGTGGGATCTGCGGGGCAAGGCCACGGGTCAGCCTTTGTGGCGCATGGCCGGTGGGGCAGGCAAGTCCTGTCGCGCCTATGGCGGAGGAATCGACCTCGCCTTCCCGCTGCCAAAGCTTCTGGCACATGTGCAGGGATATCTTGATGCCGGTCTGAACGCGGTAAAGATCAAGATCGGGCAGCCTGATATGGCAGATGATATTACCCGTATCCGGGCTGTTCGACAGCAGATCGGACCAGATGCAGCGTTCATGATAGATGCCAATTACTCCCTGACGGTTGCACAGGCGATTACTTTGGCGCAGGCGGTCAAGGATCAGAATATCTTGTTCTTCGAAGAGCCGATCCTGCCAGATTATTACGCTGGATACGCAGAGATTGCGCAGGCCAGTGGCATGGCCGTTGCGCAGGGCGAAAACCTGCACACGATCCATGAATTTGAAATGGCAGTCGCGCAATCGGGTCTTGCGTTCATTCAGCCTGATGCATCGAATTGCGGTGGCATTACCGGGTGGTTGCAGGTGGCGAAGCTTACGCAGGGTAGCGGCATAGAGGTGTGCTCACACGGGATGCAGGAGCTTCATGTTGGTCTGGTGTCTGCGCAAAATCACGCAGGCTGGCTTGAAGTGCACAGTTTTCAAATTGACCGCTACACGATGCGCCCGCTTGTGATTGACGCCGGCCAGGCCGTGGCCCACGATGAACCGGGGACCGGCGTGACATTCAATGACACCATGCTCGCACCGTTTGAGGTCACGCTCTGAGCGGCATCAGATCCGCAGGAACCGCTGCGCAATGCGTGGAATCAATCGATCGAATTGAAGCGGCGCATCCGCAACGGCCAGACACACACAATCTTCGTGGATATCGGCCACGGGCATATGGTGTAAATCACTGTCCGCAACCTCGAGGTCGCCCCGCGCAAAATACCCATCATCGTCTTTGAAAGCCCCTTTTAACACCAACGTCATTTCGGTGCCGTGGTGCCCGTGATCTGGCATCGCAGTTCCAGCAGGGATCAGCAGCAATCGGGCTGTAGCTTCCTTGGATGTGGTCAGGATCGCCTGCTTGACACCCATCCCAATCGGTTTCCATTTGACGCTGTCGAGATCTCCGCCGACGTAATCCTGGATTGGTCCGGGCAGCACGCCGGTTGCGGATCGGGCCAGATTGGCTACGTCAATCACGGGACCACCTTCAATCAGATCCATCGTATTGGAAAAGCACTGCCCGGTGATTTCTGCGTCGGTTGAATTGTCCAGCAGTTCGCCGCCAAGCGCATCAAAGCTTTCGGCCCGGGCGCGGCAGCTGTCGCACAGCGAAATATGTGCGGCAACAATCAAATTGAAGGCCTCTGGGAGGGTGCCTGCGGAGTATGCCATCATTACAGCGTCGTTCAGGTGATGATTAATCTGTTCGCTCATTTCACTATCACTTCATTGTGTGGCGCAGTCTTTCCAGCGCCAGTCGAATTCTAGACTTGATCGTGCCCAGTGGCAGACCGGTTTGCGCGGCGATTTCGCTGTGGGTCAGATCCCCGAAATACGCTTTGTCGATAAGTTCACGTTGCGCGGCGGGTAAAGCGTTCAATGCATCCCCCAACAGCGCTGCTTCCTGTTGTAGTCCGATCACGTCGGATTGATCTGGCTCAGCTTCTGGACCCCAATTCAGGTCTTCGGGTTCAGGTCGACGCTGACGGCGCAACAAATCAATTTTCCGATTGCGCGCGATCGTAAAGATCCATGTTGCGACGGATGCACGAGATGGATCAAACTGGTGCGACTTTTGCCAAAGCGCGGACATGACATCTTGGGTGCACTCTTCTGCTAAAGAAGCGTCGGCGCCGGACTTCATGAGAAACCCCTTCACGCGGGGCGCAAAATGGTTGAACACCTCAGCAAACGCTGCACGATCCTGATGGTCGCGGATGCGCACCATCTGCGACACCCACAGCATGCGTTTTGATGCTTCAATCCGGGTCAAACGCTTTCGTCCTGTTCTTTCAATATCCGCGCGACGTGTCAGCACCACAGGCGGCACTGTCAGCGCAAGATCGGGAATTTGGTCGTGGAGTAACTGAGCACACATGAACAGATTACGCCAACGGTGCAAAAGTGGATCAGAAGTAATTAGTTTTTTTTCCGTGCATCCACTCTACGTCAACTTCCGTATACATCGCACCGAGCAAATGTACGATATGTGGAACTTGACTGAATGCCTTTTGAATCTTTGACGCGCGACGCCGCGCCCGCAGCCAGATCTCCCGACGGTCACAGACGGGTCGCGATCGTGGGGGGGGGCATTACTGGTATGGGTGCTGCGCACATGCTGGCTGACACGCACAACGTGACGCTGTTTGAGGCTGAACCACGTCTGGGCGGGCATGCACGTACCAAGATTGCGGGTAAGAATGGAGATCAACCGGTCGATACCGGGTTTATTGTTTTCAACAACGCGAATTACCCGCATCTTACGGCATTGTTTGATCAGTTGGATGTGACAGTCGCCAAGTCCAACATGAGCTTTGGTGCTTCGATAAATGGGGGCGCATTAGAATACGCGCTGACGTCGCTTGATGCGCTGTTCGCTCAAAGACGCAATGTGATCTCGCCTGGATTTCTGGGGATGGTGCGGGATATCCTCAAGTTCAATAAACACGGCCTGCGCGCGGCCGAAGATGAGTCGCTGACCCTGCGCGATTTTTTGCAAAAGTTGGGGACGGGTGACTGGTTTCGCGACTATTACCTGTTGCCTTTTTCTGGTGCCATCTGGTCCACGCCGACACAGCAGATCATGGATTTCCCCGCCTACGCGATGATGCGGTTTTTCCACAACCACGCCCTGCTGAACGCCACAGGTCAACATCAGTGGTACACGGTTGCGGGCGGGTCGCAGGCGTATGTGGAACGGTTGGCGCACCATTTGCGGGGTATGGGTGCCGACCTGCGGTGCAATGCTGGAGTTCAGTCCGTGCGGCGCGCGGGCGGGAAGGTCTTTGTACGAGCCACGGGCGGTGAAGAAGAGCCGTTCGACTCGGTGATTATGGCTACGCATTCTGATGATAGTCTGAGTCTTCTGCAGGATCCCAGTGGCCAAGAAGCGCGCGCCTTGGGGGCCATTGCCTATCAACCCAATGACGTGATCTTGCATGCGGATGAAAGCATCATGCCCAAGAACCGCAAGACCTGGGCCAGTTGGGTTTATACGGAGGATGAGGCGGCGCAGTCGGATCGGATCGATCTGACCTACTGGATGAATTCGCTGCAACCCATTCCCGAGAACGATCCGATGTTCGTGACCCTGAACACCAAACGCAGTATCCGCGAAGAGCTCATCTACGATCAGGTCACACTGCGCCATCCCGTGTATGATCTGGGCGCGCTTTCTGCGCAAAAAGACATCGCTGCTTTTAACGGCGCGCAGAACACGTGGTTTTGCGGGGCATGGATGAAGAATGGCTTTCACGAAGACGGGCTTTCAAGCGCTGTGGATGTTGTTGCAGCCCTGCGTGCGGCTGAAAGCGCGCCGGCGGATGCCGCGTGACAGCAAGTGTCGATCATATAGCGGGATCGACCTACCACGGTCGCAAAGGCGCAATCTCCAACGCGTTTCGATATTCCATCGACTATGTGTTGCTCGACGCTGAGGCCAATCTTAAAACGCCCAGGCTTTTCGCGCGAAATGGACGAGGTGTCACCGGTTTGCTCGACCGCGATCATGGCGGGGCGCCAGGACAAGGACGCGGCGCGGCGTGGGTGCGGGAAGTGCTGACGCAGCACCAGATCCGCGATGTAACGCAGGTGGAAATCCTCGCACAGCCGCGGGTGCTCGGGCATGTGTTCAACCCGGTGGCTTTTTGGCTATGCCGCCGGGCGGATGCGGCACTCGTCGCTGTAATCGCCGAAGTGACAAACACTTATGGGGATCGTCATAGCTATCTTTGCGTCCATCCTGACCAACGCGCAATCGTGCCGACAGATACACTGAAGGCGGAAAAAGTCCTGCATGTCTCGCCCTTCCAAACCGTCGAGGGTGACTACACCTTCCGGTTCGATATCAACGACGCGCGGATCGGGATCTGGATCGATTATGTACGCACAGGTGGTGGCCTGATTGCGACGCTCACCGGAACGCGCCGCCCATTGACCAATCGGTCGATCGTGAAGGCGATCCTGCGCAGGCCTTTTGGCGCTCGCCGGGTCTTAGCCTTAATCCATTGGCAGGCGTTAAAGCTCTGGATCAAAGGGGCCGCCTTTCGGTCGCGCCCTACGCCGCCGAGTGAAGAGGTTTCACGATGACGCGTGGCGCCGAGCGTTTGCCGGCGTACTCGCTCTTTGCGGCCTTGCTCGCAGCAGCTGGGCTGCCGATCTACATCCACGCGCCAAAGTTCTATGTAGATGAATTTGGCGTGTCACTGGCGGCCCTCGGTGCTGTCCTCTTTGGTTTGCGTTTGTTGGACGTGGTACAAGATCCGCTTCTAGGCCGCCTGGCCGAGCGATTGCGGGACCATCGTGCAGTCGCAGTCACCATCGCAAGCATTGTGATGGCCGTCGCCATGTTGGCGCTTTTCGCGATTCCGCCGCTGTTGCCGCCCTTGATTTGGTTCGCAGTTTCTCTGGTCTTCGTTTTTTCAGCCTTCAGTTTCTTGACCATCAACTTCTACGCGCAAGGTGTGGTGAAAGCGGATCGTTTAACCGGGCAGGGGCACTTGAAACTGGCCCGTTGGCGTGAAAGCGGTGCTCTTGCGGGGGTCTGCGTGGCATCCGTTACACCGGTCGCGCTGGGTGCTGCGATGAACGCGCCATTTGCTGGTTTTGCTGTCGGATTTGCGTGTCTCACCCTTGCTGCTGTCGTGGCTATGCGACAGGAGTGGAGCACCCGTGGTCTGGCGCCTTCGAGCGGTTTCGGGGCCGTGCTTGCCGACCCGCTTGCCCGTCGGCTGCTGCTGATTGCGATGGTTAATGCCGCGCCTGTTGCCGTCAGTTCTACGCTGTTTCTGTTTTTTGTCGAAAGCAGGCTGGATGCGCCCGGACTGGAAGGCCCACTACTCTTGATCTTCTTTCTGTCTGCTGCTGTGGCTGCGCCGTTCTGGGGGATGCTCGCAGAACGGTATGGCGCGCGAAACGTGCTGCTGACCGCGATGGTCCTAGCTATTCTCGCGTTTGCGCTGACCTTGACGCTCGGCCCCGGAGATTGGGTGCTTTTTGCGATTATCTGCGTGGCGTCGGGGGCCACGCTTGGAGCAGATCTGACCCTTTTGCCCGCGATATTTGCGACGCGCATGGCGCGCATCTCGCCCTCGGCGTCTGAAGGTTTCGGTCTTTGGTCTTTCGTGTCCAAGCTGACGCTGGCCTTTGCCGCAGTATCTCTGCTGCCCATGCTGGAGGCGGCCGGGTTTCAAAGTGGATCCGCGGATAATACCCCCGAAACGCTGGCGCTACTTGCATTGCTATATGCTGCAATACCTTGCGCGTTGAAAATAATCGCCATCGCATTGCTGGCGTTCACTGATCTGAAGGAGGCCTGAAACATGGCAGCATGGGTTTATGTCCTCATCGGCGCGGTACTTGCATTGAGTTTGGTTTGGGTGCGGCAACGCATGTGGGGTTTTGCGTCCCAAACGTCTGACGATTACGAAGATGACAACCCCGCCTTTGACATGCGGCAGCACCTGAATGGCCCGATTCTGTGCGAGGGCGTGATCTACGGGCCGCTCGGTCGTGTCAGTAGCCGATTTGTCGCAGACTTCGATGCTTCCTGGGACGGTGATAAAGGCATAATGAAAGAATGTTTTTCTTACGATGACGGCAGCGTTCAAAACCGTGAATGGCACCTGACCTTGGGCGAAGATGGGCGTATTCGGGCCGAGGCACCCGACGTTGTAGGGTGCGGTGAAGGACGCCAGTCAGGCTCCACAGTCGTTTTGCGATACAATATCCGTTTACCGGATGCCTCTGGCGGTCATGTCCTGAATACTGTCGATTGGATGTATCTGACGCCAAACGGGACCATCATGAACCGGTCTCAGTTTCGTAAGTTCGGGATCAAGGTGGCGGAACTGGTGGCGACCATGCGCCCGAAAGAAGCCTGATGCGCGACTGGCATGGTAAAAAGTACTGGCTTGTCGGGGCCAGTGATGGCCTTGGCGCGGCACTGGCCAGAAAGCTCAGCGCTGCTGGCGCGCATGTGGTTGTCTCCGCACGGTCCGAAGACAAGCTGCGGGCTGTAGTCGAGAGCCTGCCGGGTGAAGGTTCATTTCAAACCGTTGATGTGTCCGATGATGCAAGCGTTGTGGCGGCGAGCAAAGCGATCGGGCAATTAGACGGCGTTGTGTATCTCGCTGGTGTTTACTGGCCCTTTGGCGCTGCAGATTGGGATGCACAACAAGCCACGGCTATGGCCGACATCAACTTCACCGGCCTTGTCCGCGTGATGGGGCGTGTGGTGCCGCAGTTCGTGACACGGGATGCCGGACATATCGTGATCACGGGCAGCCTGTCAGGATTCAGAGGTCTGCCGGGGTCCATCGGATATACGGCTTCTAAGGCGGGCACGATGTCGCTGGCCGAATGCATGTATGCGGATTTGCGCGAGACTGGCGTTGACGTTCAGGTCTCGAACCCTGGGTTTATCAAGACGCAGCTGACGGATAAAAATGATTTCAAAATGCCCTTTCTGATGACACCGGAAGAGGCGGCGGAACACATGTTTCGCCAGATGAATTCCACCCAGTTCAAACGGAGTTTTCCAATGGTGTTTTCTTGGCTGTTTCGGGGCTCTCAGTTCCTGCCAGACTGGCTATATTACCGCATCTTTTCCTGAATTCTTCGAAGATGTGCGCCGTCATTTTCCATCAAACGTGGGTCTGTGCATGTTGGCGGTCCGGGTCTTCGAGATGCGGGATCGCATTGAACAATGTTGGGCTAAGACGCCCACCAATGGGAAAAAGTCGGTGCTGGGAGCTGTTGTAAATCGCCAGTGCAAGCTGTGCCATTGCCGCGATGTCCAAGCGCAAAGCCTGCCGCATTACACATGATATTAGCCCGCCCGAAGTCACAACCAGAGCCGGACCCTCGCCCCCGGCAATCTCCTGCAACACATCCGACACGCGCGCGTCAAATTCGGCAAAGCGCTCCGGCGCACCGTTGATTTCATCTCGCTGCCAGGCCGTGAAAAGCTGGGGTAGATGTTCGACGAACCCGGCTTGATCCGTTGGCATAGGCACGCCCAGTTCGTCTTGCATGGCCTGAGCCATGGTCAGATACTCCAGCTCGTTCAGACGGGCGTCGACCACTGGCTCTAGCCCTGTCTCCATTGCGTCAGCGGTTTTGATATGACGCTGCAGTGTCCCGGTAAAAAGCCGCGTATGATGTTGCTGCTGCGCTTTCAAATGCAGGCCCAGCCACGCGGATTGTTGCCGGCCAAGCGCGCTCAACCGGTCGTAGCTTGCTTCATCTGTGGCGTTGGAATTGGCCTGCCCGTGCCGGATGAGAGTGATGTGTGACATACCGCTGATTTCCCCATTCAAATCGTCTTTAGGCGGATATCGGCCGCGTGGAAAGAGCAGGAACGCGCGGGCGCAACACGTGCCCAAGAAACAATGCGCGCCAATCGGAAACGCGGGTGGCGCAAATCTGGTGCCGAGTGTCGGGATTAGGACTCTGTTTGAGGCGCGTTTCTTTTTATAGTCTTGTGAAAGCTTCGGGAGGGCGCGCGATGAGCGAGATGGTGAAATTCACGCTGGACGGCCGGGAGGTCGAGGCGGAGAAGGGCATGACAATCTGGGAAGTCGCGCACGGTCGCGGTCTTGTCATCCCACATTTGTGCCACAAGCCCGAACCGGGGTATCGTCCGGATGGTAACTGTCGCGCTTGTATGGTCGAGATTGAAGGGGAACGCACTCTGGCGGCGTCCTGTATCCGCGAACCCAGCGATGGCATGGTTGTAACGACCGATTCCGCGCGGGCCACATCGGCGCGTAAGTTGGTAGTGGAGATGCTGCTGGCAGATCAGCCAGAACACGCAAGAGCGCACGACCAGTCAAGCCATCTGTGGGATATGGCGGCGGCCAATGATGTTTCTGAAAGCCGGTTTCCCAAGTTGGAAGAAGGCCGCATCCCGCTGTTGGACGACAGCCATGTAGCGATGTCGGTGAATCTGGATGCCTGTATTCAATGCGGACTTTGCGTGCGCGCATGCCGCGAAGTGCAGGTCAATGACGTGATCGGCATGGCGGGCCGCGGTCATGATTCCTACCCGACGTTTGATTTCGCCGACCCCATGGCGCAAAGCACCTGCGTGGCCTGTGGTGAATGTGTTCAGGCCTGCCCGACGGGCGCGTTGATGCCGAGCACCGTGGTGGATGACCAGCAAGTGGGCGACAGTGCCGACTATCACAGTGAAGTGGAAAGTATCTGCCCGTTCTGTGGTGTTGGCTGCCAGATCTCTCTTAAGGTCAAGGACAACAAGGTCAAATATGTTGAAGGGATCAACGGTCCGGCGAACGAAGGGCGGCTCTGCGTGAAAGGCCGGTTTGGATTCGATTACATCCACCACGCGCACCGCCTGACAAAACCGCTGATCCGCCGCGCAGATGCCCCCCCGAAAGGGCTGAACGTCGATCCGGGCAATTGGCAGAGTCATTTCCGTGAGGCGACATGGGAGGAAGCGCTCGATTTCGCGGCCGATGGCATGCGCGGCCGCGGGCGGGAAATTGCGGGCTTCGGTTCGGCAAAATGCACAAACGAAGAAGCCTATCTTTTCCAGAAGATGATCCGTCAGGGCTTTGGTCACAACAATGTGGACCACTGCACACGGCTGTGTCACGCATCCTCGGTGGCGGCACTGATGGAAAATGTGGGCAGTGGCGCTGTGACCGCGACCTTTAACGAGATCGAGAATGCGGATGTGGCCATTGTCATCGGTGCCAATCCGATCGAAAACCACCCCGTTGCGGCGACCTTTTTCAAGCAGTTCACCAAGCGCGGTGGCAAGCTCATTGTAATGGATCCGCGCGGCCAGGCGCTTAAGCGGTTTGCCAGCCATATGCTACAATTTCGTCCCGGTGCGGATGTTTCGATGTTGAATGCAATCATGCATGTGATCGTCGAGGAAAACCTCTATGACACCCAATATATCGATGCCTATACCGAGAACTGGGAGGCTGAAAAGGCGCATCTGGCGGGGTTCAGCCCTGAGGCAATGGAAGGCATTTGCGGGATTGATGCCGACGTGCTGCGGGACGTGGCGCGCACCTTTGCTGGCGCGAAGGCAGCCATGATCTTCTGGGGCATGGGGATCAGCCAGCACATTCACGGTACGGATAACTCGCGTTGCTTGATCAGTCTTGCGCTGATGACAGGGCAGGTCGGGCGGCCAGGTTCCGGACTGCACCCGCTGCGCGGACAGAACAACGTTCAGGGGGCATCTGACGCGGGTCTGATCCCAATGTTCTTGCCTGACTATCAGCCTGTGACCGACGATGGCGTACGCTCAGCCTTTACAAAGGTTTGGGGATCGGCGGATTTTTCCAATGAACGCGGTCTCACGGTGACGGAGATCATGGACGCGGTCCATGACGGTAAGATCAAGGGCATGTATGTGCTTGGTGAAAACCCGGCCATGTCGGACCCTGATGTGGAGCATGCGCGGGACGCACTGGCGAAACTTGATCACTTGGTGGTACAGGATATTTTTCTGACGGAAACCGCGAATTATGCGGATGTGATCCTGCCCGCGTCTGCTTTTGCAGAGAAATCTGGGACCGTCACCAACACCAATCGCCAGGTTCAAATGGGCCGTCCTGCGGTTTCGCCTCCGGGGGAGGCGCGCGAAGACTGGTGGATCGAAGTCGAATTGGCCAAACGTCTAGGTCTGGGCTGGGCGTATGAAAGCCCTGCAGATGTCTTTGCCGAGATGAAGCAAAACATGCGCAGTTTGGAGAACATCACCTGGGCGCGGCTGGAGGAGCAGAATGCGGTAACATACCCCTCGCTCAGCCCCAAAGACCCCGGACAGGCCATCGTCTTTGGCGATGGTTTCCCGCGTCCTGACGGGCGTGCGCGCTTTACTCCGGCGAGCGTAATCCCGCCCGATGACGTGCCTGATGCGGATTTCCCGATGATCCTGACTACAGGGCGTCAGTTGGAACATTGGCATACCGGTTCTATGACGCGCCGCTCTAAGGTTTTGGATGGGTTGGAACCGGAAGCGAACTGCTCTTTGCATCCTTCGACCTTGCGCAAGCTTGGGGTAGCGCCGGGTGAACATCTGCGACTGACGACCAAACGCGGCAGCATTCGTATCATGGCGCGCGAAGATCGCGCCGTCGCACCCGATATGGTGTTCCTGCCTTTCGCCTATGTCGAGGCAGCAGCCAACGTTCTGACCAACCCGGCGGTAGATCCATACGGCAAGATTCCGGAGTTTAAATTTTCAGCCGTGCGCGTGGAAAAAGACGAAAGCCCGGTGGCGGCAGAATAAGTACATTAAAGCAGCTGGCAGCTCTCAGGAGCTGCCTCTTTTTGGGGTGCAGCCGATGCGTGTTTCAGGGTCTTGCCGCCAGTCGTAGAGATCTGTGTGACAGGAATGAGTTGACCTTGCCGTCAAAACTGATTTTGTTACTCCCATGACGGCTGACAAGGGCCGCGCCTGCCGTTAGAATGGCACTGTCTGGGAGGACAAAAAGTTGAGCACTGCTTCTGAAGGTGCCGACGGGCTGCTGTCCGTACCGGCGCTGCTGCATCGCAATGCAAAGCAATTCGCAGATGCGCCCGCGTACCGGGAGAAAGAATACGGTATCTGGCAGTCTTGGACGTGGTCCGAAACGCTGGAAGAAGTCGAGGCACTTGCGCTGGGGCTTTTGGATCTCGGTGTGCGGGAAGGCGATTTTGTCGCTATCATCGGACGCAATCGACCGAGGCTCTATTGGGCGATGATTTCTGCACAAATGGTAGGCGCTGTGCCTGTGCCGCTTTATCAAGACGCCGTTGCGGAAGAAATGGCATATGTGTTGGGGCATTGTGGCGCGCGTTTTGTTGTGGCGGGCGATCAAGAGCAGGTAGACAAGGTGATCGAGATCCGGGAGCAGCTTCCAGAGTTCGAGCAGATGCTCTATCTCGACCCGCGCGGCTTGCGCAAGTACGACCACCAGCATTTGCATCAATACAGTCACGTGCAAGAGGCTGGGCGCGCCAAGCGGGACGAACTTTTACACGAGATTACCCTGCGGCAAGCCAGCCATGACTACGACACCACCTGTGTCATGCTCTATACCTCGGGCACGACAGGCAAGCCCAAGGGCGTGGTTTTGAGTAACCGCAACGTGATTGAAACCTCGCGCGCATCTTCTGAATTTGACGCATTGCGCCAGACAGATTCTATTCTGGCGTATCTGCCTATGGCCTGGGTGGGGGATTTCATCTTTTCCGTTGGGCAGGCCCTGTGGACAGGGTTTTGCACGAACTGCCCTGAAAGCGCTGATACGATGCACACCGATTTGCGGGAAATTGGGCCGACGTATTACTTCGCCCCACCGCGCGTCTTCGAGACGCAACTGACCAATGTCATGATCCGCATGGAGGACGCGAGCCGCTTCAAGAAGTGGCTTTTCGACGTTTTTATGGCGCACGCGCGCAGGGTCGGGCCTGCGATACTGGATGGGGATTCTGTCAACGGGTTGGACCGGCTTAAATACGCCCTGGGCGAGTTGATGATCTACGGCCCGCTCAAAAATACGCTGGGTTTCAGCCGGATTCGCGTGGGCTACACGGCCGGTGAGGCGATTGGCCCGGAGATCTTTGATTTTTATCGCTCTTTGGGTATCAACCTCAAACAGCTCTATGGGCAGACGGAGGCGACTGTTTTCATCACCGCGCAGCCGGATGGTGAAGTGCGTTCCGATACGGTCGGTGTGAGTTGCCCCGGCGTGGAGTTGAAGATCGAAGAAAATGGTGAGGTGTTTTACCGCAGCCCTGGTGTCTTTGTAGAATACTACAAGAACCCCGAAAGCACCGCCGGCACCAAAGACGCGGAGGGTTGGGTCGCGACAGGAGATGCGGGTTTCATCGAAGAAGCCACCGGCCATTTGCGCATCATTGATCGAGCCAAGGACGTTGGGAAAATGGCGGATGGGTCGCTCTTTGCGCCGAAATATGTCGAAAACAAACTGAAGTTTTTTCCCAATATTCTGGAGGCGGTGGTTTTTGGGAATAGTCGCGACGCGTGCACGGCTTTTATCAACATTGACCTTACCGCCGTGGGCAATTGGGCAGAGCGTAACAACATTGGCTATGCCTCTTATCAGGAGCTGGCCCGCCATCCACAGGTGATGAATACAATCCAGAGCCATGTGGAAGAAGTAAATGCCTCTGTTGCAGAAGATGAGATGTTGTCAGGCTGTCAGATCCACCGCTTTGTCGTCCTGCACAAGGAATTAGATGCGGATGATGGGGAGTTGACGCGGACTCGCAAGGTGCGTCGCCGGATCATCGAAGAGAAATACGCGGATATCATCGCCGCGCTTTATGATGGGTCGGATGCTGTGAGTACCGTGACCGAAGTGACCTATGAAGACGGGCGCAAAGGATCAATTGCCGCGACATTGGAAGTGCGATCCGCCGCTGTACAGGCTGCCACGCGGAAGATGGCGGCAGAATGATGGGACGACGCTCGGCTAGGCCATCGCCCCGCCCACCATCCCGTGTTTCGCTGCTCTTTAAGGAGGTGCGCTTTGCTTGATCAAACGGATGGCTATGTGACCGACGACGGTCGCACGATTGGCGGCGTGTTGATGGAAATGAAAAACATCACACTGCGCTTTGGCGGTGTGGAGGCGATCAAGGACATTTCCTTTGATATCCGCGAAGGGGAGATCCGCGCCATCATCGGGCCCAATGGAGCAGGCAAGTCATCAATGCTCAACGTGATCTCGGGTTTTTACATCCCGCAGGAGGGACAGGTTTGGTATCACGGTGCGCCGCGGCCTGCCATGAAGCCTTATCAGGTGGCGCGTCAGGGGATTGCGCGGACGTTCCAGAACATAGCTTTGTTTGAGGGGATGTCGGTGCTCGACAATGTGATGACGGGGCGCCTGACGCATATGAGCTCGGGGCTGTGGTCGCAAGCGTTCTGGCGCGGCAAGGCTGAAGCAGAAGAGACTGCCAATCGTGAAGTGGCCGAGAAGATCATCGATTTTTTGGAAATTCAGGCGATCCGCAAAACACCTGTGGCGCGGTTGCCTTACGGCTTGAAAAAACGCGTGGAACTGGCGCGTGCGTTGGCGGCAGAACCGTCCTTGCTGCTGCTTGATGAACCGATGGCGGGCATGAATGTGGAAGAGAAAGAGGACATGAGCCGCTTTATTCTTGATGTGAATGATGAATTCGGCACTACGATTGCGTTGATCGAGCACGATATGGGCGTGGTTATGGACTTGAGCGACCGGGTTGTCGTGATGGACTACGGCAAGAAGATTGGCGACGGCACGCCGGACGAGGTGCGGGGCAATCAGGACGTGATTGATGCCTATTTGGGGGTGTCGCATGATTGAATTTTGCCCGGTGTGTCGTTTGTGCGCAATCTGCAAGCCGATGGCCTGTACTGGAACAGAAGCCACCTTGAAGACCCGGAACCGATACAGTGACTTCTAGCAAGTGGAAAATGCGAGGGACCGGTTTTCTCTTCGGGTCTTTTTGCGCCGGTTTGCTGCTGGGCGGATATCATTGGGAACCACGCGTGGATCGTGTGGATACAGTCATGAACTTTCTCCAAGAGCGGTGCTTGCCTTTCTCCGTTGCCTTAGTTGCGCCCAAAACTGACGATATCGTCGAGATTGCAGGCCCGCCTTGGGAGTATTTTTTCCATCACGAAAGCTCTGGACTGACACTTGTTACATCAAGGGGAAAATGTACCGTAACCGATATTTTTGACCCGCTTTCCGAAACGGACAGAGCTGAGGCGATTGAACTCTCAACCCAATTGGCAATGTCTTTTTTGAGCGGTGTCGATTTGGAACAGGTTTGGCCTGGCGACGCGGGATCGGGTTTTCTTCGACTCGTAGCTGTTTTGGACGATCGAACACGCCATCCGTCTTTCATGATTACTCGGTACGGAACCATGGCCGGTGATGCGCAAAGCGGGAACGCGACAACGTTTACCTTTAACCCACCAAGAGAAAGCGGAGTAGATGCCTGAACAATTGCTTTTCGCCGTCGAAGTGTTCCTCAATGGGTTGATGGCCGGGGTGCTCTATGCGTTGGTCGCCTTGGGTTTCGTGTTGATCTACAAGGCGTCGGGTATTTTCAACTTTGCCCAAGGGGTCATGGCGCTCTTTGCTGCGATGACACTTTACGGGATCATGAACGGCTTGGTGCCTTTTGCGCATCTGATCAATGCGGTTTTCGGCACAGAGATCCACTACTTTGGTTGGACCGTGCCCGCGCTGGCGGCCATTGTCTTGACCGTGGGGGTCATGATCGCCTTCAGTTATCTCGTGCAACGCTTCATCTTCCGCTATCTCGTGGGACAGGAGCCGATTATCCTCTTCATGGCCACAATCGGTCTGGCCTATTTCCTTGAAGGCGTGGGCGATCTGATGTGGGGCTCCGACATCAAGACGCTGGAGGTCGGTCTGCCGCAGGGCGGCAATTTTTGGATCGAAGAAAACACCCAATGGATGGGCTTTGGAAATGAGAACTTCTACGGGTTCTTTATCGATAGCCTTGATATTGTGGCCTCCTGCGTTGCGGCGGTGCTGGTCATGGCGCTGGTCATCTTTGCGCAATACACCAAACAGGGACGCGCCATGCGCGCTGTGGCGGATGACCATCAGGCGGCACTTTCGGTGGGCGTTTCGCTCAATTTCATCTGGATTTTGGTCTGGTCGCTGGCAGGATTTGTCGCACTGGTCGCGGGCATCATGTGGGGTGCGAAATCAGGTGTGCAGTTCTCGCTCAGCCTCATTGCGCTCAAGGCGTTGCCGGTGCTGATGCTAGGAGGATTCACCTCGATCCCCGGTGCCATCGTTGGTGGGTTGATCATCGGTGTAGGGGAAAAACTGTTCGAATTCCTGATTGGCCAACCGTTCTTGGGTGGCGCAACCGAGAATTGGTTCGCTTACATGCTTGCGCTGCTGTTTTTGCTGTTCCGACCGCAAGGGCTCTTTGGGGAGAAGATCATTGAGCGCGTCTAGCTACTCTTCTTCCTCTTTTTCCTGCAGCAAGGCCACGCAAAGAGCGGCCAAAATGGTGACGCCAAGCGTCAGCGCCAGGTTGACGTCGGGCACAAACATCAGCGTTAGACTAAGGCAGAAGCCGACCACTAGCAGACAGACAACAAGACCAAAACTGACAGCAGAACCACCGCTGGCTTTCTCGACAGGTCGTGCATTGGGCGGCGTGTCGAAAACGACCGCTTCGGCATCTTCGATTCGATGCAACAAAGCAGCGCGCGCCGAGGCATATTGCACATCGGAAAGCTCACCCCGTTTCATGCGTGCATCGAGTGCGCGCAACTCGTTTAATACTGCTGTCATGGATCCCACTCCTTCGAACAAGCGGCGGTTTGCCGGAGCAATTGGGGCAAAATTGGGAAGCCGTGTGGTTTCTTGTGGCTTGGTTAATGTTTCAGGCAGCCGCGCTAACGATGATTGCGGGCCCTTCAAGTCACATCAGGAGGCAGCCTGTGCCTGCACGATTTGTTCTTCTTCTCGGGGTTTTGGCATCGCTGGCGGCCGCCCTCTTGTCGGGTTGGTCGTTTCTCAGCGAAACTGGCGCGATGGGCCCTGGCGTCGAAAACACACAACCGGGCGATGTGGCTTGGGTTATGCTCGCCGCCGCAGCTATCATGTTCATAGCGGTGCTGTGGGCGTGCGGATACTACTGGCGCGACAAATGAAGGGTCACATGTCCAAAGCGAAAGGCTCTATTGTATGAAATGGGTAGGTCTGGCAGCCTGCATGCTGTTTGGTCTTTTAGCTACTTTTTCGGTAGTTATTTGTTTCGTGGCGTATTCTGATGCTCTGTCTCGTGGTGTTGGCAGCTGGCAATACCCCGACGCAATCGCAGTAGTGAAGATCTATGCAATGGTAGCAGTTTTGTCGTTTTTCGGACTTGCGGTAGGTATTTTTCAGCGAATGAGGAACTTCTGATGCTCTATCGTGAAGCCGGTGATTTCAGCACCACCTACTCCGAAGACAGCCAGACCTTTCCGATCCGTTTTGACCGGTATCGCTATTATGTCGTGCTGTTTATTGCGATTGTCGTGATCCCATTTCTGGTCAATGACTATTGGGTCAATTCGATCTTTATGCCCTTCTTGATCTACTCAATTGCGGCAATCGGGCTGAACATTCTGGTTGGTTACTGCGGGCAGGTGAGTCTAGGCACGGGGGCATTCATGGCTGTGGGGGCTTACGCCTGTTACAAGCTGATGACCTCCTTTCCCGACGTGAGCATGTTCATCCATATCTTGCTGGCGGGGGGAATAACGGCGGCAGTTGGGGTGCTCTTTGGATTGCCCAGCCTTAGGATCAAGGGGTTTTACCTTGCAGTTGCCACGCTCGCTGCACAGTTTTTCCTGGTGTGGATGTTCAACAAAGTTTCGTGGTTCTACAATTATTCGGCGTCCGGGCAGATTAACGCGCCTGAGCGGGACACCTTTGGTGTACTGATCACTGGCCCCAACACCGAGGCCTGGGCGACATATCTGTTCTGCCTGTTTTTCACGATCCTCAGCGCTGTGCTCGCGCGCAATCTCACGCGCGGGTCCATGGGACGGCAGTGGATGGCCATTCGTGACATGGATATCGCAGCAGAAATCATCGGCGTGAACCCCTTGAAAGCCAAACTTACCGCCTTTGCTGTCAGCTCGTTTTTCGTCGGGATTTCCGGAGCACTTTTCTTTTCTGTGTATCTGGGTGCGGTTGAAGTTGGTGAGGTCTTTGGCATCAACAAATCGTTCCTTGTGCTGTTCATGATTATCATTGGGGGGCTTGGGTCGATCTTTGGCAGTTTCGCAGGAGCGGCTTTCCTTGTCTTATTGCCCGTGGTTCTCAAGGTCATTGGCGCGGATTGGCTAGGCTGGCCCACGGACATCGTCGCGCACCTGAACCTTGTTATCGTGGGCGGCCTGATCGTCGTCTTCCTGATTGCAGAACCGCACGGGCTTGCACAGCTTTGGCGCGTGGCGAAAGAAAAATTACGTTTGTGGCCATTCCCGCACTAGGGTGAAGCTACGAGAAAAATGGCGGACTCAAACCGCTCAACAGATGCCGGTCAGCCGGCACATCGGAGAAAAACCAAGGGAGGTATACCGATGACATTGAAACTGGCAACCTGGGCGACAGCGGCCCTGATGGCGGCAAGCCCGGTGATGGCGGATCTTGTATTCCCGTCGCTGGAATTCCGCACAGGACCCTATGCGGTGAACGGCGTTGCAATTGCGGACGCCTATCAAGACTATTTCACGATGCTCAATGAACGGGATGGCGGCATTGGCGGCGTGCCAGCGCGCGTGCTGCCCTGCGAGACCGGGTACAACACCGAGCGCGGTGTTGAATGCTACGAGAGCACCAAAGGCGAAGGCGGTCTTGTGTATCAGCCGTTCTCCACCGGCATCACGTATCAGCTGATTCCCAAGGCGACGGCGGACGATATTCCGATCCACTCCATGGGCTATGGCCGTACGTCTGCCAAAAACGGCAAGGTTTTCTCGCACGTCTTCAACTACCCTGCCAATTACTGGGACGGTGCCTCGATCGCAGTGAAATACCTGATGGATCAGAATGAAGGTTCGCTTGATGGCAAGAAGATCGCACTGGTTTATCACAACTCAGCCTATGGAAAGGAACCGATCCGTACGCTGGAAGAGTTGTCCAAGAAGCATGGTTTTGAATTGAGCCTGTTGGCAGTGGATCACCCCGGTCAGGAGCAGAAATCCCAATGGCTGCAAATCCGCCGGGAGCGTCCTGATTACGTGCTGATGTGGGGCTGGGGCGTCATGAACCAGGTGGCCATTCAGGAAGCTGCGAACATTCGTTTCCCGATGGAGAATTTCATCGGCATCTGGTGGTCCGGCGCGGAGAGTGATGTCGAGCCTGTCGGGGACAAAGCCGATGGGTACAAGTCGCTTACTTTGACCGCACCTGGCATGGGCTTTGGTGTTTATGACGACCTGAAAACCCACGTCTATGACAAAGGGCTTTCGGCAGGCAATGGCGATCAGGTCGGCACGGTGCTCTACAATGCCACGATTTTTGCGGCGATGCTTGCGGCGGAAGCTGCGCGTACGGCACAGGAAATCCATGGGGTTGCGGACATTACGCCTGGTATGATGCGCGATGGTATGGAAGCACTTGATATGACGGAAGCGCGCTATGCAGAGCTTGGTTTTGCCAACTTTGCGATGCCGTTCAAGGTCTCTTGTGACAATCATGGTGGCAACGGCATGGGTGCGGTGCGCCAGTGGGATGTTGCGGCAGGCGAATGGACGCTTATCACTGATTTCTACAAGTCCGATGACACGGTCATTGAACCACTGATCGCGGAAGACAGTGCTGCTTTCGCGTCCGAAAACAACATTGAAGAGCGTTGCAACTAATGCGCTTTCCCCGGCGGCTTTTGGGTCGCCGGGGGCCATTCAAGGGACAAGGACCCGCCTGATGCTAGACAGTCCTGCACAAGCGACCGCCACAGCCGATACGGTTTTGGAAGTCAATAATATCGAGGTGATCTACAACCACGTGATTCTAGTTCTGAAAGGCGTAAGCCTGAACGTACCTCGGGGCGGAATTACAGCGCTTTTGGGCGGGAATGGCGCGGGCAAGACGACAACGCTCAAGGCAATTTCCGGATTGCTGGCTTCTGAGCGCGGTGAGGTGACCAAAGGTTCCATCAAGTACCGCGGGTCCGTGATACAGCACCATGATCCGGCCGATATTGTCAAAGGCGGTGTGGTGCAGGTGATGGAAGGCCGGCACTGTTTTGAGCATCTCACGGTCGAGGAAAACCTGCTGACTGGCGCGTATACCCGGCGCGACGGCAAGGCCGCGATCCAACGCGACCTGGATATGGTCTACGCGTATTTTCCACGGCTCAAGGAACGGCGCAAAAGTCAGGCTGGCTATACCTCTGGGGGGGAGCAGCAGATGACGGCCATTGGCCGCGCTTTGATGTCCAAGCCGGAAACAATTCTGCTGGATGAGCCCTCCATGGGGCTTGCCCCACAACTGGTGGAACAGATTTTCGAGATTGTAAAATCGGTCAATGAAAACGAAGGTGTTACTTTCCTTTTGGCTGAACAGAATACGAATGTGGCGCTCAGATTCGCGCATTACGGGTATATTTTAGAATCGGGCCGTGTTGTTATGGATGGGCCAGCAGCGGAATTGCGCGAGAACCCGGACGTCAAAGAGTTTTACCTTGGCATGTCGGACAAAGGTCGGAAGTCTTTCCGTGATGTGCGCAGCTATCGTCGTCGAAAGCGGTGGTTGTCGTAAAATCCAATTTCAGGAGCAAATTTTATGAAGAGCAATTTTGACACCGCTGCCTTGAAAATCCACGCGCCTTCATTGAGTCGTTTGAGATTGGACATGGGGTCAACGGCCACCTGTTTAGCATTGGTGCACCAGACATGACTGCTTTTTTTGATGATCTTGAAACGCGGTCTGCAGATGAACGTGCAGAACATCATACGCGCATTCTGCCAAAGCAGGTGGCGCGGGGTCAAAAACTGCGCGGCTATAAGGGGCGGCTCGATCCATTCGATGCATCAGTTGTCACCAGCCCAGAAGCTTTGGCGCGTCTCCCTGTGCTACGTAAGGCCGATCTTGGCGCGGCGCAGGCGGATGAAATGCCGTTCGGAGGTTTCACGACCAAGCCCGTGCATGCCTTCACACATGTGTTTCAATCTCCGGGCCCGATCTACGAGCCGTTCAGCGCGGATCACGACTGGTTCCGTATGGGGAGGTTCCTGCACGCGGTTGGGATTGGAAAAGAAGATATCGTCCAGAATTGCTTTGGGTATCATCTGACCCCTGCAGGTGCCATTTTTGAAAGTGGTGCGCGGGCGGTCGGTGCAGCAGTTTTGCCGGCTGGAACCGGACAGACTGAGCTGCAAGTGATTGCCGCGCGTGATGTCGCCACGACGGCCTATGCTGGCACGCCTGACTATTTGAAGATCATCCTCGACAAGGCGGATGAAATGGGGGTCGCCCTTGCGATCACCAAAGCTGCGGTGGGAGGCGGGGCTCTTTTCCCATCGCTGCGCAGCGCCTACGCGGATCGTGGCATCACCTGTCTGCAATGCTATGCCACTGCTGATCTGGGCAATGTGGCTTACGAATCCGCATCGATGGAAGGTTTGATCCTTGATGAACACGTCATTGTGGAGATCGTAACGCCAGGAACCGGTGATCCCGTGGCGGAGGGTGACGTCGGCGAAGTTGTCGTCACCTCTTTGAATCCCGATTACCCGCTGATCCGCTTTGCGACAGGTGATCTGAGCGCCTTTATGTCCGGCGAAAGCCCCTGCGGGCGCACGAACCGTCGGATCAAGGGATGGATGGGTCGGGCGGATCAAACAACCAAGGTCAAAGGTATGTTTGTGCGTCCCGAACAAGTCGCCACGTTTGTCGGACGTCATGACGAGATCGCAAAAGCGCGGGTTGTGATTACCCGCGCCGCGGATCAGGACGCCATGACGGTCAAGGTCGAGGCGTCGGGCCGCGGGGCTGAACACTTCGAGAGCACCGTGGCCGATGTTCTCAAGCTGAAAGCCGCAGTCGAAGTGGTTGCCCCGGGCAGTTTGCCGAATGACGGTCTGGTGATTGAAGATCAGCGTAGCTACGATTGACGCATGCAGGGTGAGCTTCCTCCGCACACTTCAGGGCAAACACGCTTTTTGCGAAAGCTGCCCCATCTGAGGGGATGAAGCAGCTCATAGACTCTGTGACGTGCGCATCAGGTCTCTGGATTTATCTTGTCCTGTGTCTGCGTGTCAAAATCGCCAGCGTCATGGCGTTCGTGCAATTGCATCTCAGGAGCGCCAAAAACGCGATTGACCATCCGTCCACGCTGCACTGCGGGGCGTGCATCGATCTCTTTGGCCCATCGCATCACATGGGTATAGCTTTCAACGTCTAGAAACGCGGCCGCGTCGTAAAGGCGTCCCAGCACAAGCTGTCCATACCAGGCCCAGATTGCCATGTCCGCGATCGTGTAGGCATCACCAGCGATATAGGGTTTGTGCGCCAACTCTCGGTCGAGCACATCCAGCTGTCGTTTTGTCTCCATGGCGAAACGGTTGATCGGGTATTCGAACTTTTCCGGTGCATAGGCATAAAAGTGACCAAAGCCACCGCCCAAATACGGTGCGGAGCCCATTTGCCAGAAAAGCCAAGACAGAGTTTCGGCGCGGGCGTCAGGTGCTGCCGGGATAAACTGGCCAAATTTTTCGGCCAGATACATCAAAATTGCTCCGGATTCGAAGATCCGCTGCGGTGTCTCACCGGAACGATCCATGAGCGCGGGGATCTTGGAGTTCGGGTTTACATCGACGAAACCGGAACCGAATTGATCACCATCCCCGATGCGAATAAGCCATGCGTCGTATTCGGCTTCCTTGACCCCAAGTGCGAGCAGTTCTTCCAGCAGGACGGTCACTTTGACACCATTGGGTGTCGCCAGCGAATAGAGCTGCAAAGGGTGCTTGCCGACAGGCAGATCCTGGTCGCGAGTCGGGCCGGCAATGGGGCGGTTAATACTGGCGAATGTGCCACCGCTTTCCTGTTCCCAGGTCCAGACAGTGGGGGGGGTATATGCGGAGTTCGTCGTCATTGATGCGGCCTTTCTGAATTTCTGCTAAGTAGGCAGCTATTGCGCGCATTGGAAAGGGCAAGATGCACAACCCATAAGCTGTTCCACGCCGTGTGGATCAACACACCGTTATCCTGCTCTTTTGGTCACTCATTTAAGGGTGAGTACAGTGTAGAGCATTTCGGGATGCCCCGGAGCTTATGGTAGGCTGCGAAGGATTGAGGTGGAAAACGATATGCTGGGTTGGTTTCAGAACGTGACTAGGATGACCTGGCGCTTATGTCTGATGTGGTTATGTGTGATCTGGTGCGTGGTCCCTGTAGGCGCGACGGAGCCGGATCAGAAACCGGGTTTGATGTGGCAACGCACGGGGCTGCCAGCAGTTTTCCCTTTAATTGTTAAAACCAATCCGGGCAGTGATTACTTCATGACCCTGCACGACCCTCAGAGCGGTGACGCGCAACTCGCGGCATTCATCAAAGGAGGGGTGTTTTTCAGAGTGCTCGTTCCACCCGGCACCTTTCGCGTCAATTTCGCGGTCGGCGCTGTTTGGGAAGGCGAGGAACCGCTTTTTGGCGATGAAACGCGTCAGTTCCAACTGGAAGAAGACCTGACGTTCAAAATCGCAAACTACGCAACCAAATCGGGGCATTTGATCGATCTGACCAGCGCGGATGGATCACCGATCATCGAGGCACGCGCGCTGTGTCAACGCTATGCCATTACCGGCTTTCCACGGCGTCTGCCCGAGTTTGACGCAAAATTGGATTTTGATATCCGAACCCCGGATCCAGGTCAGCTGGTCCGCACGCCGGGCGCCTTCTTTGATCCAGCGCGGTCACGCGGTGCGGACCGTCCGGCCATCCCGACAGATTTTGCACCCTATTTCTCTGATCCGTCGTTTTCGGTCAAAGAGCACCTTTGCTGATAAAGAAATTGCTCAGAAACAAAAAAACCGCCCTCGATAAAGGGCGGTTTTTTTTGAACGCGGTTGTTTGGGTTCAGCCCTGGCGGGCTTTGAACCGACGCTGCGTCTTGTTGATCACATAGACGCGGCCCTTGCGACGCACAACACGGCAGTCGCGGTGCCGATTCTTGAGCGAGCGGAGCGAGTTGCGAACTTTCATCGATCTCTCCTTTGTCTTCTCTCAGTCGGCGCGCGAGCCTGCGCCGGGGGTTGCGGGCAGTCCGGAAGCCGGACCGGTGAAACAGGTGGTGGGCGATACTGGGATCGAACCAGTGACCCCTTCGATGTCAACGAAGTGCTCTACCGCTGAGCTAATCACCCACTGTGCTTTTGCGAATTTCCCTACCCCATACAAAAAGGGGCGCGAAAACACGCGTCTGAGCCGCGTCTATAGAAGGAGTCGCGCGGGGGATCAAGGGCTTTTGGTTTTCCATTTAACTGCATCTCGTTTTGTGCATAGAATAGCGGATGGTGCATGAAGCGTTTCAGACTAGACTGCCGGAACAAGACACGTCTTGCGTTGTCTTTGCGTCTCCGCACAGCGGGTCAAATTATCCGCAGGATATGATGCGTAAGACCGTTTTGGGTGACGCGCAGATACGTTCGTCTGAGGACGCATTTGTCGACCGTTTGTTTGAGTGCGCGCCTCACTTCGGAGCACGATTCATAAAGGCATGTGCACCGCGTGCCTATGTTGATCTCAACCGTGCGCCGGATGAATTGGATCCTGCGCTGATTGAAGGTGTGCGGCTCAAGGGTCATAACCCGCGTGTGGCGTCCGGATTGGGTGTCATTCCGCGGGTCGTGGCCAATGGGCGGGCAATATATCGGGGAAAGCTGCAACTGCGTGAAGCACAGGAGCGTCTTGAGTGCTACTGGCATCCCTATCACCAGCGGCTTCAGGCATTGCTGAACGATGCGCATGATTATCACGGCCAGTCGGTTCTGATCGATTGCCACTCGATGCCGCATGAAGCAGTGGAGAGCGTTGCCCGGACAGGGGTACGCAGGCCGGATGTAGTGCTCGGTGATCGCTTTGGCGCGGCGGCCTCCGGTGATGTGGTAGACCGTGTCGAAGCTGCGTTTGCCGCGCAGGGTTTTCGGGTCGCACGGAATGCGCCTTTCGCGGGGGCCTATATCGTGCAGGCTTATGGGCGACCTTCTCGAGGTCAACATGCGCTGCAGGTCGAAATCGACCGGGCACTGTACATGGACGAACGGCGGATCACGCCGTCCCG
>JBGCDG010000027.1:0-46786 GCA_045105195.1 Roseobacter sp. | reverse complement strand
ATGCTTGAAGGTATCCTGATTGGCCTGCAAACGGCCCTGTCCTTGCAAAACCTGCTCGTCGTCATTGGCGGCTGTTTGATCGGCACATTCATTGGCATGCTGCCCGGTCTTGGGCCTATGTCGATTATCGCGATCATGATCCCCGTGGCCATCACCATGGGGGATCCGTCTGCGGCGCTGATCCTCTTGGCGGGTGTTTATTACGGTGCTATTTTTGGGGGCTCGACCTCGTCGATCCTGCTGAATGCGCCGGGCGTTGCAGGTACGGTCGCCTCCAGCTTTGACGGCTACCCGATGGCGCGTCAGGGTAAGGCGGGCAAGGCGCTGACTATCGCCGCAATCGCCAGCTTTGCGGGCGGGACGATTGGCGCGATCTTGTTGATGATCTTTGCACCGATGTTGTCGTCTGTGGCGTTGTTGTTCCATTCCGCTGAATACTTCGCGCTGATGGTTGTAGGGCTGTCGGCCATCGCAGCCTTTGCCGGTCCGGGGCAGGTCACCAAAGCGTTGATGATGACCGTACTTGGCCTGATCATGGCTACTGTCGGTGAAGGCGCATTGTTCAACATGCCACGCTTTACAGCAGGCATCATGGATCTGCAGTCGGGCTTTGGGTTCATTACGCTCGCCATGGCCATGTTTGCGCTGCCCGAGGCGGTCTTTCTGGTGCTGAAGCCAAAGAACCTTGGGGATGACGGTGGTGACATCAAGGATCTGCGCATCACCCGTGCAGAGGCCCGCGCCATTGCGCCTGTGATTGGCCGCCAATCGGTGCAGGGCTTCTTTATTGGGGTCCTGCCAGGCGCCGGAGCAACGATCGCCTCTTTCCTCGGTTATGCGGTGGAGCGCAATATCGCGCCCAAGGCCGAGCAAGAGGAATTTGGCAAAGGGTCTGTCAAAGGTCTGGCCGCGCCAGAGTCGGCGAATAATGCCGCCTGCACCGGGTCTTTTGTGCCACTTCTGACGCTGGGCATCCCTGGATCGGGCACGACGGCAATTCTGCTAGGTGCCTTGATCGCGCTGAATGTGACGCCCGGCCCGCGTTTGATGCTGGATGAACCGCAGATTTTCTGGGCGGTCATCATGTCGATGTTTATCGGTAACCTGGTTCTGCTGATCCTGAACCTGCCGCTGATCCCCTACATCGCAAAACTCTTGGCCATTCCGCGCAACTACCTGATCCCTTTCATCCTCTTTTTCACATTGATGGGAGCGTATATTGGCCAGAACAATGCGACGGAACTCCTTATTCTAGTCGGTTTCGGAATTTGTGGCATTGCGTTGAAGTTCGCGAACTACCCGCTGCCTCCCTTGCTGATCGGCTTTATTCTGGGTGGTATGATGGAGGATAACTTCTCGCGCTCCATGCAGCTTTATGGCGGAGTTTCGTTCATTCTGGAACGTCCAATGACACTGGGGCTTCTGCTTGTTGCGGCAGGCCTGATCATCCTGCCAATTCTCAGAGCGCGTCGCGCCAAATAGAACTATTCAGCATAGATTGGCTACGCATGTGTGGCCGGTATTTGTGAAAAGACAGCACGCTGCGCCGGGTTTTCCTTTCGCGGCGCCTTTTTTCGCCCGAGATACGCCTGATTACGCAGAAGCGGTGTGGAAGCCTTTCAGGGTGTTAGGCCACCGGATGTGTTGGCGCTGGGGCTAAGGGTCATTCCAAAAGCTGGGAGGCATGTCTTGCAGTTGTTGTGCGGCCATATCGTCCAACCAGTCTTGTTGATCGTCCCGTGTCCAACTTGCAAAATGAGGTTCTTCGGACGCGAGCGCATGTGCTCTGCGTTTCGCCTGCGCGTATTTCAGCTGTTCCACGGGCGCAGATGGGACAATTGCATACACAAATTTGCCCCCCATAGCCGCCGCCAGATTTTCCATTTGCTTCAGCGAAACTGCGCCGTCCTTTTCGCTGCGTTCCGCTTGATACACGGCGTTTCGACTAACGCCCTTGCGCAAAGCAACGTGTTCAGCTGACATACCAAGTGCAAGACGCATGGTCGCCAACCAGCCTTTTTCCGGCACTTCCGTGTCTGAAAATTTTGACGTGTTTCGATCAAGGAGCCGCGCCCACTGCCTGCGTTGCATGAAATTCGGCATTTCGCCCCTTTTGGCAACATCTCGTTTACTTGATCGAAGATATAACATGGAAACGATTTAATTCAATAAATACGGCGTAAAATTCATATTTTTTACAATATATAACTAACATTATTGTGATGAGTTCCTATGTATAATTCGAAAGGAATTTTATGTTCGAAGTATTTCTAGCTCCTGAAGCCTTACCGTTTTCTGTCGCGCTCGCTGTTACCGCGGGACTGTTTGTCCTTGAAATACTTGGGTCATTGCTGGGTGCAAGCTTTCTGGGTTTGGGGGGGGAGCAGCCGGACTTAGACATCGATGTAGATTTTGACCTGTCTGCAGAGATTGATGTCGATGCGGTCGATGTCGGTTTGGATGTGGACGCTGATCTGGACGGCGCAAATGCAGCTCCGTCAGGCCTGCTCGGTTGGCTTGGCGCACGTGATGTACCTTTTTTGATATGGCTCGTGTCCTTTCTGACGATGTTTGGTCTGTCAGGCCTGGTGCTTCAGTCAGTGGCAAGCAACCTTTTTGGTGCGCCGTTCCCGATTTCCATTGCGACCGTGCTCGCTATGGTGCCGGCCATCACCTTGACGCGGATCATCGCAGCTCAGGTGTCGATGATTATGCCAAAAACGGAATCAAGTGCCATGCGTACGCGTTTTCTTGGGGGTCACCGGGGCACGATTACACAAGGAACAGCTAAGCGCGGCAAACCCGCCGAAGCTAAAATAAAAGACCGGTTTGGCAATATGCATTACCTGCGCGTCGAGCCGCTGGAAGACGATGGCGTTTTTCCGCAAGGCACAGATGTCACCATCATTCGCAAGCGCGGTGACAGCTTCTTTGTCATCTAACCCGCACGTTTGCGCATGCTTTTTGTCCACAGATAGGAGTACTTCATGGATATCGTTGAAATTCTGATGATTGCCGGGATCATTGTTGGTCTGCTTATTTTCATCGGATTGATCATGGCGCGCCTTTACAAACGTGCAACGCGTGAGACCAGCTTGGTCAAGACTGGATCTGGCGGAAAGATTGTCGTCATGGATGGAGGTACGATTGTTATCCCGTTTCTGCACGAGATTGCGAAGGTCAACATGAAAACCCTGCGTCTTGAAGTGGCCCGTGTAAACGAACAGTCTTTGATCACCAAGGATCGGATGCGCGTTGATGTTGGTGTGGAGTTTTATGTGTCCGTCAACGCGACGGATGATGGGATATCCCGTGCCGCCCAAACTCTTGGCGACCGCACATTCCACGTAGAGCAATTGCGCGAAATGATCGAAGGCAAGCTGATCGACGGTTTGCGCGCGGTTGCTGCGCAAATGACCATGGATGATTTGCACGAGAACCGCGCCAGCTTTGTTCAGGAAGTGCAAAATGCGATTTCAGAAGATCTGTTAAAGAACGGTTTGGAACTGGAAGCCGTATCCTTGACAGCTTTGGATCAGACACCGTTCGAGCAGTTGGATGAGAATAACGCATTCAATGCCGTCGGTATGCAGAAATTGGCGGCGGTGATTGCGACATCGCGCAAAGAGCGCGCTGAAATTACTGCAGAGGCGGACGTGTCCGTTGCACGTTCCGAGATGGAAGCGGAGAAGCTGAAGTATCAGATTGAACGCGAGCAACAGGAGGCATCGATCAGTCAGGTGCGTGAAATCCAGACGCTTCAAGCGAGCCAGGAAGCTGAGATCGCGCGCAATCAAGAGGCTTCGGACCAGGCGAAAGAACAGGCGCGTATTGAGCGTGAAAGGGCGGTACGCGCTTCTGAGATTGAACGTGAACGGACAATCCGAGAAGCTGAAATTGCCAAGGAACGTGAGCTTGAAGTAGCGGATCAGGAGCGTCAGATCATCGTTGCGCGCAAGTCGGAAGAGGAAAGCCAGGCGCGGGCGTCTGCCGACAATGCGCGTGCGGAAGCCAAGAAAGCGTCAGAAGCGATTGAAACAGCCCGCGCTGTCGCTGAGGCCCAGCGGACCAAAGAGATTGCATTGATCGAGGCGCAAAAAGAGGCGGAGAGACAAGCCACGGGCATCCGGCTTGCGGCTTAGGCAGAGAAGGATGCTGCGAGCGACCGTGCTGCAGCCAAGCTGGAGGAAGCGCAAGCGGATGCAAATGCGTTGACCATACGCGCAGAAGCCAAAAAGGCAGATTTGCTAGCGACGGCAGAAGGTCAAACCGCGATCGCTAATTCGGAGAATGAGTTGAGTGCGGAAATCATTGCGATGAAAGTGCGGCTCGCCAGCCTGGAGGCAATGCCTGCGATTATTGCTGAAATGGTCAAGCCTGCGGAAAAGATCGATTCCATCAAGATCCATCAGGTGACGGGTATGAACAACGGTGGGCTGGCAGCGGGGAGCAATCCAGGCGGTGAAGGCACGCCAGTCAATCAAGCGTTAGACTCCGTGCTTGGAATGGCACTGCAGATGCCTGCGATGAAAGCCCTCGGTAAAGAGCTTGGCGTAAGCCTAGAAGATGGGCTGGCTGGTGTTGCAAACGGTGTGTTGGAATGCCCGACCAAAGAGACACCTCTTGCACATGACCCGGTTGCAGAGATCAAGAAGATCGATGTGAAGCCCAAACCGTCCTGAGATCCCGCCGGGCTCCCTGGGGTAACTCAGGGGGCAGCGGATTATTTTGACGAGCGATCCTGTATTACCGCCAGAGGTTTTGAGTGAGCCTTTGGCGGAAGTGTTTTGATGAATTGGCTTTGCACCAACGCGCAGTTTTCAAAGTGCCCGAGCAAAGCATTGGGCTACTACATTTCCCAAGGTACCACCGGCTCAACGTCCACAACGTGTATGGGGAAAGCCCGCCAAAGAGGCATCGATTCCTTTGATGGACCACTCTGGGAAGGAGATTCCGGTCGCATTGTCTCGCCGTCAAAGCGCAACTACGCTTAGATAAGTGCTCAAACTTTGTGATGTTTGGGGTTCAGCATGTCGCGTCGTGTTGCCGTTAGGTAGGCCTGAGCTATGCGCAAAACGTCAAGCTAGAGTCATGATTGTACGGTGCTTTTGTATGCAGGGGCTTTTGAATCTCCCCTCGTGACACGATCGGACTGATCCAAGATTTTCGGAAAGGTTTCAGCACATTGTGAGTGTAAGTCAAAACTTACACTTGATAATGTAATCTATACGTGACACATTTTCTGTGCAGTGCGCTTTTTTGTTGGTCAGACTCGGCATGGATTCTGGGCAAGTTCAGATACGTCAAAAAAGCGGAGGACCGGCATATGGCGGACAATGAAGATAAGGTTTGGCCAACAGGCCTAACCCTAGAAGAAGCAGAAGAGGTACATAGTTACCTCATCGATGGGACGCGCGTTTTCGGCGCGATCGCGCTGGTTGCGCATTTTCTCGTCGCAGCATCAACACCTTGGTTGGGATAATAGGAGCACGTCATGAATAATGCGAAGATGTGGCTCGTCGTTAAGCCAACTGTAGGCGTCCCACTCTTTTTGAGTGCAGTCGCCGTAGGATCGTTTGCGGTACATGTTGCCGTTCTCAGCAACACATCGTGGGTCTCTGACTTTTTGTCAGGCCAGGAACTGGGTTCCGGCGATGAAATGGCTGCAGCACAAGTGCTGGACAATCCTGACGCTGCTAAAGCTTCTTACGTAAGCGATTCCAGTGATGGCGCGCGTGAAGTGACAATCATTTTGTCAGATGGAACGCCGGTCAAGGCGATCTTGCAGCCGTCAGAGGTCCATGCGTCCTCAACGACTGGTGGTTATTCGGTAATCACACAATAGAAAAATGGGCCTGCGCTGCCCAACGCGCAGGCTCTTTCAATTTCGAATTTGGCATGTACCGCTTTGGTGTGCATGCAGGAAATGGTTTGGGACATGCAAAATTATCGTGCATTCGCAATGCGGAAGCTGACGGCGATCGGCCCGAAGTACTTGCCTTTTGCCGATGTTGCTACGGACGACGTTCCGCTGTCCAAACTGCTTCGCCTTTCTCTTTTCCAGATCACGGTCGGCATGGCCTTGGTGCTTATGGTAGGCACCCTAAACCGTGTGATGATCGTTGAACTGTCGGTGCCTGCGACGCTTGTCGCTGTCATGCTGGCCCTGCCGCTTGTCTTTGCACCCTTTCGAACGCTGATTGGATTTAAATCCGACGTGCATGTCTCGGCGCTTGGATTGCGACGCGTCCCTTACATCTGGAAGGGAACTCTCTATCAATTTGGCGGCTTTGCAATCATGCCCTTCGCCTTGCTGGTTTTATCCGGCTATGGCGAAGCTGTGGATGCACCACGGTGGATTGGCTACAGCTCAGCGGGGCTCTCGTTTCTTTTGGTTGGCGCGGGGGTGCACATGGTTCAGACCGTTGGCCTGGCTCTGGCAACTGATTTGGTGCGCGAAGAAGATCAGCCCAAGGTGGTCGGTCTGATGTATGTGATGCTGCTGCTTGGGATGGTGGTCAGCGCATTGATCTTTGGCACGTTGCTTGAGGCCTACACGCCAGGTCGTCTAATCCGTGTCATCCAGGGTGCGGCCGTTGCGACTGTTGCGCTTAATCTTCTGGCGATGTGGCAGCAAGAGGGTCGTGACCGCCAACGCGCGCATGCGATGAAGGAAGCCCGCCCGATGCGGTTTGTCGATGCCTGGCGGTCGCTGATAGCGAGACCGGGTATGCTGCGCTTGCTGATCATTATCGGGCTCGGTACGTTCGGGTTTGGCATGGCTGACGTCCTGCTGGAACCCTATGGTGGCCAAGTTCTGGGGCTGTCGGTCGCTAGTACGACCAAGCTGACGGCGTTGTTTGCACTCGGCACACTTTTCGGGTTCGGATTGGCGTCACGCCTATTGGGGCAGGGCGGCTCGCCCGCGCTGTTCTCTGTCGTCGGTGCGGGTGTCGGGCTGCCGGGTTTTCTGGCCATCATCTTTTCGTCATCCTTGGCAAGCATCCCTCTCTTCCTCGCCGGTACGTTCGCGATCGGTATTGGAACGGGGCTTTTCGGCCACGCCACGTTGACGGCAACAATACGTTCTGCGCCGGCCAACCAGATCGGTCTGGCGCTTGGCGCATGGGGCGCTGTTCAAGCAACTGCTGCCGGTATCGGGGTGGCGCTTGCAGGAATTGTTCGCGATCTTGTTGTCGGATTGCAGCACATTGCTGGAAACGCGCCGCAGACGCCCTATAATTTCGTTTTCTGGATCGAGATCGCATTTCTGGCCTTAGCGTTGCTTGTCACGCTACCGTTCTTGAAAGACCGGAAGTCAGCGCGCGATGCATCGGATTCAGAGGCTCTTCGAATGAGCTCACGAGAGCAGCATTCAAAACCCATGGAGGTCACATGACACAAGTCATCACACGGTATTTTGAAAGCGCGGAAAAAGCGTATTCGGCCAAGCGAACGTTGCAGTTCAGCCGGTTCCCGAGAACCGCCATGCGCGTCTTTACGGATGCAGATGGTCTGGCAGACGCATTGACAGAGCGAAACGTGGAAGCAGAGACCGCCAAGGCTTACGCAAAGCGGATGGCGAAAGGTGGCGCCGTTTTGATCGCCAATGCAACGTACAAACCTCTCGGTGCGGCCAAACTGGTCCGTGAGGTCACGGCAGCTATTGGCGCCGCTGACATGGGTAATGTGACAGAGGAGGTCTACGTCAAAGACCGCCCTGGTCAGTCCGTAAGCATTCTCAATGACCACCCGCTCATGTTGACCCGTGCGCGAGATAATTCACAGACAGATTACTACATGGCTGATTGGCCAATCTCGCTGATCAGCCGTCGCAAACCTGGTGATGCTTTTGCCTTCCCGCGTCATTCACGGATGGCGAGTTGGCCCATCGGTCTCTTGCTGCCGGGGCATCACCGCTACGGGCGCTTTCCGTTTGATCTGCTGATCCCGGGCCACAAGTTCATGGCGAAGTTCCCCTTTGGCCATATCGTGCCAGGGCACAAATTCATGGCCAAATTCCCGATTGCGCATTTGGTGCCTGGCCATAAGTTTATGGCCAAATTCCCGATCGGTCATCTCGTGCCAGGGCATAAATTCATGGCCAAGTTTCCGTTTGGACACCTGGTTCCCGGTCATGCACGGATGGCAAACTGGCCGTTCCCACTTCTCATCAACGGAAAACAGGGAACGAATTCCTTGGTGCCGGGTCAGAAGTACATGGCGAAATTCCCGTTTGCCCATATCGTGCCGGGGCATAAGTTCATGGCGAAAATCCCCTTTGGACACATTGTTCCGGGGCACAAGTTTATGGCGAAAATCCCCTTTGGACACATCGTTCCGGGGCATAAGTTTATGGCGAAGTTCCCCTTTGCCCACCTCGTGCCAGGGCATAAGTTTATGGCAAAATTCCCCTTCGGACATATCGTGCCTGGCCATAAGTACATGGCGAACTTTATCTTTCCGCACACTAAAACAAGCGCAAGCTAGTTGATCAGGTAACAGGGGCGCTGGTCAAACCAGTGCCCGGTTCCACAACGAAGCAGATGAATGTCGTTTCCAAGAAGACGAGATCATGATCGTCTAAAATCGTTTCGACGCCTACGTTATGTAATTTTTCCAAACCAAGCTGCCCATGTAGGGTTGGATCAAAAGCGCGCGCTAGTCCGCGCTCAAGCAATGCGCGGCTTCACCTGTGGCCCATTCAAGTTGGGCGTCGTCACCTTTGCTCCAGAATAATCCTCCAAATTGCATTGCATATTTACTGCCGGATGCGGCGGGCACCTGCCACGCTGTATGCACCTGATCGCCATACTCCAAGCGCAGGGATGGACGATCTGTTGCAAAGAAAAAGACGACAACTTCATGTGCGGGGTTGTCCTCGCACGAGTAACTACGCACTTGAAAAGGCTCTTCAAGCATCCAGGTGGCGACCAGTTCTGCGTCGCGTGTCAGATACGCATCGACCACACAGGCGTGCAGGTCGACAGATTTCCAACATGCATTCCGGCCTTTAATCCATCCTCGTTGCGTGGCTTTGAGAATCTGCAATGCCTGCGTTGCGCCTGAGCTGAGCGCGTTGACAGCGTCCTGAGCCGAGGCATAGCGGTCGGCCATGCGACGGTCGAGCGTCGCCAGCGATTCATCTGTGCAGATCAGTGTTTCCGCAGCAGAATCAGCCTGCGCGCACTCAAAGGAGGGTTGGGCATGCATGATTGTACTCAGTACTACAAATACAGTGGATAGAGCAAAAACACTTATCTTCATCGCATTGGCCTCGCGTTTCTGTGTAACGATTAAAATCCGATCTGAACGGATGCAATACGTCAGAATAGCTTAACGACGCGGCGGTCTGCTTTTGTAAACAGGCAAGCGCCATCCAAATGACAGTGAGCCTGCGCGCAAAGCCCATGTTGTCGCTGCGCATAATGCCAGTGGGATCAAGTCCGCACCCAAGAATGGACGGGACAAAGCTGCGACGCTCGCACCGGCAAATGCTGCGGTTACATAAAGTTCGCCTTGCCGCAACACGACCGGTACGTCGTCAAGCACCACATCGCGGAGCAATCCCCCCATGCATCCCGTGATCGTCCCCATCAATACAACCACCAGCGTTGGCTGTTCCAACGCCAGTGCGACACCAGTTCCCGCGGGTACGGCCACCGCCAGTGCAAAACTGTCCAGCCAGATGAGCGTTCGAAGACGCGACTCAAACAGATGCGCGGTGCAAAAGACGATGACTGCGGCAGTGCAGGCAACCGCAATATAGGTCGGGTTGGCAATCCAGAAAATCTGATTGCTTTGCAGCAAGATGTCACGCAGCGTGCCGCCACCAACGGCAGTAAGACAGGCGACGAATGCAAAGCCCACGATATCAAGTTGCTGCCGGCTCGCCGCCAAAGCGCCTGTCAGCGCGAAGATAAACACGCTGGCATAATCGAGGAGCGCCAGTGGTGTCATGGTTTGAAAGGGGCCATGCCTGCACGTGCAAGTGCATCCGCACGTTCGTTTTCTGGATGCCCTGCGTGCCCTTTGACCCAGGTCCATGTCACGTCATGGCTTTGGTTTGCCATATCCAGGCGTTGCCACAGTTCTGCATTGGCGACGGGTTTTTTCGCCGCGTTTTTCCAGCCGTTTCTTTTCCATCCATGGATCCAGCTCGTGATCCCGTTTTTGACGTAGTTGCTGTCCGTCACAATGGTGATCTGCGTGGCGCGACTAAGGCTTTCCAAGGCATTTATCGCGGCCAGTAGTTCCATTCGGTTGTTGGTGGTTTGGGCTTCTCCACCCTGTAATTCCCGTTCTTTTACAATAGCTTCACCGTCTTTGGCCTGTAGCAAAACGCCCCACCCTCCCGGGCCAGGGTTGCCGGAACACGCGCCGTCGGTATAGGCAAAAAGCTCAGTCACGGATGGCCGCCAAAGCGATCCAATGCGCTTTTTCACCGCTTAGTCCGGGGCTGACACCTTCGCGCCGGTCGATCACGTTCAAACCGGCATCTGCCAAAAGGTCGCTCAGCTCTGTCTCAGTGTAATACGTGTAAAGGCGTCCGATACTATCGCGATGCGCGCCCGTGCCTGTTTTGACCGCGATGTGAAAACGGCCGCCCTGTTTGAGCGCCTTTGCGATATGTACAAGGTGGTTTGGCATGACGTCTCGCGGGGCGTGCAAGAGCGAAAAATTCGCCCAAATGCCATCGTAAATGCGCGTGCCTTCAACGTCTTCAAAGCCGCCTTGGCGTGCTTCTACGCCGGGCTGTGCCTTGGCTAGTGCGATCATTTCGGGCACTGGGTCAATCGCGTCGACCCGCAACCCTGCCTGCGCCATCAACGCTGCCGATCCGCCCGGCCCGCAGCCCAAGTCCAGAACGCTGCCACCCGCCGGCATCGCCGCAATGAAGGCACGTAAAGACGGATCCTTTTTATCCACTTTGGCGGACATGGCAGCGTAGTCTTTGGCTTTTTCTGCGTAAACACCAAGTGTTTTCGGATCGGTCATAGAAATACTCCCACGGCAAGACAGGCGATGACGATCGACGTCAGCAAGACGCGTAAAGACATCCACCAGCGTGGGGTCAGACCCCAAGCCGAGAACGCAAAATCCAATGCCAGAAGACCCAGAAAGCCGAAGATGAGGTTCATTCCAGCGGTTGTCGGTCCACCTCCTGTCATGAAAAACGCCCAAAGCGCCGGGATCACCGATAACACATAACCTGTCGCGGCACGTGCGCCCCTGGCTTTGGTGGCAAAGCCCCAGAGTACGCCCGACATGAAGGACAGGATGATTGAGCCGTAAAACAACTGGACATAGGGTCCGATGAAACGCGCCCCAAGGCTGTCTGCCCCCCATTGCGCCATTTGTGGGCTGAGGTATGTCAGTGCGCCCCATAGAAATGGGATCAGGCCCGCGAGGCCAAGCAGGAGGGGGGCGAGGGGGATCCGTGTCATAGGTCGATCTGTGTCATGTTTCGCAGCAAGGTCAAGCGTTGCCTGATGAAAGATGATCAAAGCCTGCGTCGGTCGCCCGCGTGGTGTCGCGCGTCTTCCAGGATTGCCACCAGGCGGATAGCGTTCCATGGCGTTGAAGCGCTATGCGGCCTTCGGGTGCTGCGGCGAAAGCCGCCACCATAGGGGCCAAGTGGCAATCTGCCAGTGTCGCCGTCCTTCGGTTCAACACAAGACCTTCTTTGGCAATTCGGTCCAAAGCGCCCAGGACCGTTTCTGCAGCTGCGGCGCCTTGCGAAACGACGCTTTCGTCTGCAACCAACCCTTCTGCAGGGCGATACACGCGATGTGCAAAGACCTGTCGTACCATGGGCCAGTATGCATGGGCGTCCACGATTGCGATGACTTGCGCCATGCGGGCTGCGGCTTTTGCCTGCGTGGGCACGAGGTGGGGGGGCGGACTTTGTGCATCAAGATAGCGGGTAATAGCGGCGGTTTCATAAATGCAGAAACCTGCGTGATCGAGAATGGGAACCAGTCCAAAGGGGTGGAGTGCGTGCACAGGGGGTGAGGTTTTACCTACGAAGGGGTCGATATTCTGGAAATGATACGAAATGGATTTTTCGGCCAAAACGAGTTTTGCAATGCGGCTGTAGACACTTGGCTTGAAGCCATAAAGCGTCACGTTTTTCATGCAGGCTCACGGAGCACGCGGGGCACTTTGAATTCGACATTCTCGACTGCCGTCTCAACCATTTCGCGGGCGACATCAAAGCGTGTTTCAAATGCAGCGATTACCTCGTCAATCAGTACCTCGGGAGCGGATGCGCCGGCCGTGATGCCAACAGAGCTAATGCCTTCCAGCGCGCGCCAGTCGATGTCTTCTGCACGCTGTACCAATTGAGCATACTCGCACCCCGCGCGGGCGCCGACTTCGACCAAACGCTTGGAGTTTGAGGAATTCGGAGCGCCCACAACCAAAATGGCGTCGCACTTCGGTGCCATGGCTTTCACGGCTTCTTGGCGGTTGGTGGTGGCGTAGCAGATGTCTTCCTTGTGCGGACCGACGATTTTTGGAAACCGCGTCTTGAGGGCCGAAACAACGCCTGCGGTGTCATCGACGCTGAGCGTCGTTTGCGTCACATAGGCCAGACGCTCCGGATCGCGCACGTGTACGCCTGCCACGTCGTCCTCAGTCTCAACCAGCAGGACTTCGCCCGCGGGCAACTGACCCATGGTGCCGACCGTCTCAGGATGCCCCGCATGACCGATCATTACCATTTGCAAGCCATTGTCCGCATGGCGTTGCGCTTCGATATGGACTTTGCTGACTAAGGGGCAGGTCGCATCGACAAAGACCATTTCGCGGGCCTGTGCCGCGGCCGGTACAGATTTTGGCACGCCATGTGCCGAAAAGATCACGGGTCGATCGTCAGGGCATTCTGCCAGTTCTTCGACAAAAACCGCACCTTTGTCGCGCAGCCCATCCACCACAAACTTGTTGTGCACGATCTCATGGCGCACGTAGACAGGCGCGCCCCATTTTTCGAGGGCGAGCTCTACGATCTTGATCGCGCGGTCCACGCCCGCGCAAAAACCGCGCGGTGCCGCGAGATAGAGAGTCAATGGTTGCTTGGACATAGGCTCCTCCGCTCTGCGCTACCAGACGTAAGACTTTGTCCTACCTTCGTCCAGTAGCGCATGCGGTGAAAGACCTCAGCTTGCTTCGGAAATTTCCCGTGGCGGGCGCCCGATGACATCCTTGAGCTCGTCGAGTTCAATGAAGTTATCGGCCTGTCTGCGCAATTCGTCAGATATCATCGGCGGTTGGCTGCGAATTGTGGATACAACAGAGACGCGTACCCCGGACCGCTGCAGGCTTTCAATCAGCGGCCGGAAATCACCATCGCCTGAAAACAACACGATATGATCGACCCGTGGCGCGAGTTCCATCGCATCCACCGCCAGTTCAATGTCCATATTGCCTTTTACTTTACGGCGCCCCATGCTGTCGGTGTATTCCTTGGCTGGCTTGGTCACCATCGTGAAGCCATTGTAATTCAGCCAGTCGACCAACGGACGGATCGGAGAATATTCGTCATTCTCCAGAAGTGCGGTATAGTAAAAGGCGCGCAACAGCTTGCCCCGACGCATGAACTCTTGCCGCAACAACTTATAGTCGATGTCAAACCCCAGTGATTTGGCGGCGGCATACAAATTCGAACCGTCGATGAACAGCGCAAGCCGTTCGTCCTTGTAAAACATTACGTTTCCTCTCGATTGTCCCGAACGCCGCTGCTCGTAGAAAAAAATATATATGCAGCGTCAGGCAGTCTCTTAAAATAAGGTTTTTTCCCGGTGCCGCAAGTCGCAAGTTTCACTTCAGCCAGCGAGAAATCGCCTCAAAACCGGTCACTTGCACTCATTGCAGTGGGATCGAATCAGGAAAATAACGGCATTGACCCTAGGTCAATTGTAACGAAAGCGATCGAGTTATGCGCATCAAAGCTAGGCGTTGTTCAGGCTCAGAGCGCACTATACAGGACGCCGGCGTTCCCGGCCGGATCGGGAGCAGATTTCGTGAATGCGGCCTTTTCGGTAGAGACAGACCTCTGCGCGCAGGTGTGTCTGGAACATTTGCATGAGGTAGAATCTATGTTTGGAAGAACGCGACAGGCACGGTGGGGCGCGCGTACGCTCGACCTTGATTTACTGGCACTTGGGGCCAAAATCCTGCCCGACCGTGCCGGTCAGCAAGCCTGGGTTCAAATGACGCTTCAAGATCAGATGCTCCGAACGCCAGACAGGCTCGTTCTACCACATCCGCGCCTGCAAGAGCGTGCCTTCGTGTTGGTGCCTTTAGCGGATGTTGCACCAGAGTGGTTGCATCCGGTAACTGAGCGCTCTGTTGCTCAGATGTGCCAAGACCTGCCGAGAAGGGACGTAAAAGAGGTGCAGAGGCTGTAATCCGCGCTTGTCAACCGGCGTCAATCGGCCTAAGTAACCGACTTCTACCCTTTTTTGTCGGATGGAGACAGTCATGGCCCGCGTCACCGTTGAAGATTGCGTCGATAAAGTTCCAAACCGGTTCGAGCTGGTCATGTTGGCGGCACATCGTGCGCGCGAAATCTCTGCGGGCTCAGTGGTTACTGTCAACCGCGACAATGACAAGAACCCTGTCGTTTCTCTGCGCGAGATTGCGGATGAAACACAAAGCGCTGACGATTTGCGCGAGCGTCTGATCGAAAGCAACCAGCATCAGATCGAAGTTGATGAGCCGGAAGAAGATGCGATGGCACTCCTGATGGGAGCTGAGCAGGACAAGCCGGAAGAAGACAGCATGTCCGAAGAGATGTTGCTGCGCCAGTTGATGGCAGCGCAAGGGCAGGGCTGACGGCAGCCCGTACCCCGTCCGAGGGAAGGATGGCATGAAAGACGGTGAACACCTCGAAATTTCTGCCGATGACCTGATTGCCCTCGTTACTCGATACAACCCCAAGACGAATGAAAGCCTGATCCGCGCGGCCTATGATTATGGCCGTGATATGCATGAGGATCAGCGCCGGCATTCAGGCGAACTCTATTTCAATCACCCGGTTGCGGTTGCGGCGATCCTGACTGAACAGCAACTCGATGATGCGACGATCATCACAGCGCTGTTGCACGACACGATTGAGGACACAAAAGCCTCATTTGCCACGATCTCTGATTTGTTTGGCAAGGAGGTGGCAGACCTTGTGGATGGCGTCACCAAACTTACAAACCTGCAGTTGAACTCGACAGAGACAAAGCAGGCTGAAAACTTCCGCAAGCTTTTCATGGCGATGTCGAAGGACCTGCGGGTTATTCTCGTCAAGTTGAGCGACCGGCTGCACAATATGCGTACCATCCGCGCGATGCGACCGGACAAGCAAGCGCAAAAAGCGCGCGAGACAATGGACATCTTTGCGCCATTGGCTGGACGGATGGGCATGCAGTGGATGCGCGAGGAACTCGAAGATCTCGCCTTCCGTGTGTTGAACCCGGAAGGGCGCGCCTCGATCATCCGGCGCTTTATTAACCTGCAAAAGGAAACGGGCGACGTTATCCAGCGGATAACCGGGGATATGCGACTGGAATTGGACAAGGCCGGGGTGGAGGCCGAGGTCTTTGGGCGCGCCAAAAAACCTTATTCGATCTGGCGTAAAATGCAGGAAAAGGATCAAACGTTTTCACGCCTGTCTGATATCTACGGATTTCGGATCATCACGCAAAACGAGGAAGACTGCTATCGTGCGCTTGGTGCGATCCATCAGCGTTGGCGCGCCGTACCGGGACGTTTCAAGGACTACATCAGTCAGCCCAAGTCAAACGGCTATCGTTCCATCCACACAACGGTGTCAGGGCGGGACGGCAAGCGGGTCGAAGTTCAGATCCGGACAGGTCAGATGCACGACGTAGCTGAAACCGGTGTCGCGGCGCATTGGTCCTACCGTGATGGGGTGCGCAGTAAAAACCCGTTTGCCGTTGATCCTGCCAAGTGGATTACGACGCTTACCGAACAATTCGACGCCGAAGAAGACCATCAGGATTTCCTCGAAGCGGTTAAGCTTGAGATGTATTCGGATCAGGTATTCTGCTTCACGCCCAAAGGGGAAGTGGTCAAGCTACCGCGTGGAGCGACACCCATCGATTTTGCCTTCGCGATCCATACGCGGATCGGGTCGGCCTGCGTTGGTGCCAAGGTGGATCACATGCGCGTGCCGCTTTGGACGCGTCTGAAAAACGGCCAGTCGGTAGACATCATCACGGCCGAAGGACAAAGCCCGCAGGCCACGTGGCTGGATATTGCCGTGACTGGCAAGGCGCGGGCAGCCATCCGGCGAGCGTTGCGCGAAGAAGACAAGGCCCGCTTTATCAAGCTGGGGCGCGAACTTGCCCGATCAGCATTCGAGAATGTAGGCCGAAAATCAACCGACAAAGCACTGGCAACGGCAGCACGCGCCATGCGGCTGCACGATCGACATGACCTGTTGGCGCGGTTGGGCAGTGCGGAAATCACTGGTCGCGATGTCGTTTCTGCAGTGTATCCGCAACTTCTGCCTAAAAAAGGAGCAGAGGTTGATGCCAAACGCGCGGTGATTGGCCTGTCGCCCGGCCAGTCGTTCGAGCGCGCCTTTTGTTGTCAGCCTTTGCCAGGGGAACGTATTGTCGGCATCACGTTCAAAGGGCGCGGCGTTGTTGTGCATGCAATTGATTGCGACCGCCTGAGCGCATATGAAGAGCAGCCAGAGCGGTGGCTCGATCTCCATTGGCATGAGGGCTCACACCCTGCGGTATATGGCGCAACACTGGATGTAACGCTAAATAACGATGCGGGCACGCTGGGACGTATTTGCACATTGATTGGAGAGTCGCGTGCGAATATTTCTGACTTGCAGTTCGTAGACAGAAAACCAGATTTTTACAGACTGTTGGTAAACGTAGAGCTCCGTGATGTGGCGCATTTGCATTCTCTGATGCTGACTCTTGAAGCCGAAAGTGATGTGGCAGCCATACTAAGGAGCAGGAATATGTCTATTAGGCCGTTGGAATCACCTGCATGATAACAGGAGGCGGCCGCTGGGCTGTCACAATTTTGGAAGTGATGTGCGGCATCGCGTCTCAAGTAACGTAACGTAAGGTAGGGGCATATCCGTTGGTCTTTAAACGCAGAAATCCAAAAAAATGGCCGCGTGCCGTGCTGGATGTTCTGTGGCCGCGTGGCGGCTGGACGCGGGCCTTTCACTATGTGAAGCATCGCATGCGGCGGTTGCCGGATAGTCCTGAACGCATTGCACGTGGCATTTTCGGCGGTGTCTTTGCGTCGTTCACGCCATTCTATGGGTTTCATTTTTTTATTGCAGCGGGTCTGGCATGGCTGATGCGGGGCAACATCGTTGCATCCCTTATGGCCACTTTTTTCGGTAACCCGCTGACCTATGTTCCGATTGGCGTCGCGGCACTTGAAACAGGGCATTGGTTGCTGGGCGATGAAGCCGATGAAGGGATCCACCGCTCTTTTGGTGGTAAATTCATCGATGCTGGGGCCGACCTGAAGGATAATTTTGTGGCCATGTTCACTGATGCGCAGGCAGACTGGACACGACTTGAAGTGTTTTATGACAGAATTTTCTTCCCTTACATGATCGGTGGCACGCTTGCGGGGATTTTCTTTGGCATCATTTGCTACTATCTTTCAGTTCCAGTGATCCGCGTTTACCAGAAGCGGCGCAGAGGCCTGATCAAATCCAAGCTGGAAGAGATCAAAGCCAAAGCAGCCGCCAAAGCTGAAGCAAAGCGCAATGCGGATCGCTCATCTGCCGGGGAATGACCTGAACTGAAGGGGAGGGCTGTCTATGTCCAATCAGGGAAAATTGCGCCTCGGCGTCAACATCGACCACGTAGCCACAGTGCGCAATGCGCGCGGTGGGGCTTATCCAGATCCGCTGCGCGCGGCACGGATTGCGGAAGCTGCCGGCGCGGATGGCATCACAGCGCATTTGCGCGAAGACCGCAGGCACATATCGGATGCGGATATCGAAGGGCTGATGGAGGTTCTGACTGTGCCGCTCAACTTCGAGATGGCCGCGACCCAGGAAATGCAAGAGATCGCGCTGCATCACAAACCGCATGCCGTTTGCATTGTGCCGGAAAAACGCGAGGAGCGGACCACCGAAGGGGGGCTGGAAGTCGCCCGCGAGGAAAATCGGCTGGCGCATTTCATCGCACCTCTGCGGGATGTAGGGTGCCGTGTGTCGATCTTTATCGCCGCCGAGCAACGGCAGATCGAAGCCGCCCACAGGATTGGCGCGGAAGTTATCGAACTGCATACCGGTGCCTATTGCGACGCACATGCGGAAGGTCATTTTGATGAACGCGATGCGGAGTTGCTGCGGCTTGAAGAGATGTCGACCTTTGCGCACTCTCTTGGCCTCGAGGTACACGCCGGTCATGGCCTGACCTATGAAACTGTCCAGCCGGTCGCTGCGTTTTCCGAAGTAATGGAGCTCAATATCGGGCATTTCCTCATCGGCGAATCGATCTTTCGCGGGCTGGAACCCGCTATTCTTGAGATGCGTCGTTTGATGGATGAGGCCCGCGCGTGATCACGGCGCAATTTTTAGCCATCTGGTTCGCTTGGGCGCTGGCAGGGGGCTCGCCTGGGCCCGCGACGATGGGCATTGCGGGCACGGCAATGAGCGAAGGTCGCAAATCAGCCGTGGCCTTCGCATTTGGTATCCTTGCAGGATCGGCCACAATGGGCATCGCCGCAGCACTCGGGTTATCCGCGGTCATGCTGACCAATGCCTGGGTGTTCGAAGTGATCCGCTATGCCGGGGCACTCTATCTTGGCTGGTTGGCACTCAAGGCATTGCGTCGAGCGACCTCTCGGGGTGCGGCGCAGATGGGGACACCGTTTACTGGGACGGCGAAGGCGCTGTTTTTCAAAGGCCTGGCGATTCACTTGACAAACCCCAAAGCAATCCTTGGATGGGGGTCGATCTACGCGATCGTCGCGCCTTCGGATGCCACACCCGCGACGCTTTTTGGCTACTTTGGATTGCTATATGCAGCATCAGTTGTGGTGTTCCTTGGCTATGCTGTGCTCTTTTCGACGGAACGGACGGTGCGGGCTTATGCGCGTGCACGCCGCTGGTTCGATTTGGCTTTTGCGGGGTTCTTCGGCTTTGCCAGTGTCAAGATTCTCACGGCACGTCTGCAATGACGTCAGGCGCGACATGATTCTGGGCATTGGGACGGATCTCGCAAATATCGAGCGTATCCAAGGCACGCTGGATCGGTTTGGTGATCGGTTTCGAAACCGTGTCTTTACCGAAGCAGAGCAGCACAAATCTGAGCGCCGGCGTGATGTTGCAGGCACCTATGCCAAACGGTGGGCGGCGAAGGAAGCCTGCTCAAAGGCATTGGGTACGGGGCTAACGATGGGGATCGCCTGGAAAGACATGTCGGTCACAAATCTCAAATCGGGCCAACCTGTCATGCATGTGACGGGCTGGGCGCAAGAGCGGCTCAATACCATGACCCCAAAAGGCCACAGGGCGGTGATCCATGTCACTCTGACCGACGATCATCCTTGGGCGCAGGCCTTTGTCATTATCGAAGCGCTTCCAGTCACGGAAGCCGCCAGTTGATGGGTTTGGTGTCGGTTCACTTGCATGTGGCTACACTTGGTTCACATTGATGTGCAAAGCCCCTGTACGTGGGGCGACACGGGCGACCTTGACACGCCCGGCACGCACCCGCATTACCACCCAAACCATATATCGGAGCCCAACTGATGGCCGCCAAGGAAGAAAAAGCCGGAAACTCGATTGTCGAGACGATCAAAACGATCGTCTACGCGCTATTGATTGCCGGCGTGTTCCGCACCTTGTTTTTTCAGCCGTTCTGGATCCCGTCGGGCTCCATGAAGGAAACGCTGCTTGTCGGTGACTTCCTCTTTGTAAACAAGATGGCCTATGGCTATTCTTATGCCTCCTGTCCTAGTGTCATATTGCCCCGTTTTGGTGTGAATATCGACGCGCAGGATATCTGCGGATTCCTTGATGGAGACAACACCCGCTTGATGGGCGGGGAACCCGAACGCGGGGATGTGATCGTCTTTCGTCACCCCGTCTCTGGACGCGACTACATCAAGCGCCTGATCGGATTGCCGGGCGACAAAATTCAGATGCGCGACTCTGTTGTTTACATCAATGATGCGCCTGCACCGCAAGAACCGGCAGGTAGTTTCATTGAAACCATGCAGCCTCAGGGTCCTGAGGGACGCCGTCCGCGGTGTAGCAATGGCCCCGTGGGGGATGGGGGTGAATGCCTCAAGACCCGCTACACTGAAACGCTGCCGAACGGGGTCAGCCATACGGTATTGGACATTGGTCCCCAGGCATCTGACCGCACTGGCGTGTATAACGTCCCCGAAGGGCACTATTTTTTCATGGGCGACAACCGGGACAATTCTGCGGACAGCCGCCTGGCGCAACAGATTCAGGGCGTCGGGTATGTGCCTTTTGAGAATCTGATTGGGCGTGCGGACCGCATCATGTTCTCCTCTGCGGGTCGATCGATGCTGTTTTTCTGGACCTGGCGCGGTGACCGGTTCTTCAAGAGCGTAGAGTGAAACTCTCGGCGGAACTGAAGACGTTTCAGGATCGGCTGGGGTATCGATTTGTGCGGCCGGATTTGCTTGCGCAAGCGGTGACACACGCATCGATGTCGTCTGCAAACCGCGACGACAACCAGCGTCTTGAGTTTCTGGGTGACAGGGTGCTCGGTCTGGTGATGGCCGAAGCGCTTCTGGCACTGGATCGTGGCGCGACTGAGGGGCAATTAGCGCCCCGTTTCAATGCCTTGGTGCGCAAGGAGACCTGCGCGGATGTGGCGCGTGAGATTGATCTGGGTGCGGTTTTGAGGCTAGGACGCTCCGAGATGTTGTCGGGTGGGCGTCGCAAGCAAGCGCTGCTGGGCGATGCTATTGAAGCGGTCATTGCTGCGGTCTATCTCGATGGGGGTTTTGACGCGGCAAAGGCACTTATCCTGAAACTCTGGGGAAGCCGGGTGACAGAAGTTGAAAAAGACGCGCGGGACGCGAAAACAGCTTTGCAGGAATGGGCACAGGCGCGTGGTTTGAAACCGCCGCAATATGATGAAGTCAAACGCGAGGGGCCGGATCACGCACCTGTTTTCACGATTGCAGCACGTCTTGCGACCGGAGAAAGCAGCGCAGCAACAGCAGGGTCCAAACGGCAGGCGGAACAAGCGGCGGCACAGGCCCTTTTACAGGCGTTGGAGAAAGTCGAATGAGCACACGCGCAGGATTTGTTGCCTTGATCGGCGAACCTAATGCGGGGAAATCGACCCTCTTGAACCGCATGGTCGGTGCCAAAGTCTCTATTGTGACGCACAAGGTGCAAACGACGCGTGCGCGCATCCGTGGGGTTGCCATGGAGGGAGACAGCCAGATCGTGTTTGTCGATACGCCAGGGCTTTTTCAGCCGCGCCGGAGGCTTGACCGTGCCATGGTTGCGGCGGCCTGGGGCGGGGCTGCGGATGCGGATGTGGTGGTCTTGATGATCGAGGCGCATCGCGGTGTCTCCGAAGGTGTCGAACGGATCATCGAAGGGCTTGGTGATATTGCGCAGGGCCGCCCAGTTGCCCTTGCCATCAACAAGATCGACCGGGTACAGGCGGAGGTGCTTTTGGGTCTTAGCAAAGACCTGAACGACCGTTTTGAATTTGTGGAAACCTTCATGATTTCGGCAGAACGTGGTCATGGGATCGACGCGCTGCGCATATGGTTGGCGCAGAAGGTTCCGGAGGGCCCGTGGCTCTATCCGGAAGATCAGATCGCCGACCTGCCGATGCGAATGATCGCGGCGGAGATGACGCGCGAAAAACTGACCCTGCGCCTGCATCAGGAATTGCCCTATCAACTGACGGTCGAAACTGAGAATTGGGAAGAACGCAAGGATGGCTCCGCCCGAATTGATCAGTTGATCTATGTTGTGCGGGACGGACACAAAGGCATCGTTCTGGGCAACAAGGGTGAGACGATCAAAGCCGTCTCCAAGGCATCACGAGAAGAGCTTGAGACGTTCCTGGGACGTCGGATTCATCTGTTCTTACAGGTGAAAGTACGGCCTAACTGGCTGGAAGACGCAGAGCGCTACACTGAGATGGGCCTTGAGTTTAAGGACGGCAACACGTGAGTGGAACGGCATCGGGCACAAAGGTTTAACCTTATCATATGTCACGGCTGACATCGAAATTCTGGGTAGACGCCTATTTGACACGCTTGCGACTGGAGGGCGTTCCTGCATTCGTCGTCGCGCATGGCGATGATACGGCGGGCAGTGTTCTGGTAAAGCTCAATACACTGGATGGTCTAGCGCGCCTTTTCCAGCGCAGTTACAACCTGCTGGAAGATCAACGCGATTGGACCGTGTTGGCCGAAGGGGGCGACCGGGACGTCGAAGAGGCGATTGTGAGACAGCGTCAGCATGATCCAGACCTTTGGGTGGTTGAGGTCGAGGACAAGGCGGGCCGGCACCTCTTGGATGCGCCGGGGCTCGACTGATGGAATGGCGCGATCAAGGCATCCTGCTGAATACGCGCAAACATGGTGAAAATGCTGCGATCATTGAGGTTTTCACAGCTGAGCATGGGCGTCATGCAGGGGTGGTGCGGGGTGGCACTAGCCGCAAGGTCGCGCCTATTTTGCAACCCGGCGCGCAGCTTGATCTGGCCTGGCGTGCCCGGCTTGAGGATCATATCGGCAGTTTTCAGGTGGAGCCGCTTCGCAGTCGTGCGGCAGCCTCCATGGGAGATCGGTTGTCGCTGGCGGGGTTAAATGCGGTGACAGGGCTTTTGAGCTTTTGCCTGCCAGAACGCGCGCCTCATCCAACACTCTACAGCGAGAGTGAACGCTTGCTGGATCTGCTCGGGAACACGGAAGTCTGGCCGCTGGCCTATTTGCGGTGGGAGCTTTGTCTGCTGCATGAAACAGGTTATGCGCTGTCTCTGGATGCATGCGCGGTGACGGGTCGCGGCGAAGATCTGGTGTATGTCTCACCAAAATCGGGTCGCGCCGTTTCCCGCACGGCTGCGGGGGAATGGGCGGACAGGCTTTTGCCATTGCCGGAGGTGCTGCGCGGTCTCGGCGCGGCGCCGGATCATGAGGTCGCACAGGGGCTGATAACGACTGGCTATTTCTTGCGCGAACATCTGGCGCGGGATCTTGGGAATAGGCCTCTTCCGACAACGCGGGATCGATTTGTAGAAGCCTTTGGCCGCCGGATCGCGTTGGACTGAGGTGTCAGGTCAATTGTAAGGCCAGCACCATATCCATCATTGAGTCATAGGCCTTAAGAGCTTGGGATTTGTTGGCCACAGCCGGTAGTCCAACAAGTGCTGCCAGACTGCTGCGGGCGAAGTCGTCATTTGCGATACCCATATGGCTCAGCAGGTTGTTGAGGTATTTCAGCCGTTCTGCGTCGACCTGCGCGATGGCTTTGGCGACTTTTTTGTCCGACCGCGCCCAAGCGCGCATGGCTGGATCTTGAGCGTTCGCCAAGACGGTTTTTCCAAAGCTTCTGAGTCGTTGCTCTGCAGTCCCTTTGCCTTCTAAAGCCGCCACAACATCCGCGAAGGCGGCATTTTGCCAATATCTAACGACGGCTGATTGAAAATCGGGTACGTCTTTGAAATGCCAATAGAAAGAGCCCTTGGACGCACTAATTTTTCGGGCGAGAGGCTCCGCAGCAAGTGCGTTGGGCCCTTCAGACACGAGCGAAGCAAGCCCCGCTTCAATCCACGACTCAGGTGACAGACGTTGACGTTTCATGCCTCAGCAATAGAAAGAGAGTCGTTATGCTGCAAGTGCGAAGGTGTATTGCGGCGGCATTTCGCACCTGCAGCATTTCTAGTGTTCCAATCGACAGCATTTGCGTTGTTGAGGTCAGCAACTTACAAAGCAAAATAGTGGAGACGCATGGAAGACTGGTGTTTTTAATGCCCTTAACGGTAGGCGCTCAAGCTCCGGTTTGGCCGCACGGGCCAGTGTTCCAACGTCAAAACGTACTGACCCGCGATACTGCTGGTCACCCGAGCAGTCGGCGCGCGATCACTTGCGCTTGAATTTCAGCAGCGCCTTCAAAGATATTCAGGATACGGGCATCGCAGAGCACGCGACTGATCTTGTACTCTAGTGCGAACCCGTTCCCGCCGTGGATCTGAAGACCATTATCCGCTGCGGCCCAGGCGACGCGTGCACCCAGTAATTTGGCCATGCCGGCTTCCACGTCACACCGCCGACCCTCGTCCTTTTCAAAGGCTGAGAAATAGGTGAGTTGGCGCGCGACCATGATCTCCACGGCCATCATTGCGAGCTTGCTAGAAACGCGCGGGAAGTTGATCAACGCTTTGCCGAATTGCTTGCGATCAACCGCATATTGCATCGAGATATCGAGTGCCGATTGCGCGACGCCGATGGCACGCGCCGCTGTTTGGATGCGGGCGGATTCGAAAGTTTCCATCAACTGTTTGAAACCTTTGCCTTCTTTGCCACCCAGCAGATTCTCACCCTTGACCTGGAAATTGTCAAAACCAAGCTCGTACTCTTTCATCCCACGGTAGCCCAAAACCTCGATTTCGCCGCCGGTCATTCCTTCGGTGGGGAAGGGCGTTTCATCATCACCGGGCGTTTTCTCGGCCAAAAACATCGATAACCCCCGATAGTCCGTTGTGTCCGGGTCAGTGCGGGCAAGCAAAGTCATCATATGGGTCCGAGATGCATGGGTGATCCACGTCTTGTTGCCTGTGACGCGATAGTCGTCGCCCTCCTTGACGGCCCGGGTGCGCAGGCTGCCAAGGTCAGAGCCGGTGTTTGGTTCCGTGAATACGGCCGTGGGGAGCGTTTCAGCAGATGCCAAACGTGGAAGCCATTTTTCTTTCTGTGCGTCCGTTCCACCGGCCAGAATAAGCTCGGCCGCAATCTCGGAACGTGTGCCGAGTGACCCAACGCCGATGTACCCGCGCGAAAGCTCTTCGGAGACGACGCACATAGAAGCTTTAGATAGGCCAAAGCCACCAAACTCTTCCGGGATGGTCAATCCGAAGACGCCCAGTTCCGCAAGCTCTTCAATGACTTCAAGCGGGATCAACTCATCCTTGAGATGCCATTCATGTGCGAAAGGTTCAACCTTTTCTAGCGCGTAGCGGCGAAACTGTTCTCGGATCATTTCCAGTTCGTCATCAAGTCCGCAGGCCCCAACCGTGATATTCGCCGCTTGCTCTTGCATCAATTCCACGAGTCGGCTGCGTGCGGCTTGCGTGTTGCCAGATTGGGTCAAGTTCATGACGGCGGGCGTCATCAGACCGCGCATTTCTGACTGATCCAAACCCAGATCCTGCAGACGCACGATTTCGCCTTGGTTCATTTGGATGCCACCATAGATCTGCCACAGGTACTCTCCAAAGGCGATTTGGGTAAGCAGTTGTTCTGTCTCGCCGAATTTGCCTTGGGTCTGTAGCGATTCAGCCCAGCTATGCATCTGTTTCAAGGACTGTGCATAGGTTGCCAGCCAAGCGAGGCCGTGCGCAGCTGTTTGGTGGGTTTCGATCCGTTTCGTATCAACACGGCCGTCGACACTTACCATACCGCTGACGCGCGCCTTGGCGGTTTCAAGCAACGCCGCAACCGGTGGGAGTGCCTCTGCAGTTAAATTCAGCAGATCGATGAGTACGACCGGTGCAGGGGACGTAAGGTCTTGTCCATCATGAGGCATAGAAACATCCTTTTACAATCGCGGACGGTTTAGTTCTTTCGCAGGTGCAGCGCAACATAAATTCACAAAGTGGGGAAAATTATTATGAAAATTTCAACGCAAAATTTCCAGTGGCTTCAGGGCTGCGGCCTTTTTGGTCTGGGCACACAAAGAAAAACCCGCAGCACGGGGCTGCGGGTTGTTGATCATTACAAATACTGAACTCTTTAACGTAACCGATCAAACTTCTTCATCATCCCGAGGGGAACGCTTTCAGCTTTGCCGGGCGACGGTCACTCCGGAAACATCTTCGATGAAAGTGACGATCCGTGACTTAACCGTGTCATCTCGTATCGCTGCCAAAGCAGCCACGATTTCGAGGCTGGGATCCCGTTCTTGTGTCGCGTTCGTCATGGCGTCGAGACCGTCAAAGAAATACGACGTTGGAACGTCGAGTATCCGTGACAATTCGTACAGTCTGCTTGCTGCGATCCGATTCGAACCGATCTCGTATTTCTGGATTTGCTGGAACGACAGATTCAACTCACGCGCTACGTCCGTTTGTGACAAACGACGCATCGTGCGGATCTGTTTCAGTTTGCGTCCAACGTGCACATCTACTGGATGGGACATAACTTTCTTCACCTCTCACTCTTGTCGCCTCACTCATCGCGGGAATCGGCGCTGCGTTCAACTGGATACCTTTTTCATTTTTTTGACTAAAAATTTACACTTGATGGGTGAAATTTGTTGCATTACTGGATGATTTATTTACCATCTAGGTAATGAATGAGATTTCGAGCACCGATCTGTCGGCTCAAAAGGTGAGTCGGCAAACCGAATCACATGCGCTTTTGCATGAGATGATCCGGTCGTTTACTACTTTAGCGCGAACATTAAATTTGTCGCATGCCGTCAAAGAGTTGGGAAGTACACGCCAAACACTGCGTCGCCACATCGCCCTTTTGGAGGAGATGAAGGGGGTCGAACTCTTCATTGTGAGGGACCGTCAGTACCATCTGACGGAGGCGGGTCAGAGGGCACTTCCAGAGGCCGAAGACATCCTCGCCAGGGGCAATTCCTGGCTGAATCGCGACGTTGGTCACTTCGAAGGATTGCAGCATCTCAGCAAGGTCCTTCCGGATGGGTGGTACTTCCATCAGCAACAGCGCCCGATTGGTGATGTATGGACTTCTGACCGCCCGCTTTTCCGGGAAGCGGTCAAGGCCTGGACGTTAGCTCAAGGCGAGTTAGAACACGATGCTTTGCAGCATATTCGCCCATATTTTATGGTCTTTCGTGAGGCGCCACACGGCTGGCTCAGCGTCGAAATCGGCGATGAAAATGCGTATGTTTCGTGGTTCGGGTGGGCGCGTGCACGCAGCAGCATCGGCCGTGATGTGGGGAATATGCCGGGTGGCGATGACTTTGCCCGCCTCCTAAGTGCCCCTTTTGATGAAGTAAAATACACGCATGGGTTGCGCCTCGATCACGTCTGCACTCTGCTTCCGCGTGTAGAGGGCGGCCCTTTAGTCCCGCTTAGCTACCAGCGGTTGATGCTCGGTGGAACCTTTCCCGATGGCACTTTTGCGCTCATTTCGCTGGTCGAAAGATGCTATGATTTGAACATCACTGGGGTGAGTGAAAAGCTGGTAAAAAGGATGCCGGAGGAGATGCTCACGCCGGACATTACGGATGTCCTAAAATACGAGCGTCATTAGTTAATTTATTCTATAATCGGAGTTCTGGAAACAATCCTAGGAGAACCCCGATGACTATGCACGCGTTCAATGATGACAACTTTTTTAGAGCCGCGAGCATGGATATCCTGTCGCGATACCGCGTCAAGTTGACCATTGGCCATGATTTCGAAGAGTACAAAGAGCTTTTGGCGGAGGGTCGACCCGATCACGTGCTGGGAGATCCATTCAACCCTGAATTGCATAATCTAAACGAAAGGAACGCTTTCTGGATCGTTGGTCGCAATGCCGAAGGTCGGATTATGCATGCGCAGGCCATGAAGGTGCTCGATACCGGCAGTGCTTCCGTCGGAGAATTCTTCCGATACAACTTTAAGAAGTTCCCACCTCCCGGTCTGGACATCGATTTCAAGCGGTCGCGCTACCGTGCAGGTCCTGGTGCGCAGCGTATGCGTGGGCGCGTGTGCTATCACGGAGAGGTCTGGATGGGCGGAGAGCCTGGTCAGTACCGTGGCAGCGGCCTGTCCTGTGTGCTGGGGCGTTTTGCATTTATGACGGCCCTGCAGCGCCTGTCGCCGGACCATGTGGTGGGCTTTATGCTGAAACCTGTCGCGTTCAAAGGTTTTGCTGAAAGACAGGGGTATATGCATGCTGAGCCGGGCGCGCTGCGTTGGTACAAAGAGGGTGACGAAAATCCAATGGAGACCTTCATGGTCTACATGAGTGACGAAGATATCCGCTTTGTGCTCGATATGCCGCTGAAAGAACTGGTGGCGCTCGCAGCCTAAACGGGTATGAGCCGTGGGAATTCTGTTCCACGGCTCCGTTGCACATTAGAAAGCCGGATCGCTTACCCGATCGCGGCGTTGCGTACGTCTTCGTCTATAAAGGGGATGTACTTCTCAAAGTTGTCCGAGAACATCTTGACCAGTTTGATCGCTTGCCGGTCGTAGGCTCCGGGATCATCCCAGGTGCGGCGCGGATCCAGCAAGATGCTGGGCACCCCTTTGACATCCACTGGTACGCTAAACCCAAAATTCGGGTCCTTGCGGAACTCTGCATGTGCCAGAGAGCCGTCCAGAGCCGCAGTGAGCAGTCCACGGGTCGCATTGATTGGCATACGGCTCCCCGTGCCATAGGCGCCGCCTGTCCACCCTGTATTGACCAGCCAGCACGTCGCGCCGTGCGTCGCGATCTTTTCGCGCAGCAGGTTGCCATAGATTTCTGGGCGTCGGGGCATGAAAGGAGCGCCAAAACACGTGGAGAACGTGGGTTCAGGTTCCGTCACCCCGCGTTCTGTCCCGGCGACCTTTGATGTGAAGCCAGATAGGAAGTGATACATCGTCTGCGCTGGTGTCAGGCGAGAGATTGGTGGCAGCACGCCAAAGGCGTCACAGGTGAGCATGATGATGTTCTTGGGATGCCCGCCCCGCGCTGATGCGGAGGCGTTTGAGATGTAATGCAGCGGATAGGCGCAGCGCATATTGGCAGTCAGGCTGTCATCCTCGAAATCCAGTTCTCTGGTCTCAGCGTCGAATACCATATTCTCGATCACAGTGCCGAATTTTTCGGTGGTCGCGTAGATTTCCGGTTCGGCTTCCGGGTTGAGGCTGATAGTCTTGGCATAACAACCACCTTCGAAATTGAAGGTGCCGGTATGGGACCAGCCATGCTCGTCATCGCCAATCAGGGTTCGGGCCGGGTCGGCAGAGAGGGTGGTTTTACCTGTGCCAGACAGCCCAAAGAACACAGCCGTATCTACAGGGTTGCCATTCGCATGATTGGCCGAGCAATGCATCGGCATGACACCTTTCGCCGGCAACAGATAGTTTAGCAACGTAAAGACAGATTTTTTGTTCTCTCCCGCGTATTCCGTGCCACCAATCAGGATCATCTTCTTGTCGAAGTTCATCGCAATCACGGTCTCGGAACGACAGTTGTGCTTTTTCGGGTCTGCTTTGAAGCTGGGGCAGTTGATCACGGTGAAATCAGACACAAAATCATCAAGATCTTCGCGGTCGGGTCGACGCAACATGTGGCGGATGAACAGGCCGTGCCAGGCCAGTTCCGTCACCATGCGCACATTGATCGCATGTTTGGGGTCCGCGCCGCCGATCAAGTCCTGTACGAAGTAGTCCCGGCCTTCCATATGGTTAAGCATGTCTGCATGTAGTGCATCGAAGCCTTCGGCGGACATGGCCGCGTTGTTCTCCCACCAAATCGTCTCTGCAACACTCGCGGTTTTTACCACGTGCTTGTCCTTTGGGGACCGGCCTGTGAATTTACCTGTCGTGACGAGAAAAGCGCCCCCCTTGCCCAGGCACCCTTCGTCCCGCGCAAGCGCGTACTGGATCAGGTCAGGTTCGAGCAGGTTGTAATAGACAGCGCCAAGCCCCGTGATCCCTTGATCTTCGAGGCGAAAGTCCGGGTTTACCCGTCCATGTGTCATGTGAATGTCTCCTGTTTTTCCGCAAGTAATGCGGAATGTCCGGTCTCCAGACAGGCCTAAGTGATCTGTATGGGGTGCTTAACATGACGTTTTACACGGTGAACAGGACGCTTTTGGAAGTTAGCGCCATCATCCGACAGATTGTCGCCGAGCACTCTCAAGAGCTGTCCTGACATTTCTAATATGTCCTCAAATGCACGACAATCGACCGTAATTTAGCCATTCGTAACCTAATTCTGACCCTATCGGTTTTCAGCACTGTGCTGATTCGCGCAGACGAATGGTTTGTGGGGATCCGCGACAGTCGTGCCTGCAAATGTGAAACACGAGCCGTACAAGGAAACAGGAAATGTCCAAGATCGCCTTAGTTGATGACGACAGAAACATCCTGACGTCTGTTTCAATGACGCTCGAAGCGGAAGGTTTTGAGGTGGAAACCTACAATGACGGCCAGGCCGCGTTGGATGCCTTTAACAAGAAATTACCAGACATGGCTGTGTTGGACATCAAGATGCCGCGCATGGACGGCATGGATTTGTTGCAACGATTGCGTCAGAAAACGGCGATGCCGGTCATTTTCTTAACATCCAAGGACGATGAAATTGATGAAGTTCTTGGTCTGCGCATGGGGGCGGATGACTATGTCAAAAAACCCTTTTCTCAGCGTCTGCTTGTCGAACGTATTCGCGCGCTCCTGCGGCGACAGGATGCAGTCGCTGGCGACGTAGTCGCTGACAGTGAGGAAACCAAAGTCATGGAGCGGGGTGACCTGCGCATGGATCCATTGCGTCACGCAGTCAGCTGGAAGGGCAGAGACGTTTCTTTAACCGTAACCGAATTTTTACTGCTGCAAGCGTTGGCGCAGCGACCAGGATTTGTGAAATCTCGTGATCAGCTCATGGACGTTGCCTATGATGATCAGGTTTACGTGGATGACCGCACCATTGATAGCCACATCAAGCGGTTGCGGAAGAAGATGCGCAACGCCGACTCGGAGTTCTCGGCGATTGAGACCCTCTATGGTATCGGTTACAGATATAACGAAGAGTAACTTTCTCCGGCTTTAGCCTAAAGGGGCCTGTGTGCGGGATATGACCCCACCTCCTTCCGAGGACGGCGATGCCGTACTTGGAGATGACTGGGCAGCACCGGATAGTGCGGCCTCAAGTGATATGCGAGGAACAAAAGAGCGCCGTGGTTTTATGTCGCTACGTACCTCGCCGCTGACGCGCAAGATCGTCACTTTGAACCTGATTGCATTGGTCTTCTTGTTCTCTGGGATTGTCTACCTGAATTCATCACGGGATGCGTTAACCTACCAGCGCGCGGCGTCGCTGGTATCGGAAGCAGAACTGATCGCGGATGTGATCGAAGTCCAACTGCCGCCCGGAGGCGCCATAACCTTGGCAAGTGGCGATCATGTCGACATTCCAGGCACCTTGTCTGATTTGGATTTGCGGCGTGGCGTAGAAGTGTTTGTGTACGATCAATCCAGAGAGCTTATCGCGAACACAGAAGAACGGCTCGCCGCGAGTGTCGTTGAATTCGACGGTGTTGGTCGAACTGTCATGACCGACACGTTGACGTGGGCTTGGAGCTTTATTGCGCAACCATTCGTGCAAGAACAAGTTATCGATCAGGTTCCGCTGCGCGAAAAACTCGGGCAGTTGGTGGGCAACAGCCTTTCGGATGGAACGAAATTCTACAAGGAGATCGATGCAGCTGGCGGCGCACTCTACACGGTTGTCACGCCCATTCTGCACGATGGGCGCGCGCTTGGCGCAGTGGCTGTGGCGACCGCTGCGGGTGAAATCGATGGGTTGGTTCGCAGTGAACGCGAGCGCGTGTATCAGATGTTTGTCATTGCAACGCTTGTGTCCATTGGCTTGAGTCTTGTTCTTGCGTCTACTATTGCAAATCCGCTGGCGGATCTTGCCGCGGCCGCGGAACTGGGGCGGGACAAGAATGCGCGCAAGATGAATCCGGGACGCATCCGGATCCCTGACCTGACCGCGCGTCCGGATGAAATTGGCCGGCTGAGTGGAGCGCTTCGCGGCATGATTTCTGCGCTCTACAATCGAATTGATGGGAACGAGCAGTTCGCTGCAGATGTCGCGCATGAAATCAAAAACCCGCTTGCGTCTTTGCGCTCCGCAGTGGGTACCTTGCGTATGGTCAAGCGAGAAGATCAGCGCGAGAAGCTGCTTGATGTCATAGATCATGACGTGCGGCGCCTTGATCGTTTGGTCAGCGATATCTCTAATGCCTCCCGGCTCGACAGTGAATTGGTCAAGGAAGAAGAAGAGGCATTTGACGTTCTGATCACTTTGACGAACCTCAGCCAGTACCTGGCCGAAGATGCGGGATCGAGCAACATCGACTTTATCACGGACTTTCCTGAGACCCCGATCACTGTGCATGGGCTGGAAGCACGGTTGGCGCAAGTTTTCGTCAATCTCATCACCAATGCTATCTCTTTCTGCGAGGATGGGGACGCCATCCGGATCTGGGCGCGTAAGAAGGAGAACCGCGTGTTGATTGTTGTAGAAGACACTGGCCCCGGTATCCCTGATCAAGCTTTGTCAAAGGTTTTCAAACGGTTCTATTCGCAGCGACCGGACGAGCATTTTGGCAATAACTCGGGCTTGGGCCTGGCAATATCGAAACAGATCGTGGAGGCTCATGGCGGTGTGATCTGGGCGGAAAACATCCGGCCGACAGAGGCGGACATCACGTCAGAGCCTTTAGGCGCAAGGTTCGTCGTGGGCTTGCCTATCTAAAATGGCCTGCAATGAACGAGAATGACGCCACTGTAACCTATCATGCCTCCTGCGTGTCGGTAGAGGGGCGGGGCGTGTTGATCATAGGGGCTTCGGGCCGCGGTAAATCTGCACTGGCGCTGCAACTCATAGCGCTGGGCGCGCTGTTGGTCAGTGATGATAGGACCATTCTAATGGCGGACGGTGAAGCGCTGGTGGCGTCTGCTCCGCCGCAAATCAAAGGCCTGATCGAAGCGCGTGGCATCGGTATTCTCAACGCTGAGGTTGTTGCTACTGCGCCGATTTGTTTGGTCGTTGATCTCGATCACTTTGAAACAGCAAGGCTCCCCGTTCCGCGCGTGATCAAACTTCTTGATATCAACGTACCGTGTCTTCACAAAATCGACGGTGCCCATTTCCCTGCAGCGATTCTGCAATATCTTAAAGCGGGGAGACAAGATCAAACATGAATGAAATAGCTTCTTCAGCGCGGCGCATTGTCTTTGTCACCGGTCCTTCGGGTGCTGGGCGGTCCAGTGCGCTAAACGTTCTCGAAGACGCAGGTTTCGAAGTGGTGGACAATTTGCCGCTACGACTGTTGTCGGCTCTGATTGATTCCACGCGAGGCGATGCGCCGATCGCGCTGGGGATAGACCCGCGTAACAGAGATTTTTCCACAACGGGTGTTATGGATGCTCTGGGGCAACTGTCGGGACAACCGGGGCTGGCACCGGAACTTCTGTATCTGGACTGTTCAACGGACGTCCTGTTGCGGCGTTTCTCCGAAACTCGCAGACGCCACCCGCTTGCGCCGGATGACAGGCCGTCTGATGGCATCATGCGAGAACAAGAGATGCTCGTGCCGCTGCGGTCCCGCGCGGATGTGCTGATCGACACAAGTGATCTCAATGTGCATCAGTTGCGCGCCGAGGTTGAACATTGGTTTGCACCTGGCGGAAAGCGGCGTGTCAGCGTGTCTGTGCAGTCATTTTCCTACAAAAGGGGGCTGCCCCGCAGTGTCGACATGGTATTCGACTGCCGTTTTCTGACCAATCCCTATTGGGAAACATCTTTGCGGGCTCTCAATGGAACAGACAGCGCTGTGAAGCGTCATGTGAAGGCAGACCCGCGTTTTGCGCCCTTTTCAGAAAAGGTTCTGGATCTTAGTCTGCTGCTTCTGCCTGCATATCGCGATGAGGGAAAGTCTTACCTGTCAATCGCCTTTGGGTGTACTGGCGGTCAACACAGATCTGTTGCAATGGCACAAACGCATGCTTTGCAGCTTGCAGAAGCAGGCTGGCAGGTGTCAATTAGGCATCGCGAGTTGGATCTACGCAAGAAAGAAGAGGCCTGATTTTTGATTGGAATCGTCATCGTCGCGCATGGGGGGCTCGCCAAGGAATACCTAGCGGCTATCGAACATGTGGTCGGGGCGCAGTCGGGCATCAAGGCAATTTCGATTCATCCTGATCACGATCGAAAGTCCAAGGAACGTGAAATCTGTGAAGCTGCCAATTCAGTTGACGACGGAAACGGCGTCATCGTCGTTACAGACCTTTACGGCGGCTCCCCATCCAACCTGAGTATGCGGGCTTGCCAGCCGGGTGACCGCCGCATTCTTTATGGTGCAAACTTGCCGATGCTGATCAAACTGGCTAAGAGCCGCCAGAAAGCTGTGCCTGATGCGGTGCGTGTCGCTATCGAGGCTGGTAAGAAGTACATCGACACGCAGAATATCAGCCCTCAGTAACCGCGGGGTCACGCAATGACAAAATGCACGTTACAAATTGTAAACGAAAAAGGGCTGCACGCGCGCGCTTCAGCAAAACTAGTGGAAGTTGTCGAAGGATTTGACGCCAGTGCGGAGGTTTTCAAAGATGGCATGTCCGCATCAGGCGATAGTATTATGGGCCTTTTGATGTTGGCAGCTCCTCAGGGAAGCTCTATTGACGTTGAGACATCAGGCTCCGATGCTGAAGCACTGGCAGACGCGTTGAAAGCACTGGTGGCAAATAAGTTCGGCGAGGACGCGTGAACCGCTGCTTTGGCGAACAAACACTAAGAGGGTGTTCTCGTGGTTGAAGGCGCGTCGGAAATTGATGCCGGACAGAAAGCGCAGCCTGCGGATTTCTCGAAATACGACCGGCGGGCCATTTCCTACGCGTCTACTTTCGAGGACCCATGGAAGGCGAGCTTCATTCGCGTCATCGAAGCGCTGACGGGAAAGCTAACGATCCTGCGTCTTGTGCGTGAATTTGAACGACGCGGGGCACCACAGGGCCAAGCCTTCTGGCGGGCAGCGCTGGACGTGATGGGGATCGACCTGCAGACACCGCAGGAACAGCTTGCGCGTATTCCAAAAGAAGGACCTGTCATCGTTGTATCCAATCACCCGCACGGGATGGTGGATGGAATGATTTTCGCAGATTTGATCGGGCGGGTGCGCCCAGATTACCGCATTCTCACGCGCTCCTTGCTGACGGTGATTGATGAAGTGGCGGGGTCTTATATGATCCCTGTGCCTTTCCCGCATGACCCGGACGCGCAGCGAAAAGGCGTTGAGATGCGCGCGCGGGCGATGAAACATCTGAAAAACAATGGAGTCGTGGCACTTTTCCCGTCTGGTGGCATTGCGGCTTCAGAAACTTTCTTTGGGCCAGCTGTTGAGGGTGAATGGAGCGTTTTTACCGCCAAGTTGATCCGCCGGTCTGGCGCTACAATCTTGCCGATCCGGTTCCAGGGGCAGAATTCACGTGCCTACCAAATCGCAAATCAGTTGTCGCCGATGCTGCGACAGGGGCTGCTGCTGCATGAAATCGTGCATGCGCTGAACAAGCCGCAAGCGCCTATCGTGGGTCATCCGATTTCACAGGATGAGGTCGACAAGTGGAAGGACGATCCACGCGGTTTCATGACTTGGCTGCGCGCGCATACCCTTGCACTTGAAAAATGATGTAGATCAGCGCGTAGGCACAGGTGTCTCGCCGCGATAATCGTAAAATCCGCGTTCTGTCTTGCGTCCCAGCCACCCAGCTTCGACGTATTTCGTGAGCAAAGGGCATGGACGGTATTTAGTATCCGCAAGTCCGTCGTGCAGCACGTTCATGATGGCAAGACACGTATCCAATCCTATGAAATCCGCCAGTTCTAACGGCCCCATGGGGTGGTTTGCCCCTAGTTTCATTGAGCTATCGATGGACTGAACATTTCCGACACCTTCGTACAGCGTGTAGACCGCCTCGTTAATCATCGGCATCAGAATACGGTTCACGATGAAACCTGGGAAGTCTTCGGCAGAAGCGGCTGTCTTGCCAAGCCGGTCCACGACAGTCTTGCAGGCATTGAAGGTTTCTTCGTCGGTGGCGATGCCGCGGATCAGTTCTACCAGTTTCATGATCGGTACAGGATTCATGAAATGAAAACCCATGAATTTTTCAGGCCGGTCCGTTCGACTTGCAAGCCGCGTGATCGAGATTGAAGAGGTGTTTGAAGTCAGAATCGTGTGCGGCTTAAGGTGTGGCAGCAAGTCTTCGAAGATCGCTTGTTTGACCGTTTCCCGCTCCGTTGCGGCCTCGATGACCAGATCGGTTTGGCCCAGATCTTTGAGCGCAGTGGTCGTTGTCATGCGGTTCAGAGCATCGGCCTGTACCTCAGCCGAGATCTTTCCGCGGCTGACCTGCCTGTCCATGTTGCGGGTGATTGTAGTAACAGCACTCTCCAAGGCGTCTGAACTGATATCGTTCAGCAATACGTCATAGCCTGCGAGCGACATCACATGTGCAATCCCATTGCCCATTTGCCCGGCGCCTACAATTCCGATTGTCTTGATTTCCATCGGTGTCCCTCTTGTTCTGCGCACACTCTACGGTGTGGGGCTTGGCAGTCGCAAGGGCTATGCGACGATGGGTTCATTTCTAAAATTTGACCCTTAACGGAATCTAAGGATGCCCGCTGCATACAAAAAGGTGGGTGAAATTAAGGTGGGTTTATGACCTATGATGTTCTAGGGGCGGGGGCCCTGAATTATGCGCCGTGTCGCTATGGAAAGTCGCGTATCTCGTTCCGGGGGCCAGAGCGTCGACTAGATGTGCCATATGTCGCCTTTATTGGTGGTACAGAGACGTATGGAAAATTTATTAAGGCGCCCTTCCCGGCGCTGGTGGAAAGCGATATTGGCGTCAATTGCGTAAATTTTGGTATCGCGAATGCTGGCGTTGATGTGTTTTTAAACGGATCGGAGATGTTGGATGCCGCAAACGGCGCAGAACTGACGGTGTTACAGGTTGTCGGAGCGCATAACCTGTCGAACCGGCTCTATTCCGTCCATCCGCGGCGCAATGATCGTTTCCTGTCGGCGTCGCCTGTTTTGAAAGCAATCTACCCAGATGTCGATTTTTCTGAGTTTCATTTCACGCGGCATATGCTGAACGCACTTTACACCTCTTCGGAGGATCGCTTTTCTGTTGTCACGGCCGAGGTGCGCGCCGCCTGGACGTCTCGGATGAAACTGCTATTGCGCCGCATCCAGGGCAACGTGGTCTTGCTCTGGTTCTCCGACCATTCCCCCATTCAGGACGCGAACGCGACGCCTGCCTTGGGTGCCGGAACAGGCCCTTTGTTCGTGACACGGTCAATGATTGAAGATCTCCGGGCCCATGTGTCCTCGTATGTTGAGGTGTCGGCTTCTGCGGATGCCTTGGCGGCTGGTTCGCAAGGGATGGTCTTCAGCGAAATGGAAGCCGTGGCCGCAGATCATATGCTGGGGCCGAAAGCCCATGGTGAAGCGGCAATCGCGCTTGGAAAAGTTCTGCACAAGATGGTGTGAAGAAAGGCCGCATGCTTTGGAGCAGCGGCCCTTGAAATGCTTGTCGCCTGAACGGTTAGTCCAGCTTTTCGATCAGTTCTGGGACGGCAGTAAAGAGGTCCGCAACCAGTCCGAAATCCGCGACCTGAAAAATCGGTGCTTCTTCGTCTTTATTGATCGCAACGATGATCTTGCTGTCCTTCATCCCTGCAAGGTGCTGAATCGCACCGGAAATACCAACCGCCACGTAAAGTTCGGGCGCGACGACCTTGCCGGTCTGACCGACTTGCCAATCGTTTGGTGCATAGCCGGAATCGACCGCTGCACGCGACGCACCTACGGCGGCACCGAGCTTGTCTGCCAGTTTCTCGATCAAAGCGAAATCATCCTCAGAGCCGACACCGCGTCCACCAGATACGACTACGCCCGCAGAGGTGAGTTCTGGACGATCACTCGCAGCGACTTTGTCCTCGACCCATGCGCTCAGACCGGGATCGCCGGCAGCTGAGATGGCTTCAACAGCGGCAGAACCGCCGGTTCCGGCGGCGTCAAAGGTCGATCCCCGGAAGGTAATAACCTTTTTGGCATCGGATGATTTAACCGTTTGCATTGCGTTACCCGCGTAAATTGGGCGTTCAAAGGTGTCACCATCTACCACAGCCGTCGCATCGGAAATGACCATGACGTCCAGCAGGGCGGCCACACGGGGCATGATGTTTTTTGCATCTGTCGTGGCAGGGGCTGCGATATGTTCATAGTCACCCGAGAGGGATACGAGAAGGTCCGCAACAGGTTCCGCCAGACGCTTTCCGTAGATCGCGTCTTCGGCGCACAATACTTTGGAGACGCCGTCGATGGTCGCTGCTTCTGCTGCGGCATCTGAGCAGCTTGCTCCCGTGCAAAGCAGTGTCACGTCACCAAGTGTTTTGGCGGCAGTGACAGCTTTCGCCGTTGCATCCATCGCCAGCGCGCCATCGGTTACTTCTGCAAGAAGAAGAACAGCCATTATACAGCTCCCGATTCTTTGAGTTTCGATACCAATTCATCAACCGACCCAACCTTGATGCCAGCTGCGCGTGCTGCTGGTTCTTCGGTTTTCACGATCTCCAGACGCGGCGTGGCGTCCACGCCGTAGTCCGCTGCTGTTTTCTCATCCATCGGTTTCTTCTTTGCCTTCATGATGTTGGGCAAAGAGGCGTAGCGTGGTTCGTTCAGGCGTAAATCCACCGTGATGACTGTCGGCATGCTGACCTTAATGGTTTGCAAGCCGCCATCTACTTCACGCGTGACGATCGCACTGTCGCCTTCGATGGCGACTTCCGAGGCGAATGTCGCCTGTGACCAGCCCATCAATGCAGATAGCATCTGGCCCGTGGCGTTCATATCGTTGTCGATGGCCTGTTTGCCGCACAAAACCAACCCAGGCTGTTCTTCATCGACAACGGCTTTCAGGATCTTGGCGACAGTCAGCGGTTCAACATCTTTGTGAACGTCGTCGGCGGCAATAACGAGGATGGCGCGGTCCGCACCCATGGCAAGCGCCGTGCGCAGCGTTTCCTGGCTTTGCTTGACGCCGATGGAGACGACTACAACTTCGTCCGCTTGTCCTGCTTCCTTTAGGCGGATCGCCTGTTCGACGGAAATTTCGTCAAACGGGTTCATCGACATTTTTACATTGGCAAGATCGACACCTGATCCGTCCGCTTTCACGCGCACCTTCACATTGTAGTCAATCACGCGTTTGACAGGCACCAGTACCTTCATGAGCGTCTTTCTCCTTGACGTTACGACTCACCCCCGGGAGCAAGCCTTTGCGTTTCTTATGCGTGGTTTACCCAAGCGGAAGCGCGATAAATAGTACAAAATCGTCGCGTTGCGTCGCTGATACGCCGCGTCACGCATGATTTTGAGGCCCGCGCACAAGATGTTTCCGATCGGCAACTTCGGTGCGGCCCGTCGCGTCCGTCTTTGCCAAAGGGAACGTGGAGCCATGCATAAGGGTCAGCGGTTTGCGCCTGGAACCCAAAGAACATCGTCCTTGCCACCGTTGTTGGCTGTACGTGCAGCTACAAAGAACCAATCGCTGAGACGGTTGAGATACTTCACCGCGGCCGGATTAATGGCTTCCATCGTCGCAAGCTCAACGCTGAGCCTTTCAGCGCGCCGCGCGACCGTGCGGCAGACGTGCAAATTGGCCGCTAGCTTCGAACCACCCGGCAGAATGAAGCTGCGCAATGGATCGAGATCAGCGTTCATTTGATCGATCTCTGTTTCAAGCCGCGTCACTTGCGCATCCGCCATGCGCAGTGGTGGGTACTCGGATTCGGCATCCTGATCCATGTCGGGTCGGCACAGATCAGCACCAAGGTCGAACAAGTCGTTCTGAATGCGGCTGAGCGCGGTATCGATGTCACCCGTGGCATCTAACCGTGCGACGCCAACAAATGAATTCAACTCGTCTGATGTCCCATAGGAACTAACGCGCAAGGCATGCTTTGCTACGCGTGTGCCATTGCCGAGTGCGGTTTCACCCGCATCGCCGGTTTTGGTGTAGATTTTGTTCAAAACGACCATTTTCGGTCAGCCTCCCTGATTTCGGAATATGACGAACAGAACGATGAAGATGACCGCGACGAATTGAGCAGCAAGCCGATACCGCATCAGTTTGTTCGAGTTCTTCTTGTTGAAAGCGCCGCCGCCAGCGAACCCGCCCAAACCGAGGGCCAGAACGACAACGACAGCCAGACATGCAATAACGGCGAGGATGAAAAATGGATCTGCCACCGGAGTTTTCCTTTTTTGTGTCTCGCGTGATGTAGGGGCTCGTGCGGCAAAAGCGAATAGGTTGGGGCTGCGTCAGATGCGTGCAAGTATGCGGTCCAGTGCGCGCGTGGACAGGATGCGCCGCAAAAAGCCCATGAGGTAGGTCGGTGTCGTCACATAATATCGTGGTCGCGGTCTTGGACTGTCAACGGCATGCCGCAACCGCTTGAGGACAGCTTCTGGCGGCAATTCAAAGGTATCAGGCCCGGTGTCTTCGTACAGCCGCGCCCGCAGGCCGTGTTCGTATTGCGCCTTGCGCGGCGAGGTTTCCCAGCTGATCCAGCGTTCAAAATGCGGGATCGAGTTTTCGCGGATTTTGGAAGTCACGGGCCCGGGTTCGATCAGACTGACCTCAATGCCGGTCCCTCGCATCTCGATACGCAGCGTATCCGTCAGACCTTCAAGCGCGAATTTGGTTGCGTTATAGGCCCCGCGAAATCGCAGTGTCACAAAGCCAAGAATAGAAGAGCATTGCACGATGCGTCCATGCCCCTGAGATCGCATCACAGGGATCACTGCGCGTGTCAGTTCATGCCAACCAAAGAAATTCGCTTCGAAAATGGCCCGCAAACCATCTGTCGGCAGGTCTTCGACAGCGCCGGGCAATCCGTGTGCCCCGTTGTTAAACAAGGCATCGAGCGTACCGCCTGTGGATTCCAGGACCTCTTGAACAGCGGTCGCGATGCTTTCAGGTCGCGTGTAATCGATCAGTGGGCTTTCGAAACCTTCTGCTTTCAGGCGGTTGCAGTCTTCTTGTTGGCGGCAAGATGCAAAGACGCGCCAACCCGCATCACGCATGCCTTTTGCCGCGCAATATCCGATGCCGGATGAACATCCGGTAATGAGGATTGATTTCTGCACTGTGCCCGCCCCCGCCTTTGGTCAACACGTGCCAAGCTGCGGTGCGGAATGCAAGTTTCAACCGTCCGAAAGAAGAAATTCGGCGATCCAGCCTGTTGCTCCGCCGTTTACCGGGCGTAGTTCGACCCAGCCGTCGCCGCTGTTTGTCAGGATTTCGACCTGTGTGGCCTGGCCCAGTTGGTCGATCACATCAAAATCAGTGCCGGGACCTGAACGCATATTGACCCGCGATCCCTTAACGGTGCGAATATCCACTGTGGTGTCGACCCTGCCAGAGGCGGCGGACGTTGTGTTGCCGGCAAAGGCAATGTCTTGTCGCGCGGCTGATGTCGTATCAAGCGCATCTCGCGACAATTCCGTTTCCGGTATAATCTCTGTTGGAAGAGGACGTTGTTGAGTTCGCTCAGACAACAGCAAGGCTGACGTCTCGGGTTCCAGCTCTGGTTCGGGCGTGCTGACATCTTCGAAGGACGCTAAATTCAGTGGCGCTGAGACGCTTTCAGTCGTGGATACGGACGTGGCTTGCGAGGCACCTGCCGGCGACGTTGTCCGTGCCACCACGAACGCGTCATTGGGTGTTGGCAAAGCTGCGATACGCGCGTTCTCACGTTCCGTGCGCTGTTCGACCAGTCTGTCGCGCGACGCGGTAGGATCAAAAGACCGCCCGTCGCTCAACACGTAAAATGCAAATGCCAGAAAGGCAAAACCTACAAAAAGTAATCGGTTCATTTAGACAACCCCACCCCGTCGCCGGTTCACACCACATTCCGGCCTGTGCTTTCATAACAGGTTGAAACGATTCTTGTGAGGGAGAATTCGCGCTGGTTTTTGTCAAAACGGATCCTGCAGTACCCGAATGCTGCAGCAGTGCAATCGACGCTTGTCCCGGTCAAACACCACCGCTACACAAGGGTAATGACGGACCAAACAGATACCCCTGATCCCAAAAAACACGACCTGTCGGAGCCGCTGCGGCGGGCTTTGGGCGAGCGGTATCTGACCTATGCGCTGAGCACAATCATGCATCGGGCGCTGCCGGATGCACGCGATGGACTCAAGCCTGTGCACCGTCGGATTCTATTTGCCATGCGCGAACTTCGGCTGACCTCAGGCGGTGGATTCCGTAAATCTGCCAAGATTTCGGGCGATGTGATGGGTAACTATCATCCGCATGGGGACGCCGCGATCTATGACGCGATGGCGCGGCTCGCGCAGGATTTCAATGTACGCTATCCGCTGGTCGACGGGCAGGGAAATTTTGGCAACATTGACGGGGATAACCCAGCGGCCAGCCGCTATACAGAAGCGCGCCTGACGGCCGTCGCTGAGGCCATGCTTGAAGGCCTCAACGAAAATGCAGTCGATTACCGGGAAAACTACGACGGCACGCTGACTGAGCCTGTCGTGCTGCCTGCGCAGTTTCCAAACCTGCTCGCCAATGGGTCCAGTGGGATTGCCGTGGGGATGGCGACGAATATCCCGCCGCACAATATCGCGGAATTGTGCGACGCCTGTATTCACCTGATCAAAACGCCTGACGCGCGCGACGACACGTTGCTGAACTACGTGCCGGGGCCAGATTTCCCGACGGGCGGCGTGATTGTCGAGCCCGCTGAGAACATCGCGCAGGCCTACCGAACGGGCAAGGGGGGCTTCCGACTACGTTGTCGCTGGGAAGTGGAGGATCTGGGGCGCGGTCAGTGGCAGATCGTCGTCACGGAAATTCCCTATCAAGTCCAAAAGTCCAGGTTGATTGAAAAAATCGCTGAACTGATCCAGACCAAGAAGATCCCGATCCTCGGCGATGTTCGGGATGAGAGCGCGGAAGATATTCGCTTGATCCTGGAGCCTCGCTCCAAGAACGTCGAGCCAGACGTGCTGATGGGCATGTTGTTCCGCAACTCTGATCTGGAGGTGCGGTTTTCGCTCAATATGAACGTGTTGATCGATGGGGTGACGCCCAAGGTCTGCTCAATGAAGGAAGTGCTGCGCGCATTTCTTGACCATCGCCAGGAAGTGCTTGTGCGACGTGCGCAGCACCGCCTGGAAAAGATCGATCACCGCTTGGAAGTGCTCGAAGGTTTCATCATTGCCTTCCTGAATCTTGACCGGGTTATCGATATCATTCGCTATGATGACGATCCTAAGGCCGCGTTGATGGCAGAGGACTGGGGCAAGGCGCATGTCCGCGCGCGAGACGAGACCGACTATGTGCCGCCTGTGCCTTCGGATGATCTGTCGCTGACCGAAGTGCAGGCCGAAGCTATTTTGAACATGCGGCTGCGTTCCTTGCGGCGGCTTGAAGAAATGGAATTGCTGCGCGAACAGTCCGCGCTGATGGAAGAACGTGCGGGTATCGAGGATCTGCTCGACAGTGCGGATCTGCAGTGGTCGCGGATCGTGGATCAGCTGCGCGAGACCAAAAAGCAATTTGGCAAAGACTGGCATGGCGGCGCGCGCCGCACGAGCTTTGCCGAAAACGTCGAATTCGAAGATGTGCCGATCGAAGCCATGATCGACCGTGAGCCGATCACTGTAGTGTGTTCTCAGATGGGCTGGGTACGGGCGATGACTGGGCACATCGATCTTGCGCGAGAGTTGAAATTCAAGGATGGCGACGGGCCGTTGTTCATCTTTCATGCGGAAACAACGGACCGGATCCTAGTGTTGGGTTCAAACGGGCGTGTTTATACCGTATCCGCGTCGACCTTGCCGGGTGGGCGCGGTATGGGTGAACCGCTCCGGCTGATGGTTGATTTGCCGAATGAGGCAGATATCATCTCTATGATGATCCACAAGCCGGGCCGCAAGATGTTGTTGGCGTCCTCCGCTGGTGATGGATTTGTAGTCGCCGAAGACGATATCGTAGCGCAGACCCGCAGTGGCAAGCAAATCCTGAACGTGCGCGGCGATACACGGGCCACGACGTTCAAGCCCGTCAACGGAGATACCGTCGCGGTCGTTGGTGAAAATCGGAAAATGCTGGTCTTTGGTCTGGATGAGTTGCCCGAAATGGGCCGTGGCAAAGGCGTGCGCTTGCAACGCTACAAGGATGGGGGCTTGTCAGATGCGACGACGTTCGAGCGTGCCGAGGGCTTGAGCTGGCTGGACCCTGCTGGGCGGACCCGCACTGAAACGGATCTGCAGGAGTGGACGGGCAAACGCGCAACTGCCGGCCGCATGGCGCCGCGTGGCTTCCCGCGCGATAACAAATTCAATTAAGCTTCAGTTGCAAAAACGATACTTTTTTAGATGTCTAAACAGGTTCTGCCATCAACCAGACCCCACCTTCCGGCCTTAGCGTCAGGATCATGACGGGTTTGGGATCGCGTCCCTTCACTGCTGTGAACTGAAAGCGCGACAGCAGCGTGGCTAATATGATTACCGCCTCTTGAACGGCAAAGGATGCGCCAATGCAAATTCGCGGACCGTCGCCGAAAGGCAGGTAAGAATAGCGCGGAATCGCTTTGCGGTTTGCAAAACGTGCGGGGTCAAACCGGTCCGGGTCTTGCCAGTGCAAATGATGTCGCCCAAGCGCATAAATCGGGATCATGACAGTATCCCCGGCTTCGATTTCGGCGCCGCATAAATTGTCAGGCTTCTGCGCAGTGCGCGACACAATACCCGCTGGTGGGTAGAGCCGCAGGGCTTCATCAATGATTTGCCGGATGTAGGGCAGGTGCGGTATGTCCTCTGCGCAGGCCGCGCGGCCATTCAGAACCCCTTGCGCCTCGAGGCGTGCGCAGTCCTGAACGTCCTGATCAAAGGCACAGAGATAGAATGACCAAGCTAACGTCAGGGCGGTTGTTTCATGCCCAGCAACGATGAACGTAAGTAAGTTGTCACGTAGTTCGCTTGTGCTCATGCGCCGACCCGTTTTCGGATCCGCACCTGCGAGCAACAGATCCAGCAAGTCGGGCACGTCTCCAGGACCACGGGCGGCCCGGGCATCGATTGCGGCGTCTGCGGCGTCGCGCATATCGTCCATCTGCTGTGACGTTGCCAACCGCGCGGGGCGTGGGATCCAATCTGGCGCGCCCAGTACATCCAGCAGAGATATTTTGCCCGCCTCACCCACGTAAGCCTCAATCGCATCGTGCACGGAGGAGCGATCAAAACTGCCATCCGCAGAAAAAGTCACTTCGGCAATCACATCAAACGTGGCCGAAATCATTTCGTCCAGCATATTCACAGCGCGAGGACCAGCGGTTGTAATGCGGTCGGCACAGCGTTCTGCGGCCGCTGTCATAACAGGCCCGAGGGCTGTGACGTTGCGGTGTGAAAACGCTGGTGCTGATGTGCGTCGCTGCCATCGCCAATGCGCGCCTTCGGCAATGAAAAGCGAGTCGCCAATGGCCGGGCGTAACATATTTTTGGTCACGTCGGATTTTGGATAGTCCTCAACCCGGTCGAGCAGGATGTGCTGAATCGCTTTGGGATCCATCATCATGTGCCAGCGCGTCGCTGTGCGTCCCGACAAAACCGGCGCGCGCGTGGCGGCTTCGGGTATAATGTTGAGTACATTTTCCCGCATCAACTGCCAGCTTTTCAGAACGCCAACGGGTTCGCGCACCAGCGGCACCCGGACGGGCATGTTTCCTTGTGGGGAACTGTCATCTTTCGCCATGTCGCGCCCTCGCTGCATCTCTGAACAGGTGACAGGCGAAATAGCGCGGCGTGTGCGGTGGTCCAACGCGGGGTACATTGCAGGACATCAGCGGTTGGGGTACTCGTTGGAAAACATGACCTCCGAGGCAAGGTAAATCATGAAACACGCGCTCATTCTAATAGCTTTCGCAGCTCTGTCCGCCTGTACTTACGAATCCGATCTGGATGCGCCGCCCGTTGATCTTGGAAACTTCATGCTGGAGCATAACGTGGTTGTGGCGCCATTTGTCGCGACCGCCAGCAGTCTCAGCCGGGAAGCCACCGAAGAAGAATTGACGACCGCCGTGCAGGATGCCATTGCTGCGCGCTTCGACCGGTATGAAGGAGAGAGGCGATATCATCTCGGTGTCAGTATCGAGGGATATGTGCTGGCGCGGGCAGGGATCCCCGTTGTTGCCGCGCCAAAATCCGCGATGATCATTCGCGTCACGGTTTGGGATGACGAAAAGGCCAGCAAACTGAACGATCCACCCGAACAAATGACGATTCTAGAAAACCTCGATGGTGAGAGTTTGATCGGCACGGGTTGGACGCAATCAGCACAAAAGCAGCTGGACGGTCTAGCTCGCAATGCTGCCAAGGCCATCGAAGAGTTTCTGGTCAAAGAAAACATCCAAAAAGGCTGGTTCATGGAAGAAGGATACGTTCCGCCCGTGATCGAAAACACGGTGACCGAGGGCGGCGATCGGTAGTTCCGTTGCTGGATTGAACAATTGGGCGATGTTCAAGGACAACTGGTGCTTGATTTTCCGTCCCGTACGCAATAAGTCGCCCGCCATATCAAAAGAACAGGGTCGCAAGGTGTGACCTGCTGAAAACAAAAGGGCGCCGCATTCATGGCAAAGGAAAAGTTTGAACGTACGAAGCCGCACGTAAACATCGGCACGATTGGTCACGTTGACCACGGGAAGACGACGCTGACGGCAGCGATTACGAAGTATTTCGGCGATTTTCAGGCGTATGACCAGATTGACG
>JBGCDG010000026.1:0-78024 GCA_045105195.1 Roseobacter sp. | reverse complement strand
GATGCAGACATCGTACTCTATGACGGATCCGAACCATTGTACCTTGATCTGGTGAATGGGCGCGTTGATGCGATCATGACAAATCCGATGAAGGCGCATTTGCGTTTCCTTGCCACAGATGAAGGCAGTGGCTTTGAATTCGTCAGCCCCGCGATCAGCGAAGTGAAATTCTTTGGCATCGGTGTGGGTATTGGATTGCGTCAGAGTCAGCCAGAATTGAAAGAACGGCTGGACGGAGCGATCAAGCAGCTGATCAACGACGGCAAGTTGACGGAGTACGCGCTCAAGTACTTCCCCTTCCCAATCCACAACGAAGAATGGGGCGACAGCTAAACCTGTAGCGGTTGGCGCGCATCACACGCGCCAACCCTTCCCCGGCCTCACGTGCCGATATCCAGAATTTCCCATATAAAAGGAACAGAATGTGGAGGCCTTGAACGGTTGGTGGGACGACTTCTTCTGGGGGTCCGTCGTTGTGCTCCAGGTGTTTCTGGCGTCTCTGGTCCTGATGATCATCTTTGGCCTGATCGGGGCTGCCGCCAAACTATCAAGCAATCGCCTCGCGCAAAAACTGGCTGGTGCCTATACCGTGATCTTTCGCGGCACGCCGGAAATTCTTGTTATTCTACTGTTGTACTTCGGCTCAGCCATTACGTTGACCACGATTGCACAACTCTTCAATCCAGAGATTAAGTTTCTCGACGTTCCACCGTTTTGGGCCGGAACCATCGCAATCGCATTAATAGTGGGATCCTATGCCACCGAGACCTTCCGGGGGGCTTTTCTCGGTGTGAAGCTCGGCAGTATTGAAGCCGCACAGGCGCTTGGGATGTCTGCATTCCAGATCTTTTTCTATGTTCGCGTGCCTGAAATGTGGCGTCTGGCACTGCCTGCCTTTGGCAACCATATGCTGTCGTTGGTCAAAGACACGGCGCTGATATCGATCATTGGTCTGAACGAGACGCTCTTTGTCGCCAAACAGGCGATCGGCACAACCGGCGAACCCTTTGTGATGTATATCATGGTCGGCCTTATCTATCTGGGCTTTTCCACAGTGATCACATTGAGTGTCATGGCGCTAGAGGCCTATGGCAGCAAGCATATGAGGGTAGCCAAATGAGCTTTGATCTCTCTTTAATCGTGGATACAGTGCCCAAGATGCTGGCCGGTATTGGGCTGACGTTCCAGCTCTTGGGGCTCTCAGCCGTCTTGGGCCTCCTGCTTGCCATTGGCCTTTTGCTGATGCGGATCAGTGGCAAATGGTATCTGAACTGGCCTGCGCAAGCCTATATCTATGTCTTCCGCGGTACCCCCATTCTGGTGCAGATTTTCATCGTCTACTATGGCTTTCCGCAACTCGATTTCATTCGCGACAGTATCCTATGGCCGATATTTCGCGACCCCTTTGGGTGCGCAGTGGTGGCACTTTCGCTAAACACTGGGGCCTATGTGTCGGAAATTTTGCGCGGTGGCGTTCTGGGGGTAGATCGCGGCGTTCTCGAAGCCGGCGAAGCGCTTGGTCTGTCAAAAACGCAGCGCTTTGTCTATCTGACCACGCCGATTGCTACGCGCCTTGCTCTGCCCGCTTATGGCAACGATATCATCAGTTTGCTTAAATCAACCGCACTGGCCAGCACCATCACGTTGATGGATATGACGGGCATTGCACGCACAATCGTGGCACAGACCTTTGCGCCTTACGAAATCTTTGTATCACTGGCGATCATCTATATGATCCTCACCTTTTTCCTCCAAAAACTGTTGGCTCGGGTCGAAACCTATCTGAGCCGCTATACCCAAAGAGAGGGCTGAAATGACATCCTCGCAACCCCTCATTCAAATGCAGAATGTCGGCAAACATTTCGGCGCGTTTCAAGCGCTGAAAAACATAAACCTGGAAGTCAAAAAGGGTGAAAAAATTGTCGTCTGTGGTCCTTCGGGCTCGGGTAAATCCACAATGATCCGCTGCATCAACCGGTTGGAAAAACACGACGAAGGACGCATTCTGATTGGTGATATTGAGCTAACGGAAAAACTGAAAGATCTGAACGCCGTGCGCCGTGAAGTCGGTATGGTCTTCCAAAGCTTTAATCTGTTCCCGCACATGACAATCCTGAATAACCTCATGCTGGCTCAAAAGCTGGTTCGCAAAACGCCCAAGGCTGAAGCGCACGAGGTTGCCATGCACTATCTCGAGCGCGTGAAAATTCCCGAACAGGCCGAAAAATACCCGATCCAGCTGTCAGGCGGTCAGCAACAGCGCGTCGCCATCGCCAGAGCGCTGTGCATGAAGCCCGAGGTCATCCTGTTTGACGAACCAACCTCGGCGCTCGACCCGGAAATGATCAATGAGGTGCTTGAAGTCATGGTCGATCTGGCCCGCGACGGTATGACCATGATCTGTGTGACCCATGAAATGGGGTTTGCCCGCTCGGTGGCGGATCGGGTAATTTTCATGGATGCGGGTGAAATCGTGGAAGAGGCTGAACCAGAGGCATTTTTTCACAACCCGCAGAACGCGCGCACAAAGCTATTCCTCAGTCAAATTCTGACCCACTGAAGGTCCCTTTCCATGTTGTCCAATCTACCCACTCATGACGAATTCCTCTCCTTCGCTGAAACTCTGGCCGATCTCAGCCGTAGCATGCTGATAGACGCCGGCGGTCAAAACCCTTTGGTGGAAATCAAGGAAGATGCCTCTTATGTGACGACAACAGACAAGGCGGTCGAGGCTGCGTTGCGTGATATGATCCTAAAGAATTACCCCGATCATGGAATTCTGGGCGAGGAGTTCGAAAACACCAACATCGATGCTGAATTCGTCTGGGTTCTTGATCCCATCGACGGCACGGCGGCCTTTGTTGCAGGGATCCCGGTCTATGGGTCTTTAATTGCGCTGGCGTGGCGTGGCGCCCCATTCATTGGTGTGATCGAACATCCCGTGACCAAGGATCGTTGGAAAGGCGTCGCAGGCAAATTCGCAACTTTTAACGGCGCCCGCGTTCACGTTCGTCCCTGTGCGTCCATAGAAACTGCCTACACTACCTGTTCCAACCGCGACTTCATGCGCCCACGGGATCAGCAGCGGTTCGATCTAATTCGTGAACGCGCGCAATATGTTCAGTACGGCGGCTCTTGCTATTCCTACGGTGTTCTTGCTTCCGGGCGCACCGATCTTGCGATTGATGGTGGTTTGGATGCGTTTGACATTTACGCCCCCGCAGCCGTCATCACAGGAGCCGGTGGCTTTGTTTCAGATTGGGCCGGGGCCGATCTATCCTTTGATATGGCAGGCACCGTGCTCGCTGCAGGGGATCGGGCACGATGGGATGAAGCTGTTTCGATCCTGAGCACGTAGGCCGTGACCGCCGGGCAAAGTCGAGATGACAACTCACCCGTAGCCTATGGCGTATTTTGCGCGCTGGTGCGCACATCACGCGTCTGCAAAAGCAGTGCTACATCGCAACAACGCGGCAGACAACGTTTTAAAGGAAACACAAAATGAAAATCAAACCATTCGGTGTAGAAATCTGGATGAATGAATTCGAAAACCACTGCGCATTCAACCTCGCCGAAACTTGTGTTGCCTCGCTGACGGTAGAACAGCTTCTCGAGCTCGCTGGCAAAAATGCCAATGTGCTTGAAGACCTCAAGCCAATGAAACTAACCTACGGAGCCATCGAAGGGTCAGATCGGTTGCGTGACGCCATTTGCACGCTCTATGATCACCAGTTGCGCGAAAATATTGTCGTCACCCATGGTGCCATCGGGGCGAATGCGCTGGTGCATGAAACATTGGTTGAACCCGGTGATCATGTCATCTCTGTTCGGCCGACCTACCAGCAGCATTATTCAATCCCGGAAAGCTATGGCGCGCATGTAGATATCCTGCATTTACGCCCTGAGAACGAATTTCTACCCGATCTGAGCGAATTTAAGCGCCTTATCCGACCAGAAACCAAATTGATCGCAATCAATAATCCCAATAACCCTACAGGTGCGCTGATGGACGCGGGGTACCTGAACCAATTCATTGAGATAGCGCGCCAGAGCCAGGCTTATGTGTTGTGTGATGAAGTCTATCGCGGCACCTCCCAGACAGGCGACGGCTTTTCTCCCGCCATTGTTGATTTGTACGAACGCGGCATCAGTGTGGCTGGGATGTCCAAGACGTTCTCGTTGGCAGGGCTACGTCTCGGTTGGATCGCCGCCCACCGTGACGTTCTTGACGCGGTTAGTATCCACCGCGATTACAACACCATCAGCGTCGGTATGCTGGACGACTACTTTTCTGCGTTGGCACTCGAAGGCAAAGCACGAATTCTTGAACGAAGCCAATTGATTACGCGCGGAAACCTAGAAATCCTGGATATGTGGATCCAGAATGAACCGCACATGTCCTACGTCAAACCAAAAGCCGGAACCACGGCTTTGGTGAAGTTCGATTTTAACATGTCGTCGCGTGATTTCTGTGTACGCCTGCTGAAAGAAACCGGTGTAATGTTCACTCCCGGCTCCGTTTTGCACATGGAAGGGTGGGTACGCATTGGGTATGCGAATGACCCAGAAATTTTGAAAACGGGACTGGCACATGTCAGTCGTTTTCTGGCTCAATTAGAGGCCGAAGGCATGCCGGGCGCAGATCCAGAAAATCAGGTGACAACATGAGTGATCTGATCGACCTTCACGCCACGGCTTCTGTGCGGGCGCGCCGACGAATTGCGCCAATGATTTTTGAAACACCACTGCTCCCGTCGCGCGCATTAGGAGAGAAGCACGGGTGTGATCTGCACTTCAAGGCCGAGAATTTCCAACGCACTGGGTCATTCAAAATGCGCGGTGCGGCCAGCAAGATGACAGCTTTGGACGGTGGGCAAAAGCTGATCACCGCGTCGTCAGGCAACCACGGCATTGCATCATCGCGCGCCGCTTCGCTGACCGACCAGCATTTGACCGTTGTGCTTCCCGAAACCGTCGCAAAGGTTAAGCTGGATAAAATCCGATCCTATAACGTCGAGACTATTTTGCACGGCAGTGAGTCTGGAAAAGCTGAAACATACGCTCAATCGCTCGCTGCGACGGGGGAATATGTCTACGTTTCGCCTTACAATGACGCGGACGTCATTGCGGGCCAGGGGACCATCGGCTTAGAATTGTCGGAGCAAGCACCGCGGATCGACAATGTCTTCATCTCGATGGGTGGAGGCGGGTTGATCAGCGGTATTGGCGCGGTTCTCAAAAGCTTTGGAAGCGGAACACGCATCATCGGCGTTGCTGCAGAAAACTCTGCCGCATTGGCCGCCTCAATGGCAGTTGGCTCCGTCGTCGAAACGCAACACTTCGATACTCTCGCTGATGGCATCGCGGGGGGAATGGACGCAGACAGTTTGACATTTCCAATTTCAATGGAAGTGGTCGATCAGGTCATACTTTGCAGCGAAGCGGACATTTCGAATGCCTTGCGAGACCTCGCACAGGAAGAAAACATGCTGGTGGAAGGTGCAGCAGCACTTGCCTTGGCAGGGTTCAAACAGATGTCCAGTCAATGTGCGGATCAAACCAGCGTGGTACTGCTGTGTGGTGCGAATTTCGACTGGGAAACGATTAATCCGCACGTATTCGGCTAGATAGAAAGTAGCACCAGGATCGCTGTAAAACGTGGTGAGCGGGACCCGCGTTCCGCCCAGCGGTCGAGGCCATCAAACCGAAATCCAAGACGCGCAGATGGTCACCATTTACCGTCCGTCATTGCATGAAAGAAAACGATTGCCGCGTAGGGAATTAAAACTGGACGAAGCAACCGCAACTGTAGTCTTGAGTGACTTTAGAACGTGTTGGCTGGTTTTTAGGCTATTGAGTTAACTGAATATTTTACGATACAACGTACTATTTTCCGTATGCCTAAGGTCAGTAGAACAGAATTTTCAGTTTTACTCTTAGTGTTGACCCTGTGTTTCAGCGCGGCAACACTTATCGATCAATCACGCCGGGCGAGCAACAGCGTGATAGAGCGTACATTTGCGAACGCCGAAGATCTGGTTGACCTCGTTGCGGTTTCCGCCCGACATTACATCGATAGTGTGAGTGGGCTGCCTTTAGCAGAACTGACATCAAATCCAGAAGACGGTTCAGATAGAACGTGGATGCCGGCGACGTTCGCGAAACGATATACGCAAAGCTATAGCGATCAAAAACCCGGTCTGGATTTTCGCATCTACAGCCGTGATCCGTTCAACTACAATCGTAACCGGGTACTTGATGATTTTGGGAAAGCCGCGCTTGACGCCATTTTGCCTGGTGGAGTGCCAGACTACCGCGCCGTCGAAGAATTGGGCGATGGCACAGTACGTGTCCGCCTCGCGCGTGCTTTCACCATGGATGAGAACTGCGTTGCCTGCCACAACATGCCTGAATGGGGTCTTAAACATCAGGCTTGGAAGGTCGGCGATGTACGCGGCGTTTGGGAAGCGTCAATCGTCGTCAACCCGAACATTCTGCATACTCAGGCCGAAATGTTCGGACTTTTAATGTTTACTGGAATTGCGCTGACGCTTGGTCTTTTCGTCGTTTTTCCAGCCGTGCGTCGCGAGGTACGCAACAGTGAATTTTTCCACGACCGCAGCTTACAGATGGAAGAACAAGCCAATCAAAGGTTTAAAGAAGCCCATACAGATGTGTTGACCCAGATTGGCAATCGCCGTTACTTCGATGCGGTGTTTGAACCCATGTTGGAAGAGCACGAACAGAAAGGCCACGCCATGGCCGTCATCGTGCTCGATATCGATCATTTCAAACACGTGAACGATACCCATGGCCACGACGTGGGCGACCGTGTTCTTAAGTTTGTTGCCGGTGTTTTAAAACGAGAATCCCGCACCGACGATAAAGTTGCACGGACTGGTGGCGAAGAGTTCATCCTTCTCGCACCCGAATTCGCGCACGGCGGCGCTACGACAATGGCCGCGCGTATAAAGGACTGCGTGGAAACGCAAAAATTCACGGCCAATGGCAGTCAGTTCAATGTGACGGTAAGTGCCGGCTTGGCATATCGCAGAAAAGGCGAACAATCTCAGGATCTGCTTAAAAGGGCAGATCAATTACTTTATCACGCCAAGAAAACAGGTCGTAATAAGATTTGCCAATCTTTTGGTGCTGTAACAGACAACGGTGTGGTCGAAGACTAAAGCTTCGGCAGCCTATCTTTCCACAGATCTGTATTTTGAGCGTCACTGAAGGCGCGTCAACACGCGATCCGTGAAGTTAAATCGCTGTGGTTTTGCTTCGCTACGCAAGCTCCCCACTTCAATCGCACCACATTGCCCTCTACACTGGCCAGCTGAAACACCAAGTCCGCAAGAGGATGGAGGCTAACATCGAACAGACTGAAAAAGTGCTTCAGCCGGGTTGCGGTAAAATCTATGACTCTATTCTGGAAACCACCGGCAACACACCGCTTGTTCGGATCAATCGAATGGTGCCAGAGGCCCGTGCAAACGTTCTGGCAAAGCTCGAGTTTTTCAACCCAGCCGCAAGCGTAAAAGACAGAATTGCGGTCGCTATGCTGGATGCTTTGGATATGGAAGGTGCGCTGGGCACTGATGCAGTGATCGTTGAACCTACTGCAGGCAATACAGGCATTGGCCTTGCAGCCGCCTGTGCCGCACGTGGTTTGCGCTGTATTCTTGTCATGCCTGATGGCTTCTCAAAAGAGCGGGAGAAATTGATGCGCTTTCTGGGTGCCGAAGTGACCCTTACGCCTGCCACGCAAGGCATTGGCGGCGCGATCGAACACGCGATGGAATTGGTTGCTCTCACGCCGGGCGCTATTATGCCCTGGCAATACGGCAACCCCGCAAACGCCGAATGTCACCGCTGCACGACCGCAGAAGAAATCTGGAACGACACCAGCGGGCAAGTTGATGCGGTGGTTTTGGGCGTTGGAACAGGCGGCACGCTGACCGGTATTGGCGAGGCGTTAAAATCAAAGAAACCAAGTATCAAGATCGTTGCGGTTGAACCTGCGTTAAGTGCGGTTCTTTCAGGCGGACGGGCATTCCCCCATGATATTCAAGGGATTGGAACAGGCTTTATCCCAGAGATCCTCAATGTGGATATTATTGACGAAGTCATGACGATACGGGAGGCGGACGCAATTCAAACCGCTCGTGATCTGGCTCGGTTAGAAGGAATTCCTGCGGGTATTTCTTCAGGCGCCGCCCTGCACTGCGCACTTGAATTAGCGACACGGCCTGAAATGCTGGGCGGAACGATAGTTACCATTTTTCCCAGTCAGGCAGAACGGTACATGTCGACGGCACTATTCGACGACATTTAGGTCACTATAGCCTTAGGCCACAATAGACGTCCGTTCCCAGAACAAAAGCTTCTTTAGTACTTGCAGAGTTTCGACAGAAGCTCTTCTAAATGAAGTTTCCGCGCCACAGTTTTCGCGTGCTCTGTTTTGAGGTGCACAACCAGTGTTTCGCGTTCCTCTGGCGACATCTTGCCGAAATCAATTTCCGGTGATGGTAGAAAACCCATGTCCCATCTCCCTTTTTTCTATGTTCAAAGGCTAGACGAGAGTTCTGCACGTTGCAAGTATTTCGAGCAGCCGATGTTCGTCAATCAACTAGGCTTAAGCCATTTTTTCAACCATGTAGGGAATTTTATCTGTTAGTGCAGCCATAAGGTCTTCCATTGCACTATGGTCGAAAAAGTGAGGCTTGAACACACAGGTACCCACGATCGCGCCATCGACCATCTTGAGCAAGAACATCAGCTTGGTTGACCCAAAGGGTAAAGGCGTCTCAAAGGCTTGATCTTCCACCATGCGGCTCAAGTTCAGGCCAAGCGCTTCGAAATCAGGTTCGAGGCTATCAACCAAACTCAGGTATACATCGCACAATGCGGCAGCCGCAGTCGGGTCAGCGTCAAGCAGATCATCCATTACGATTTCGAACGGCAGTTCTTGATGGGCATCCGCGTCCAGAACCGCGCCGCGCACAGCCGCAAGTGTCGCCCCAAAACCCCGTGCAGCGGATTTTGTACGAATAGCCGCATTGTTGGCCACTGGTCCCAGAATATCGCCCGTTGAAGGACGAGATCGGTTTGCCGTCGGAACGACTATCGCAATGTCATCTTGCAAAAAGGTTTCATGCAAAAACAACTTTACGGCAGCAATGAGCGCCATAAAGAGCGTCGCACCCGTAGCTTTTGCCCGCGCTGTCAAAAGGTCTACGGTGTCTTTTGGCAGGGCCACGTTCACACGCCCCGTACAGAATCCAACCCCAGAATCTTTCCGGACCGGAAAGGTCGTCCGCAGACCAGAGAGACGGTCTATCCAATAGCGCCGTTGCTGCGCAGCCGCCTGCCCCTTGGCCCAATCAAGTTGCCAGGCTGCAAAATCCGAAAACTGATGCCGAGGATTGGGGTGGGCGAGGGCGCGGTTCAACAATAGATCGCCGTAATGCTGAAAAGCTTCTTCGATGAAGGCCTTGATCGTCCAATTGTCCATCGCAATATGATGAAAAACCAACATCAATGCATGGCGATGCTCTGCCAACTGGAGGATCCGTGTACGCAGTGACGCCGATTTGGTCGGATCAAGAATATCCCATACTTCGTTTTCCAGTGCGTCCAGAAGGAAACCATCATGTGGCAGCGACCCCGCCCAGCGCCAGTCTTCGACTTCCAAGCGTAGATTCACGGCTGCGGTTGGGGTGCTCACCCATTGGCCCGCAACCTTTCGATAGATCGATCGGAACACTTCGTGACGCGCGATCAAAATACGCAGTGCATTTTGGAAAACTGCAGGCTCAAATGGCCCATCGATGAAATAGACAATCGGAACAGTATGTGTCGGCAAACCTGGGAGATTACTTTCCAACGATAAGATGCGTTCTTGCGAGAACGAGACCAGTTTTTGCACAGCACCAACCGGCGCTTTTTTGATCTGGTACGCAACAGTCTCTGGCTCTGATGCCCGAACGACAGCCGCCAAGGCACGGGGTGTCGGGGCTTCAAAAAACGTACGCAGCGTCAGAGCAACGTTGAAACGTTCCGCCATAAGCAAAGCGACCTCGACCGCCATCAGGGAGTCGCCACCGAGGTGGAAGAAATCATCTGTCGCACTGATAGTTTCGCGCCCCATGACGTCACGCCAGATATCAAGGATCTGGAGCTCCGTTGCAGTGCTGGCTGGCTCTTTTGCTTGGCGCAAGAAGCCAAGACGATCAGCCAGCAGGGCACGCTGAACCTTCCCCGTTAGAGTTTTGGGCAAGGCGTCGACGAAAACGATCCGGCGCGGCACTTCTGTATCGGCCAAATCACCACTATCGAATGCAAATTGCCGCAATACTGCTTCGTCAATCTTGGCTCCCTTGGCGCACACCACAGCGGCTGCAACCTCTTCGCCAAGACGTGCGTGCGGAGCACCAAAGGCAGCAGCTTCAGCAACGGCGGGATGGCGCGTCAGTGCTGATTCAACGCGCCCGGGTAGAATTTTTGCACCACCCCGGTTGATGATTTCTTTCAGACGCCCAACAATAAAAAGGGATCCATCCGCGTCAAGCTGACCAAGATCGCCTGTAAGAAACCAACCGTCATTTGTGAATGCTGATGCGGTTGCTGCGGGGTCATCATATCCCAGCGTCATATTGGAACCCCGCAAGGCGATCTGACCGACAGCGCCGACGTTTTGCGGTATCCCTTCATCATCAAAAATCGCAATCTCTGGCCCTGCCGCTTTGCCGACAGAGCCCGGCTTATCCCTCCAACACTCCAAGGACGTCGATGCGATCTGAGAGGCGGCCTCTGTCATCCCGTACGTCTCAATCACAGGCACCCCGAAGAGCGTGGATAAGGCATCAAAACGTGGACCAGGCAACGGCGCAGAAGCAGAGCGGATCAGGCGCAAACTATGATCTTTCAATGCGGACCCGTGTGTGGGCGCGGCATCCAGAATGGCTTGGTGTATCGCAGGGACAGCCGTCAACCAGGTCGGCCGGAAGCGAGCGAGGTGGTCAAAGAATGACCCTGCCGAAAACCCACGCAGCACAATGACGGAAGCACCCGCGTATAAAGTTGCCATGAGGCCAGAAATCAAACCATGAGCATGATGGATCGGTAACACGCCAATCAATCGATCCTCATTGGTCAATGCGAGAGCTGCACCGGTGTTGCACCCGGAATGCGCGATATTACGGTGAGTCAAAGGTACGGCCTTGGGCCGCGCAGTTGTTCCAGACGTGGGCAAAACGAAAGCCACATCATCCAATTCCGGTAGCTGTGTAGTTGATTGATCCTGCCTCTTGCGATCTGTGCCGACAAGAACAAACGCACCCGCACCATTGTCTGGTGCCGGGGACAACGTAAAAACGGGGAGTTCCAGCGCCTTGGCCGCCGATCTCGCGACAACAAAGTCCTTCGGCACAACGATTGCATCTATGCGCAGATGAACCAGCATTTCCTTCCATACCGCAGGGGCCATTCCAGGATTGAGAGGCACGCATGTGGCCTGCGCCGCAATACTGACTGCTGCTGCCGCAAATTCAGGGCCATCCTCGGCTGTTAGCGCAATGCGCGCCGAAGCACCGAAGCCTGCGCATTTGAGAGTATTACCCACGTGATTTGAAAGCTTTAACAAATCGCGATTGCGAAGTGCTTCTGTTCCAGCTGCTTCTATGACCGAGTCTTCTGGCGCTGAATCAGCGCGCGCTGAAATCAGTTTCGCCAGGGGCAGAAGACCGTACGCGCTCTCCAAGTATGGATTTATCTGATCGATTGGCATGATTTGAAATCAACTTGTTTGGAGTCATCAGAAATCTGACCTCAATTTGAATGCTGCGCCAGCGAAAACTTGACTATGGGCCAGCCATTGTGTCCCAATGAAGCTGGTGAAAATGGGGGCGCTGAACAGCGATGAGTGCAGCGGTGCGACGGATCTATGAACCAGCTAGAAGGATGAACTGCTGAAATGGGGCACCATGGCACCACCCATGGGGCACAAAATCCTAGAGCCGAACGCCGCCTGCTGACGGTGATGTTCTGCGATCTTGTAGACTCCACCGAAATGTCGGCGCAACTCGATCCCGAAGATATGCGTGACTACTTGCTGCGTTATCGCGACATCTGCGCCAATGCCGTGAAGGACAATGGAGGCTTTGTCGCGCAATATTTGGGTGATGGCATATTGGCCTATTTTGGCTATCCACAAGCGCATGAGAGCGATGTGGGCAATTGCCTGCGCGCCGGCCAGGGAATCATCCGCAAACTGGTCGAACTGAAAAGCCCCCCCGCTCAGGTTAGAGTTGGCATTGCTACTGGTATGGTTGTTGTGGGAGATGTCATCGCGCAACACACGCAAGAGCGTGACATCGCGATCGGTCCAACACCTAATCTCGCCGCCCGCTTAATGAAGCTCGGCGATCCAGGTGAAGTTATTCTATCCGGGGCAACAAAGGATCTCGCCCCGGATTTATTTGAATACAAAGAGCTCCCCGACAAGAACCTGAAAGGTTTCGATGGGTCCACAACCGCTTGGCGCCTTGTGGGCAACGCACCAGTACGCACGCCCTCCCAGGCCATACATACCCGGGCGCACAAAATACCCTTCGTTGGGCGCGACGACGAACTGACCAAATTGGTGCGCTTATGGGATCAGGCATGCTCTGGTGCAGGTCAGGCAGTGTTGATCACAGGCGAGGCTGGCATTGGCAAATCCCGACTCGCGCACGATTTTTGTGCCGACCTGAAAGCGGGTGCAAAACCTCCCGCTCTGGTTAAGCTCTATTGTTCCAATATTGGCCGAAATTCGCCCCTGCGACCTGTTGCCGACGATGTTCTAACCGGCGCGAAAATCGGAAGCCAAATGTCGGAAGCCGAACAAGCCCAACGTGTTGGGGACTATCTGAACCAAACGATGGAAGCTACAGAGCCCGAAACCTCAGATTTATGTAATTTTCTATCGCTGACGACAGGGTTTTCGAATGCCGTGGTTGGCGATAGCGAAGATCGCAAAGCGCAGATATTCAATTTGCTTGAACGGTATCTTTGTCGCAGAACGCTGAACCAACCGAGTGTTTTAGTCGTGGAAGACCTTCACTGGTCAGACTCTACAACACTCGAGTTGTTGGAGTATTTGCTGCTTGAACGCATCCCTAATTTGCCAATCCTTGTCTTGATGATGGCCCGGCCAGAATTCTTGCCCAGTTGGCCCTATGGCGCGCACACATCTACCATCGAAGTTGGACGGTTTAGCAATGCCGAAGCCTCTGCATTCCTCGATGGGATGGAAGCCGCTGAAGCATTACCAGAAGAGACACGCCGTCAAGTTATTGAACGCAGCGACGCAATACCACTTTATCTTGAAGAAGTATGCAAAGCCACGCGCGAAAACCTGCACCATAATGGCCAGGCAAAAGCGCAAAGCTCTGGTAGCATTGGAACACAGACTATCTCGGGAGTTCCAACGTCGCTGGCAAGCTCACTTATGGCGCGTCTCGACCGTCTTGGTACGGTGAAGGAAATTGCACAAGTTGCGTCGGTCATCGGCCCTGTCTTTTCCGCAACGGCCCTCTCGCACCTGCTTTCTATCAGCGTTGATGAGCTAATGCCGTCACTTGAGCAATTAAACCATGCTGAAATTATTCTTCCACGGCAAAAAACTGCAGAACCCAGCTTTGCTTTCAAGCACGCCCTCACACATGAAGCCGCCTACTACAGCGTACTAAAGAGAGAACGGAAGCGCTTGCATGTACTCCTTGCAATGATGCTTGAACAGGAGGCTTTTGGAGGCCCCGATAGCCAACCCGAACTGATCGCCCGCCATTATGCGCGTGGTGGGCGTCCGCGAGACGCAATCGAAAAATGGCGTCAGGCTGGGGAACTTGCACGTACCCTTAGTGCCAATTCAGATGCAATTGCACATTATACCAATGGGCTGGAACTTTTGGGTGAACTCCCCCGCGAAGAAACAACTGATGAGATAGAAATCGACTTACGTACTAAACTGGCACTTGCCTTAACCGCAATTCATGGCGCTGGGTCTAAGGAGGTCGGGTACAATTACGCCAAGGCGCGTTCGCTCAGTGGGTACAAGGTAGACTCCGAAGATCACTTTCCAGTCATGGTTGGTGTCTGGAGCAACAGTTTCATGGGTGGAGATCTGAAAGGGGCGCATTCCGTCACTGAAGAAATACTGCGCATCGCAGACCGTAAGAACGAAGCGGCATATGCTGTTGAAGCTAATCGCGCTCGCGGAATGACTTTGTTTTATCGCGGTGACTTCAATGGTGCCCAAAACCATATATCTCAGACCCTTGAATTGCATGATCCGGAATTTCACCATCATCATGCGCTTCGGTTTGGACTTGATCCGGTGGTTTGTTGTCACGCTTATCTCTCCTATGCGCAGCTGTTTCTTGGTCAAAAAAAAGCAGCGATAGAGACCTCTCAACTGGCAATAGAGGAGGCAAAACGCACGGGCCACTTGTACAGCAAAGCATTCGCAATGGCGTTTGCCGCGTTGGTACGCGTTAACCTCGAAATGCCGAAGGAAGCGGCGCAGTTGGCGCAGGAAACGATTGATTGCGCGCGAGATAGTGAGATTGAGTTTTTTGCCAAGCAGCAGCTCGTGGTCAAAGCTTGGGCGCACACAATGGAGAACCCAAATGCCATTGATGACATGACTTCGAAGGTAAACGCCTTCCTCGCATTGCACTCTAGCATCGGTGCAACCCGCGTGATGTGCATGATGGCAGAAATGAATCTGCGGCATGGACGCGAAGCAGATGCACAAGCGATGCTTTCGCGCGCTTTAGAGAGAGCAAATGAGAAAGGAGAGCTTTATTACCTGTCAGAGATCCACCGGCTTCAGGCAGAACTAGCTTGGGCTACCCAAGGGCCAGCAGGCATCAACGTGATATCTACTCAACTGTTCCGTGCAGTTGATATCGCAGAACAGCAGCATTCAGCGATTTGGATACGAAAGAATGCACTAAGCGCACAGCGATTACATCGTCTCATTATTAAGGATACCTCCTTAGACGTTGAACGAGGTTCCGAACTCGATAGTTTTACCCACGATGACGTTGAATTGGCAGCGCGCACACGTTTTGCCCGTCAGATTGCTCATGAATTAAGTGACCGGAAAAACGAGTGATCCCGCTTATTAATTGGAGGTATCGCTGAATTGGCGGAATCACTAAACCAGCTTGCGCAGCATCAAAGAAACTGATGCTTGTTGACCTCAAAAAATCTCCTGCATTCTTTGAGCAGTAAGGGTAGGCGCAAGGAATTTTAACTCCACCAGAACAAATGACTACGATGCCCGACTGTCTGATCTTCGTGGTCCTGCAGCCCCGCCAGGAGTGTCCTGTTCAAAAGCTTGCAGATCAGCCGGATGACCAAACAAGTAACCTTGCAATACATCACAGCCTAAGGCGGTCAAAAGATCAGACTGTGCTGATGTCTCGATTCCTTCGGCTGTCGTCCGCATACCAAGCCGTTCCCCAAGCAGAAGAATAACCTCAATAATCTCTTGAGATCTAGCCGGATCACAATCAAGCGCTGCAATGAACGAGCGGTCGATTTTTAGTCGGTCAAAACCGAACTTCCAAAGGTAACTTAAGCTCGAAAACCCAGTGCCGAAATCGTCCATTGCGATAGAAACACCCATGTCTTTAAGTGCATCGATTTGAAATTCGATTTTTGGATCATCCTCCAAAAGCAAGGATTCGGTAATTTCAAGTTCGAGCCTTTCTGGTGCAAAATTGGCCAATTCCAGAGCATTGCGAACAATTTCTGGCAACTTTCCATCGCGAAACTGTGCGGGTGACAGGTTAATGGAGATACCATGTGTTTCACTCAATAGAGCAATTTCTCGAATGGCTGTCTCGATGACCCAAACGCCGATCTGATCAATAATGCCCAGCTCTTCGGCAACAGGGATGAATGTTGACGGTGGGATATCAGACCCGTCTTCGTCCGACAGTCGCAGCAGCGCTTCATACCCCAGAACCTCTTTGGACTTCCCATCGACAAGCGGTTGATACTTTATGGTAAAGTCTTTTTCCTGAGTTGCCTCTCGCAGACGTTTTTCCAAAGCATTGCGTCGGCGGAGATCCTCCCCCATCTCATCCCCGTAGATCGAAAACGTGTTCTTACCATTAGCCTTCGCATGATAAAGTGCCGCATCCGCCTGAGACAATAGAACGTCGAGCATTTGATCTTTTGCATACTGCGCGACACCGACGCTGATTGAGCCTGTTATCGTCAATTTTTCAGTCTGGAAATTTTCTGATGCCTTAGAAACGATGGACCTAATACGACTCGTGACGCCATCAATTCCACGACGCTTGAAGCCGATGACAAACTCGTCCCCGCCGAAGCGCGCAACCAAATCTCCCGGTTCGGTGTGGCTGCGCATGATATCGGAAACATAAGTCAGATACTGATCGCCTGCTGCGTGGCCATAGAGATCGTTCACTGCCTTGAACTTATCAACATCAACGAAGCACACTGCAGAAAGGTCTCCTACGTCGATTAGTTTCTCAGCATGTGCGACGAATTCGCGCCTGTTCATCAACCCGGTTAAAGGATCATAACTGGCGAGGAATTCTGCTTCATTTCTCGCGCGGTTAGCCATAACGCGCTGGGCTTGGTATCCTGCGTAAGGCGCACCAAAAAGAAACACGCAGAAGGCACCGAGAACCAATCCGAAGGTTCTGAAACTGTCATGAAAATAAGCACGGGTTCCAGTCTGATCAATATATACCTCTGCCACGCCGTACGTCTGGCCATCGGCATCCAACAGGGGCACATAAGCTTCGGAATAATAGTCGGGACGGTTTGGCTTTTCCGACCCATCAAAAACATCGACGATTGGTTCGTGAGTACGTGCGACAATGGCTGGCTCGGGGTCTACAACACCGGTATACGACCCACCATTTCGGATGCTTTGGTCGTCAGACATCAACACAAGCCTTCCCTGTGGGTCGAAAAGCTTGAATCGGAAAACATGACCGAGGTTTCTGATGTCTCTAATGATCCTGATCTGCTCACCATCTGGCCTTGGATCTTCGATCAAACTCGGAAGGTTAGGGATCCGCACAGCCATGTATTCGGCGTAATACATCGCCTTGTCGACCGCATCTCTGTTGACTGCCTTGTCAACGCTCACGCGCGTTGCAAAATAAACAGCAACCAAGATCATTGCGATGGCACATAGAAACAGAACGCTTAGCCGCTTTACCATTTCTCTCTCTCCCAAATACTTTAGGAAAGACTATTTCTTAAGCATTAAGTTTCACCTACACATTGCAGCCAACAAATGGGGAAAATGCTCTTTTTAAGAAGAGTTTTAGCAATCTGAAATTTTCTCAAATATATGATTTCAAATCATAAGTAACTGATATTGAACCAAATGCGATAACAACTCATGTGACGGCTTACTGGGCCGGTTTGGGTTGTTTTCTATTCGATCTTTCGGACATGAGCTTTTCAGTTGCGACGTTCGAAACACGGTACTCTCTTGGAGACATCCCATAAACCCGCTGGAACTCACGGTAGAAATTAGATCGTGCCACAAACCCACATTGCTCTGAAATTTTAGAAATGCTGATATCGGAAACGATCAAAATCTGAGCGGCATAAGACAGTCGAAAACTATTCACGTATTGCGACATGTTCAAACCCTGCGTTCGATTGATTGCACCCGACACTGCACGCGCAGGAAGGCTAAGCCGTTTGGCCAGACGTTGCACGCTCATGTCAGGATCGAGAAAAACCTGATACTCCTGCATCAAAGTTTGGAGCTTCAACACGATGTCAGAGTCCTCGGGATCAAACGCTGAAGGTTCCGGCTCAGGAGCGCGTGGGTGAGAAAAGACCAATGGCAAGACGATGAGCGTGACAAGCAGGCCCAGCACCAATGGCACCGTACCAAAGGAGATTAACTTGGACACGTTTTTGCCCTGATGAAGAGCAAAATCTATAGCGATCACGCTATCCAACACAAAGATGAAAAACAGAAAGCCAACGCCTCGCAACAACCACTTGGACAGAGTGCGCGTTACGTCCACGCGCGCATGGATCAATGCGTCAGGACCTTTCCGCCACAACACGTACAGCATGATACAGTAGACGGCATAACTGGCACTGATCACTGCATCGAGATGACGGAGATCTTGGGTGACCACAATTACGATGACGAGCAAGACAATCGGTATTCCCAAGTGCGGAAAGGTCAGTGCGGAAAGACTACGTTTTTCATTAGCAAGTGAGGCAAATCCCAAGAACAGCGTCGGGCCAAGAAACAAAGGCAGGATACGTTGCAATTGAACGAGCCCGTCAATTCCATAGCCAAAGCGCAGCCCTACCAGAAAAGACACCAGCGCACTCAGAGTAAAGAAAGTGACAAAAAAACAATTTGCCCGGCGTGCGCCAAGATCAAGCCACGGTGTCACAATAGCGATAGCAGCGCACAAAAATGCTGTGGCCATGGGCAACGGAAAGCTCACCAGTGTGGTGTCGTCCATCTGTCCTCTTTCTGTCTCAAAATGTCCTCGATCAGGATTGAGGACAGGTATAGACAGCCCAACACATTGTTTCAATTTCCCCAGCGGCTCAGTCTCAGATGTAACATAGATCTGAATTGGAGCATGAAATGAGACGTATGACGCACATATTGAGCGTTTGCCTTGCCACAATGGCTTTTGCAGCAGACGCACAGACCTTCCAAGCCGCCATGACCACGCTTGAGCTTACCGAACGCGATCGCACACTGTCCGGGTTCCTTTGGTATCCAACCGAAGATACCGGGCCAACGACCCTAGATTTTGAAAGCAAAGTTTGGGTCGGCACTTCCGTTGTAAGAGATGCTGAACCTGCTCGGGGACCATTCCCACTAGTTGTGCTTTCTCACGGAATTTTCGGCAACGCGTATAATCAGGCGTGGCTCGCAAGTGCATTAGCACAAAGAGGCTATGCCGTCGCTGCGATTGATCATCCAGGTACCTCAACCTGGTCACAGGAACCTGACCTAAGCCGGCAGCTTTGGGAACGACCAAAGGACATATCCCGCGTAATCGATCATGCACTGGCGGCGCCAGCGCTTACAGATCTGGTTGATCGCGATCACATTTACATGGCCGGTCACTCCCTGGGCGGCTTTACAGCTGTTGCGCTGGCTGGAGCGCGCTTCGATGCGACCCAGTTTCAAAGTTTCTGCGATGCAACACCAGGCGAGCTTGTCTGCCGTATTTTGATGTCTTGGCGGGTTGCGCAAACCCCAGAGGACCAAGCGCGCATGGAGGCGGATTTGTCGGATTCCCGCATCAAAGCCTTTGCAGTTTTTGATCTGGGCGGTACGCAGAGTTTTTCCGAAAAAAGCCTCGCCACATTGAATCGGCCGATGCTGGTTTTTGGTGCGCAGGTGATGAATTCAGGCCTGACACTCGACATCGAGTCCCGTGCCCTTGTGGCCGCGGCGCCGGCAAGCATAACACAATACATTGAGCCGGAAGATCTGTCTCATTTCGACTTTCTAGGGCTGTGCAAACCAGGAGGTTTGGAACTTTTAGCCCGCGAAGAACCCGGAGACGAGATCATCTGCGACAACGGCGGAATAGCGAGAGCTGCCAAGCATGAAATGATTATCAACCATGTAGAGAGGTTTTTTCGCCTCGAATAGACGGGCGCACCAACACCCTAGCCGAAAAAGACTCGTTTCCATCACTACTTTTTTCCCGAGTTTCATTGGAAAAAACATCAGGCGGAAAGTGGAATCTAATGTTGATTTACATCTCACCATGGATCCACAATCAAACGACCAAAACGTAAGGAGAGTTTGATGCGAAAAGTCGCAGTGGCTTTGATGATATGCGCGGTTACAGCAGCAAATGCGCAAACACAGGAAGCCTTTCAGTGCAATGAGCACGGCGCAGTCGTCGCTCTTGCAGATGGAACTGTGTACTACTTGGGCAGAAACTGCGACGCAGCTCAGCGAGGCGGTGGAACGGGTACATGGTACCTCACCGCTTCCGCATTTGTCGTCGACATCAACGGACAGCCAAAGCGCCTTCCGTTTGAGATTGATTGCGATTTGCCCGCCTGCTGGTTTGACGATTAGAGTCTTTTCACACGCGATAGAGACACCTGGCAAACGTCGAAACGAAACATACGTTCACGAAAAGGATCATTCGTGTCCACTCTACCTTCCCTTTCCAAGCTGATCTCGTCAGAAACAGCGAAGCCTTTGGTCATCTCTCACCGGGGAGCGTGGACCGAGGCTCCTGAAAATTCGATCCAAGCGATGGAATTGGCTGCGGACGCTGGTGCGGACATGGTAGAGTTGGATGTCCAGCGCACGACGGCCGGTCACCTATTCATGATGCACGACGATACGCTTGATCGGATGACCAACCTGAGCGGTCCAAGCACCGATGTCACAGATGACACGTTCGAAACGATGTTTCTGCGGCAAGGCGCAGGTGGAACCGACGCTCTGGTGACGCATCATCAGGTCCCCTCTTTGCACCAGACTTTAGAGGCCGCGCGCGGACGTGTGCATCTGAACATTGATACCAAACATCGACGCGACCTAGATGCAGTAGGGAATCTGGTGTGCAGCATGGGGATGGAAGATCAGGTCCTGATCAAGATGCTCGTCAACCCCGCGCAACCGGATGCATCGATCAAGAAATCCCGCTGGTTTAAAGACTTATCCTTCATGCCCGTCGTATTGAATCCCCGCTCGGGCCGAATGGCGCAGGATGCTTTGACTGTCGCACATTTTTACGATGCGCAAATGCTTGAGATTTCATTTCTCTCCCTTTCCGAACTTGATGAAACATCGATCGCCTTGCACGCTGAGGGCGTGCGGCTTTGGTGCAATACACTCGACTCTGTCCACCCTCTTGATTTTCATGACACCGGCGCCCTGTCCGATCCGGATGCCGTTTGGGGAACGCTCATCCGGCACGGTATCGGCGCGATCCAGACCGACCATACCGCAGCGCTGAGCCTTTTTCTCAGGGCAAAGTAGCCCAATTAGAAACTTCATGTAGCCGATTAAAACCGCACTTGGACGGACCCAGGAGATCGAAAGAAGCCACTGCGACGGCGTGCATCCTGTTTACTGATCGAGCAACTCTCAATGAGCAGTTGTTTGGTGCGAATCTATAGATTTCAAAGCAAAAATCATGTCATCCAAACCCGCGCAGGCAGTAACGCCCAGCGCATTAATTTCGTCGCTCACATCCACCGGCAAGTCTGAGTTTGACGCCTCTGGGATCTGATTCAGCTTGCCGCCTATCAAAACCGGGATCCCCGAGCCGCGCCGGATCAACGCATCACGAACATCCTGCGCATAGGACAATGCAACACCGTTGTATGTGCTCACAGCAATCACATCCGCCTGTTCTGCAAGCGCGCGATCCACCAATACCTCGGCGTCGACCGCAACGCCCGCGTCAAGAACCGCCGCCTGCAACTCGTCAAGAACGCGCGTGATCAGGTAGGCCCCATGCTCATGCACATCCGTGGTTCCAATGGCGATACGTAGATGGCTTAGATCCAAATCCTGAACCAACGGCTGGCGCAGCCAATCCTGCGCCTTGTGCTCCAGCTCCTCAGCCCAGTCCGCATAGACGCGCGGCATGCGCTTTTGGTTCTTCAGCGTACCCTGTCCCCACAACGCCTCCATCCGTTTTGGTCCCAAACGTCGGATTGCCAACATCAGGGCGGCAGGATCATCAACAGCAACACCGCGTCCTGCAAGGCCAGCCAAAACAGTTTCAAAAAAAGCCCTGCCGCCAGCGATCAGGTTTTGCGCCAAGGCATCGATCTGCGATCGATCCATCAATGACACATACCCCGGCGCATGATCAGTCAACCGCGCTGCAAAGATCTGCGCATCCAGAATTTCTTCTATATCTGGAATGCGCTGGTTTTCTGTCACGGGAACAGGATTGATCGCGTGCCCACTGTGACAGTCCATCAACGCACAGATATCCGCCATTAGATAGCTTGAAAGGCTGGCATAATTCGCCGATGGCGCGCCCTGATATGCGACCGTATTCCCAAAAAGCATGGTTCCCGGTGTCTGACTGACCTCAGCGAGCGCCTTTTGAAAAGCGCCACGCATCAAGGGTGACGAAAAGTGGTGGCCAAAGCAAAAGGAAGCCGCACCGCCTAGCAGATCTTCCACGATATGTTTTTCAATCAGCATCATGCCAAAAGCACTGGTCACATCGAAAAAGAGGCCCGCAAATCCGTCATCCAGGTTGGAATGGATCAGAATTTCGACCGGTTGCGCCGCAATCAGACCAATGGCTGTAACCGTGGCCTCAGTGGTGGCGATATCATCGTCCCAATAGGGAAGTCGAAAGGTAAAATATTGACCGAGATTACCGATCGCCGTAGCCCCTGCCGCGATCGCGGCCTGCACATTCTGCACCGCCCCCGGCAGGCCCAGCATGAAGTCACCGAAATGCGCGGCGGCAGGGCTCGCCTGCGTGATACGCGCAAAATCCTCTGGCCCACTGAGCACAATCCCAGTCCCGCGCCGGGCGTCCCCGCGACATTCCGGCGGATACCCCATCGACCAGTCCAGTGTGATGCCAAAGCGGTCGATCTGGACGTCTTGCGCCTGCGTCGCCTCGTAAAGCTCTGCCATGGCAGCAACAGTGCGGTCCATACTGCGAAAGCCGATGTGCGCGTGTTGCATGATGCGGCCTTGCGCGGCAGCTTGGATTTTATACGCAGCCTCAGACGTGACCCCATGGGAGCGCAGAAACAAACTGCTGCCAATTGTCCACTCTGCGGCCATTGCACGGCCTTCAGCGATCAGATCTGCGCTAGGACGCAAGTCGGGATCAATAAGAGGCTGCTGCGGGATCATCTACAGACCTGCGGGGAAGGCTGGAAAGGCAACGCCCAAACGCGTACCAACAAAGAAGCGTCGTAATAAAAGGTATCTCTATGAAACTCGGCATTATCGGCGTGGGGCATCTGGCTACATCGATCCTTAAAGGCCTGTTGCGTGCAGGTATCGCTGCCCAGGACATCACCCTGTCCCCACGAGGCGCAGCCGCGCGTCTCTCTGCTGAGCATGGCTTTGTTTTGGCGGCAGATAATACTGAGGTCGTTCAGCGCAGCACCGCTGTTTTGCTTAGCGTGCGCCCAACAGATGCAATGGCGGCCTTGCAAGACATGCCCTGGCGCGCAGAACACGTTGTGATGTCGGCCTGTGCAGGTGTTACTATCTCGTCTTTGTCGACGGCGGCCACGCCTGCTCGTGTTGTGCGGATCATGCCGATCACGGCGGCAGAACAGGGTGCAAGCCCCACGCTGGTCTACCCACACGATCCGCGAATCCAACCCTTTCTCGATGCCATCGGCAGCAGCATTGCCGTGACCACAGAGGATCAATTCGAAGCCGCGACGGTGCAAGCTGCTGTCTATGGCTGGGCGCAGGCGCTGATCTGCACAGGGGCGAATTGGGGTGCTGCGCAGGGGCTTGACCCTTCGGTGTCCCGACAACTGGCTGCGCGCACCTTTGTGGCGGCAGGTCTGATGCAAACCGATGAAACCCAGACCATGGAAGCGACACTGGCCAAGCTTTGTACACCCGGCGGGATCACTGAAGCGGGATTGGACGTGCTTCAGACCGCTGCTGTGCCTACCGCCTGGGAAAACGCGTGCACACTTGTGCTGCATCGCCTGCGTGGACCTAAGGAATAAGATTTCTGGCTCCGGATCACGCATCCGCCTAAACATCATGGCCGATCTGAAAATTGTTGCCCGCACGATCCTCACCACACACCAAATAGAGCGGGCGGGTTCCGTATCCCTGCGCCGGATGCGCCTTGCCAATCTCTGCCCCAAGCGCGTGGTCGTAAAGCGATGTTGCAGGCATCAACCTTACGATAAATGCGGCACGCCGCTGGTCTGTGGTGTTCGCAGCCGACCCATGGATCATATAGACATCATGGAAAGAAACCTGCCCCGCGCGGATGATTAAAGGCGCAGCACTGCCTTCGTCGAATTGATCAGATTCCGTAACAAGGTTGATGGTCTTGTCGCTGCCATCCTCCCAAGCGTGTTTGAAAAGCTGGTGCGATTCATGCGAACCTGGGATGAATTTCATCGGTCCATTCTCAGGTGTTACATCATCCAGTGGGATCCAAATGGTCAACGTCTCAAGCGGGCGGATCGGGTAGTATTCCCCATCCTGATGCCACGGCGTTTCCTTGCCGTTATGGGGCGGTTTGCCAAAAAGCGTTGTGCCCCACAGAATGATATCCGGCCCAATCAGTTGGCGCGCGATCTCCATCAGTTCGGGCTGGGTCGCAAACTCCAGCCAGGCTTCGGAGCCTTTAATCCCCATCGATCCGCCGTTGACCTGATGCGGTGCAAGAATGATATCAGACGCCACATCCGGATTGCGCGTGAGAAGTGCATCATATTCCGCACGCATCTTTTCGATCAGACGTTGTGGGATTTCCCAAGATGGAACGATCCAGCCATTTTCCTGATACTGCGTTACTTCCGCGTCCTTCAGCCGTGCTTGCGATACAGTCTCTGTAAAGGTCATGCGTCTCTCCCTTTGATCAACCGGGGATTGGCTGGTTCAAACACGATCAAGCATCCCATGGCGCTTTCACGCGACAGGATGAGGTGCGCGTCTTGTTCTGTAAAGCCGACCTCTGCAGCAGAAAGATACGCGCGGGTCGCCACAATATCGGAAACCGAATAATGCAGAGCGACGGGAAAGCCGCCCAGGTCGCCGAGTTTCAAATCATCGATCAGCGGTCGGTATCTTGCGCAGATCGCCTCTGGGCTCAGCACTTCAATCACATCACCCCGGAACCCGATCAGTTGAAAACCGCCCTGCCCGTTTCGCACAGCCTGACCGTCAGCGCTCGCCTCATAATAAGTGAGGTCTGCATCAGGATCAACGGAGGCGGAGACAATGCGCACTGTGTCCAGAACGCCATTTTCATGCACATTATGGCCCTCAATGAAGATCGTCTCAGGCTTGCGGTGTTCCGAGAAGAACAGCGACAGGTACGGGCGCTCTGACCTCCAATTATACATCGACGAACTATCCGTTTCCGCTTGCGACCCGTCCGGCATCACAACCTTGCGCCGTGCATTCAGGGGCGGATCCGCTGTGTATCCGTGCCCGGCAAGCCTAATGGCTTCTGCGCGCAAACTCTGTGCGGTCAGGCTGACGTGGCACAGGCCGGGCCCGGCGGAAAGACGCGGCGCGTAAGCGTCTCGCAGAACGGGGGGGCTGTTCCCAAGGTCGAGCAATTCGAGATAGCTATTGGGAAAGATCACAACCGCATTGGCTGAACCGAATTCGATGTGCTTCTCGATCGGCAAAACGTTGAAGCCAAGCTTTAAATACTGGTCACGCGCGGCAGGGAGATCATCGGTCAGCAGGATGTAGTGATCTATGGATTTCGCCATTTTTTACCCGCTTCAGTCGATCAGCACGGCCGGAAGCCATGTCGCAAGCGCTGGAAAAGCAAATACCAGTAGCAATGTCAGAACCTGCGCCGCAATAAACGGCAGTACCCCGAGATACATGTGCTTATAGGTAATCTCTGCGGGCGCAATGGACCTGAGATAAAAGATCGACGGTGCCATAGGCGGTGTCAGATAAGACGTCTGGATAACAATGATCATCAAAACGGCAAACCAGATCATCTCGATCTCGAAGGCTTCAAAGAGCGGCAAGAAGATCGGCAGACAGATCAGCACGACAGACACCCAGTCCAGCACAAAGCCCGCGATAAAGACTACCAGCAGCATCAGCAAGATGACCCCGGTTTGATCAAACCCAGTTGCCGTAAAGAGATCGCGTACCATTTCATTTCCGCCGTGAATCCGGAAGGTGCCAGAAAAGATCGTACCCCCCACTACGATCATCAAGATCATGGAGTTCACGATCAGCGTCTGTTTCAACGCATCAAAAAACGCAGGCCAAGTGAACTGACCATACGCGATGGTCAGGAGTATAGTTGCTACTGCACCAACCGAGGCGGCCTCCGTCGGGGAGGCAATACCAAAGGTGATAGACCCCAGGACGGCAACGATCAGAAAAACCATCGGCACAAGTGCCACGAGGGTCACTTTCAGTTTTTCACCCAAGGGCACGTCGATGGTTTCGTTGGCGCGGGGTGCGACTTTTGGGGACAGGGTACAAATCGCCAGAACATATCCGACAAACAGCGCCACCATGATAAGCCCCGGCAGCATCACCGCAGAAAACAGCTGTCCCACCGACATTTGAGCGACGGTCGCATAGATTACAACCACAATCGACGGGGGGATCATCGTGCCCAACGATCCACCTGCGCAGATCACGCCCGAGATCAGCGATTTGTCATAACCGCGCGCCAGCATCGCGGGGATCGCCATGACACCGATCAACACTTCGACCGCGCCAACGATCCCCGTTGCCGCGGCAAGAATGCCCGCCATGCCCATGGCTGCAATGGCCAGACCACCTGGCACCCGGTGCAGCCACATCTGCAAGGCAGAGAAGAGCTTTTTGGCCACCCCTGAGCGTTCAAGCATGTACCCCATGAAGATAAAAGGCGGCACGGCGGAAAGGACAAAGCTCGACGCAGTTTGGTTTAGCCCACCATAAAGCTGATTGCCCACCGCGTCACCAAAGAGCGGCCAGGCAAAGATCGCCGCCGTCACCAAGAGCGAAAAGGAAATCGGCAGGCCAAGAAAAATGAATACAAACAAAGCGGGCAGCATGAGGGCTGCAAGGGTTTCGCTACCCATGTGGTGCCCCTTCAGACAATGGATCCACGCCGGGTGCGAGGACTGCGCCAGGTTGAAAAACACCAATCCCGTGGCGGATCAACTGGATTACGCATTGCAGCGCCAGACCACAGAGACCGATGGCAATACCCGTCAAAAAGGGCCAGATAAGCGGTTCCCAGGTGCTCATATTTTCAAGCGTCCCCCGTTCATAGGCCCGCCACGCCTTACGGATCGAACTGTGGGTGGTGAGATACAACAGAGGCAAGAATAGGCCGCCATAGAATGCAGCATTGATCAAATGCTGAAGACGCAGCGGCATGCGCGTCGATAAAAAATCAATCCGCACATGACGTTCGCGCTGCAATGTATAGGCAGCACCCATCAAAAAGAGTGAGCCGTTGACCATGTAGACAATGTCTACAGACCAGATCGTCGGCGCGTTGAAAACCCGCCGAGCAATGACTTCAAAGAACATCACGCCGATCAGGACGACGATCATCACCTGAGCGATTACCGCCAAAGCGCGCGATATTGTTTCAAGCCTCGGCAAGAGGGTTTGGAGGAAGAACTGCATATTTGCCCCGCAGGATAAGACCGGGCCGCACGCGAAAACAGGCGGCGGCCCGGTCCGATCTGTTACTTCTTGTCTGTCACCAGATAGTAGGAGCCTTCCTGCCAGCGATCCTGAAAGCTGGTCAGTGAATCAAGTACGCGCTGTGGCCAGTCGTTGCCATCTGCCGCTGCTTCGGCAGAGACGCGTGTTGCCCAAGCGCGGGCAGCTTCGCGTGCCTGCTCCTGAAATTCCGGTGTAAGCTCCACCAGCGTGTTTTGACCGTCAGCAGCGCGCTGGTTGATCTTTTCCACAGCGCCGATGTCTTCGTTTATGGTACGGAACATGCTGTCATAGGTCACCAGCCGGGCCGCTACTTGCATCGCGCGCTTGTGCTCTTCTGGTAAATCCTCCCAGGCGTCTTGGTCCATCATCAACTCGAAAGTCCAGGCGGGTGCGTGAATTCCGGGGTAGATGATATATTCTGCCGTCTCATGATACCCTTGGCGAAAATTCTCGCCAGGCATAGAGTATTCCGCCAAATCCAGCCCCTGCTTTTCGAGCATCGAATAAATCTCGGAACCCGGCACGGTCGTTGCAGACGCATCAAACGCTTCACCAACGATTGCCGCCCAATTGCCAAGAGTGCGATACTTGAGGTTTGCGAAGTCCTCTGCGCTGCTGACTTCCACGTGGCTGTGAGCGAACCATTCGGACGGACCACTACCCAACACCATCGAGTGTACGCCCATCGTTTCGGCGCGGTGCTCAGTCAAAAGGTCTTCGCCCCCCCCGAAATACGTCCAGGCCAGCATGGAATCTGCGCCAAGGCCCGTGGGAAAGCCCCCGATCATCGCATTGACCGGATCCGCCGTGCCTAAGAATACTGTAGGCCAATTCAGCATATCTACGAGACCATCATCCATCGCCTCATGCAGTTTGAAGACACTGCCAACGGTGCCTGCGGGCAAGGGTTGAATTTCGACTGCACCGCCTGTTAGTTCGCCCACGAGTTCGGCAAAAGGCAACGCGATGTAGTTGAAGTAGTTACCCGTTTCGACATCAATCGTGGCCATTCGGAACGAATAGTCCTGCGCCATCGCAGGCGCACCGAGACCGGTCAAAGCGAGGGTTGCCGTAGCGACACCCCGCGTCAAATGACGGGTGAGAAAAGTGGATCGTGACATGTTCATACTCCTTGTCAGGTCTGTGATGAGGCGGTTGATCGCCTTCTTGGTGATGCTCTTCAGGTAGGTTTAACGATGATCTTTCCAAAGAAATTTCGTTGCTCAAGCGCTTTAAATGCGTTTTTCGCGTCAGCAAGTTCATAGGTTTGATCGACCACAGGCTTTAGTTTACCCGCGCGAACCAACGCCATCAAAGCGTTGATATCCGACGTCTCCCAGCCGTTAGAACCGATGATATTCTGTTCAAAGGTCCAGATGAAGCGGATATCGGTTTGCGGATCATACCCAGCGGTAGCACCGCAGGTCAGCATGCGACCGTGGCGTTTTAGCGACCGCAAAGCGGGCACCCATGTTTCGCCCCCGGTGAAATTCACGATAACATCTACGCCGCCGCCGCCCGCGATGCGCGGTTTACCGTGACGTGTCCAAATCTGATCACGAAAAGGGCTTTCGGTGTAGTTGATTACCTCATCCGCACCGATCTCTGTCAATCGCTCCATCTTTTCGGGACTGGAGGCTGCAGCGATCACATGCGCACCAGCCAGTTTGGCCAATTGAACGCAACAGGTGCCTACCCCGCCTGACGCACCAAGGATCAACACCGTTTCTCCGGCTGCGATCTTTCCACGTGTCATCATCATGCGGTAAGCAGTGCCATAGGCGCAGGGCAAGGCGGCGCCATCTGCAAAGCTGATCTCTTCTGGCAGGGCAACCAATTGATGCGCCGCAACGACAGCCATCTCTGCCAGCCCGCCATCCTTCATTTCACCAAAGAGTTTGCCTGTCTGTCGGTTGATTGGATCAATCAACACCCGGTCTCCTTGCGACCATGCGCTGACACCCTCTCCGATTTCTGCAACAACACCCGCGGCATCGATACCCATGATCACAGGCAGCGGAACCTTGATCCCCGGCATCCCGCGCATTGTAAAAATATCATGATAATTCAACGCACAAGCCTTAATCTCTATCAACACCTCGCCCAGACCCGGTTGCGGGTCGGCATAGTCCACGTGATAGGATAAATCTTCGGTCGTACCATGCTGATGCAAGACCTGCGCTTTCATGCCAATGCGTCCTTTTTCTAAACGGCGTCCCGTGAGAGACTGGCCGCCCGCGCGGTCAGCGTTTTGCGATCCGGCTTATTTGTACCCGACAGCGGCAAAGCATCCAGAAACGTCACGAACCGAGGATGTTGATAAGCCGGTGCATGATCGAGCGCGAATTGTCGGAACTCTTGAGCGGTCACGTCCTGTCCAGGCTGTTGCACAATATATGCTGCGGGCAGCATACCCTTTATCGCGTCGGGAACCGGCACGACGATGACCTCAGCCACCGCGGGATGCCGCAGCAACATCGCTTCAACGTCGCCGGGGTGAATGTTTTCGCCCCCGCATACAAACATGTCGTCCGCGCGATCAACGAAATAGAAAAAACCATCAGCGTCCCGGCGCATGACATCGCCGGTGCAGTACCATCCATCTTGCAAAGCTGACGCCGTTTTCTCAGGCAGGTTCAGATAGCCTGGCATGACCACGGGGCTCTTGATCCAGAGCGTCCCCTCTTCTGCCGACGGCCCATTACGCAGTTCCAACGTTACATATGAAGACGCAACCCCAATTGCAGGCCAAGGCGTTGCGCGTCCATCCGGGTGCGGCATGAAAGCGGTCGGGCCGGATTCGGTCGTGCCATAACTGTTGGCAATGCGCACATCGGTGAATGTATCTGCCAGCTGGGTCATCAGGGCCTTTGTCACAGGTGCAGATCCAATAACGATGGTCTTGACGCATGACAAATCCAGACTTTCGATCAAGTCTGTTTCACGCAAACACAGCGCGGCCATTGTGGGAATTCCCGTCAGCAACGTGCATCGATTATCCGCAATGGCATAAAGGTAGGTACGCGCATCAAAGCGTGGCAGCAGGACACAGCACGCGCCTCCCGCCACGACCATCTTTGAAAAGAACAGACCGTTCATATGGTATAGCGGTGCTGCAACGATGGCGACATCATCTTTCTCTTGCGCAAACCCTTCTAGCGCAGCCTGCAGTGCATAGCGGTATCCACCATGGGTCAGGGGTACGCCTTTCGGCATCCCGGTAGATCCGGATGTATAAAGAATGTTCACAAAATCATCTGGCGCGGGCGTGGCCAGAGCTATGGCTTCATCGCTTAGTAAAGTGTCCCACGCGTGCGAATCTACATCGATCTGGGGGATATCATTTGGCACCTGACCGGCATGGTTCGCGTCGGTGAAAGCCAAGGTCACTTCCGCATCTTCGTGAATATGCGTGATCGCTGCACCCGGTAGTTTAAAATTCACGGGTACGGCGCAAAAACCGCCTCGCATGATACCGAAATACGTAATCAGATATCGTGCGGAGTTTTCCGCAACAATCGACATACGCGCCCCTGGCATATGCCCCGCTGCCCGTAGCCCCGCAGCCAAAGCGTCGGCCTGCGTCCGAAGATCACCATAGGTCCAGACATGGTCCGATTTGCCATCCTTCGCCTCGATCAGCCAGGGATCTTCGGCCAAACGATGCAGCGGGAAAAGATCGCCTAGATTATGCGTCGTACCCGTACCAAACATGGTCTAACCTATTACCGCGCTATACGTCCCGCGCCCGACAGCGCAGAGGCGGTTCTGGTCATCCAACACATCAATATCGACTACAGCCACGGTTCTGCCAATTCGGCGCGCCTGCGCTGTTGCGGTCAAAACTTCGCCGCTTGAAGGCCGCAGATAGTCGATCCTGAAATTCATGGTGGGCACAGTGCCTCCAACCGCCAACGCGACAGCAAAATCGCCGACCGTATCAATCAAAGAGGCTACAGGTCCGCCGTGAAACTGTCCTTTCATCGGCCCCCCTCGTTCCAATTCAGGACGCATCGGCATGGTCATGGTGACGCTTCCAGTTTCAGCGTCAGCCGAGGTCATTTTCAAACCTAGAAATGACACAAAAGGGGAAGCATCCATCAGAGCCTGTGCGTCTTCAACACTCAATTTGAAAGTCACAAGGACGTTCCCTTTCACGATATCAGGTCAGAATGACAGTACCATTTGGCGTATTTAGATGGGCCACGAACCCTGTTTTGACGCCGCCATAGACAGGCACTGTGCATCCAATCGCCTCATACACTGTGCTCAGATCCTGAGGATTGGGGTCAATCGCCGAAAAGGAGTCTAACGTAATACCGCCGGGCGTCATTCCTGCAGGATGAGGCGATCCCTGCCAGTCAATGAAAAACGGTAATTTGCCAGGCCAACGGTCGTCAGCGATGCGCATGATCGACCAGTCCAGCCGCACGCCATCAGGTGTTGTGCGGCTCATTGCGATAGGATCTCCGACAGCAATTCCCGCCTTGCGCGCCCCCTCGGCGACTGCGCCGAGATCATCGGTTGCAAGAGCGAAAAGCCATGTTTTTGCGGTATCCAAAGCCGCAAGCTCTGCGCCCATCGTACCCGTCAGATCCTGTTCCGGATCCGGTGCGATGATCTCTACATATGTCGTTGACGAAAAGCTCAACAGCGCGTTTCGCGTGCCAAAGCCCGGGTGACTACCACCCGTTACAGGTCGCACCCCCGTTAGGTCTTCAAAAACATGGGTGCCCTGATCGAGATCGGGCGCGGCCCAGAGAATATGGTCCAGTTCAACTGTCATAGTTTGTTTCGTTTTCCCTCAAGAAGCGCTGCGGTACATCACTGTTCACCCTTAATCCTGAAACGGGGGTCGCGGTGTTGTCAACGTTTGTCCGCCATCCTTTAGCAGCACTGACAACGGCAGCTACTATTCAGTGCGCTTTTAAAATGGATTGCGGATCGCTGTACGCAGTCAATGGTGCGCGTCTTTGCAAATCTCATGTCGCTCCGGACGCGCTTGGACAAGACAAATTTACTAAATTACCGTCCGTTTGTACACGGACGTTTTTAGAGTTCATTATGAGATGGCCTCTATGGTGCACTTGCTTCGTCAATAGGGTCAGTGTCTTGAAAAATCGGGAAAATTTAGCCTGGCAATATACGCTTCGCTATTCGGCTGCCATGTTGCTTGTGGCCGGCCTCATTATACTTGGCGCTTTGCAGATAAACGGTGCGTTGCAGGTCAATAAAGTCAAAGCTCAGATCATCAACACGGCATCAGAGCAACGCGCCCTTGCGCAGCAGTTGGTTTTGCTTCCCGATAGAGTTGCGGCAGAGACAAATAGTTACACCAAAGATCGTGCGCTTCAGAATATGGAAACAGCAATCCAGAAGATGCGCGCTGGCCATAAATACCTAATGCAGGGGCGTGATGATCTACCGCCTCCCGCCTATGGAAACGAAGCGCTAAGAACCCTTTATAGTCCAGAAGGCGAGCGGTTAGATGAGCGCGTCAAAAGTTTCCTGGATTTTTACCAAGAGTATCTGAACAATCCAGATATCAATCAGAATTTCGTAGTTCTTCAAAGGACGAATGCAGAGAATTTTCTCTACTTCTCTTTGGAGCGTGCCGCAAACTTACACACCGAAAGGGCAGAAGAGACGATGCAGCAAGCGATTGAACTGCATCGGATGTGGGTTCTTTTGTCTCTAGCATTCATCGTGTTTGTCTGTTTCTCTATTTTCCGACCACTCGCCCGTGACGCCGCAAAAGCCGTTGCAAAAGTGGGCGCTCGGCTGGATGAGCGAACCAAACTATTGTCCAGATCGTTGTCCATTGCCAAAATGGGCCATTGGCGCTCGATAGAACCTGTCGCAGATAAAGTGTGGTTCTCTCAGGAACTGATTGAGCTCTTAGGAATGGAGCTAACCGAAGGATTCCATTGGTTTTCAAAATTTGAAACACGCATTCAGTTTCCCGGGGATGTTTCGCACGAACATAATCCGCTGAATTCGGCTTATGCCCGAGTTTGGAAGACTGGCAGTCCAGAATTTGTCAATTTAATGTTTCGAAAACTGGATGATACGGTCATTGATATTCTTCTTTTGATGGAGGCGGAGCAAAATAGCACTGGCAAAGTCGTTGGCATTGTGGGTGTAGTTAAGGACGAGACCGATAAAGTCGCGGCAGCAAAAGCTCTTAAGAAGAGCTACGACATTGTTCAGCTGAAATCCCGAGATCTTGTAGAGGCACAACGCCTCGGAAATCTGGCAACTTGGCGAAATCCACTGAATTCCAACCTAGTACAGCTGGACGACCGCGCATTCGAAATATTGCATTTGGATCCGCAAGAGTTTGACCCAACCGTGGAAAATATCAATCGTCTGTACCTTGACGGCGACCGTGAGTACGCGGCGAGACTGAATCAGAAAGTGGTGGAAACAGGCCAACATCAATCCGTGACAGTTCAAGCACGGCGCGGAGATGGCAAAGTAATCGATTTAAACATCAGATCGAAGCTTGAACGGGATGAGATAGGCGCTGTCTGCGCGGTGTTCGGAACGATTCAAGATGTTACCAAAGAGAGAGAAACCGCGCGAGAGCTGGAAAGACTAGCCTATTACGACAACCTAACCGGACTAGCAAACAGAGCATTGTTCACACGTCATCTTAACCGGGTATGTAAAGCTGCGTCACAATCTAAGCTCTCAACGGCATTGTTTTTAATTGATCTTGATCACTTCAAAGAAGTCAATGACACGCTAGGCCATGAAGCTGGCGATCAATTGTTGGGAATTGTTGGTCAACGCCTGTCTAAATCATTGTCAGATAAGGCTTTGATTGCACGTCTAGGGGGAGATGAGTTCGCAATTCTGTTAGAAAATTTTTCTTCAAGGGCTGAATTAGAAGAATGTGCTAACAGCATCATCCACCAAGTCAGCAAGCTGGCTAATCTGTCGCATGGAGTTGTTCAAACCAACGCAAGTATTGGGATATCAATGGCACCGTCGGACTCTTCAAATCCGAACGAGCTTCTAAGATTTGCCGATCTAGCGCTCTACGCCTCAAAAGAGCAGGGCCGCGGGAGATATTCATATTATGAGGAGTCTCTAAGCACGGCGCTCGGTGCTCGAATTTCGATGGGAACCGAAATTAGGACAGCACTGGATGAACATAGGTTCGAAGCGCACTATCAAATGATCGTTGATGCGCAAAGTGAGACGGTAAATGGGTTTGAAGCTTTGTTGAGGTTACCGAAGAAAGGTGGTGGATTCATACCTCCCAGTGAATTTATTCCTGTAGCTGAAAGTTCACATCTAATCGCCGATCTCGGCGAGTTTGTTCTACAAGAAGCTTGTCGCGAAGCGCAGTATTGGTCGCAGAAAGGCCAGACTGATCGAACTGTGTCAGTAAACGTTTCCGCCGCACAGTTTTGGCATGGGCATCTTGAACAGGTCGTAGATCGTGCGCTGTCTACATCCAAACTGAACCCAAAATTGTTGTGTATCGAACTCACAGAAAGTGTATTTGCGGCAGACAATATCGATCGGGTAGGTGGCATTTTGCGCCGCCTTAAGAATCGTGGGATACTCTTGGCTTTGGATGATTTTGGCACCGGTTATTCTTCGTTGGCTTATCTGAACAGGCTACCTTTCGACAAACTGAAAATAGATCGAATGTTTGTAACGCACGCACATGCAAATGCCGAAAAAAAGAACATGCTCAGGGGTATCGTTAGTCTCGCTAAAGGTTTGAACCTCAATGTCACTGCTGAAGGGGTAGAGACGGAGGAAGAATACAAAATGGTGCGCGATCTTGGATGTGATGATGTTCAAGGATGGCTGTTCGGTGTAGCGCTTCCCGCGCAGGAAGCCATTGAAGAGGCGGATATAATCGACACAAAACAAAATACCGAGCAATTGCGTTGGCAAAAGTACTAAGGGCCAATCGGCGATAACTGTTATCTGATTTTGAGGTGAAGAATTTTTTAGCAATCAGTGCGGCCTCACATCGTCGAACCTGAAGCAGAACTGATCTAGCGGTTACTATGGAAAGTACAGCGCCAAGCCGGGATGGCAGCCTTTCAAAGCATCAACGGGCTCTAAACTCCAGACGCCGACGGTCAAAATTACGCTGAGCACGCCGCAGCGTCTTCAAACAGATGGTAGCTTAAACCGACAGGTTCAAAGCTAAATTGACCCTAATGTGTGAGTCCTGGTAAGAAATCGCGTCTGGGTTTCCTCTGCTAAAAACCTCATGCAAGTGGGTCACACCGAAAATTTTACTCCGATAAAAACCCAGCAACTTGCCCCAGCAGACAAAACCCGCTACGCCGCAACGCAAATTGTTAAGGAAACAAAAATGTCCGCGCCTAAGAAAGTTGTGCTCGCCTATTCGGGCGGTTTGGATACCTCGATCATTTTGAAGTGGCTCCAAACGGAATATCACTGCGAGGTCGTGACCTTTACTGCTGACCTGGGCCAGGGTGAAGAACTTGAACCCGCCCGCGCCAAGGCTGAAGTAATGGGTGCTTCCGAGATTTTTGTTGAAGACTTACGCGAAGAGTTCGTGCGGGATTTCGTCTTTCCGATGTTTCGGGCTAACACCGTGTATGAGGGGCTCTACCTTTTAGGAACGTCCATCGCGCGTCCTCTGATATCCAAACGTCTGGTGGAAATTGCTGAAATGACTGGCGCAGATGCAGTTGCGCATGGCGCGACGGGCAAGGGCAATGACCAAGTGCGGTTCGAATTAGCTGCCTATGCCCTCAACCCCGAGATCAAGGTGATCGCACCCTGGCGGGAATGGGACCTTTCAAGCCGCACAAAACTAATTGATTTTGCGGAGAAGAACCAAATACCAATCGCCAAGGATAAGCGGGGCGAAGCGCCGTTTTCCGTCGACGCAAACCTTTTGCATACCTCATCCGAAGGCAAAGTATTGGAAGACCCCGCGATTGATGCGCCAGACTATGTGTATCAGCGCACCGTCAACCCAGAGGATGCACCTGACACACCAGAATATATCGAGATTGGATTTGAAAAGGGCGACGCTGTCAGCATAAACGGAGAAACTATGTCTCCCGCGACTGTCCTGACAAAACTGAACGAACTAGGCGGAAAACATGGCTGTGGACGGCTTGATCTTGTCGAAGGGCGGTTTGTCGGTATGAAATCACGTGGGATCTACGAAACCCCCGGCGGCACGCTTTTGCTGGAAGCGCACCGGGCAATCGAATCCATTACACTCGACCGGGGCGCCATGCACCTTAAGGACGAGCTTATGCCACGCTATGCAGAGCTGATCTACAACGGCTTCTGGTTCAGCCCTGAGCGGACCATGCTGCAAGCAGCAATCGATGCCAGCCAGACCCACGTGACCGGAACCGTGCGCTTGAAACTCTACAAAGGTCACGTGCGTACCGTCGGGCGCTGGTCAGATCACTCGCTTTACTCCGAAGCGCATGTGACGTTCGAAGAAGACGCGGGTGCTTATGATCAGAAAGATGCCGCGGGTTTCATTCAGCTGAATGCACTGCGTTTGAAGCTACTCGCCGCGCGGGATCGCCGCCTCAAAGGATAATGCAAAAGCCCGCATACGTTCGTAATACGGCATAGCCTGCGTCAAAAGATCTGCGTAGCGTCTCTCTAACTGCGGCAACGCACCCTCGGCTCCCGCAAAGCCTGTACTGCGATGCACCGCGCCGTACCAATGGTCAGCCCAAACGCCGTCCTCAGACCGCGTACCGGCTGGCCAATGCAACATCGCAGGATCAAACGACAAACCGATGGCAGCACAAAGCCCCTGCAAGGCGCTGTTCGGATCCTGTCGCACATCGAAACTATCGATGACGATACCGCCAACCTGGTCGAATAACTCAGTTTGCTGTACGAAACCGATCTGATCCAGCGTCAGGTCATCCCATTTTGCTGCATAACTCGCAATGACACGTGCAGGATGGCGTATCAGGTGCACATTCACGCATTGCGTGGCCCAAGTGAGCGGAAAACCTTTCTCCATGTGATGCGGCATATGCTTCATATAGAGATGCGATCGATCCTGCGGTGCCAGACACGCGCGAACGACCGCATCGGGATCTGTTTCATGTGCGGCAAGGATTTCATCACGCATCGGATGGTCATTGCCCGACGCAAGAAGGAACGGCGCATAGAATGGCTCATCCATAATCCGGAAATCCGCCCGCGCACCGAAACTATACATCATCGCAGTTGATAGATTGCGCGGTCCCGACCACATCGCGATCCGCATCAGGCTTTTCCAACCAGAAATATTACAAATGGCATACATGACCTCGCTGCAATTGTTTCAGCAGATGTTAAATTTCCGCGCCATTCGTGCCAAGACGTAAACTGTCATCACCAGCGCGTGACATCACGCGCCTGTGGATTGCGAGAGCCCCGCGGCTTAGGCATGCTTGTCCGGTAAGGAGGACCATCATGTCACATGTATCGACCCTAAAAACTTTTGCACTTTCAGGAATGATCGCGCTCGGTCTCTTTGTTCAGGCAAGTGCCGGAAAGGCCGCCGATCTGGAAACGATCACCGTTGCAGGCGGTTGCTTTTGGTGTGTTGAATCCGATTTCGAACGTGTGACAGGTGTCAAGGAAGCGGTCTCGGGCTTTATTGGCGGCTCCGTTGCAAATCCGACTTACAAACAGGTCACAGGCGGCAGCACTGGCCACTATGAAGCGGTTCAGATTACCTTTGATCCTTCCATCGTAAGTCGTGATAGACTCTATTCAATGTTTTTCCGCTCCGTAGATCCAACGGATGCAGGCGGGCAGTTCTGCGATCGAGGCGACAGTTACCGAACCGCGATTTTTACGTCATCAACTGCACAAGCTGGTGCGGCACAACAAGCTAAAGCGGACGCGCAAAGTGCGTTGGGCACGCCCGTTGTGACTCCGATTCTACAGGCTGGAGAATTCTACCCAGCGGGCGATTATCACCAAGATTACTATAAAGGCACCAAACTCGTCATCACGCGTTTTGGACCCAAGCGCCAAGCTTCTGCTTACAAAGCATATCGCGCGGCCTGCGGCCGAGATGCGCGTGTGAAAGAATTATGGGGAAGTGCCGCACCATTCACTGGCAGCTAGGTCAAGCGTTGATCCTGTAGGTCCTTCAAATCAGGAATGACATCTGCAGTGCCGACACGCGTTACCATCAAGGCAGCAGCACGAGTCGCCCGTTCTATCGCCTGCGCCATCGGCATTCCCTGATCAAGACCCGCGATGAGAAACCCAGTGAACGTATCGCCCGCACCCGTAGTGTCAACTGGCGTAACCCGTTGCGCAGGACAGTGTTTTGGCACTGCTCCGTCAGATATCCATCGGCATCCGTCACCGCCCAGCGTCACCACGATATCCGCCACTGGTAAATCTGATAGTTCAGATCGCGTAGCGGAAACGAGTTGCGCCGCCTCAACCTCGTTCAGCACCAACAGATCAAGGTGACCAAGAACAGCCCGGACGGCCTGCGCTTCGAACGGGGCTGCTGCATAGATCACGCGCAACCCCATCGCCTTAGCCATTTTCGATGCGAAAGCCTGCCCATTGGTTTCATTCTGCGTCACGAAACTATCGCCAGGTCCGGCCTGTGACAGAGCCGCGCCAATCATGTCTTCTGTCAGCGCGTGGTTAGCCCCCGCAAACAGTACAATGGTATTTTCACCCGCCGTATCGACACAAATGTTAGCATGACCGGTCGGCACTGTGACCTGAGCGATGTGGCGTGTATCGACACCATATTCTAGCAAGCGATCTGAGGCCCAGCGTCCGTCTGGCCCCACCGCACCGATATGCACCACATGTGACGCTGCACGCGCAGCAGCTACAGACATGTTAGCCCCCTTGCCACCTAGCCCCCGAGTCAGATCCGATGCTGCAAGCGTTTCCCCCGGACCCACCAGATGCGGCACGCGGTAGACGTTGTCAGCATTGATGGATCCGAGGTTATAAAGAGCCATCACCCCACCTTACAGGCAGCCAGAACCGCCATGTTCAAGATGTCATTCGCTGTAGATGTTGTGGAACAGATCTGAATAGAACGATCAACGCCGGCAAGAATGGGACCGATCACCGTCGCGCCAGCCATCTCCTGCATCAGTTTGACCGAAATACTTGCGGAATGACGCGCAGGAACGACGAGGATATTTGCAGGGCCAGTCAGCCTCGAAAACGGGTAGCTTGCCTGCGCTGTCGGGTTCATGGCGACATCAACGGTCATTTCGCCTTCGTACTCAAAATCCACGCCGCGCGCATCAAGCACCTGTGCTGCTCTAGCCATCTTGGTTGCACGCTCAGAGATGGGGTAGCCAAACGTCGAAAAGCTCACAAAGGCGACGCGCGGCTCCAGCCCCAGGTTGCGCGCAACGGTAGCAGCATGAGTCGCGATATTGGCGAGGTCTTCTTCATCCGGCCATTCCTGCACCAGCGTATCCGCGATGAATACGATACGGCCTTTGTGCAAAAGCGCGGTAATTCCCGCAGCACCACTATCCACATCCGCATCAAACACGTGATTGATCAGATCCATGATATGCGCCGATTTTCGTGTGGCTCCAGTCACAAGTCCGTCGCCATGACCATGTGCCAACATAAGTGCAGAAAACACGTGTCGGTCACGCGCAGCCAGCCGGTGAATATCCTGCGCATCAAAACCGCGCCGCTTCAACCGATCATAAAGAAAGGTCTTATACGTTTCGAAATGCGATGTATTAGCCGCGTTCACGATCTCAATTTCACGCACTGCATCAGGCATCCCTGCCTTTTCCAGCTTTTCCTTCACGTCCTCTTTGCGACCCACCACAAGCGCTTTACCCAGACCATTGCGTTGATAGAGCACAGCAGCCCGCAACACCCGCGGATCGTCTCCTTCTGCGAAAATCATCCGGGCCTGGTTGGCACGGGCACGCGCGTTGATGCCCCGCAGAATACTTGCCGTCGGATCCATGCGCGTCTTTAGCGACAGCTCGTACGCATCCATGTCGATGATCGGACGCCGCGCGGCACCCGTATCCATCCCCGCTTTGGCGACAGCTGGCGGCACACGGTGGATAAGACGCGGGTCGAAAGGCGTCGGAATGATATAGTCCCGCCCGAATGACAGGTTCTTGCCATAGGCCAGCGCCACTTCATCCGGGACGTCTTCACGTGCGAGCGCTGCAAGAGCATGAGCGCAGGCAATCTTCATTTCATCGTTGATGGCCCGGGCATGAATGTCGAGCGCACCGCGAAAAAGATAGGGGAACCCAAGTACGTTGTTGACCTGGTTGGGATAATCACTGCGCCCGGTGGCAACAATAGCATCTGCCCGCACCGCATGTGCAGCTTCGGGCGTAATTTCAGGATCCGGGTTTGCCATGGCAAAAATTACCGGATCATCCGCCATGCTTGCCACCATAGCTTCGGTTACTGCGCCTTTAGCAGAAACGCCCAGGAAAACATCAGCGCCCTTCATTGCGTCCTCAAGAGTGCGCGCCTCCGTTACAACAGCATGGCCAGATTTCCACTGGTTCATTCCCTCTGTGCGGCCCTGATAGATGACGCCTTTGGTGTCACACATAATACAGTTTTGGTGCCGCACCCCCATGGACTTGAGCAACTCAAGACAGGCAATGCCCGCCGCACCTGCGCCATTTAGAACAATCTTCACATCTTCGATTTTCTTGTTCGACAGATGCAGCGCATTGATCAGACCTGCCGCACAAATGACTGCCGTGCCATGTTGGTCATCATGAAAGACAGGGATGTCCATTTCTTCTTTCAAGCGCTGTTCAATGACGAAGCACTCAGGCGCCTTAATGTCTTCCAGGTTGATCCCCCCAAAAGTCGGGCCCATCAATCTGACCGCATTGATAAAGGCGTCGGTGTCTTCGGTGTCGAGTTCAATATCGATGCTGTTCACATCCGCGAACCGCTTGAACAGCACAGCCTTGCCTTCCATCACCGGCTTGGCGCCCAGCGCGCCAAGGTTGCCCAGCCCCAAAACGGCCGTCCCGTTGGAGATCACAGCCACAAGGTTACCCTTGTTGGTGTAATCATAGGCAGTCTCTGGATTTGCGGCGATCGCCTCACAAGGCACGGCCACACCCGGCGAGTAGGCAAGGCTTAAATCGCGTTGCGTTGTCATCGGCACAGTCGCGGTTATCTCGAATTTTCCCGGCTGCGGTTCAAGATGAAACGCCAGCGCCTCTTCGTCGGTGATTTTCTGTTTTGGCATCTGGGCCTCCCTGTCCATCTGCTTTTTTGGCTGTGTGCAGCGACAAGTGCAAGGGTTGTCACTCTGCAAGCGTCAGTTCATCCACAACATTCGCGCACGCGCTCTTTCGCGAAAGGCGCACCACAATCCAGTTCTCCGTCGATTTGACCTTCATGGAAATCCAGTTTTCTGGTTTAACCCCCGGAGTGTTGCTTGGCCCATTCGGGGGTGGCCAATTCTTCAACCAGGGGTGGGAAATACATGACGCCGATGATGGCGCAATATCTCGAGATTAAGGCGGATCATGTCGACGCTATGCTGTTTTACCGCATGGGCGACTTCTATGAGATGTTTTTTGATGACGCAGTCGCAGCGGCTGAAGCGCTGGATATTGCACTGACCAAGCGCGGCAAGCACGACGGCGCGGACATTCCAATGTGTGGCGTGCCAGTCCATGCGGCAGAAGGGTATTTGCTGACGCTCATCCGAAAAGGGTTCCGTGTCGCTGTGTGCGAGCAGATGGAAAGCCCCGCCGAAGCCAAGAAGCGTGGATCAAAATCTGTTGTGAAAAGGGGCGTGGTGCGACTGGTAACTCCCGGCACCCTGACCGAAGAAGCCTTACTTGAAGCGCGACGTAACAACTACCTCGCCGCATTTGCACAGGTGCGCGATGCGCAGGCACTGGCCTGGGTCGATATCTCAACCGGCGCGTTTCATGTGATGCCTCTCACGACGGTCAAACTAGGTCCAGAACTTGCTCGCCTCGCCCCTTCAGAACTGTTGTGCTCCGAAGGCAATGAGGCGGATCTGCGCGAAACAGCAAAGGATTTTGGTATCGCTTTGACAGGATTGTCGCGCGCATCCTTTGATAGTACCTCGGGTGAAAAGCGCATCTGCGACCATTTCGCGGTTGGAACACTCGACGCCTATGGCAGTTTTTCCCGTGCGGAAATCTCGGCAATGGGCGGGATCATCCAATATCTCGACATCACGCAAAAAGGCAATCTGCCGCTGTTGCGACCCCCGCAGAAAGAGAGCGCGGCGCGCACTGTACAGATCGATGCTGCCACACGACGCAATCTGGAATTGACCGAAGCCTTTTCGGGTGGTCGCGCCGGATCACTACTGTCGGTCATTGACCGCACAACCACTGCGGGCGGTGCACGTCTTTTGGCGCAGCGGCTTGCCAGCCCATCCCGAAATCCACAAGCCATTCTTGCCCGCCTCGACGCCGTCGCGTTTATTGAGACCAACAATGCACATCGCGCGAATTTACGGGACCATTTGCGCAAAGTACCGGATATCGACCGCGCGCTGTCTCGATTGTCGTTGGATCGTGGCGGCCCGCGCGACCTGTCCGCGATCCGCAATGGATTGGCGCAAGCACACGCCCTGTACAATGATCTGCAGAGCCTCGAATTGCCCCCACTTTTACAAGAAACGATCAAGGATCTAATTGGGCAAGAAGACCTGATAGACCGCTTAGAGGCGACCTTAATCGCAGAGCCGCCGCTTCTAACCCGCGATGGTGGATTCATCGCTGCAGGGCATGATGCGGATTTGGACGAAGCGCGAGAATTGCGCGATCAGGGGCGTGGTGTTATCGCGCAAATGCAGCAGGACTTTATCTCGCAGACGGGAATTTCGTCCCTGAAGATAAAACATAACAATGTCTTGGGCTACTTTATCGAAACGACAGCGACTCATGCTGAAAAAATGCTCTCTCCGCCCTTGTCCGAAACCTTCATTCATCGCCAGACCACCGCCAATCAAGTACGGTTTACGACAGTCGAGCTCTCGGCGCTTGAAACCAAGATCCTGAACGCAGGAGCGCGCGCTCTGGAAATCGAGAAACGGCTTTTCGAAGTTCTGCGCGCAGACATTCTGAGCGCAGCGTCAAACATCACGCAGACCGCTGGTGCCTTGGCAGAACTGGATTTGACGGCTGCCCTGGCTGAACTCGCGAGTTCTGAAAATTGGTGCCGCCCGAAAGTGGATGGTAGCCGCGCCTTTGACATTGAAGGCGGTCGCCATCCAGTTGTCGAACATGCGTTGCGCAACCAATCCGGTGCGCCCTTTATCGCGAATGATTGCGTGCTTTCCGCTCAAGTAGGCACCGCAAGAATTCACCTGCTCACCGGCCCTAACATGGCAGGCAAGTCTACGTATTTACGCCAGAATGCCCTGATCGCTCTGCTTGCCCAGATGGGTAGTTTTGTCCCGGCGCAAAGCGCACATATCGGACTTATCAGCCAACTTTTCAGCCGGGTCGGTGCATCTGACGATCTGGCACGGGGACGCTCGACCTTCATGGTCGAGATGGTGGAAACCGCCGCTATTCTTAATCAGGCCGACGATCGCGCCCTCGTGATCCTCGATGAAATCGGACGCGGCACGGCCACCTATGATGGTCTGTCAATTGCCTGGGCGACGTTGGAGCATCTGCATGATGTAAACAAATCACGCGCGCTTTTTGCGACGCACTATCACGAAATGACCGCGCTTTCAGGTAAATTGGCTGGGGTGGATAACGCCACCGTGGCCGTGAAAGAATGGGAGGGTGAGGTCATCTTTCTCCACGAGGTGCGCATGGGTGCCGCAGATCGTTCTTACGGAGTTCAGGTCGCCCAGCTGGCGGGCTTGCCGGACGCAGTCATCGCACGCGCCCGCGTAGTGCTTGATGCGTTGGAAAAGGGGGAACGCGAAGGGGGGGCTACACAAAAGACGCTCATCGATGACCTACCCCTGTTCGCCGTAAAGCCAAGCCCGGCCCCCGCGCCCACTCAGGCATCAAGGGTCGAGGAAAAGCTGGCGGCAATTCATCCCGATGATCTCAGCCCAAAAGAAGCGCTCAATCTGCTTTATGAATTGAAAGAGGCGGCCAAAAACTGACCGCCTCGCTTCGCGTTGACTTCGTTTTGTCTCAACCAGCCGGTGTGGATGACACGCCAACCTGCGCCGGCCGCAGCAAACGGTCATGCAGCATGAACCCTTCGGCCGCGACTTGAATAATGTCGCCTGCCTTGGTTCCCGGCACTGGCGCTTCGAACATCGCCTGATGATGTTGCGGGTCAAATCGGTCACCCACCGCTGGCGCGATAACTTCGATGCCATGTTTTTTAAACACGCTTAAAAGCTCCCGCATCGTCAATTGGATTCCCTCGATCAGAGCAGCGTTCGTCTCTTTCTGCTCTTCGGTCACTGTTTCCAACGCGCGCTTCATGTTGTCGTAAACAGGCAGCATGTCCCGCGAGAGTTTCGAGCCGCCATAGTTTTCTGCCTCACGACGATCCCGATCCGAACGCTTGCGCGCATTCTCAGCATCCGCCAGCGCACGCATGAAGCGGTCTTTCAGCTGATCACGTTCCGCTCGCAGCTGGTCCATTTCCAGCGCTTCATCGTCAATCTCTTCCATTGCTTCGGCATAAGCCTCGGCTTCGGCGTTTTCGATGTCATCCAAAAATTCGTTGTTCTTCGGCTCTGCCATATTAACCCTCTAGCTCCGGTCGGAGACCAGCTTACCGACCAGTTGCGCCGTATAGTTCACAATTGGAACGATCCGGCCGTAATTCAATCGCGTCGGACCAATGACGCCAACCGCACCAATGATCTTTCGATCAGCGTTCATATATGGGGAAACCACCAGAGAGGAACCCGAAAGTGAAAAAAGTTTGTTTTCAGACCCTATAAAAATGCGCACACCGTCGCCTTCTTCGGCCAATTCGAGGAATTCCGCGATATCACGCTTGCGCTCAAGGTCGTCGAAAAGCAAACGGATACGTTCTAGATCCTCCGTTTCACCATCTTCGCTAAGCAAATTTGATCGACCCCGAACGATAAGGCGTTCAATCTGATCCCCCTCGCCTTCCCAAACCGCTAGGCCACTTTGCACGAGATCTTGAGCAAGTTGGTCGATCTCTTGTCTGCGATTCGCAATCTCTTGCCGAATCACGGTGCCTACCTCACCAAGCGTTTTGCCTTCGATCAAGGAATTGAGAAAATTCGCAGCTTCACGCATGGAACTGGGGGTTTGACCCGGCGGTGGTGTAAACAAGCGGTTCTCTACATGCCCATCCGCAAACACCAAAACCACTAAGGCGCGGTCGGTGGAGAGGGAAACAAACTCGATGTGTTTGATTGGCGCCGCGCGCTTTGGTGTCATCACCAGGGATGCGCCTTGCGTCACCCCAGATAACGCGGACCCCACACGATCCAGAACGCCACTTACATCTTCGGAGTTTGCATTTATGGTCGCATCGATTTTCTCGCGATCAAACGCGTCTGGGTCGCCGATCTCCAGAACACCGTCAACGAACATCCTCAGACCCATCTGTGTGGGTATTCGACCCGCACTCACATGTGGGCTGTCGAGCAGACCCAGATATTCCAGATCCTGCATGACATTGCGGATCGTCGCAGCGCTGACCTTTTCGCTGAAGTCGCGCGTCAGGGTCCGCGAGCCGACTGGCATGCCGTCGTCAAGATACCCCTCTACCACGCGCCGAAACACCTCGCGCGAGCGCTCATTCATTTCTCCGAGGATGTTTGGTACGTCATTCATATCAGCTTCCTACACCGCACGACATAAAAGCACACCTGTGGGAGAATTCAATCGGGGTTGCATCTTTGCCACTGAGGCTTGTATCGACGTTAAGCACATAAAAAGGATAGATCATGCGTCCCTCCGGTCGAGAACTGAATGAAATGCGCGCCGTTTCCATTGAAACTGGCTTCACGAAACACGCTGAAGGCTCTGTCTTGATCAAGATGGGCGACACGCATGTGCTGTGTACGGCCACCATCGAGGACCGAGTGCCGCCCTTTATCAAAGGATCAGGTCTTGGCTGGGTCACAGCAGAATATGGCATGCTGCCCCGTGCGACCAATACTCGGATGCGACGCGAAGCTGCATCGGGAAAGCAAGGCGGGCGGACTGTGGAAATCCAGCGCCTCATCGGGCGTAGCTTGCGTGCCGGAGTAGATCGCGTGTCTTTGGGTGAGCGCCAAATCACAATCGACTGTGATGTCATTCAGGCCGATGGTGGAACGCGCTGCGCATCAATCACGGGCGGTTGGGTCGCACTGCGTCTTGCCGTGAATAAACTGATGAAAACCGGCGATGTCATCACAGACCCCCTGCCCGATCCTGTAGCTGCGATCAGCTGTGGCATCTATGCTGGTCAGCCGTTGCTTGATCTGGACTATCCAGAGGACTCCGAAGCCGGTGTCGATGGTAATTTTATTATGACAGGTTCCAAGCAGCTGATCGAAATCCAGATGAGCGCCGAGGGCGCAACCTTTTCACGAGACCAGATGAACACGCTTGTAGATCTAGCTGAGAAAGGCGTTTCGGAACTGGTCGCTGCACAGAAAGCCGCCACCGCATGACACGGAAATTCGACGGCACCCGAATTCTCATTGCCACGCATAATGCAGGCAAGCTTGATGAGATGAGACAGCTCTTCGCACCGCATGGCGTCGATGTCGTGGGTGCTGCAGAAATGGCTTTGGCTGAACCAGAAGAAACGGAAGACAGTTTTGTTGGCAACGCACGGATCAAGGCCCGCGCGGCTGTCACAGCCACAGGCCTTGCCGCGCTGGCAGACGATTCCGGTATCGAAATCGAAGCGCTCGACAACGCGCCCGGCGTCTATACAGCCGACTGGGCGGAAACCCCAAACGGTCGGGATTTCGTGATGGCGATGACCAAGACGCATGAATTGTTAGAAGAAAAGGCAGCGCCGCACCCACGTCGCGCGCGCTTTTGTGCGACATTGGTGCTGGCCTGGCCCGACGGTCACGAAGAGATTTTTGAGGGGCGCGCAAATGGTGCGCTTGTCTGGCCCATGCGCGGCGAAATCGGGCACGGTTATGATCCGATCTTTCAACCGGATGGCTACAGCATGACCTTTGCGCAACTGGATCCAGCAGAGAAAAACCGCATTAGCCACAGGGCCGATGCCTTCCAAAAGCTGATTGCGGGCTGCTTTGGCTGAGGACTGGGAACAGGCCGGGTTTGGCCTTTATATTCATTGGCCCTTCTGCGAAGCGAAATGCCCGTATTGCGACTTCAACAGCCATGTGTCCCGCCAGATTGACCAAATCGCTTGGCGTCATGCGTACCTTATGGAATTGGAACGCACAGCGGCGGAAACACCTGGGCGGGTTTTGAGCTCGGTGTTTTTCGGAGGCGGCACGCCCAGCCTGATGGATCCTGACACAGTTGCTGCGGTTATCGAAAAAATCCGCTTGCTCTGGCCCACTGCAAACGACTTGGAAATCACGTTGGAAGCCAACCCTGGATCGGTCGAGGCAGGACGGTTCAAAGCCTATCGCGCTGGCGGCGTAAACCGCATCTCAATGGGTGTGCAAGCGTTGAACGATGCGGATCTAAAACGCCTGGGGCGCATCCACACCGCGGCCGAGGCCCTGGCCGCCTTTGATATCGCCCGCAACACCTTCGACCGGGTGAGCTTTGATCTGATCTATGCCCGTCAAGATCAAAGCCTCACGGACTGGGAGGCCGAGCTGAAACATGCCCTAACACTCGCAGTAGATCATCTGTCCCTCTATCAACTCACCGTCGAAGATGGCACAGCCTTTGGTGATCGTTATCGCGCTGGAAAGCTCAGAAACCTGCCAAACGAGGACCTTAGCGCAGACCTCTTTGCCTTGACCCAGGATCTGTGTGGTGGCGCGGGCATGCCTGCCTATGAAGTTTCAAATCACGCCCGTGATGGTGCACAATCGCGTCACAACCTCATCTACTGGCGCTATGGTGATTACATCGGCATTGGTCCCGGCGCTCATGGCCGCGTGACTTTAGACGGGGCACGTTGGGCAACAGAATGCTATTCGAACCCATCCCGTTGGCTGACCAGCGTTGAAAATGCTGATTGTGAAAAACCGCGCGAGGCACTGACGTGCGAGGCGCAGGCTCAAGAATTTTTGTTGATGGGCTTACGGTTACGAGAAGGCATAAGCCTGTCCCGGTTCGAAAACTTGCGCAGAATGCCGTTGAAGTCAAACGTGATAGAGGGATTACGCGAAATCGGCATGATCGATAGCTTGGATGAAAAAATTATTGTTTCAGATCAAGGATTTATGGTTCTAAATGCTGTGATCGCGCAGATCCTGGAAAGTTAGGTATTGCTTAACACACGACATAATTCATCCAAATCTTCCAAAGTTTTATAGTACAAGGTCATCTGCCCGCTTTCCTGTCCGGGTTTATGCGACAGCTCTACCTTCATCCCAAGCGATGCAGATAAGTCCCCTTCCAGCGCCTTGGTATCAGCGTCCTTTTCGACGGATGCCTTTGGCGATTTCTTCTGGTCTGCCGCTGGGCGGTCCTTTTTCACTAGGTTCTCCGCCGCACGCACGGACAGTCCACCCTTGATGATCACCTGAGCCAACTTCAACGCGTCTTCAGCGGGAACAAGTGCGCGGGCGTGCCCCGCACTAAGAGATCCTTGCCGCACCATGTCCAGTACTTCATCCGGTAAATTCAACAGACGCAGCAGATTCGCAATATGACTGCGGCTTTTACCAAGCGCCTCAGACATTTTTTCTTGCGTATGGCCAAAGCGGTCCATCAACTGACGATAGCCAACCGCTTCTTCGATCGGGTTCAAATCTGCACGTTGAATATTCTCGATGATCGCAACTTCGAGGACTTCAACGTCCGTAAATTCACGGATCACCACCGGTAATTGATGTAGCTGGGCCCTCTGGGCCGCACGCCAGCGTCGCTCTCCTGCGACGATCTCAAATGATGTTTCACCAAGCTTGCGCACGATCAAAGGCTGAATTATGCCCTTCTCTTTGATCGACGCCGTAAGATCGTCCAGATCGCCATCCGCAAAGCGTTTGCGTGGCTGATCTGGGTTTGGCGTGATCTGCTCAATTGGCAATGTACGATCCGCTGCAACCGCCCCTGCACTTGTTGTGGCCTCCGTCTCTGCCACATCTGACATCAACGCGGAAAGTCCGCGTCCCAGGCCTCGCTTACGATCTGATCCTGCCATAGTTGCCCCCTCAAGCCACTTTTTCTTTGTTGTTGCGTAGCACTTCATGTGCAAGCGCTCGATAGGCCTGCGCCCCTTTGGACGCAGTATCATAGGTCAATACTGGCATGGCAAAAGATGGCGCTTCGCTCAGCCTGACATTGCGTGGAATACGTGTCCGAAAGACAAGTTCGCCAAGGTTTTCGCGCGCATCCTGCTCGACCTGCATCGACAGATTGTTCCGGCGATCATACATCGTCAGAACGACACCTTCGATCCGTAGATCCTTGTTTCCGGCTTGTCGTACTTCACGCATGGTCAGCATGAGCTGAGACAAACCTTCAAGCGCGAAAAACTCGCTTTGCAGCGGAACGAGTACCGAATGTGCGGCAATCATTGCGTTTACCGTTAGCAAGTTCAAGGATGGCGGACAATCGATCAGGATATAATCCAGCTCGAACGACGCCATGGCATCCTGTCGCAACGCGGTGTGCAAAAGAAAACTGCGTTTTTCGTTTGACATAAACTCCAGATCCGCAGAACTGAGATCCACCGTAGCCGGGACAATCATCAATCCAGGCGTCACGGTTGGGATAATCACGGATTTTAGCGAAACCTCTCCCAACAGTAGATCGTACGTCGTATAGGCGCGGTCATCGACCTCAATCCCAAGGCCTGTTGATGCATTGCCTTGAGGATCAAGATCCACCACAAGCACCCGGGATCCAGCTTCAGCCATTGCGGCCGCAAGATTGATCGTTGTGGTGGTTTTGCCAACACCGCCCTTCTGATTTGCGATTGCTATGATTTTCGGACCTGTGAGGCGCGAGACGTTAGACACGCTGTATATCCTTCATTTCCAAAATGGCTGCTGCGGCGTTTGTTTTACTTTTATGCGCCTTAACATCGAATGACCACGACTGTCGTGCAATATCCAGTTCAGTTTCCCATGTTTCGCCTTTTGGAAAAAGAGCTTTACCTGACGTTGAGAGATGTTGTTCCGCATAAGGCAGTAATCCAGACAACTCAGACAATGCACGTGCCGAAAGAACATCAGCGTTAAAAGCAGTGCATTCTTCAACGCGTGCGGTCACAACATCAGCCTTCAAGTTCAATTCACGTACGGCTGTGCGCAGAAATGTGGCCTTACGAGTATCACTTTCCACCATGGTTACATGGCGTTGCGGCATTTCATGCTTTGCGAAGACTGCTATTATGACGCCGGGAAAGCCTCCTCCACTTCCGATGTCTAGCCAGTTTTCACCATCACCGGCGTATTCAATAATCTGCGCAGAATCCCATATGTGCCTCTCCCAGAGAGTTTTAACACTTGATTTAGATATCAAGTTGATTGCGCTCGACCACTTTAGAACAAGGTCATGAAATTGGCTCAGGTCGGCACTTGTTTCACGTGAAACATTCAAACCAAAGGTCAGTGGATCGATCAAGCGATCTTCTTTCGTTGCGATTGTCGAATCTTTGTCAAAATCAACGTTAAAGCAGCCGGTGTCATTCCATCTATTCGACTCATCTGCGCCAGCGTCTCAGGCCTCACCTTCAACAGCTTGAATGTCAGCTCATTAGATAACCCATCCAAGCCTTCGTAATCGAAATCGACCGGAATCTTTTGCGCCTCATCCTTCCGCAGCATATCGATATCTTTTTGCTGCCTCTGAATATAATTCGCGTAGAGGGCCTCACGTTCCATTTGAACCCGAATCTCACTTGGAACTTCCTCAAGCGCATCATCCAATGCAAGAACGTGGTCAAAACCAACATCTGGAAAAGCAAGCAACTGCATTGCAGAGCGACGTGTTCCATCTTGGTTGATGCGAATGTCAACAGAAGCGGCCTGTGATGGGGTATACGTAGTACTCGCAAGAAGATCACGTGCTCTTACTAGGTTCTCAGCCTTCTCCAGAAAGGAAACGCGCCGCGCCTGACCTACACATCCTAGTTCAAGACCAAGCGGCGTCAGACGTTGATCTGCGTTGTCTGCGCGCAAGGATAGGCGGAACTCTGCACGTGAGGTAAACATCCTGTAGGGCTCAGAAACCCCTCGCGTAGTGAGATCATCTATCATGACCCCGATGTAGCTTTCCGCCCGCGAGAAGGTGATTGGATCCGCACCCTTGGAGTGTTGCGCCGCGTTCAAACCTGCGACCAGGCCTTGCGCTGCTGCTTCTTCATATCCGGTTGTCCCATTAATTTGGCCAGCAAGATAGAGACCGGACAGGCATTGTACTGAAAGCGCCGCGTCTAGTGCGCGTGGATCAACATAATCATATTCGATTGCATACCCGGGCTGCAGTATTTCCGCGCGCTCAAGCCCGTAGATGGATTTTACATAGCTTTCCTGCACATCAATCGGCAAAGAAGTAGAAATTCCGTTCGGATAGACCGTATCTGTAGATAGCCCTTCTGGCTCCAAGAAAATTTGATGGGAATCCTTATCTGCAAAACGTACGATTTTATCTTCGATGGATGGGCAGTACCTGGGTCCTATGCCATCGATGTGACCGCCATACATTGCTGACCGTTCGAGGTTTTCTCTTATGATTTCGTGCGTCTTGACGTTCGTATGGGTAATCCCACAGGAGACCTGCCGTGCAGATACACCCGTAGACATGAACGAAAAAAGAGTTGGCTCGCTGTCTCCAGGTTGATCTTGAAGAGCATCCCACTGAATTGTGCGCCCATCCAACCTTGGTGGCGTCCCAGTCTTCAAACGCCCCATTGGCAATTCAAAGCCATCCATCCGTTCCGCTAGCCGAACGGATGCGCGATCCCCCATGCGCCCACCAGATCTTGACTCATCACCGATATGGATCACACCACGTAGGAAAGTTCCTGTCGTCAGAACAACAGCTGCGGCCGAAAGCTCAGTCTTGTCTGCAAGAGTAACACCCTTGATTGTATTGCCGTGCATCCTCAGATCAACAACTTCACCGATGACAATCTCAAGGTTATCTTGGCTTCTCGTCGTCTTCAACATCTCGGATTGGTAAATCGCGCGGTCGGATTGTGCGCGCGGGCCCTGGACAGCCGGCCCCTTTCGACGGTTCAAAAGTCGAAATTGAATACCCGCTAAATCGGCTATACGCGCCATTACGCCGTCGAGAGCATCAATCTCTCGGACAAGGTGCCCTTTTCCCAATCCGCCGATAGCAGGATTGCAAGACATCACTCCAATGCCCTCTTCCGACATCGTCACGAGTGCTGTTTTTACTCCCATCCGGGCGGATGCATGGGCGGCTTCCGCACCGGCGTGCCCACCGCCAATTACAATCACATCAAAATGTTTCACGTGAAACACTCCATCACTTTCCAAGACAGAAACTGGAGAATATTTCATCCAGCAAGTTCTCAACATCAATTCGACCGACTAAAGCCTCAAGAGCACGAATCGCAGTCCGAAGTTCCTCAGATGCTATATCATAGTTCTCTGGGCCACGTTCTAGGACTTCCTGTGCTGCAACAAGTCCGTCCAAAGAGACCTCCAAAGCGACGCGATGCCGCTCATGCGTCGCCAACCCTGCGTCGGTTACACGAATTGAAAGCACCTTCTCAATACTTCTGATAAGTTCCGACACCCCTGCCCCTGTCTTACCTGATATGCCAATTCTAGATGCAGTCAAAAGATCCACTTTTGGTGTGACACGAATATCTTCTGGCAAAGGTTCTAAAAGTAACTCTTCCTCAGGCCCCGAAAGGAAAATCCTCAAATCCGAATCTCGCGCTCGCGATACAGCACGCTTGATACCCACCTTTTCAATCTGATCGTCACTGTCACGCAGGCCAGCCGTGTCGAGAAATGTTACGGGCAAGCCACCCAAATCCATACGCACTTCTATTATATCACGCGTGGTTCCAGCAATCTCAGATGTTATTGCGGCCTCACGACCTGCAAGGCGATTCAACAGTGTTGACTTACCAACGTTCGGAGGCCCCACAATAGCAACTTCAAAACCGCTACGCACGCGCTCTGCGACATGTGATCCCTTAATCTCTGCTTCAACGTCACGCTGAACGCCCTTCAAAAGACCGTCGACCTCTGGCGTGACATTCACCGGAACGTCTTCGTCTGCGAAATCAATCGTCGCTTCCAGCAAGGCAGCAGCGCGGATAAGGTCAACACGCCAACGCTCGACCTTATCTCCGAGAGCGCCTGACAAGACACGCAACGCTTGCTTGCGCTGCGCCTCAGTTTCAGCGTCAATCAGGTCGGCCAAACCTTCGACCTGAGACAGATCTAATTTATTGTTCTCCAAAGCACGTCGGGTAAATTCACCCGGTATTGCATGTCGCGCTGCTCCTGTTTTACTCAGCGCTGAAAGAACCGCCCGCACGACAGCCACACTTCCATGTAATTGGAATTCGACCGTATTTTCACCAGTAAAGCTTGCCGGGCCCTCGAAAACAAGGACAAGCGCCTGGTCAAGGACTTGACCCAGCTGATCCTTCAGCAGTTTCACCGCAGCCTCTCGGGCTTTTGGCAAGGAACCGCAAAGTTGGCATGCCACGGGAAATGCATGCGGACCTGAAAGCCGCACGACGGACACCCCTGCCCGACCCTGTGCAGATGCTAAGGCAAAAATAGTATCCATAAATTAACCTACTGTTTTTAAACAATAAGTTACGTATTCATTGAATCAAAGAAATCCGAGTTCGTTTTTGTTTGCTTCAACTTCGAAATCAGGAATTCGATCGCATCTGTTGTCCCCATCGGGTTCAAAATACGTCGCAAGACAAATGTCTTCTGCAGATCGATTTTATCCACAAGCAGTTCTTCTTTCCGCGTGCCCGATTTCAGAATGTCCATCGCGGGGAAAACGCGTTTGTCTGCTACCTTACGGTCCAGAACAATCTCGGAGTTACCGGTGCCTTTGAACTCTTCAAAAATTACTTCATCCATCCGGCTACCCGTCTCGATCAAGGCGGTCGCGATAATCGTCAGTGACCCGCCCTCTTCAATATTACGTGCCGCACCAAAGAAACGCTTTGGACGCTGCAATGCGTTCGCGTCCACACCACCTGTGAGAACTTTACCCGAGGATGGCACCACCGTGTTAAATGCGCGTCCCAAACGGGTGATCGAATCGAGCAAAATCACAACATCGCGCTTATGTTCAACCAAACGTTTCGCTTTTTCGATAACCATATCTGACACCGCGACATGTCGTGTTGCAGGTTCGTCAAAGGTCGAGGAAACGACCTCCCCTTTCACTGACCGTTGCATGTCCGTCACTTCCTCCGGGCGTTCATCAATCAACAAAACGATCAAGTAACATTCCGGATGGTTACGCTCGATTGAATTCGCGATGTTCTGCAAGAGTACAGTTTTACCAGTACGCGGCGGTGCAACGATCAGTGAACGCTGACCCTTCCCAATTGGGGCCACCAGATCGATGATCCGGGACGACCGATCCTTCACTGTCGGATCCTCTGTTTCCATCGTCAGGCGTTCGTCAGGATAAAGCGGCGTAAGATTTTCAAAAGCAACCTTGTGGCGCGCTTTCTCTGGATCTTCAAAATTGATCTGCGTCACGTCGAGCAATGCAAAATATCGTTCGTTATCGTCTGGCGCTTTGATTACCCCTTCGATCGTATCTCCTGTCCGCAACGAATATTTGCGGATCATTTCGGGTGATACGTAGATGTCATCAGGGCCCGGCAGATAGTTCGCTTCCGGGGATCGCAAGAAACCAAAACCGTCCTGCAAGACTTCCAGAACACCATCGCCAGATACTTCCCAGCCCTCGTCTGCGCGTTCGCGCAGAATCTGGAACATCATCTCGCCTTTGCGCATTGTTGATGCGTTCTCAATCTCAAGATCCTCGGCCATGGACAAAAGATCCTTGGGGCTCTTGCGCTTAAGGTCTGCGAGATTCAATTTTTCTATGGAAATAACAATTTGATCAGAAGGCATGGAAAAATCCCATAGTAGCCGGATGACGTGCATCGGGCGATCGGTCATAAAGATGTATGGTCTGCGCCGTCTCCGGACGGAGGGGTAGCCGTGTCCTAGGCCTTGTTTGCGTCGGAGTCAATTCATTCAAAATTTAACGACAACAGAAAGGACAATCAAAACCATCAAAAGCGTCGGTACTTCGTTCATCAAACGGTACTGGCGACCTGTCAATGTGTTACTGCCAGCAATAAATTCCTTGCGGCGCAAGCCAAGCCAGTGATGAAACCAAGTCATGCCAAGCACGCCAGCAGCCTTAGTCCATGGCCAAACTTGGTCCCAAGAAATGATTCCGGGGGTAAAGACTAAACACAGTCCAAAGAACCAAGTCGTAATCATAGCCGGATTCATGATTGCTTTTAGCAAGCGTCGTTCCATGGTTTGAAACATCTCATGGGTCTTGCCTTGGTTGCCAACCTGCTCAACGTGGTAAACGAAGAGCCTAGGTAGGTAAAACAAACCTGCCACCCACGCCATGACTGACATAATGTGAAATGCTTTGATCCAAGGATACCCGGTCGCCAGTAGGTCAGACATCATACACTCCGTTCGCTGGCCTTCCTTATAAATAATTAAAGAAAGATAAAAGGATGATGATTTTGTAGGGAAAGACGAAATCTGTGGATCAAAAGTTCTCCCTCTATTTTTCACCCATGGAATAAGTTTTTCCAGACTATTTTACGAAATCTTCATGAGTTACATTAAATGATTTAAAATCAATATCCTAATAGTTATTTTTTTCTGAGAATCGCGCATAAAGCTGTGGATAAATCGTGGGATTTACGATTATCCACACATCAATTTTATCCTTATACCGCGATGCATTAATCAAGATTAAGATCTGGTTAAGAGCGGTGTCTTGGCGGTGTTGCACAACGTCGAGTATTTATGCAGAAATCATCCTCGCTTTTTATGGTCTTTCACGCACAGGGTTACACACATGCCGACACCCCTCATCTTGGCCTCAGGCTCTGAAATTCGTGCACAGCTCCTACGGAACGCTGCCATAGATTTCACAGCTGAAAACCCACGTATAGACGAGGCGCTGGTGCGCGACGCGCTGGTGGCCGAAACGGCGACGCCGCGTGACATTGCTGATACTCTGGCAGAAATCAAAGCTCGGAAGGTAAGTGAAAAGCACCCTGGTGCCCTGGTTCTAGGGTGTGATCAGGTATTGGATCACCGTGGCCACCTCTTTGCCAAGCCTGAGACCCAGAATGACGTTATCGCGCAACTCAAGGCGTTGCGAAACGACCGCCACACGCTTTTGTCTGCGGCAGTGATCTGTGAAGGCGGTCAACCAATTTGGCGTCATGTTGGCATTGTGCGTTTGCGTATGCACGAGGTGACGGATGGCTATCTGGAAGATTATGTCACGCGCAATTGGGAGAGCATTTGCCATTCCGTCGGAGGCTACAAATTGGAAGAGGAGGGCGCCCGGCTCTTTTCACGGATCGAAGGTGATTACTTCACCGTCTTGGGCTTGCCTCTTTTGGAATTGCTGTCCTATCTGGCTTTACGGGGGGATATGCCAAGATGAGTGACCAGAAAATTCCACTGGCAGGGGTGATTGGATCACCCATTGCCCATTCAAGATCGCCACAGCTTCATCGTCACTGGCTGAACGCCTACGGGGTGGACGGTTTCTATATCCCTATGGATGTTGCCTCAAGTGATCTAGAGCAAGTGTTGCGCAGTTTACCCAAGATGGGTTTTGTCGGCGTCAACATTACAATCCCGCATAAAGAGGCCGTTCTGCGTATCGCTGACCTTGTCACGGACCGCGCCACATTGATTGGTGCCGCGAATACGCTTATCTTCCGGGTGGATGGAAAAATACATGCCGACAATACGGATGGGTATGGTTTTCTGGAAAACCTGCGCGGCGGTGCGCCTGACTGGAAGCCGGGGTCGGGTGCGGCGGTTGTGCTTGGGGCAGGGGGTGCCGCGCGTGCTGTGATCGTTGCTTTGCTCGATGCCGGCGTACCAAAAATCATTCTGACCAATCGTACCCGAAGCCGCGCCGAAAAACTGCAAGATGATTTCGGCAACCGGGTCGAAGTCGTTGACTGGGTGCAGGCCGGTAATGTTTTGGAAGAAGCTGTGCTTGTTGTTAACACATCGTCGCTCGGCATGATTGGACATCCCGAGATGCGGATCCCGCTTGATGGGCTCAAACCTGGAACCATCGTTACCGACCTCGTTTATACACCGCTCCGGACACCGCTTCTTGAGGTTGCTGTGCAAAAGGGCTGTGTAACGGTAGACGGACTTGGCATGCTGCTGCATCAGGGCGTTCCGGGATTTGAGCGGTGGTTTGGTCCCCGACCAATTGTCACTGAGGCAACCCGCAAGGCGCTGTTGGCGTGAGCTTCAAGCTTGGCCTGACCGGTTCAATTGGAATGGGTAAATCGACTACGGCACAGATGTTTGTTGATGAAGGGTGCGCGCTGTGGGATGCGGATGCAGCGGTTCACCAGCTTTATGCCAAGGGTGGCGCTGCGGTCGCTCCGATTGGTGCATGTTGGCCGAACGCAATTGTGGAAGGAGCTGTTTGTCGTGTCCAACTCAAGCGCACTCTTTCCGAAGACCCGGAAGCATTGGTTCGCATTGAAAAGATCGTGCACCCGTTGGTCGCTGCGGACCGCGCACAGTTTTTAAAGCAGGCTGAAACAGATATAGTCGTGCTGGATATACCATTGCTTTTTGAAACGGGTGGCAACGCCAGCGTAGATGCGGTTGCCTGTGTGTCTGTGCCGGCGGCGGTTCAGGAAGAGCGTGTTCTCGCACGCGGCACAATGACAAAAGCGCAGTTTGAGCAAATCAAATCAAAGCAAATACCTGCTGCAGAGAAATGTGCGCATGCTGATTTTGTGATCCAAACGGATACGCTTGAACATGCCCGCGCGCAGGTCCAAACTATTTTAGCAGAGATCAGAGAGAAGCTTGACCATGCGTGAGATCGTGCTCGATACGGAGACCACCGGCTTTGATCCAGAAACCGGAGACCGGATTGTTGAAATCGGTGCAGTTGAATTGATGGGCCACATGGCGACGGGGCGGACCTATCATCAGTATATCAACCCGGAACGCGGCATGCCCGACGAAGCTTTTCAAGTGCATGGGCTTGGCGATGAGTTCCTGCGCGACAAACCAAAGTTTGCCGAAGTCGGGCAGGCATTCGTCGATTTTATCGGTGATGCAAAATTGATCATTCACAATGCGGCCTTCGATATCAAATTCCTGAACGCTGAATTGAAGTGGATGGGATTGCCAGCAATTCCTTGGGAGCAGGCTATTGATACGCTAGAAATCGCGCGCAAGCGGTTTCCTGGCTCTCCGGCGTCTTTGGATGCACTGTGCCGTCGGTTCAATATCGATAATACAGCACGTACATTGCACGGCGCTTTGCTCGATAGCGAAATTCTCGCTGAAGTGTATCTTGAGTTGATCGGAGGCCGTCAGCCTGATTTTGGCCTATCCAGTACCGCGACCCAATCTGATGAAAATGCGGAGACCCGTTGGGCGCCCAGCCCGCGACCAAAACCCTTGTCGCCGCGCATTACCGACGAAGAATCCGCCGCCCATGCCGCATTTGTGGCGGCACTGGGCGAAGGCGCTTTGTGGGGGAAGGCCTGATCAGGCGTCCATCTTTGGGGTTTCGCTGGTCTGACGACGCGCAATCTCGTTGCGATAGAGCGACAGGAAATCGATGTTTTCCAGATTGAGCGGTGGGAACCCACCGTCACGTGTGATGTCGCTGACCACACGACGCAGGAACGGGAAGATCATGCGTGGGCATTCGATCATCAGAAATGGATGCAGCTGATCTTCGGGAACGTTCTCAACGTGGAAAATGCCGACGTAGTCGATTTCCAATACGAAGAGCGTCGCATCTTTCTCTTTGATCTTGGAAGTCACGTTCAGCTTGATCGCGCTTTCGTACTGATTGTCCATCGTACGCTTCTTGGCATCGAGGCTTACCTGCACTTGCACGTCAGGCTGCGCATCGGACGGCGCGCCTTTCTGTGCCATGATGTTTTCAAAGGACATGTCTCGAATGAACTGTCCCAAAACGCGCATTTGCGGTGCTTGGGGTTGTGCGGCTGTCTCTTGTTTTTCGTCGTCTTCGGCCATTATGCGCTCCTGAAAAAATAGGTTTGCCGTGACTTATCAGCTTGGTTGGTTGACCTCAATGGTCCGTCCAGCCAGAGGGCCGTTTGGGCGTGTCACTGTCCGGGGGTACCTCAATAAACTCGCCATCGATCACATCTTCCCGTGTTCTTTGGCCTGCTGGCCTCTGATGTGGGTGTTGCCGCCCAGGCCCGGTTTGAAAGCCTTGAACGTTCACACGCGCTTTGACGGCGCGAAACGCACTGGTCCGCACCGCAGGAACCAACAACAAAAAACCAACCGCATCGGTGAAAAATCCTGGTGTCAACAAAAGCGCCCCAGAAAAGAGGATCATGGCGCCATGTGCTAAAGGTTCCGTAGGGTCGCGCATTTCGTTGAAAGAATTGCGGACTTGGCCCAACGCCAACGCACCCTGATTGCGCACTAGGAATGTGCCCAGAATGGCTGTTACCACGACTGTAGCCAAGGTCCAGCCGAGACCAATGATGCCGCCAATTTGGATAAACAGCGTGATTTCGATAAGCGGTATCGCGAGAAAGGCGATGAACAGCCACATTTTGGTACTTCCTTTCGTACGACCTACGGTGGACTTGCAGGGGTCGTGCACCTACATAAGGCCAGTAACGCCATGTTTCCATATTCCGCGCGACTTGAGGTACATATGAATTCGCAAATAATACAGCTCCTGGTTCTAGCCGGTATCGCTGTTTTCCTGATCCTGCGGCTCAAAAACGTGCTGGGGACACGTGATGGGTTCGAACCCGGTCCTTCTGAGGCTCCCACACAGGACCGCCGTCCGACGCATGACTTCGAAGTGATCGAGGGTGGTCCGGATCTTGATATCACGGATCACGTTGATGAAGACTCTGACGCGGCTGACGCGCTTGCGCGTATGAAGCGGCTGGAGCCACACTTCAGCGTGACAGAATTTCTTGGCGGTGCGCGCAACGCTTACGAAATGATCGTCATGGGATATGAGAACGGCAATCTGGATGACATCCAACCTTTCCTAGCTGAAGACATCTACGATTCTTTTGTCGAAGGTGTTGCCGCGCGTGAGGACCAAGGCCTTACGATCGAAGCCAGCTTCGTCGGTGTGCGTGAGCTGAAACTGGTGGACGCCACGCTGGATCCGGAGACAAACGACGGCGAGCTGACGATCCGCTTCACTGGAGAGTTGACCTCTGCCGTACGCAACAGCGAAGGTGAGATCATCGAAGGCAGCCTAACCGATATCAAACGCCAGAAAGACACATGGACTTTTGCGCGCGAAATGGGTTCAGACGATCCGAACTGGGTGCTGGTCTCCACAGACGGGTGAGGCGCGCACTTGCTGTACTTTTCTGCGCCGGGCTGATTGCGATGTCTGGCGCAGCATTTGCGGATACACGCATCACGGTTTTGTCTTTTGATGATCTGGACGGCTGGCCGCAGGACGATCACGCGGCTGCTTTGGCTGTTTTCAATGAAACCTGCGTCGATCTCGACGATCCAGATTGGCAAGCTATTTGTGCGTATGCTACTTCTAAACCGGATCCCCGTCAGTTTTTTGAGCTGCTGTTTCGCCCGGTCCTGATCGAGGACGGGCGGGATGGGCTTTTTACCGGCTATTTCGAACCCGAGCTGGATGGAGCGCGACGCCCCTCCAGCCGGTTTCGCTACCCGCTCTATAAAATGCCGCCGGAAGCGCGCGAGGTGGCACAGTGGCATTCCCGACGCACACTTCTTGAGGAGGGCAAACTCAAAGGGCGTGATCTGGAAATCGCTTGGGTCGATGATCCGGTGGAGAAATTCTTCCTGCAGATACAAGGATCTGGACGCATCAAACTGGCGGATGGCTCGAAGTTGCGCGTGGGCTACGGCGGCAAGAATGGGCATGAGTATCGCTCGATCGGGCAGGAACTGGTACGTCGTGGTATATATCAGCCGCATCAAGTCAGCGCTGAAGTCATAAAGAACTGGGTACGCAGGAATCCAGAGGCCGGGCGCGAGCTACTCTATCACAATCCATCTTACGTGTTTTTCCGCGAGGTCAGCGAGGTTCCCGCCCATATGGGACCATTGGGTGCAATGAACCGGTCGGTCACCACGTTGCGATCGATTGCGGTCGACCCGTCCTTTGTGCCATTGGGAGCGCCGGTGTGGATTGAGAAAGACGGGGAGGGGCCCATGCGACGTCTTATGATTGCGCAGGATACGGGATCAGCGATCAAGGGCGCACAGCGGGCGGATGTCTTTTTTGGCACCGGTGACGCGGCGGGCCGGGCAGCAGGAAGGCTTAGAGATCCTGGTCGGATGGTCGTTCTTTTACCCACGCAGCGCGCCTACGCCATGGTGCCGGAGGCCGCACAGTGAGCCGTCGTCGCCTGAAGCCGGAAGAAATTGCGTTGTGGCAGGAGGTTACTAAAAACACTGACGCCATGCACCGGGGGCAAACTTTTGACCCTGCTGCCTACGCGCCTGCGCCAGCCGCCGCCGCGACCAAGAAACCCGAGCCAACACGTGCTCGCGTTTCATTGGATGGCAAATCAGCGCCGCAACCCGTTCCTCGTAAAACCAGTTTTGATTTGGTGCCAAAATTGCCTGAACGTCTGCAAACTGCGACACTTCAGATGGACCGCAAAACCTACGCTCGAATGAACAGAGGCAAAGTCAGGCCCGAAGCGAAAATGGATTTACATGGCATGACGCTTGATCGTGCGCATGGGGCCTTGTTGCGGTTTATTATGTCCTCGCATGGTGCAGGAAAACGGCTGGTTCTGGTCATCACAGGCAAGGGCAAAGACAGGGACGAGGGAGGTCCGATCCCCGTACGCCATGGTCTCTTGCGTCATCAGGTGCCACGATGGTTGGCCACGCAACCCTGTGCTTCGGTCGTTTTGCAAGTGGCACCTGCCCACGTCAGTCACGGCGGCGGCGGTGCTTATTACGTCTATCTCAAACGGAAACGTTAGGCCGAAGATCTTCGGACTGCTTGGGCAATGTATCGCTGTAGCGGAACACTCCAACAGCCGCTAGCGCAGCTCCAACAAGATAGTAAATAGCGATGGGAATCATCTGACCGGGAAAATCGATGCCATAGTCGATGACCATCCCGGTAATCCCAGGCCCGATTGCCGAACCAAACACCATCAGAGCTGTTGCCGCTGATTTGATCGCACCGAGTTGCCGGGTGCCATAATAAACCGCCCAGAGCGCTGTCGTAGCGGTGCCTTGCAAACCCTGACCCACGCCAAAGATGACCAAACCAACACCCGCCATGAAAATCGTATCGGCAAAGGACAAAACGATAAAAGACATCGCGAAAGGCAGCAGCTGAAACGGAACAACCCATTTCACGCCAAAACGGTCGATGGCCCAACCGGAGACAAAAGTGAAGAAAATCGTCGATGCGGTAAACAGTGGCATTAGGGCGACGTAGGCAGAGAGGTTCCACCCTTTGACTTCGGTCAGATGGACTTGCTGGAAAAACAGGGCGGTGCCCCAAGCGGATGGCCCAATGATCATGGGCACCAGCAGATAGAAGAGAGGATGGCTAAGCATGTCGCGCCGGGTCCAGTGTTTATTCTGCATTCCAAGGCTTTGGGTGGTTTCTGCCATAGAGCGCGGTGTTCGTTCTTGTCGCAACAGCACCTGCATGGCCGGAATGGCCATCACCACAAAAAGCGCGGCAACGCACCATAACAAGCGCCAGTCCATCAGAGCCAGGAGGGCCACAAACACGATTGGCAGCAATGCCTGGCCGGCTGCAAAACCCATCGAGGCTAGCGAGATTGCGCGCCCACGTGCCGCCACGAACCAACGCGACATGGCCACAGCACTAAGATGTGACATCATGCCTTGACCCATCAGCCGCAAGGCAAAGATCACAAACACCAACAAGACCCAATGGGTCACAACGCTCATGGCGAGGCAGGCAAATGCCATCAGGATCATCACGACCAGCGACAGATGTCGAACTCGGAATCTGTCCGTCAGTACGCCCGCCCAGATCATTGTCACAGCGGAAAGCGTTGTCCCGATGGTGTAGATCCCGCCCCACTGACCATCCGTGAGAGCAAAGCCCTGTTTTATCTCACCCGTGAAAAGCGAGATGAAATAAGTTTGGCCGTAGGACGAGGTGAACGTCAGCAAAAACCCCGCCAGCAGAAACAGCCTGTTTTCATGAAGAAAGCGCAGATAGCCCATGAGGCACCTGTCGCAGGCGTGCCCGCTTTTGAAAAGCCTTAAAGCACGTAGCGGCTAACATCCGTCGATTTTGTGAGCGCGCCTAGGTTTTCTTCGACAAACGCCGCATCAACGGTCACTTCTTCCCCCGCACGATCAGGGGCTGCAAACGACAGTTCTTCGAACACACGTTCCATGACCGTGTACAGTCTGCGCGCGCCGATGTTCTCGACCGCTTGATTAACGTCGGCCGCGATTTTCGCAAGTGCGGCAATGCCGTCTCCGGTAAACGTGACTGTGACTTCTTCGGTGCCCATGAGGGCGGTGTATTGTAAGGTCAGCGCATTGTCGGTTTCGGTCAGTATGCGCACAAAATCCTCTTCGGTGAGGGCGCGCAATTCCACGCGGATCGGCAAACGGCCCTGCAGTTCCGGGAGAAGGTCGGATGGTTTGGCGATGTGGAACGCGCCTGACGCGATAAAAAGAATATGGTCGGTTTTTATCGGTCCGTGTTTGGTCGACACGGTCGTGCCTTCGATCAGGGGCAGCAGGTCGCGCTGCACACCTTCGCGGCTGACATCAGCGCCACGCGCATCTGAGCGTGCGCAGACCTTGTCGATTTCATCCAAAAAGACGATGCCATTTTGCTCGACAGATTCAATGGCTGCGCGGTTGACCGCTTCATCGTCCAAAAGCTTATCGGCTTCTTCCCCAATCAGCACGTCATAGCTTTGCGCCACGGTCAGTTTTTTGCGCGTGGTGCGGCCACCAAAGGCCTTTCCAAAGATGTCCCCAAGATTCATCATGCCCATATTGGCACCGGGCTGACCCGGAATATCCATCGTAGGGAAAGGGCTTGAGGTATCGGCAACGTCGAGTTCGATCAATGTGTCGTCCAACTCGCCGGATTTGAGTTTTTTGCGGAACAGATCTCGGGTGCTCTCTCGTGCATCTTCACCAGCGATGGCGCTGATCACCCGTTCTTCGGCGGCGTGATGCGCGGCGGCTTTAACATCGTCCCGCATATTGTCACGCGTCATGCTGATAGCTGCATCTACCAGATCGCGGATGATCTGTTCCACGTCACGGCCCACATAGCCAACTTCGGTGAATTTTGTAGCCTCAACCTTGAGGAATGGCGCACGGGCGAGCTTTGCCAAACGTCGACTGATCTCTGTTTTGCCAACACCCGTCGGGCCAATCATAAGGATATTTTTCGGATAAACCTCATCACGCAGATCATCTGCCAATTGTTTACGCCGCCAGCGATTGCGCAGCGCAACTGCAACAGCCCGTTTTGCATCCTTCTGGCCAATAATAAAACGATCGAGTTCCGAGACGATTTCACGGGGGGTCAGGTCGGTCACAGGTGTGTCCAGTCTTGCTTATGGGTGTCAGCTGATTTTTTCGACGGTCAGATTGCCGTTGGTATAGACGCAAATGTCCGCGGCAATGGCCATGGCGTCGCGGGCCACCTGTTCGGCAGATCGTTCACTGTCCATCATGCCACGTGCGGCGGCCAGCGCGTAGTTGCCACCAGAACCGATGGCGGTCACGTCGTGTTCGGGCTCCAGGACATCGCCAGCACCTGTAATCACAAAAATATCCTTGCCGTCAGAGACGATGAGCATCGCTTCGAGTTTTTGCAGGTACTTGTCTGTTCGCCAGTCCTTGGCCAACTCTACGCTGGCACGGGCCAATTGACCTGGCGTTGCTTCAAGCTTTGCTTCGAGCCGTTCCAGAAGCGTGAATGCGTCTGCAGTGGATCCTGCAAAGCCGGCAACAATATCAAAACCGCCAGGGCTGAGGCGTCGCACTTTGCGCGCGGTTCCCTTGATCACGGTCTGCCCAAGAGAAACCTGTCCGTCGCCAGCGATCACCACTTCGTCGTCTTTTTTAACGCCAATGATCGTGGTGCCGTGCCAACCGGGAAAGCTGTCGCGTGTCATTTTGTCTCCTGCCTTGCTGGCAGCCTATATGGCGGGTAGGGGAACGAGGTACAAGGTGCAGGAACGTCAATCGCAGTGGCCTGTTACACCTCCGAGGCGTCATGGTCACGGGCCTTAGCGTTTGGCTTGCAGGATTTGGCGAAGTCTTCGTTGCAAGGTCCATTGTTTACCAGAAAACCGGCTAACTTACTGAAACTTTATGCATCTTTTTTGTAGGTTTATATAAGTACGTTGATCAGAACTTCGCATGCTTCATACTGCTTTGTCCGAATCAAAAATTGTTAACTATTCAAGTTTTAAGCGCACTTGAGTTTCTACAATTTGAGTGAATTTCTATGATTGAGGGTTAATGGAAAACAGTGATCGCGCATTGATTGTATTTCTCCACCTAGGGTAGAATTTTGTTAAGTAACTTCAGAGGTTTAAACGCACACGCTTGATTTGAATCAAGGCTTTCTGCATCTTCGCGACATTAATGATTTGTTCATTACTTTTACGGTCGTGCGTTTCGATTGATTTCTTGTTGCGAGGTATGCAGTGTCGAGTGTTGAAAACTCCCAGGTAGGTGAATTGGCAAAAGCCCGCAATGCGGGTTCGTCGTTCATGATTTCCAGTTTCATTTTCAGTATCTTTGTGAACCTTTTGATGCTGACTGGCCCGCTGTTCATGTTGCAGGTCTATGACCGCGTTCTTGGATCAAGCTCAGAAGAAACGCTGGTCGCTCTTTTTGTACTCGTCGGATTCCTTTATGCGCTCATGGCAATGCTGGACTATGCACGAGGCCGTATCGTTGCGCGCTTCGGTGCTCGGTTTCAGGCCTTGCTGGACCGCCGTATTTTCGGTGCGACACTGGAACTTTGCAAGACACGCCGCCCGTCTGATATTACTGGATTGCGTGACGTAGAGGCCATTCAAGCATTGTTTACCTCGCCGGTTTTTCTCGCGCTGATGGATATGCCCTGGGCGCCTATTTTCATTGCCGCAATCTTTATTTTCCACCCAATGCTGGGCTGGTTGGCCGTAGCAGGGGCCGTGGTTCTGACCGTGCTTGCGATCGTCAACCAGATTATGACGCATAAAAAGGTCGCGCGGGCGCATGGTGCATCCAATGGTGCCCAGGCTTTTGCGGACCAAGCACAGATCGCGCATGAAGTCGTTCAAGCGCAAGGAATGCGCGCCGCAGTGACGGACCGCTGGCTTGTACGTCGCAACGAAGCGCTTAAGGAAAAGATTTCATCGAACGACTGGACGGGCAGCTTTACCGCTGTCACCAAGTCGTTTCGATTGTTTTTACAATCTGCCATGCTTGCAGGCGGCGCCTATCTTGTGCTGCAGGGTGAAATGACTGCAGGTGCTATGATCGCAGGAACGATCCTGCTTGGTCGGGGACTTGCGCCGATTGAGCAATCCCTGGGTCAGTGGCCCATGATCCAGCGTGCGCGCATGGCATGGAAATCCCTGAACGCATTGCTTTCTGAAGTGCCGCAGCCGGGAAATTATATACAATTGCCTGAGCCCGAGGCGAGCCTCACCTGCCGCAATCTTACGCTGATCCCGCCGGGCGGTAAATTAGCGACCCTGAAGAATGTAACGTTTCAGGTAAAACCCGGCACTGCTGTGGGTCTGATTGGCAAAAGTGGCTCAGGTAAATCTACCCTTGCCAAAGCGGTCATGGGCCTTTGGGCGCCGGCTGCAGGCGAAGTCCGCTTGGGTGGCGTGGAGCTAGGACACTACGACCCGGACCGGTTGGGCGAATACATCGGTTATTTGCCGCAACAAGTGGCACTTTTGCCTGGTACGATTGCGGAAAACATTGCCCGCATGGCGATCCAGCCAGATGACGCACGGGTCGTCGAAGCTGCCAAGAAAGCCAATGCACATGAGATGATCATTCGGCTTCCGGACGCCTACAACACATACATTGACGGGAACGACAACATACTGTCGGGCGGTCAACGACAACGCGTAGCTCTGGCGCGCGCAATCTTTGGCTCGCCTGTGCTGTTGGTGCTGGATGAACCGAATTCTGCGCTGGATGTCGAAGGCTCGAACGCACTCAACCATGCGGTGCGACAATTGAAAAAAGAAGGCAAGTCGGTGCTCATCATGACTCACCGACCAATGGCCATTTCGGAATGTGATGAGTTGGTAGTTATGGAAAACGGTGTGATTGTGGATGGTGGTCCGCGTGATGAAGTGCTGAAGAAACAGCTCAAGAATGCAGAAACAATCAAACGGGTGATCCAACCCGTGGGAGCGGCATCATGATGATGGCTGGTCCCCCACCGCCGCCGCCATGGCGCGCGCGCTTTCCTTTGATCGTTGGTTTGACGGCTCTGGTGATCCTCGTAGGGGGTTTGGGCTACTGGAGCGTGACGGCACGCTTGGCTGGCGCTGTGATCTCTTCTGGGCGTCTTGAGGTTGAAACCAAGCGTCAGGTCATTCAGCACCCCGACGGCGGTGTTGTCGGCGCGATCATGGCCCGCAACGGTGATATCGTGCAGGCGGGAGATACATTGATCCAATTCGATGCGACTCTGTTGACGTCCGAAGTGGCGATCATTCGGGGTCAGCTCGATGATATTGCCGCCCGTAAGTCTCGGCTCGAGGCCGAGCGCGACGATGCGGATTCGGTCGCGTTTCCAGACTGGCTTGTTACACGTGAAACAAATGACGTGCGTGATTTGATGGCGGGCCAGCAGCAGTTGTTCGAAGCACGCCAAACATCGATGGCCCGAGAAAGTGAACAGCTTGCCGAACGGCGCAGCCAATACGAACATGAAATTGGTGGGATCGGGTGGCAACTTGAAGCACTGCGCACACAGGAAGACCTGATTGAAAAGGATTTGAGTGATCAGGAGAGCCTCTTGGCCAAGGGTCTGACCCAGGCAACTCGGGTCTCCACACTGCGCCGGGAAGCTGCACGACTCCAGGGTGAAATAGGTGGCTTGCAGGCCTCCTCCGCTCAATTGCGCGGCAGCGTGGCCGAGGTGAACATCGAACTCATCAAGTTGAAAACGACGCAACGTGAAGAAGCCATCACGACCCTGCGTGACCTGGATTTCCGCGAAATCGAACTTCAGGAACGCCTGCTGGGCCTTACGGAGCGTCTGTCGCGTCTCAGTGTTAAATCACCGGTCAACGGCGTCATCTACGGCAGCGAGGTCTTTGCATTGCAATCTGTGGTGCAGGCTGGGGCTCCAATGATGTATGTCGTCCCGCAGGATCAGCCGATGGTGATCGAGGCGCGAATTGATCCAACCAACGTCGACCAGATCTACCGCGGGCAGGAAGCTGGCCTTCGTTTTACGGCTTTTGAAAGCGCAACAACGCCAGAACTGATTGGCGCTGTCATCGATTTCTCTGCTGATGCCTTTACGGATGAAATCACCGGTCAGCCGTACTACAGCGTCGAAGTGATCCCATCGGAAGGAGAATTGGCAAAGCTGGGGGACAATACGCTGATCCCGGGCATGCCGGTGGAGGTCTTTATCAAAACCAACGAAAGATCGCCTCTCGAGTATCTGACCAAGCCATTGACGGATTATTTCACGAGAGCGATGCGGGGCTGACGCTGTGAACCTGCCTTTCACATACCAAATGGTTGAAAGGCAGATTCAGCGCGTTGGATTCTTGTCTGGGCGGGAAAACGTTCCTTTCGCCCCAATCCATCCAGAAACGCCTTTTTGGGCTATTGGAGACGTCCATGGGCGTCGAGACCTGCTGGACGCGCTCATTCTACGCCTGACGGACGAACCTGCGGTCTTTGTGGGTGATCTGATCGACCGGGGGCCGGACAGTCACGCGGTGCTGGACCGAGTATTCGAGCTTTGCACGACTTTGCCGGGGGAATTTAAAGCGCTCAAGGGCAATCATGAGCAAATACTGCTTGATTTTTTGCAAGACCCTGTGGGCGTCGGCCCGAGCTGGAGGCGCATTGGCGGCCTGCAAACGATGGCAAGCTACGGGATAGTTCTCCCTGTTGGCGCGCGTTCCAAACAAGATTATGTCACTGCGCGGGACGCCTTAAAGCAGACGATAGGCCCACGCATGATTGCATGGCTCCAAAGCCTTCCTTACGCCTACACGAACGGAAACGTGCACGTTGTACATGCTGGCGCAAACCCGATGCGATCAATGGCGGACCAAGATCCGTCCGATCTCATCTGGGGTCACCGGGATTTTGGCCGCATCGCGCGCGGAGATGGCCAATGGGTAGTTCATGGACATGTCATTGTGAAGTCGCCTGCGAAATCTGACGGGCGCATCGCTATCGACACCGGTGCTTATGCTACAGGCGTTCTAACTGCAGCTTATATTGCGCCCGGCTTTGTTGATTATGTTGCAACGGATGCTGCCAAGAAAAAGCACGAATAACTTTGCTTTCTGTTTTAATCCACACCTGACAAAAACTGGAATCTGAGCTTTTCGCGACCAGCGTGCGAGCAGAGCCGACACAACACTCAAATTGAGCTCCTAGTCCTGCCCAAACCGCCCCGTAAAAGGCGCTTGCTTTACGCATTCCAGTTGCCAAAGAAGGATCATATTTGGGCACTTACGCAAATGAGCGCTGACAGGTATTTTGCTTCTACGTAAAATGTAAACACAATTATCAAGATATACCTAAAGTATAGTAACTAGAACAATTCTAATAGTTAACGAAACCTGCAACTTTAATGTGAAATCAGACGGCTAAAAGTGGCTTAGATCACAGGCGAAAACCCGCTATCTATGCGTAAGAATAAATAGTTTTTCGATCTCCTACGAACATTACTCAAACGCGCCGGAAAATATACGGAATCGCCTGACGCTAAGTAGCGACTCACTTTGTGCTGGAAACAATACACCTCTAGAACGATGGAATTGTTTACATAAATTGGTTAACACCAAAAACCGAAGAGAATTTTTAATCAGAATTAGAGCCAGTTTGCCACTAAAGGTAGATGAAAAAACCGTCTCTATCACCTATGAGGGAAGATTTTACAACCCTCGCGCGAGAATTTGAAAACACGGTAAAAAAGCCAAATTTTCGGCAAATTTTTGCTTGCGTGAATACTAAGAATGACGCCACTTTGTTAACAATTTCGTAGAGAAGAAATCTCGTGCGCATGTTTGGTAATACGTAAAAGAGCTATTGGTTGATTTTATTTTACAACCATAAGTTGTAAGTTCAGATACCCGTTTCCAGACAAAACCTATGCTCGATGCACCGCGCGCGAGATTTATGTTTTATACCTGGAGGACTGACCCTTGGCCGTAACGAATAATTTTTCCGCAAGTGCACTTGATCTCAATGGAGTTGTAGGACTTTCGCAGCCAACTTCGCTTGTTTGGGGGCCTGATGGGCGTCTGTATGTCACCGAAGTTAGTGGTGAAGTCAAAGTTCTGACAATCGCATTTGGTGACTCGGATTTAACCGACGATGACCAGACAGCGCAGTTTTATGTGACCGACGCCGTGACGGTGCAAGACGTTAAAAATATTCAAAACCATGACGACGATGGATCCGAGTCAAATGGATCCAACCGCCAGGTGACAGGTATCGACGTCACCAACCAATATGATTCAAACGGCGAACAGGTAATGATCGACGGACAGCCGGCGGTCACGATGTATGTGACATCCTCAGACAGCCGGATTGGCGCGGGCGGCTCCGGTGCGGATGATGGGTTGGACACTAACTCCGGTGTTATTACCAAGCTGACGCAGACCGGACCTGATACCTGGGAAGCAGTCGATCTCGTGCGCGGACTTGCGCGCTCCGAAGAAAACCACGCCGTCAATGGCCTGGAAGTGATCCAAGAATTCGACGAAAGCGGTATCCTCGTCAGTGAGCGTATTATTGTTGCGAACGGCGGTAACGCCAATACGGGCGCGCCTTCAAACAACTTCGCTGGTCAACAGGAGCAGCCCTATTCTGCTGCGATTCTTGAAGTTGATCTGACTGCATTGAACGCGATGGATGTTCTGGTAGATGGCAATGGCCGGAGCTACGTCTATGACCTGCCGACACTTGATGATCCGACGCGTGATGGCGACGATGACGAAGGAACCGATCCATTCGGTGGCAACGACGGCCTGAACTCCGCCAAAATCACAGAAGACAGCCCGGTGCAGATCTATTCACCCGGGTATCGGAACGCGTTTGACGTTGAGGTAACTGAAGATGGTCGGGTTTTCACTTATGACAATGGTGCTAACAACAGTTGGGGTGGACGCCCGGTTGGTGAAGCAGGCGACGGAGCCGCGCAGGACTTTGCACAGGCGCTAGGGTATATTGCCCTGAACCTGAACAACGGTGACGGAAACAATAACGATGACATCAACATCGAAGACTGGAACCCCGGGAACCTCGACCAGTTGCATGAAGTGACACGTTCCGATGACCTCGACGGCAAATCGCTGTCCGTCGGCGCAGGCGGAACACAGACGTTTGAAGTTGACGGTTTGACGTATGTATACGGTGGGCATCCGAACCCAACACGCGCCGAAGGCTCGCGTGCGGGTCTGCTTTTCTCGCCTGATGCGGGCACAGATAACGCGTTTCTGTTGGTGTCCAACGTTGACAGCTACGGAAACGACAATGGTCTTTCGGACTATGAAGAAGTCATCGATTGGCTTGAGATCGTAGAAGCCAATAACCCAAAACCCAATGAAGGTAGCAACATTGGTGTTAACGCAGGCGACTTGACCAAAAAGGTCATCGCCGTCACCCCTGGTGTTGCGTATGACATTTACATTCAAGCCGATGGCAGCGCGCTTATCGTCGAAGAAAATGAACCTGCACCAGCTGGGACCTTTATCGGGACATCTGGTTTGCCAGCGGATATCGCTGATATCGTCGTTGCGCCTAACGCCATCGAAGGCAACTACCTCGAAGGCGGTGAATTTGACGGATCGCTCGACAGTGGATTTGGGTCCATCAACGGACTGACAGAATACACATCAACCATTCTGGACGACCCGGAAAACGGCGTCAAAATGTCTGGATCGCTTATTGCGTCGCAGTTTAACTCTGGCGGTAATCTGATCGTCATTGGACGCGAAGATGACGGTACTGTTGAAATCGATCCAAACGGTGGCGAGGTCAAAGCGGCGGATCGTAGTGTTATTGACGTGAATGGTGGCCCGCTTGGGCTGGCATCATTGGGTGATAACGTAAATGATCTTGGCCTAACGTCTCCTTTCCAGGGTTCCGTTTGGACTGCTGTGTTCAAAGGAAGCGGCGCAGGCATTGAAATCTTCCAGCCCGCGAACGGCGCTGTTCTACTGGCCGGTTCAGATGTTGTTGACCCTCTGGACAATGACCTTGATGGCCTTGGTGATGTTGTTGATCCGTTTGAATTTAGTGCTGAAAATGGGTATGCGTTGGACGCAGGCCAAGCCATTTTGCTCGACTTTGGCCCACTGAATACAAACTTTCCTAACTCCGTCGGGGGTACCGGCTTCCTGGGTGCGGCGCTTGACGGTGTGACAGCGAACCAAGATGCTCAAACCGCGAGCGAGAGCTTCCCGATCGATCAACAGCAAGACGGTTTGTTCAATGACGGTGAGAACATCTTGCCGGGCGGAAACGCACCCATCCTTCAGATCAAAGATGTTGTCGATGGCACCGTAGTTGGCACCGCCAACACAGCGCGAGATGCGCTTCAAACCGGTGTGCGTCTTGCAGATGACGTCGAGCGCGTTGTATCGACGCTGAACCTCAAAAACTGGTTGGCGGGCAACGGCGACAGCGAGGTTGATGGCCAAGTCACAGGCATGATGTTCGGTGACGGTACACAGTCTAACTTTGTGCGCGTGGTATTCGGATCCATCAACGGCGCACCTGGTATCGAAGTCGGCTACGAGATTGATGACGTCTATCAAATCCTCGCAGAAGTTGCCGTTCCAGACTTGAAAAACGTCAATGTGGACAACGTCGATCTGCGCATCGAAATTGACATCGAAGACAGCTTTGCAGTTTCCGTCTCCTACAAGCTCACAGGAGACTCGGATTTCGCAGAAATTGAGTTGAACGATGGCACGCCCGGATTCTCTCTTCCAGTTGGTGTCCTGCAGGATGTTTTGACCGGAGATTATGAAATCACCGACGGCGCCACGACAGCAACATCTGGCGCAGCTTTCGGCATCGTTGCAGAAGATGTAGGGGGCGATGATCCTGATGCGGTTGATTTCAACGGCCTTCAGGCGATTGACATAAACAACCTCGAAATCGTCGCATTCGGAAACGAAATTGACGCCAGCACGGCGGAAGACGTCGGTCAGGCGGGTACCGATGGGCTCGATACGATTGTCTATGACGGCATTGATACCGATCTGGGACAACTGGACGAGACCGTTGAGAATTTCGATGGTTCCGCATCCACCGCTGATTTCGAAGTTGCAGGCAATGAGCTCGACAACGAATTCCGCGTGGGTTCCGGTGAAAACGTCATCGCGACAGGCGACGGCGCGGACATGGTTGTCGGCTCTCTTGATGACTTGGCCGGCGACGAAATCACCGACTTCAGCGAAGACGATGTAGTCCTTGTCGAGGGCGAGACGATCACAGCGGAAGACGTTACCTTTACCGCAGGTTCCGCAGTTCTGAGTGTTGATGGCAAATCCATCAAATTCTCAGGCCCTGACTTTATTGATTTTGAAGCTGGCGATGATACGCGGTTTGAATTCACTGAAACAGATGAAGGCACAGAAATACGCCTGATCCCTGAAGAGCAATTGATCGTGGCCGTGAATGCGGGCGCTAACGACTACACCTACGACATCAACGGCGTGTCCACGACCTTCCTTTCGGATGTTAACAACGCCTCTGTCGCCGCTTATCTGACCACCGGTGCGGATGGCACTGGCGGATCAAAAATCTATAGCGGTGGTGGCGGCGCTGGGCCGGCTACTGTGCAGGCCAACGATTTCGGCCCGGACGCCTTCAACGAGTTGCACTGGGACGAGCGTTCTTCAAACGAGCAATACTACGGGTACGAGATTCCCGATCTGGAAAATGGAACATACCGCGTTGACATTTACACCGCTGAGATTTTCCATGGTCTGGTTGGTGGATCTTTCACCGACAACAAGCGCGTGATGGACATCACAATCGAAGGCGACCTTGTCGAAGACAATTTTGACATCTTTGACCAACCTGGTGCTGCAGGCGGCAAACAGTTCATCGTAAGTTACGAGGTCGAAGTCACAGACGGCGCCTTCACGATGGAATTCGATGCACGTGCTGCTGCGGGTGGCATCGACCAACCAAAAATCAGTGCTTTCGCTCTCTACAAACTGGGCGCATCCACACCGGTAGTCGATGAAACTGGTCCAGAGGTTGTTGAGATCTTCGTTGAAAATCCACTCAACGATCAGGATAGCCCACGGATTTTGACCATTGAATTGTCTGATGACATTGGGTTCGACGCGGCATCGCTCGCAGCACTTGACGGCAGCGAGCTATCCTTTACGGACATCGTTCCCGACAGTGTGAGCGTTCCTGTTGTTGTGCTGTCGGACAACGACAAAACAGCGACACTAACATATACGCTGACACCACCATCGGGCGCCTGGCCAACGGGTCAAGGTCAGGTCAGCATTGCAGACGGTGCCTATGCAGATGCTGCAGGTAACACGTCTGCAATTGCGCAAAATGACTTTTTTGTTGAACCAAACCTCGAGAACCTGGTTGCGGGCAACGTTGCGCTGGCGATCAATGTGGGTGCGACCACTAACTCGCTCGACAGTTCACTGGCAGGAGATGATAAAAATACTTACGGCGGCGCGATTACCGATGACACGATCCTTGGAATCGATCTGGAAGCCGACAACGAAGACTACTATTCGGCGGGAACCAAAACAGGGCCGAATAACGTTGATGGAAAATTTGGCGGAGAAACGGGCTTCAATACAGAACTTGATGGCTCGGCGCTGCATACATACCGTGACGCGAACAACCCAGGAAATTTCACCGCCACATATCCAATTGAAAACGGTGTCTATGTTGTTGAACTTTGGTTCGCAGAACTGTTCCACACAGCTGCTGACGGCCGTGTGGGAGACTACACACTTAACGGCGAAGAATTCGCAATGGATTTTGACGCGTTTGTCGCGGCGGGCAATGCAGGCGATACAGCTGTCAAGATTACCAAAAATGTAATCGTGACTGATGGCGAGATCGTCATCGACGTGACAGCAGAGGAGGGCCAACCAGGCTTCAACGCGATCGTTGTCTATGACGCGGTTCCGTCAGATCTGCCGCCAACGATTTCCGTGGCCGATGTTTCTGCTGCCGAAGGTGAGGACGCGACCATTACCTTCAGCCGGATCGGTGATTTGAGCGAGGACATCACGGTTGAATTCACGCTGACGCCAGATACAGCGGATGGTGCAGACTTCGGTACGCCGAACCCTGTCACTGTGACCATTCTTGCGGATGAAACGTCGGCGACGGTTTCTGTTCCGATCGTGAATGACGAAGACGAGGAAGGGGTCGAAACCTTCACCGTTTCCATTGATACAGTGACAAACGCCTCCACTAACGCGGTGATTTCTGCGATCAACGGTAGCGCAACAGTAAGTATTGCGGCCAGCGACAGTGCATTCCAAGCACCTGTCGGGAACGCAATCTTTGATCTGTCCTTTGACGGTGTCTCTGGAGAAGCGTTAGCCGTAGGCGGTTTTGATGGCGCGCTTGGTAGCGATAATGGTCTGACCATCAACGAGGCGACGTCCGAAGTGGAGAATGGACAGCTTGTCGTTCAAACTGCGAATGGGGACATAAATGACGGTGCAGACAACGGCAGCCTCAATGACTTTACAAAGTCAGCCGATGTAAGCGACCCCGCACTGAACGACATCTTCTTGACGTCGCGCTTTGACAACCCATTCACGGAGGCTCTGCTCCAATCGGAGGGGATCACAGACGGGCGTCTTCCAAACTATGTCCAACAGGGCATTGTCTTCGGTACAGGAACCCAGCTTGCGGGTCAGCAGGTGAAACTTGTCTGGGGCGCTGTTGCGGCTGGCACAGGTGCGCTTGACGCGATGGGCATCCAAATGTGGAGCAAAGGCGCCGGTGGCGTCAACGTACAGGCTACACTTGTCGAAATGATCGAAGCGGGCAAAGACATCTCGGATGTTGCTTCGGTTGAATTGTCAATCGCGATCGATAAAGCGGCAGGAACAGCTGCTCCTTGGGTGACTTTGTTTGATGCGGCAGGAATTGTTATCGGTGGTGTTCGCCCAGAGCCAACGGCTGGTTTCCATACCGAAGCTGCAGCGACACTTCCGGCGGCGGTTCTTGCGAACTTGAACTCCACAACACAAGAGTCACATTTTGGTGTAACGTCTTCTGACAACAGCGATGTTTTTGGCAGCTTCGAAGCCTCTTGGGACTATCTCAATCTGTCGTCACCGCAAGCTGCGGCGCCTGTTGAAGGTCCGGATACAGCCGATGGTGTGGTCTATGGAGACTTCTCTGACGATGGTCTGGCGCCAACGGACATTGGCGTGCTGGAAAACGGCACGACAGAAATCACGGCACAACAGGTAGGAGATGTTGGTCCGCGCGACCGCGACTACATCACCTTCGAAGTGCCAGAAGGTCAGGTTCTGTCGGCAATCACCGTTTCTGGTTTCGACAACCAGGAAGTCGGGGATACGACGGGCTTTGCAGGTTTGCAGTTCGGCGGACAGGTTACTGCGAATCCAGTCACCTTTGAAAACGTTGGGGATCTGAATGGCGGTGCACTCTATGGTGATGGCGACAATCTGCTTCAACTGCTCGCGTCCGGCGATGATGTGCAAGGTATTCCTTTCGCTGGCTTCGATTTGCCACTTGAAGCGGGGATCTACACTTTGTGGCTCAATCAGGGTGCCGACGCACCAGCGACAGTTACACTGGACTTTGTGGTCGAAGACCGTCCGGTGGACCTGATGCTGGCCGTGGCTGACACTGGCGATGTGGTCGAAAACGGTGACTTTGGTGTGACAACTGTCGATTTCGAAGTCACAACCTCTGACAATACCTTCAATGGTGATCTGGAGGTCTTGTTCGATACGTCTGAGGCGGTCGATCAAAGCCAGATTGTGACATTCGTAAACGGTGTTGGCACGATCTCTGTAGCGGTTGATAACGATGACATCGACAATGGCGCAGAAACAGCAAGCATCGTGCTCATCAGTGCTTCTGATCCAAA